>JBLXDA010000001.1:0-477744 GCA_048264505.1 Aequorivita sp.
TAAAAAGTTCATAAACCAATTTTCTTTCTTGAGGCCTCAAGAAAGAAAATTGATGACTATTTTTGACAATGAATTAATTAACTAAAAACGGTCAACTCTATTTAGGGAAGTTCAGTCAATAGCTAATAGAAAAAAAAACTAAAACTCGGGGGTTACTGTGGTTTCAATAATTTCTATGTTTTCTATTGTTCCCATAGAAATCGTTTCTTGAGTAATTTCTTCTTCTCCTTGAATAAGCACTACGTTTTTCAGAACTATTTTAAGGTTTTTAGAGTTTGTGTATTCGTGTTCTGCGTATTCATCAACTATATATGTATCTGCTACTTCAGGGTTTAGGTAATCTGCACCTACAGTAGAATTTGTAACGTCATTTCTAGGGTTAAGATCCATATTTTTGTCTTCATAACGTGTTAGTACGCCATCGCCGTCATCGTCATCGTCTAGATAGTCTGGTATGCCGTCTCCATCTGTGTCTAATGGGTTTGTGAGCGGGTTGTCGTCTCCATCTTCATTAAGTATGTCTAGCTCTAATGCCGTGGGTACATTATCGCCATCGTCGTCTTCATCGTATATATCTGGTATACCATCACCATCGGTATCACCATTAAACTCATCTTCAGTAGGAACGCCATCGTTATCGTTATAATTAAAAGTAGTAGTTAATTGGGCAGTACCCGCTGCGGCTAGATAATCTGCTATTGCAAGAGGCGAAGTAGGAGGGATACTGCTGCAAAAATAGTTAGAACCCACAGCACCATTATACGATCTGTAATTTACAAAATTTGAAGTGCCATCTAAGGTGTAGCTATTGGTAACTTCGGCTAAATACAGATCGCTAGTAACTCCTAGTTTAAGCGAAAGGCTTTCTTGGGCTTCGGTATTAATTTTATAAAACACATAATTGCCAGACTGACCACAGTTTTCTAAATCGGCATCGTCAAAGTTAAAACTTGTAATAATTATATCACCGTCATTACAACTCTGCAGTAGGATAGCTAAGAAAAAAGAAAAGGCAAGAAATCTATTCATAATTACTTTTTTGGGTATTCGCTTATAAAATAAAACAACGGTTTTATGTTGTTTAAATTCTAAAGTACAAAGAAACGCATTTCTTTTTAACTGAAATGCCAGCAAAACTGTTTTAATGCTTATTTTTGCCAACCGAAAAACCTAAGTAAAAATAGAATATAAGTGTAATAGAAATTGGTTTTAAACTAATTTTTATAAAAAAAATGCCCAATGAAAAAAGTATATTTTGATAGCGCAGCCACTACTCAGTTGCGTAATGAAGTAATTGATTGTATAACCGAAGTTTTAAAATCCGAATACGGAAATCCTTCTTCTACACACTCTTACGGCAGGTCATCAAAATCATTACTTGAAAATGCGAGAAAAGAAATAGCAAAGACTTTAAATGTTTCTGCAAGCGAAATAATATTTACTTCTGGAGGTACAGAAGCAGATAACCTTATATTGACTAGCGCTGTTCGCGATCTTGGTGTAAAGCGAATTATTTCTAGCCGAATTGAGCATCACGCTGTTTTACACACTTTAGATTGGCTTGAAAAAGAATACAAAATTCAGATTGATTTTGTGAATTTAGATGCTTGTGGTCATATAGATTACACTCACTTTGAAAATCTTTTAGCAAATAATTCTCAGAAAACTTTAGTGAGTTTAATGCACGTTAACAATGAGATAGGTAACGTTTTAGATATAAAAAGAGTAGCCTTATTATGCAAAGAACATCAAGTGCTTTTCCATAGCGACACGGTACAGTCTGTAGGGCATTACGAATTAGATTTTAAAGAAATACCTTTAGATTTTGCCGCTGTAGCAGCACATAAGTTTCACGGTCCTAAGGGGGCTGGGTTTGCTTTTGTTCGAAAAAATTCTGGTTTGCGATCACTAATCCACGGTGGAGAACAAGAACGTGGCCTTCGCGCAGGTACCGAAGCTGTTTACGCTATAGTAGGTATGGCCGAAGCGCTTAAAATTTCGTATCAAAACCTCGAAAAAGAAAGCGCTTATATCACAGCGCTTAAAAACTATTTTAAGGAGCAACTTTCTGTAAATATACCTTCGGTAAAATTTAATGGTGGCTGTGGCGACAACGACCGCAGTACCTATACACTACTAAATGTATGTTTGCCAATTTCAGAAGAAAAAGCGATGTTGCTTTTATTTCAATTAGATTTAAAAGGAATAGCTTGCTCTAAAGGAAGCGCCTGCCAAAGTGGAGCCGAAGGTGGTTCTCACGTACTAAACGAAATACTTTCAGACGATGACTTAAGCAAGCCGTCTATCCGTTTTTCATTCTCCAGTTTTAATACTAAAGACGAAGTAGATTACGTAGTAACTGTTTTAAAAGAATTTATAGACGAATAAGTATTCGGTATTATTTCTTTTAACTGATTTAGGCTTCAAATAAATTAAAACTTCGCAGTAAGCCTTACATTAAATACGCGTGGCGTTAAGTAATTAGGGATAGAGTATTGCACCTTAGTGTAAACATCTCTTACAAAAGTATTTGTAATGGAGTTTTGCACATCAAAAATATTGAATATCTCTGCACCTACAGTAAATTCTTTAAACACCTTTAACCATCCGTTTTCTCTAAGCTTAGTGTTGTCTACAATTACGTAGCTTACACCAAGATCTGCACGTTTGTAATCTGGTAAACGCACTTGGTAATCGTAAGGGTCTGCATAACTAGGGGAGCCTCCGGGAAGCCCTGTGTTGTAGGTAAGGTTAAGGTACATTTTAAGAGATGGAATAACCTTTACGTAATCCTGAAAAAGCATACCAAATTTTAAACGTTGATCTGTAGGTCTAAAAATATAGCCGCGGTCTTCAATATTCTCTTCAGTTTTTAGGTATCCAAAACTCAACCAGCTTTCTGTACCAGGTACAAACTCACCAGCTAAACGTACATCAAGTCCGTATGCGTATGCAACGGCATTGTTAGTTGCGCGATAGCGAATACGCACATTTTCTAATGTATATGGGTTAACATCTGTTAAGTGCTTGTAATAAGCCTCTGTGTTTAATCTAAAGGCTCTGTCCCACATTTTAAAACTGTAATCGTTTCCAAGTACAATATGTACAGATTTTTGTGCTTTTACGTCTGGACGAACCGTTCCAGAAGAGTCTCTTAACTCTCTGTAGAAAGGAGGTTGGTGATAAATACCACCAGAAAGGCGGAAAACCATATCCTTATCCCAATTTGGTTTTAAAGATACTTGCGCTCTAGGGCTAAAGACTGTTTGGGTAGTGCTTTCTATGTTTTTACCGCTTACAGTCCAGTTGTGAGCACGTACACCGGCATTTAGCCATAACTCATTATCGCCAAGGTTTGTTTTTCTACTCCATTGCGCATAACCAGAAACACGGTTTATCTGAGTGTCGTTTAAGGCTCTTACATTAGTGTAAGGCTCAATGGCAGATGAATTTGGTATGTAAGGCTGATCGTTTGGAGGAAAAATAGGTGGGCGTATTGAAAACCCTGCCGAGTCTATGATCTCGTACTCCTGAACGCGATCGCGAATATCTTCACGCGTGTATTTAATGCCGTATTCTATTTTGTTGTCTTCTAAGGAAAGATTCCCTTTGTGCTCTACGTTTAGTATTAAAGCGTCAAGATCGTTGCGAGCGTGGGTAAGCTGCCCACCAATACCGCGTGTAAATTCTACGGTTCCTAGATCTTCACTACCTATTTCGGTATTAACTTCTCCTAAACGATATTCGGCAAGGATGTCGTAATATTCCTGTTCTGTAGTTTGATATAATGAGGCAATTAACTTTGCAGTATAATTTTCTGAAACTACCCAAGTAGATTTTAAGGCGCCAAAATAAGTGTTGTAGCGGTCTTCTTCACGTCCTTCATAAAAAACAAGCAATGCTATAGGGTCTGTAATTGTACCAAAATTAGTTTGTCTGGTAAGTGGTCTGTAATTGTATTCGTTTAAAGAGAGATTACCCAAAAAGCTAAGTTCAAATTTGTTTGAGAACTTATAAGTAAGGTATGTTTGCGCATCGGCAAACTTTGGTCTGTAGTTTGTTTCGGTCTCTTTTGCATTTACCAGTAGACTGTTATCGCGGTAGCGAAGCCCTATGATACCCGAAAGGCGTCCATCTTTTGAAATTCCTTCTACGGCTGCACTAGCTCCTAAAAGACTTAAATCTACAGATGCGCCAAATTCTACTGGACGTCTGTAGGTAATATCTAATACAGAAGAAAGCTTATCGCCGTATTTGGCTTGAAAACCTCCTGCAGAGAAATCTACATTGCTAGTTAGGTCGCTATTTACAAAACTTAAACCTTCTTGCTGTCCGCTTCTTATTAAAAAGGGACGGTATACTTCTATCTCGTTAACATATACTAGGTTTTCGTCGTAATTACCGCCACGAACGGCGTATTGTGTACTAAGTTCATCGTTTCCGCTAACTCCAGGAAGCGATTTTAGAAGGTTTTCTACACCTGCATTTGCACCAACCATTTTACGAATTACTTCGGGCTGAATGTTTACCAAACCTTCTATACGTTTATTTTCACGGCCAGAAATAACAACCTCTGGTATTTGCTCTACATCTACTTTTAGCACAGGGTTAAGCTCATAATCTTCATTAGGGCTTAAATTAAAGCGCAATTTTGCAGGTTTGTGACCAACGTGCGAAAAAGTAACGGAAACCTCTTGGTTAGAAGGGATTTCTAAGAGGTAATACCCATCAAAATCTGAAATGGTTCCATTATCCTCATAGGTTACATTTACGCCAGCTAGCGGACTATTTGTTTCGTCTAAAATTACTCCACGAATTGTAGCTTTTTGAGCAACTGCAAGAGTTGCAATTAAAAAGAAAAGGAGTGTAAGCGGTAGTTTTATTGTTTTCAAAAGCAAGGGTTAGGGTTGTTTTCTGAAAAATTTTGCTTCAAATGTAGCACTATTTCCCACATTATCTATTACAATAACTTTCAAATTATTTTCTGTTTCCAGATTTACGTTATCGTTGAAATTATAAGTTAGAACGTCTTTTTTGTAATCATATTCCATTAAAATGAATTTTTCATTGATAGTAGCACGATATGAACTTATGCCACTTAGGTCGTCGGTGATTTTCAGTTTTAGGAAATTTTCACTGCTAATCCATTTTTCTTCAGAAAAATTAACGGGTATTATACTAGGTTCCGTAGTGTCTAAAGCTACCGTATAACTGCCAAATGTTCTGGTTCTAGCGGTTAGTTTATCGCCTTTACGGCTGGTAGAGGTATAGCTAGGTAGTCCTTTGTAATTAAGTCTGCCTATATATAACTTGTCTTTATCAGATTCACTGTAATTAGAAATATCTGCCGTTATAGATATATTACTGTGTATGGGTACAATATCTTCGTGAAACTTTAACACATCGCCTTCATCTTTAATATCTAAATAAGTGTCTTCGTATAAGCTATTTGCGGGTATATAGATACTAAACTTGCCCTTGGTAATAGATGTGGCGTGGTTTGCATAAATATAATCGTCTGTTTCTTTCACGTCTTTAGGTTCTAAAATATCGAGCTTAGCGCCTTCTATAGGCACAGAAATAAGCATATTGTTGCCCTTGTAATCGTTTACCTCTATTGTGTAAATAGATTGTAGACTATCCTGAACAGTTATATAACCGTTTTCGTCTTCTTTTGTTATAATACTTAAAGGATTATTTGTTTCTCTGAATAGTTTTTGAACCATACTCTTGTTGGTTTCGTAATAACAATAGTCTGTATAGCGATTTAAATAGCGCGTTTCTGAAAAGGCGAATTTATTAAAGAGGACTTGAAATTTTTCAGTTCCGTTAAATTTAGATTCTATGCGGTAGGTTCCATTTTTATTTGAAGCTCCGTCTTGTTGATCGTAAGTTGTGATGCCGAAGCCAATTTTTCCGAAGGCCTTAACGGTTTCGGTCTTATAATTACCGTCTTTCTGTTTTATCAATCTAAGTTTAGTGCGATTCTGACTCTGGTTTACGTGCGCATCATCGCTTATAGGGTAAGCAAATAAAGCGCTTACTATAGGTGCTTTTGTATCTGGAATTTCTATACCAAAAAGCAATGGGTTCATAGGGCGTTGCGCAGAGTCGCGTATTTCAAAATGCAAATGTGGACCACCACTGCCGCCAGTATTTCCAGAGTAGGCTATAAGGTCTCCTTTTTTTACCGGCAATAAAGTGTTATCTGGAAAAAGTTCAATCTCAAAAGTTTCTTTTTTGTACTGATTGTCTTTTACGTATTTTTCTATGTCTCCGGCAAAACTTTGCAAGTGAGCATACACTGTAGTGTAGCCATTAGGATGAAGTATATAAAGAGCTTTTCCGTAGCCGTAATGTTGCACATTTATTCTGCTTACATATCCATCTGCAGGCGCGTAAACGGCTAAGCCTTCACGTTGCTTTGTTTTAATATCTAGCCCACTGTGAAAATGATTAGCACGCATCTCTCCAAAATTACCTGCAAGTACCAGGTTTATATCCAATGGGTTAGAGAAATAATCGGTGGGAATGTCGTTTTGCCCGTATAAAAAACTACTAAAAAGTAAGAGGGTCGCTAAAAATTTCTTCATTGTGTAAAAATAAGAATACGGGATAATAATAAAGGGGAGAAACACTGATTTATTGTAACATTTTTTCAATAATACAAAAAATAACAGAAAACTATTTGCTTATTAGGGATGGTATGCTAACTTTGTGAAAGAAGTATTGAACACAGATTTTAATGAGTAATCTTTCTGAAATAGTTGATTCTCTTGAAAATAGAATTGGCAAGCTACTTGCGAAGCAAGTTGAATTAAAAAAAGCCAATGCAGAATTAGCAGAGGAGCTTACTATTTTAAGATTAAAGCAACAGCAATTTGAAACTGAAATTGAAGGTTGGGTTGAAAAAAACAATTCATTAAAACTGGCAAATTCAATACTTGGCAGCGACCAACATAAACGAGAAACAAAACTCAAGATAAACGCTCTAATTCGGGAAATTGATCAATGTATTACCCAACTTTCCGAATAAAATATAACAATGGCTGAACCATTAAAAATAAAACTATCTATTGCAGACAGGGTATACCCTTTAACCATTAATCCTTCACAGGAGGAAGGCTTGCGGTTAGCGACTAAAAAGATAGAAGAAATGATTAAGAAGTTTGAGCAAAGTTATGCCGTTCGCGACAAACAGGATGTATTGGCAATGTGTGCCCTCCAGTTTGCTGCGCAGGTAGAGCAAAAACAAATTGATACCTCTAGCGATACGCAAGAAATAGAAGCAAAGCTCACCGCTTTGAACAATTTATTGCAGGAGGAGTTATCATAACGTTCTTTAAATTAAATAAGGTTACTGCCTACATTAATATTAATTTTTGGTAAACTCAACAGGAATTCTTTAAAAAGGGTGAGTTGAAGTTGTAAAAGCGTGCCGTCTTTGAGCGGATTCTTGACCAGCTTGTTAACCCTAAACTTTTTTTTAGGAGTTTATTCAAAATAACAGTATTGATGTAGGCTTTTTTTATACAAATAATTCAACTAAAATGGATATAATAACAATTTCAATTGGCGCCATAGTTGGTTTAGTGGTTGGGTTTTTAATAGCAAAAATCCTGGAGCGAAACAACGCTTCTCAACTAATATCAAGAGCAAAAAAAAGTGCGTCTGCTATACTTAAAGAGGCAAAATCTGAAGCCGAAACAATAAAGAAAGATAAAATTCTTCAAGCAAAAGAAAAATTCCTTGAGCTGAAATCTGAACACGAAAAAGTAATTTTAAATCGTGACAAAAAGATTTCTGAAGCAGAAAAAAGAACAAGAGATAAAGAATCGCAAGTTTCTAGCGAGTTAGCAAGAACTAAAAAACTAAATGCTGAAATTGAATCTAAGAAGTCTGACTATGACGATAGAATTTCAATCCTAGACAAAAAGCAAAACGAAGTAGATAAACTGCATAGAAGCCAAATAGAGCAACTTGAAGTTATAAGTAGTTTGTCTGCAGACGAAGCAAAGAACCAATTGATGGAAAGTTTGAAAGACGAAGCCAAAACACAAGCTATGGCCTTTGTTCAAACATCTATGGAAGAAGCAAAAATGACGGCTCAGCAAGAAGCAAAGAAGATTATTATAAATACCATTCAGCGTATAGGTACCGAGGAAGCAGTAGAAAACTGTGTTTCGGTATTTAACCTTGAAAGCGATGATGTAAAAGGTAGAATTATTGGTCGTGAAGGTAGAAACATACGAGCTATTGAAGCAGCAACAGGAGTAGAGATTATTGTAGACGATACCCCAGAAGCTATTATCCTTTCTTGTTTTGACTCTGTACGAAGAGAAATAGCCCGTTTATCGTTACATAAATTAGTAACTGATGGACGTATTCACCCAGCACGAATTGAAGAAGTAGTTAAAAAAACTACGAAGCAAATAGAAGAAGAAATTATAGAAGTAGGGAAGCGTACTGTTATAGATTTAGGTATACACGGTTTGCATCCTGAGCTTATAAAAGCTGTAGGACGTATGAAATATCGTTCTTCATACGGTCAAAACTTATTACATCACTCGCGCGAAGTTGCAAGATTATGTGGTGTTATGGCAGCCGAACTTGGTTTAAATGCAAAACTGGCAAAACGTGCTGGATTGCTTCACGATATAGGTAAAGTGCCAGAAACAGAAACAGAAATGCCACACGCACTTTTAGGTATGCAATGGGCAGAGAAATACGGTGAAAAACCAGAGGTATGCAATGCAATTGGAGCTCACCACGACGAGATAGAAATGACAAGCTTGTTATCGCCTATCATTCAAGTTTGCGATGCTATTAGCGGAGCGAGACCTGGAGCGAGACGCCAAGTATTGGATTCTTACATTCAGCGTCTAAAAGACCTTGAAGATATAGCCTTTGGTTTTGGAGGTGTTAATAAAGCATATGCAATCCAAGCGGGACGTGAGCTTAGAGTTATGGTTGAAAGTGAAAAAGTTAGCGATGAAAAAGCATCACAACTTTCTTTTGAAATTTCACAGAAAATACAAACCGATATGACTTACCCAGGGCAAGTTAAGGTTACCGTAATTCGCGAAACTAGAGCGGTTAATATTGCTAAATAAGCCCTCTTAACAGGCTCCCTAGCCCCGAATGGGGTACTCTTACTCAAACTCAATAAAAAAAGCTCCGAAAGGAGCTTTTTGTTTTTTATTACAAGATAGTTCTCCCTTCAAGGGTTGGGCTACTTATTTCCTAGGGTGAAAACTGTTTATAACTTCAGTAAGGTGTTTTCTATCAATATGAGTGTAAATCTCTGTAGTAGTAATGCTTTCGTGCCCTAGCATTTGCTGTATGGCTCTTAGATCGGCACCGTTTTCTAGTAAGTGAGTAGCAAAAGAATGCCGAAAGGTATGCGGACTTATTGTTTTTTTTATGCCTGCCTTTTCAGCCAATTGTTTTACAATAGTAAAAATCATCGCTCTAGTTAAAGGTCTTCCGTGCTGGTTTAAAAAGAGGGTGTCTTTTGCTTTGCTGTCAATTTGTTGATGAACGCGTATTTCTTTTCTGTAGATCGTTATGTATTTTTCGGTTATAGCTCCAATGGGGACTAACCTTTGTTTATCTCCCTTACCAGTAACTTTTATAAAGCCTTCATCAAAATATAAATCAGATATTTTTAAGTTAGTCAATTCAGATACACGAAGCCCACAACCGTATAGTGTTTCAATGATAGCGCGATTTCTTTCGCCCTGTTTACTACTTAAAACTATAGCATTTATTAAGGCGTCTATCTCTTCAATAGCTAAAGTATCTGGAAGTTTTCTGCCTAATTTTGGTGCTTCAATAAGCTCTAAAGGGTTTGATTTACGGTAATCTTCAAAAATTAAATAATTAAAAAATCCTTTTAAACCAGATATAAGCCTGCTTTGTGTACGCGGATTCACCTTTTTTGCAATCTCATAGATAAATTGCTGCAGGGTTTGCTCAGTAATAGAAATAGGGGAAAGCTCAATTTCATTGACGTCAAGCCAAGCGATAAGTTTTTTTACGTCTAAAGAGTAATTTAGTATAGAATTTTCTGAAAGTCCACGTTCTAAACGCAGGTAATTTTGATAGTCTTTTAAAACTTGCTGCCACTTCATATCGCTATAATACTACTTTAAACAATAGTTAACAAAATTCTATATAGATTTATGTACAAAAGTTAAATAGTATATTTACTTTTATTTTTAAAACTAAAATAAACGATAATTATGAGGAAATTATTTTTAATAGTATTTGCATTGTTTGCAGGAACGGTAACTTACTCTCAGGGTCTTGATTTAGGGATAAAGGCAGGAGCTAATTTTTCAAGTATTTCAGGTTACGAAAACCTATCAGATAAGTCTGGCTTTCATATTGGTGTGTTTGCTGGGATTAAGTTTTCGGAAAAAATTGGGGTTCAAGGAGATATTTTGTACTCTCAACAAGGTGCTGATTTTGAATTTGGCGAGTTTGATTTAAATTACATTAATGTTCCTGTGGTTTTAAAATATTATTTATTCAAAGGATTAAACGTACAAGCAGGACCTCAGTTTGGGTTTGTAGTTGACGACGACGTATATGTGCCAAACAATGGTGGTGGTTTTTCAAAGGAAAAAGTTGAGCAGAGTGATGTCTCTGGAGTTATAGGTGCCGGATACGACCTTCCGCTAGGTCTAAGAATAGATGCAAGATATAATTTTGGCTTTAAGGATGTTTTAGAAGATACAAAAAGTAAGAACAATGTATTTTCTCTTGCAGTTGGCTATTCCTTCTTGTAAAAGACAAGTATATTTTATTAAAAAAACCGCCCAATCTGGGCGGTTTTTTTTATGATTTTATACAGCAAAGCACTTGCTGTAAATTGTAGTTCTGAGTTTTAGTTTTTCAACTTTTTAAATGTGTTCTTTTTAAAAAATAAACACAATAAGCTGATTATTAACTGTGTAAATGTTTTGTTGTTGTTTGTGATGTTACATTTGTTATAAGATTGGTTACAAGATTTCTAGTTGAGGAAGTTGTAATTGGGTTATTTTGAAATTGACAATAGTGTCGATCAAATTAACTTTAAAACAATTTAATTATGAGAAAAATCTTACTATTTATTTCGGTTACTATTTTAACATTAGGAACAGTGCAATCTCAAGAATTTAGAATGGGCGCCAAATTAGGTTT
Organism: Aequorivita sp.; assembly: GCA_048264505.1. GTDB lineage: Bacteria > Bacteroidota > Bacteroidia > Flavobacteriales > Flavobacteriaceae > Aequorivita. The sequence continues at coordinate 11,188 of JBLXDA010000001.1, forward strand.
AAATATAGCTTCCTTAGGAGGCGATAGTTACGGCGTTGGTAGTCTTGGAGCTAGAACTAGTTTTCACCTAGGAGGACTTGTAGAAATCCCATTGATGGGCAAATTTGCTGTGCAGCCAGAATTATTATACTCTTCAGAAGGTTCTAATTGGAACTTTAGTGGTGTAGACGACAATATAAACTTAGATTACGTACGTGTACCAGTTTTGGGAAAATACTATATAATTGAAGGTTTAACTGCAGAAGCAGGGCCTGTTTTTGGCGTATTGGTTAATGCGAAAAACGATGATGGTGATGACATAAAGGATAGTTTTAAGAGTTTTGATGCTGCTTTTGGTATAGGTGCATCCTATAGACTAGATATGGGAGTTTTCTTTAGTTTACGCTATAACAAAGGATTGTTAAATGTAAATGAGGAATACGTAGATGATGGCATTACCTATAGTTATAAAAACCAAAGTAATGTATTTCAAATCTCAGCAGGATATACTTTTTAGTATTTTGAATTAGCAAGTTTTATAAAAGCAGGATAGGGTTCCTGCTTTTTTTGTTTTCAATTAATTCCATTACTTTAGTTAAAAATTTACGTATATGATTAAAAAAATACTAGTATTGGTAGTCATTATACTTTGCTATACAGAAAGTAAAGCTCAACAATTTAATCTTGGCGCTAAAACTGGAGTGAATTTCGTTATATTAAACAACGATAACTCTACTAAGAATATTAGTGGTTTTAACTATCATTTAGGAGCGGTAGGACTCCTAGCAATAACTGAAAAATTTTCTATTCAACCAGAATTATTGTATTCCACTCAGCATTATAGTTATGAGACTTTACGATATCATCTAGACTATATAAATCTTCCTGTTCTGGCAGATTATAAGGTTGTAAAAGGGTTGAGTTTACAAGCGGGTCCGCAATTTGGGTTTAATATAAATAAAAAGTTAAAAGATAAAGGTGGTGATGACACTCCAGGTTTTGAAGGTAAATTAAACAATGCAGAAACTCTAAGTATAGGTGCTGGTTTTGGTTTACAGTATAAATTACCTAATAATATCTTCTTTCAAACACGCTACACGCTTGGCCTTACAGATATTTACGACAATTCCAATGCGAAGTTTGGCATCTTAAGCCTTAGTGTTGGATACTTTATTTTTTAGTATAAATTGAAAAGTTTGGTTTTCTAGAAACTATTATTTTTTATCTTTATTGAATGAAAATTATCATTATTAACGGGCCAAATTTAAACCTACTTGGTAGGCGAGAAAACGATATATACGGCAATGAAACTTTTAAAGAATTTTTTGAAAGATTACAGAAAAAATACGCAAACCAGGAAATTTCTTATTTTCAATCTAATATAGAAGGTGAGTTAATAGATAAAATACAAGAAGTAGGTTATAAGTACGACGGTATTATACTAAATGCAGCCGCATATACGCATACTTCAGTAGGAATAGCAGATGCCGTTAAGGCTATTAAAGCTCCAGTTGTAGAAGTACATATCTCAAACACTTTCTCTAGAGAAGATTTTAGACACAAAAGTTATATATCTCCCAATGCAAAAGGAGTAATCGTAGGTTTTGGTTTACAGAGCTACGAACTGGCTTTGCAGAGCTTAATTGGATAGATAGTAGGGAGTAGGAATTGTAATGATGTATGATAGATAATTAGTAATAAATTTTTATTTTCAACAATCCCGAAAGTTATTGAGATCAACAATTAATAAAATAAAAAAAAGCTCCGAAAGGAGCTTTTTTTTATTTTTGAGTAAGTCGTGAGCTTATAAATGAATTACTTCACCATAGGCATCTGCCACAGCCTCCATTACAGCTTCGCTCATTGTTGGGTGTGGGTGAATAGCTTTTAATACTTCGTGACCTGTTGTTTCTAGTTTTCTACCTAAAACAGCTTCGGCTATCATATCTGTTACGCCAGCGCCTATCATATGGCAGCCTAACCATTCGCCGTATTTGGCGTCAAAGATTACTTTTACAAAACCATCTTTTGCACCAGAAGCACTAGCTTTACCACTTGCTGAGAACGGGAATTTACCAACTTTAAGTTCGTATCCAGCTTCTTTAGCCTGCTTTTCTGTCATACCTACACTAGCTATTTCTGGACTTGCATAAGTACAACCAGGGATATTTCCGTAATCTATAGGTTCTACGTGAAGACCAGCAATTTTTTCTACACAAGTTATACCTTCAGCTGAAGCAACGTGGGCTAGGGCAGGACCAGGAACTACATCGCCTATAGCGTAGTAACCAGGAATGTTTGTTTGGTACCAATCATTGACCATAATCTTTCCTTTATCTGTTACGATACCTACGTCTTCAAGACCTATATTCTCTAGGTTTGAGATAATTCCAACTGCAGAAAGCACAACTTCTGCTTCTAGGGTTTCTTCTCCTTTAGCAGTTTTAACTGTAGCTTTTACTAATTTTCCTGTAGTATCTAATTTTTCTACGGAAGAATTTGTCATTACTTTAATTCCAGCTTTTTTGAAAGAACGCTCAAATTGTTTTGAAACATCTTCATCTTCTAGAGGAACAAGGGTAGGTAAAAACTCTACGATAGTAACCTCTGTACCCATTGAATTGTAGAAATGAGCAAACTCAACACCTATGGCGCCACTACCCACAACTATCATACTTTTGGGTTGTTTTTTTAGTGTCATTGCTTCGCGATAACCTATCACTTTTTTACCGTCCTGTTTCAGGTTAGGTAATTCGCGAGAGCGAGCTCCTGTTGCAATAACTATATGATCTGCGGAATATTCTTTTCCGTCTACTTCAACCTTTTTTCCAGGTTTAATTTTTCCGAAGCCATTGATAACGTCAATTTTGTTTTTTTTCATCAAAAATTGCACGCCTTTACTCATTCCTTCAGCAACCCCACGGCTACGTTCAACAACTTTACCGAAGTCTTTATCAAATTCCTTAACAGTTAAGCCGTAACTATCTGCGTGTTTTAAATAATCAAAAACTTGCGCACTTTTTAAAAGTGCTTTTGTAGGGATACATCCCCAATTTAAACAAACGCCTCCAAGGCTTTCTTTTTCAACAATGGCGGTTTTTAAACCTAATTGTGAAGCCCTTATGGCTGTAACATATCCGCCTGGACCGCTTCCTAAAACTATAACGTCGTATTTGCTCATTACTTAATTTTATATGTATTTCTTTTGAAGCAACGAATTTACGAAATACAAAGGGAAAAATTCCAATGAACAGCCTGATTATTCGGAAGCAAATTTTAAAAACAAAAAATTCCAAAGGAAAACCCCTTGGAATTTAGTGTTTCAAACTTGTGTTTTATCCTATTTCTTCTTAAAATCTAAGGATAGTGAATTCACGCAAAACCGTTGTCCAGTTTCTGTTGGGCCATCTTCAAAAACATGACCTAAGTGACTGCCACAATTGGCACAAAGAATCTCTGTGCGCAACATACCGTGCGTTTTATCTTCTACATACTCTATTGCTCCTTCAATAGCATCGTCAAATGAAGGCCAACCACAGTCGCTTTCAAACTTACTATTGCTATCAAAAATAGGTGTATAACAGGCTCCACAGGTATAAATACCTTTTTTGAATGTGAGGTTGTATTTTCCAGATCGAGGAAATTCTGTGCCTTTTTCACGAAGGATGTGATAGCGTTTTTCACCTAATTGTTTACGCCATTCTGCTTCGGTCTTTTTTATTGGGTAAAACTCGCTATTCTCCATCATTTGGAACAAAATTTAGTGCAACCCCATTTATACAATGTCTTTTTCCAGTGGTTTCTTTAGGTCCGTCTTCAAAAACATGTCCTAAATGTCCACCACAAGTTGCGCAATGTTCTTCAACACGAGTGTAGCCTAATTTTTTGTCTGTAGCATAGGCAACATTCCCTTTTATTTCTCTGTCGAAACTAGGCCAGCCTGTACCGCTATTAAATTTGTGTTTACTTTCAAAAACAGGAGTGCCACAACCAGCACATACATAGGTTCCTTCTTTGTGATTGTCGTTTAGGGCACTAGAAAAAGCACGTTCAGTACCTTCGTGACGCAACACTCTGTATGCTGCTGGAGAAAGCTGCGCTTTCCATTCGGCATCTGTTTTGCTTATTTTAAAGGTTTCTTTTTCTTCTGTTTTGCTTTTTTGTGCAGGGGAATTACAGCAAAAAAATAAAACACTTACAGTTAATAAAATAATAGATCTCATAGTTTTTAAAGTTGGGTTTTATAGAAATGTTAGGATATTCAAGTTTGTCTATTGAATTTTTAAATACTTACACCTTATAAAACCAAAAACTATAATTCTATTCTTTCAACTTGAGAATCTGTTATCTGCATTACTTCTAAAATATCATCCATAGAAGGATTTGTTTTTGCAAACTCTGAAGGAACTACGGCTATGCGGAAAGTTTGGTTGTTTGTAAATTCAGCACCAAGTGTATTTAGATCGAAATTTCCGTCTAAAAATATTTTTACATCTAAGAAAGTGTGGTCAAAACTATAGAGTAATGTTCCTTGTACCGGGAAATAGGTTTGAGGTAATTGCTCCCATACATCTATAGGTCCATCAGAACCCGAAACAACTTCTACTAAACGATACACTAAAACAACATCACTTTCATAAACAATAACATTTGACGGATAGCTAATTAAGTTTTCAAAATTATTTCCGCTACTAAAACTCACAGTTGTTTCAAACACTTGTGCGTATTCTATACCACCGTCTAGTCCGTCCTGTCCTGGAGGTCCTGGATCGCCTTCACAAGAGGTAAATAAAATGGTTGAAGAAAGGGCTAAAAAAAGAAGTATGTTTTTCATAATAGGTAATTTTTAAATATTTATTTGGAACTTTGCAAAAGTCGTTCCAACTTTTTTACAAAGGTGAGAAATAAAGGCATTACAAGCTATTATATATTAAGGTAACTATTGCGTTTTCACCTTTTTGGAATAATTTTTGAAAAAATTAATTTTAATAAGAAAATTGTTGATTACAATATTTTATATTTATAATTTTAACATTTAAACTAAAACCTCACTCATGAAATTTAAAAAATCACTTTCTATACTCCTGTTAGGTATTGTAGTTGTTGCTTGTAGCACGAATCCTTTTACAGGAAAATCAACATTAGCTTTAGTGCCAAATTCACAAATTTTGCCAATGGCTTTTCAGCAATACGATCAATTTTTGTCTGAAAATAATGTTGTAACAGGAACCACAGATGCAAATATGGTTAAGAATGTAGGGCAAAAGATTGCTGCTGCAGCAGAGCGATACCTTAATGCAAACGGCTACGCGGGTTATTTAACAGATTACCGTTGGGAATACAACCTTGTAAATAGCGATGAAGTAAACGCCTGGTGTATGCCAGGAGGTAAAATTGTAGTCTATACAGGTATTTTACCAATTACTAAAAATGAAGCTGGATTGGCAGCTGTAATGGGGCATGAAGTTGCTCATGCACTTGCAAATCACGGTCAGCAACGTATGAGTGCTAGCCAAATACAACAAGTAGGAGCAGTTGCAGGAAATATAGCATTAAGCGGTAATGCCGAAAACCAAGAGATATTTAATACGGCTTATGGATTGGGCTCTAGTGTAGGGGTGATGCTACCATTTAGCAGAAGTCACGAAACTGAAGCAGACCACATTGGGCTTGTTCTAATGGCTATTGCTGGTTACGAACCTGCTGCAGCTGCAGAACTATGGCAACGTATGCAAGCTCAAGAAAATGGCAATACACCTCCCGAAATTTTAAGCACCCACCCAGCAAGTGCAACGAGAATACAAAACATTCAATCTTGGGTTTCTGAAGCTAAAGCTGAAGCTGCAAAATTTGGAGTAACCACATTTAAAAAATAAGTATTAAATAGAAATAAAATTTTATAGAATATTTTTAAAATCCCACTTTAAGTGGGATTTTTTATTAGTTTAGTAACCTCAAAACACTACTCACAACTATGCCTAACTTATTAAAAGGAAGTAGAAAACTGCTAAATGCTTGGGCTTTTTACGATTGGGCAAATTCGGTTTATAGCCTTGTAATTGCTTCGGCTATATTTCCTATTTATTATCAAGCCCTTTTTAAATCGGCTGATATTACTACAGTTACGGTTTTTGGAGGCGCTATTAGGAGTACTCCTTTAATTAGTTATACTACGGCAGCCGCATTTTTATTAGTGGCATTTATTTCGCCTTTACTTTCAGGAATTGCAGATTATGTAGGTAATAAGAAGAACTTTATGAAGTTTTTCTGCTACTTAGGTGCTTTATCTTGTATGGGGCTCTATTTTTTTAGCTTAGAGAATATTCATATTAGTTTATTGTTTTACTTTTTTGGACTGATAGGGTTTTGGGGTAGTTTAGTTTTTTACAATTCGTATTTGCCAGATGTTGCCTTTCCAGAACAACAAGATAGAGTGAGTGCTCGTGGCTATTCACTGGGCTATTTAGGGAGTGTTTTATTATTGCTCTTTAATCTAGCTATGGTTATGTTTCCAGAAGTATTTGGTTTTGGAGAAGGAGGTGAAGCTAGTATGAAAGCTATGCGTTGGTCTTTTGTAACCGTTGGTGTCTGGTGGATACTCTTTAGCCAATACTCTTTTTATTTTCTTCCAAGAGGAAATAAAAGTGGCAAAAAGGTAACTTCAGATGTAGTCTTAAATGGTTTTAAAGAACTTAAAGGTGTTTATAATTCGCTGTCTGAAAATTTAAAGTTAAAACGATTTTTGGCTGCTTTCTTCGTTTATAGTATGGCTGTACAAACAGTGATGTTAGTAGCCACGTATTTTGGTGAACAGGAAATAGCCTGGGGAGGAGATGATGCAAAAACAATGGGCTTAATAGTGAGCATACTCATTATTCAGCTTGTAGCCGTAGGAGGAGCTATAATAACTTCTCGCGCTTCAGAAAAATTTGGAAATATAGCTGTGTTAATTGTAATAAACAGCATTTGGGTGGTTATCTGTATAGTGGCATTTTTTATAGAAACACCACTTCAGTTTTACAGTACAGCGGCAGTAGTGGGATTGGTTATGGGTGGCATACAGTCACTTTCTAGGTCTACTTATTCAAAATTTTTACCAGAAACCAATGATACAACCTCATATTTTAGCTTTTATGATGTATCAGAAAAAATAGGAATAGTAATAGGAATGCTTATTTACGGATTTATAGATCAGATAACCGGAAGTATGCGAAACTCAATATTATTTCTAGTATTATTTTTTATAACAGGTGTATTTTTATTACTAAGAGTACCGCGAAATAAAAACGATTAAACAATTTTTGTTTAAGTTTGCGGTTATTACCTACAAAACGACTTAATTTATGAAGAAAATGTATTTTTTGAAGGGGATGCTTCTAGCATTTATAGCATTTCAGTTTATCTCCTGTGATAATGAGCCAATTACGGGCGAATTTATTCTAGATGATGAAAATGGAGCGACTGAAGGGCAATTTATAGCCGAAATAGAAGGACAAGAATTTGTTGCTGTTACAGTTTCAGCTACGCTTACTTCAGATAATGAAATGGTAATAACAGGCACAAAACCTGGTGGTGAAAACATTAGCCTTGCTGTAGCAGATGCAGCTGTGGGTTCTTTCGATCTTTCTTTAGGAAATATTAATCTAAACTCGGGCTCTTATTTTGACGGTTCCGCAAACCCATTACCTTATATATCTGCAGAGAGTTTAGGAGGCTATGGACTTTTAAATATTACCGCTCTTGATGCTAGCGCTCTAACAGTTTCGGGTACTTTTAGCTTTGTAGGTTCTCGTATTAAAGTAGATGGCGATGGTAACCCAATACTTGACGGTAGTGGTAACCCTGTCCTTGAAGACATTACTATTACAAATGGAGCTTTTAATGAAATACCTTATATCCTTGACGATACTGGCGGCGGCGGTGGCGGCGGAACAGGAGGAGGAGATCCTAATAACGAATTTTTTGCGAAAGCATTCGGAGAAGACTTTATAGCAGACAACATTACTGTTACAGAACCTATGGTTGGCGATGTGCATATGATAAATATTGAAGCTAAATCTTCTACTGGTGAACAAATACGTATAGACGTACCGCGTTCATTGGGCGTAGGTACTTTTGATATGGTTCAAATTTCTGATGGTACCGAATTAATCGGGCTATATAATGCAGGAAATGGAGCAGATAACTTAACCTCTAATCCTGGAACAATTACGATTACAGAGTTTGATCTAGTGCTAGGTGTTTTAACAGCAACATTCGAGTTTACAGCTACAGATCCTTTTAATATACTACCCGATGTGGTCGATATTACCGAAGGTAGTTTTACAGTCTATTTTGAAGGTATACCTGGAGCTAATAATATGTTTAGCGCAACTATTGATGGTGCAGCATATACACCAGATAGTGAAAATTTAGAGATTACTACAGACGTTTTTAACGGTTATCCAACTATAACTATTACTACAACAGTAGAAGATCAAAGAATGGTACTTACTTTTCCAGCAACCATTACAGAAGGTACTTTTGATATGTCTGAAGAAGTAATTGACGGTGATGAGATTGTTAGTACATATACACCAGATGTAGGTACTTCTATTACTTATGTTTCTAATCCGGGTACAATTACAATAACTAATTACGACCTTACCACTGGCATAATTGAAGGTACGTTTAACTATAGTGCTATAGACCCATCTGGGCAGGATCCAACAATACACCAAGTAACGGCTGGACAGTTTTTAATAGTACTGCCATAATTTAAAATACAAGATAAAAAAAAGCCATTTTTAGACTTTCTAAAAATGGCTTTTTTTATATGAGTTTAGCGTATTAAAGTGGTTTAACACTACCAGAACCCATAACTTTTGAATCGTTGGTAGTAGGATTACCACCATAAAGCACAGAGCCAGAACCCTGAATTCTGCTTTTTAAACTACTTGAAGCATATACACTAGCATTGCCAGAACCTGCAATAGATACTTCTACATTTTCTGCTATTAGTTCTTCGGCATCAAAATCTCCACTGCCTATAATTTTCACCTCTATCTCTGAAGCTTTACCATCAAGGTCTATATCTCCCGAACCATTGATTTGCGCTTTTATATTTGTAGTTTCTACCGAAAGATCTATATCTCCCGAGCCATTTAATTTTAACGCAAGCGAGTTTGAATCTACAGTGCTTTTTCCTTCAATATCTGCAGAACCATTTAGAGATATTTCAGAAATATCTTCAAAAGGAACTGTAATTTTAATTTTTTTGGTGTTTCTAAGAGAAGTGTTTTTTTTCATTGAAATAGTAAGTGTTTCTCCGTTAGATTCAATTAAAATACGGTCTTGAACATTATCTTCGGCGGTAACAATAATTTTGCCTTCACTACCTTTTTCTAAATAAACGTCCATAGATCCAGACACGTAAATAGAACTGTAATCCTGTGTTGTCACTGTTCTTGTAACTAAGTTGCCACTACCTTTAATGACGTTAGCGTTTCTGTTTTGAGCTGTTAAGGTACCATTTGTGAAAATTAACAGCGTTAATGCGATGGATGATTTTAATAGAGAGATCATAATATTTTAAATTTAATAGTTAGTTATACTATTTAAAGACAGGATTTTATTTTGAATGTTACACTTTCAACTAAAAAAAATCTAGAACTGGCATAACTCTTGAAATATAGTATTAAAGAACATATAAAATGCCTGACAGCCAGTGTTTTTTTATAATAAATTCATAAACAACATAAAAATAAGACATTGCACCACTTACATTTGTGACACAATGTCCTAAAGAAATATATGGCCAATTCAAAACTTACATCATTAGACAAGTTGTCATTTCAAGATTTAAAAGAAGATGCAGAGTTCATTCCATTAATGTCTGCCGAAGACGAGGATGCAATGCACAAAGAAGAGCTTCCAGAGATTTTACCTATTTTACCACTTCGTAACACGGTATTGTTTCCGGGTGTAGTAATTCCTATTACTGCGGGACGCGATAAGTCTATAAAGCTTATAAACGAAACCAATAAGGGTTCAAAAGTTATAGGGGTAGTTTCTCAAAAAGATGAAAATGAAGAAGAACCTGGTATTTCAGATATAAATACAATAGGAACAGTTGCAAAAATTCTTCGTGTATTAAAAATGCCCGATGGTAATACAACGGTTATTATTCAAGGAAAAAAGAGGTTTGAAGTAGCCGAAGTCATTACTACAGATCCATATATGACAGCTACAATTTCTGAAGTTGCAGAAGCACGCCCAGAAAAAGAAAGTGAAGAGTTTTCTGCTATAATAGAGTCTATTAAAGAAATGGCTTTAAAGATTATTAAGGAGAGCCCTAATATTCCTTCTGAAGCTGCTTTTGCCATTAAAAACATTGAAAGTTCTAGCTTTCTAATCAATTTTGTCTCTTCAAATTTAAATATTGAAGTTGAACAAAAACAAGCGCTTTTAGAGATCAACAATCTAAAAGACCGCGCTTTAGAAACGCTTCGTTATATGAATTTGGAGATTCAGAAGCTTTCGCTGCGCAACGACATTCAATCTAAGGTTCAGAGCGATATAAACCAGCAACAACGCGAGTATTTTCTTCACCAACAAATGAAGACTATACAAGAAGAGCTGGGAGGTTCTTCAGCAGAAGAAGAAATAGAAGAAATGCGCAATCGCGCTAAAGATAAAAAATGGAGTAAAGAGGTTGCAAAGCATTTTGAGAAAGAACTTTCAAAAATGCAGCGTATGAATCCTCAGGTTGCAGAATTTAGTATACAACGCAACTATTTAGAATTACTTTTAGATTTACCTTGGGATAAATACAGCAAAGATAAATTTGATTTAGTAAAAGCTAGAAAGATTCTAGACCGCGATCATTACGGGCTAGACGATGTAAAAAAGCGTATTATAGAACACTTGGCTGTTTTAAAGCTTAGAAACGATATGAAATCGCCTATACTGTGTCTTTACGGACCTCCAGGTGTAGGTAAAACCTCTTTGGGAAAATCTATAGCAGAGGCATTAGGCAGAAAGTATGTACGTATGAGTTTAGGTGGCCTTCGTGACGAAGCGGAAATACGCGGTCACAGAAAAACCTATATAGGTGCGATGCCAGGTAGAATTATTCAAAGTATTAAGAAAGCAGAAACTAGCAATCCAGTTTTTGTTTTAGATGAGATAGATAAAATTTCTGCAAGCAATCAAGGAGATCCATCTTCGGCTATGCTAGAAGTGTTGGACCCTGAGCAAAATAATGCCTTTTACGACAATTTTTTAGAGCTTGGTTACGATCTTTCTAAAGTAATGTTTCTAGCCACCTCTAACAGCTTAAGCACTATACAGCCTGCTTTGCTAGACCGTATGGAGATTATAAATGTTACGGGGTATACTATAGAAGAAAAAGTAGAGATTGCAAAACGCCATTTGCTTCCTAAACAAATAAAGGAGCACGGTATGAGCCTAGACGCACTAAAAATTGCGAAACCCCAACTAGAAAAAATAGTTGAAGGCTATACACGCGAGAGTGGAGTTCGTGGTTTAGAAAAACAAATTGCAAAAATGGTTCGTTACGCAGCTATGAAAATTGCAATGGAGGAAGAATACGATGTTAAAGTTACAAACGAGTTGATTATTGAAGTATTGGGCGCACCAAAAATGGAACGCGATAAATACGAAAATAACGATGTAGCTGGTGTTGTTACAGGACTTGCTTGGACACGTGTTGGAGGTGATATTCTCTTTATAGAATCTATACTTTCTAAAGGAAAAGGCAGTATGAATATGACTGGGAACCTTGGAAAAGTAATGAAAGAATCTGCAACTATTGCGTTGGAATACATAAAGGCTAATACCGAAAAATTAGGTATTAATCCAGATATTTTTGACAAGTACAACGTACATATTCACGTTCCTGAAGGCGCAACGCCAAAAGATGGACCTAGTGCAGGTATAACAATGCTTACCTCATTGGTTTCACTTTTTACACAGCGAAAAGTAAAAAAATCTATCGCTATGACTGGCGAAATTACTTTGCGCGGTAAGGTATTGCCTGTTGGAGGAATAAAAGAAAAAATTCTAGCAGCAAAACGAGCAAAAATAAAGGAAATACTACTTTGTGAAGACAACAAACGCGATATAGACGAAATAAACCCAGAGTATTTAAAGGGACTCACTTTTCATTATGTGAAAGATATGAGTGATGTTTTAGAATTAGCACTCACAAAAGAGAAGGTTAAAAACGCAAAAAAGCTTTAAAACTATTTTTTTGATTGTGGATTAAAGTATATTTATTCGTCATTTATACTTTAATCCGCAATCATTTCTTTCCTTTGCAAAAATAAATTATACTTGCATTCGTTTAGTTTTTAGTTACGGTAACTCGCGTCTATGCTCCGAAAGGTTTTCTTAGTTGTTTTCCTATTTATATCTCAGCTCTTAGTAGCTCAGATAGGGGGGCGAGCTACCTATCAGTTTCTAAATTTAGTAAATAGCCCGAGGATGGCCGCTTTAGGTGGAAAAGTAATAACTAATTACGATTACGATCCTACGCAACCATTATTTAACCCAGCGAGTATAAATCCAGCTATGGACAACCAACTTTCGGTTAATTACACAAACTATATAGGAGATGTTAACTACGGTACTGCCACCTATGCTTATTTGTGGGACCGCAGAACACAAGTGCTACACGCTGGTGTTACTTATGTAAATTACGGAAAGTTTGATGGGTATGACGAAAACGGAAACCCCACAAGTAGTTTTAGTGGAGGTGAAGTAGCGCTTTCGTTAGGACATGCTAGAAATATTGCTTTTACAAACTTTCACGTTGGTGTAAATGTGAAGTTAATATCTTCAACCTTAGAAAATTACTCTTCTTTTGGTGGTGCTTTAGACATTGGGCTGATGTATGTTTATGAAGATTGGGATTTGCATATTAGCGGTGTTGCAAGAAACTTAGGAACTCAGTTCACCCCTTATCACGAGGAGTATGAGCCTTTGCCATTTGAGTTAATCTTCGGGATATCACAAACCTTAGAAAACGTACCTATACGTTGGCATTTCACCTTAGAAAATATGCAGCAATGGAATGTTGCTTTTTCTAACCCTTCGCGAGAAACAACAGATCTAGAAGGGAATACACAAGAAGAAAACATTAATTTTATAGATAATGCATTCCGCCATATGGTTGCAGGAATAGAATTATTTCCTGAAAGTGGATTTAATATTCGTTTAGGATACAATTTCAGACGAGGTGAAGAATTGCGTATCGCTGAAAAGCGTGCATTTGCCGGTTTAAGCGCAGGATTTGGTATTAAACTTAACAAGCTTCGTTTAAGTTATTCTTATTCAAAATACAGCACAGCAGCATCTTCAAGTTTTTTCGGACTTAATATAGACCTTCAATAATGCATAAAATTACTATAGCAATTGACGGATATTCCTCTACAGGAAAAAGCACAGTAGCCAAACAGCTAGCAGATTACTTGGGCTATGTATATGTAGATAGCGGTGCAATGTACCGAGCTGTAACCCTCTACGCAATGCAGAACAGCATCATTTCAAAAGATTTTTTCGACACTGCTAAATTAATACAGGCGCTTCCCGAGATAGATTTAAAATTTAAAAAAGAAGCTAGCTGGAGTAAAGCGCATATCTTTTTAAACGGTGTAGATGTTGAAAGCAAAATAAGAAGCTTGGATGTTTCAGAGTTTGTAAGTCCTATTGCTACTATAGCCGAAGTTCGTGCTAAGTTAGTTGCTCAGCAACAACAGATGGGCTTGGAGAAAGGAGTGGTTATGGATGGACGCGATATAGGAACTGTGGTTTTCCCCAAAGCAGAACTCAAAATATTTATGAATGCTTCTGCACAAGAACGTGCGCAACGCAGGTATAAAGAGCTTGTAGAACGCGGCGATAGCATAACGTTTGGTGAGGTTTTACAAAATATTCAAGAACGCGACCGTATAGACACTACACGAGAAGATTCGCCTTTACGCAAAGCTACAGATGCTATAGAAATAGATAATTCTGAAATGAATCTAGAGGATCAATTTCATACCGTACTTCAATTGGCTAAAGACAGAATTGCCGGACGTATTTAGTTTCGCTTTTTTTCTGAAAATGTTTATATTCCTTACTTCACAAACCAATTAATATAAATGGGTACATTTCTCCAAGAATTTAAAAACTTTGCCATAAAAGGCAATATGATAGATATGGCGGTAGGTATAGTTATAGGTACCGCCTTTAACAATGTAATAAGTACTATCGTTAAAAAGATAATTATGCCTCCTTTGTCGCTACTTACAGATGATGTAAGCTTGGGCAATAAAAAATATATTCTTAGGGAAGCATCTGTTACTTCAGAAGAAATTGCAATAGGTTATGGGGAGTTAATGGAGGTTTTAATAGATTTTATTATAATTTCATTTACCATTTTTATGGCGATAAAATTTATAAATCGCTTTAAGAAAAGGTCAGAAAATCCTAAGGATAAAACCGTTGAAACTCCTAAAGACATTCAGTTGCTGTCAAATATAGAGAAGTTAATGGAAGAGCAGAACAACCTTCTTAAGAACAAATAAAATTAAGGCTTCACTTTTACAGCTGTCGCTTTACTTTTTTGAGTTTTACCAACTTCACTAAACTCAAAAGTGTATTTATCTTTGTCTGTAGTGAGTATTTTAATAAGAATAGCTTTCTTTTCCGCTTGATTTTTAGGGTTTATCTTTTGTAAGACATACTCACAATCATTTATCCAGCGTATAGACGAAGAATCGGTCTTTCCTTGATAAAAATCTACCTCTAAGGTATCGTTACGCACTATAGTAGTTTTAAAGACTTCGGTGCCTGAGAGCGCTTCAAACTCGAATGTTCCCGTTTTAAAGTCTGAACATTCTCGTTGACTTTCGTAACAACTACTCAATAAAAAAAGACTGGATAAGATAAAGAAATAGCGCATATTTAATTTTTTGCAAATTTCTGTAAAATTACTGAAACTACTTAGTTTTTATAGTCATTAAAAGTACCATCCGAATAAAAAATAACGATTCTTTCTATTTGCTTAGAATTTTTACCTGTTTGAATAGTTTGCTGAGTATCCGCTAAAATTTCTTCAGAAAACAAATCTTTTGGTTTTTGTTCAAATGTAACTGTATTCTCCTTTTGTGTTTTTATTTCTGAATTAGTAGAAGTTGAAGATAGAGTAGAAGGAAAATTACCTTTTCCAAAGAGAAGCCAATCTATATTTACTTCCGGAAATTTTTGATAAAGCTTCATCACAAACTCTAAACTAGGTTTGTTTCTTCCAGACAATAAATGCGAAATAGTGGAGCGGTTAAAGTCTATAGTTTCTGCAAATGCCGCTGCCGATAAACTATAAAATTCTAAGATTTTTTGAAGCCTTTTTGTGAAATCAGCGTTGTTTACCATTGTAACATCTCTTTGACTATAATAACGTTTACAAATGTAATTTATTTTAGTTTACATACAAAATTATATACTCTTAGCGTGAATTATATTTAACCAATCACTTTAATTAAAATAATTTAATAAACTGAAAATAAATTAATTAAAGCTATTTTGTGATTTTGAGTTATTTTTCCACAAACAATAGACTTTCAAAAGGTGTTTATTGTTTACCTGTGTAATCAAACCTTGTGTAATTCTACGTTTACAAATGTAAACAAGGCATTGTTTAACTTTGTAAACTTTAAATAATATTATGGAAATTAAGAATTGGTATACGCAGCATTTTGAGGATGCATTAAGTGGAAGATATATAACAATGCAAAGAGTAAAACCTTTGTTAGAAAAGTATAAATTACAACATGAAATTTCGGTTGTAGGTAAATCGGAATTGGGGCAAGATATTCCCATGATAAAAATTGGCCAAGGTAAAACTGTTGTTTTAGGATGGTCGCAAATGCATGGTAATGAAGCGACAACTACAAAGGCTGTTTTTGATTTTATAAAGCTTATAAGTCAAAAACAATATTATAAAACGCAAATAGAGCGTTTTTTAGCAACCTACACGCTTTATGTTATACCAATGCTTAATCCGGATGGATCTGAGCGCTATACTCGTGAAAACGCGAATGGTGTGGATTTAAATAGAGATGCTCAAGCGTTATCGCAAAGTGAAAGCCTATGTCTTCATAAAGTATTTACTGAGCTTAAACCTTCGTTGTGTTTAAATTTACACGACCAGCGTTCTATTTATGGCTTTAAAGACGGTAAGGCTGCTACTGTGTCCTTTCTTGCGCCAGCAGCAAACCCGGAACGTACTATAACAGACGCTAGAAAAGTTGCTATGCAATACATAGTAAAGATGAATGCTGCTTTACAAGAACATATTCCTGGACAAGTGGGGAGGTATGACGATAGTTTTAACGAAGCTTGTGTTGGTGATACATTTCAAAAAGCTGGGGTGCCTACGATACTTTTTGAAGCTGGACATTATAAGCAAGACTATCAACGAGAGAAAACGAGAGAATTTATTTTTTATTCATTAGTGTCATTATTTTCGATAATTGATGAAGACAAAAAGGAGGTTTCGTATAAAGCGTATTTTGATATTCCGGAAAACCTTAAAAACTACAACGACATTATTTTAAGAAATGTGAAGCTAGAAGGGGAGGAAAAACTAGTTTCTATGGCTATTCAATACAAAGAAATTTTAAAGAATGACGCAATAATATTTGAGCCTTTTATCGACGAAATACATAATTTACAAGATAAACACGCCTTTGTTGAAAAAAACTCGAAAGAGGTGGATATTTTAACAAATTTGCATAAAAAATTAACGATAGGTGTAAAAATATCAAAAATTATTAACAGATGTGATAAATTTGTGATATATTTTTATTAAAAAAAATCATTTTTTTGATAAAACTTTTTAGTTTTGTACAAAAAAAAACACAATTTATGGCTAAATTTAAATTAGATGATACAGATCATAAGATTCTTGGTTTATTAATTGAGAATACTAGAACACCGTTTACGGATATTGCAAAACAATTAGAGATTTCTGCAGGAACCATTCACGTAAGAGTGAAAAAGATGGAAGAAGCAGGTATCATAACGGGTTCCTCTCTACAAGTAGATTATCAAAAGCTTGGGTATTCATTTATTGCCTATGTAGGTGTTTTTATTTTTAAAACTTCGCAAACACAGTTTGTTTTAGAACGCATTAACGAAATTCCTTTTGTTACTGTAGCTCATGTTACAACAGGAAAATTCAATATATTTTGTAAAATAAGAGCTAGAGATACTTCTCATGCAAAAGAAATTATCTATCAGATAGATGATATAGAAGGGGTGAGCCGTACAGAAACAATGATTTCTATGGAAGAAAGTATAAACGACAAGAAAAGATTGCTATACTCTATTTTCAGTGAATCTTAAGCTTAAGACATAAATTATTATTTTGAAAACCTTTGCTTCACAGCAGAGGTTTTTTTTATCTTTAGAATAAAAATATGAAACTTACAGATATAAAAAAAGCAGACTATAATTCATTCTATCAGCGGTATATAGATTTGGTTGGTGACGATTCTTTACTTACTTCATTGCGATTAGGATTACAAACTACCCACCAGTTTTTTAATGACATACCTACTTTAAAGTGGGAATATCGGTATGCCGAAGATAAGTGGACTCCTAAAGACATCTTGCAGCATATTATAGATACAGAAAGGGTTTTTGCCTATAGAGCTTTGTATTTTGCTAGAGCCAATAATGCAGATTTAAAAGGCTTTGATGAAAACGATTTTGCGAAAAATGCATTAGCAACTAATAGAGATGCTGCAAGTCTTTTAAAGGAGTACGTTGCTGTTAGGGAAGCTACAATTTGTCTTTTTGAAAGCTTTTCGGTAGCACAGCTTAACCAAATAGGTATAGCGAATGGCAGTAAAATGTCTGTTGCGGCAGCTGGTTTTATAATTTGTGGACACGAAAAGCACCATTGTACAATAATTAATGAACGTTATTTACATTCTTTAAGCATTTAAAATAGCTTTTTCTTTTTAGTGAATTTTTTATAAAAAGAGAAGCTGCTATTATAATAAAAAAGAGGCTGTCTATAAAGGCAGCCTCTTTTTTTAAGTTGAAGAATAAAACTATTCCTCTTCGTCCATTTTTTTTCTTTCAGGAATCTCACTAATTGGCTCGTTAAAGTCTGCATCTTCATAGTCGTCCTCATCAAAATTAGCCATTGTAATTTCTAGTCTAGAGCTTACTTTTACTAAGTAGGTAGTATCTTCTGTTTTTACTTCTACAGCTTCAACAGTCTCGTTTTTAGCGTTTTTAAAAGTTATAACATGGTCATCATCATATCCATCGGGATATTTTTCCACAAGTAAGGAAAGTATTTCTGGGGTTAACTTTCGGTAGTCTACTATTATGCGCTTCATTTTGTAATTAATCTTTGGGTTTATGGTATAAAACTATTCAAAAAAAAAAGAGATAAAAATTTTTTCGTATGATTTTTTAAAATTTTTTATAATACTCAAAAGAGCTGAAAATTAAGTCGTTACTAACGGTGCAGTCTGTTTTGCAAACCCCAATATCCTCTAGAAGGACAAACAGTACTTTACCGTTCTTGTTTTTTTTGTCGAAAACAAGCAATTTTATTACTTCTTCAATATCATTTTGGTCAAAAGATCTTTTAGGAAAGTGTTTAAATATGGTTTGAGTGACATCTTTTAAGGTGTTTTCTGGAAACCCGAACAGTTCTTTTGAAATATATGTGGCAAGTACAATTCCTATTGCTACTGCTTCTCCGTGCAACAAAGTTTTTTTGTCGTTATTTTCAAGACAATAGGACTCTATAGCATGGCCTAAAGTATGTCCGTAGTTTAATGTTTTGCGAAGGTTTTTCTCAAAAGGGTCCTTTGTTACTATGTCTTTTTTTATTTCGACAGAATCCCAGATTAGTTTTTCAAATTCGGCCGTATTATAAGCTGTTACATTCTTTACGCGTTCCCAATAGGCATTGTTGTGTATTAAACCGTGTTTAAGCATTTCGGCTAAACCTGACCTTAAGTGTTCTTGGGGCAATGTTTGTAAAAAATTAGTGTCTAGCATTACTAACTCTGGAAGATTTATAACCCCAATCTGGTTTTTAATACTTCCAAGGTCAACCCCGTTTTTTCCGCCTACAGAAGCGTCTACCATCGCTAAAAGTGAAGTTGGAATATTGATAAATTGAAGTCCACGTTTAAAGGTAGAAGCCACAAAACCGCCTAAATCTGTTATAACGCCTCCTCCAAGATTAATAATGATGCTGTTTCTATCTGCGCCTTTTTCTGAAAGTATGTTCCAAATTGTTAAACATGTTGCAATATTCTTATGTTCTTCGCCAGCAGGAATCGTTATGTTTTCAAGCTTATGGGTTGAATTATATTTTTTTTCGAAATAAGAAAAGCAGAGATTATGAGTGTTTTGGTCTGTTATCACAAACAAAGAACACCCTTTTTGTGCGTTTAAAAACTCATTAAAAACCTTCCAGGCATTTTCGTTGTAATAAACGAGTCCTTTTCCTAAAATTTTATTTTTCATTAATTTAATTTTTGTCGCAGAATCAGAAACCAAATCTAACTATATTTGTACACTTTATTGTGATAATTTATGATTTCAAATTCCCTTTTCGACAATACAGAAATCGCTTTTAAGTTAAAGAGTAATTCTGAACTTGAAAGAGCCTACTTTCTTTTTAAAATGATTTCTAAAGAACCATTGGTTAAAATAGGGACAGCAGCAACAAAATTTGCGCTTGCTGTAAACCTTCCAGTTGAAGGGCTCATTCGTTCTACGGTCTTTGATCATTTTTGCGGAGGTGTTAACGAGAATGATTGTATGGATACGGTACGTAAGCTTTATGAAGCTGGAGTATCTTCAGTTTTAGACTATTCTGTAGAAGGGAAAGAAGAAGAGGAACATTTTGATGCAGCTGCAGCAAAGGTTATTGAGCTTACGCAATTTGCAAAAAACAAAAACACTATGCCGTTTTCGGTATTTAAACCAACAGGTTTTGGACGTTTTGAAATATTGCAAAAGATAACTGAAAAACAGTCTTTAACTACTTCTGAAACTGAAGAATGGAATAGAATAGTTTCTCGTTACGACAAAGTTTTAAAAACGGCTCATGATTGCAATATAAAAGTATTGATAGATGGTGAAGAATCATGGATGCAAGATGCAGCAGACGATTTGTGCGAAGAAATGATGGAGAAATACAACAAAGAAACCGCTATTGTTTTTAATACTTTGCAATGTTACCGTTGGGATCGTTTAGATTATTTAAAAAAACTACACGCTAGGGCTAAAGAAAAAGGCTATAAACTAGGTTTTAAAATTGTACGTGGCGCCTATATGGAAAAAGAAAATGATAGGGCTGCAGAGAAGGGGTATAAATCTCCTATTTGTGAAAGTAAAAAAGCTACAGACGACAACTTTAATGAAGTTGTAAACTACATAATGAATAACCTAGATGATATTGAATTGTTTGTAGGTACCCATAACGAGTTGAGTACGTATATGGCTATGGAAAAAATGGAGGAGAAGGGTATTTCTAAAAATGATGCGCGTATATGGTTTGGGCAATTGTTTGGAATGAGCGATCATATAACCTTTAATCTTGGTGCAGAAGGTTATAATGTTGCAAAATACATTCCTTTTGGACCCGTAAAAGATGTGATGCCGTATTTAATAAGAAGGGCAGAAGAAAACACTTCAGTTGCAGGACAAACAAGTAGAGAGCTTACACTTTTGAAAAAAGAAAAAGTGCGAAGAAAGTTGTAATTTTTTAAAATTATTCACTCACAAATTTAGCGTTGAGTACAGTAGCTAATTTTTCACAATTTTGAACGGTGATTTTTAGTGTTTTTTCAGATATTTCCCCTTCAATAACATATTGATTGCAAGAGTCTAATTTTGTTTGACTTTCTGAAAAAAGCACATCGCCATCTTCTAATAAAACTGAAACGGCAGAAGTATCCATTTTATTCTCACGAAGTATAGTAAGGGTTTCTTCTGAAAAAGCGCGTTCTTTTAAGCGTATATTTTTTAGCGTTCTAGACTCTGGCCCATAAGCGCAAGATGTTTTTTTACCACTTAGTATAAAAAACAACAATGCAATTCCTATTAAAAATCCGCCAGAAAAATATACTAATCGGTATGCTAATTTCATTAAAGAGTATTTAGGGGTGTAGTATTAAAAAAGGCATAACATTTCTGTGAGAACACCCACTTTTAAAAAATCAAAAGGTTAAGATCGCTATAGGGCATATCAAACCAATCTGCTACGGCTTTGTTTGTTAAAATTCCGCGGTAAAAGTACAAACCATTTTTTAATCCATTGTCAAATCTAATAGCATTTTCTAACCCACCACTTTCTGCAATTTCTAAAATATAGGGAGTAAATATGTTACTGATAGATACAGATGCTGTTTTAGGGTAGCGTGCAGGTATATTAGGGACGCCATAGTGGATAACTTCGTGCTTAATAACTGTAGGGTTATCGTGGCTTGTCATTTCGGTAGTTTCAAAACAACCGCCCATATCTACACAAACATCAATAATAACAGCTCCTTTTTTCATATTCCTTACCATTTCTTCGGTAACAAGTATAGGAGCTCTGTTTTGTCCACGTACTGCACCAATAGCTACATCGCAGCGCAGTAGTGCTTTCATAAGGTTTTTTGGCTGTATAGTAGAAGTGTATAAAATTCTACCTACATTGGTCTGTATGGTTCTTAATTTTGTAATAGAGCTGTCAAATACTTTTACATTGGCTCCTAGACCTAAGGCAGATCTAACGGCAAATTCTCCTACAGTTCCTGCGCCAATTACAACAACTTCTATAGGGGGTACACCGCTTATGTTTCCAAATAACAAGCCGTTTCCTTTTTTAGCATTAACCATTAGCTCTGCGGCAATTAATACAGATGCGGTACCTGCAATTTCGCTTAAAGCTTTAACGGCAGGGTAGCTGTGGTCTTCGTCTTTTAAAAACTCGAAGGCTAAAGCGGTAATCTTCTTTTTGGCTAGCGCATCAAAATACGATTTTTGACGTGTCTTTAATTGTAAGGCCGATATTAAAACTGTTTTGGGTTTAATAAGTTCTAGTTCTTCAAGAGTAGGGGGTTCTACTTTTAAAACCATTGGACAGCCAAACACCTTGTTTTTATCTGAGGTGAGTTCTGCTCCAGCTTCAGAGTAATCATTATCTGAAAAACCAGCTTCGTCTCCGGCTCCATTTTCTATTAATACCCTATGGCCGTTATTTACAATTGCATTTACAGCATCGGGTGTAAGACAAATGCGTTTTTCTTGAAAATAAGCTTCTTTAGGTATGCCTATATATAAATTTCCGCGCTGTTTAGATACTTCAAGTGTTTCTTCTTGAGGGAGTAACTGCGCTCTGGTAAAAGGTGATTTTGGTTTAGACATAATACAAACTTGACAGCTTAAATTTACGGAATAATTTTCACAATTTTTTGGGGCAATTACTGAAAGAGATCTTTTATTTGTTGCCATAAAGATCTTTTGTGTAAAAGTTCTTCTTCAAAACTCTTAAGATCGTTTTGTCTCATCTGGCTAAATAGTTTGGCTCTAATTAAATACACAAAGGGTATTACTACCATCATAACCGGAATTACAAATATTATTTCAACTTCATCGGCATTTAAATTTTGCTTTAGTATATTAAATAATTGAAAAATATACATAGAAAGTGGAACCAGGATAATCCAGTGCCACCAATGCTTACAAGTAAAAAACCATATTAATAACAGTAAAACGGGAATAACTTTACCCGTTAAAAACCAAGCGTATTGGTATAGAGAGGGGTATTCTGTAGTGAAAGTAAATAAAAAAGTTTCCCAAACCTGAGTATCGTCTGAGAAACTTTCATATCCATAATATATTAAAGGGGTGCAAGCAATTATAAAAACAATGATGCCTCCCTGTATAAGGCTTTTTTTATCCGGCTGGCGGAACTGTAACCTTTCTGACGTCGATTTGTTGTGTGGTTTGTTCATCCTGGATTCCTTCTGGGGTACAAGAAGCAAATAATCCTGCGGCAAAAAATGCGGCTACAATAATAACTTTTAAATTTTTCATAAAGATAAGTTTTTGAGAGGTTAATTATGAGACAAACCTACAATCAAAAAACATATTTTTAATAAATATGTTAATTGTATCTTTACGGGTTGTACTGCAGTTAAATCCTTTGAAATGCACTAAAAAAATACATTTAGTGTTAAATATTTAACATTTGACAACCTTGGGGAGTTTAAAAAATAGTTAGCCGGTACTTTACATTGCGTTTAAATTGCTAAGATTAATTGGTTTTAGTTATTGGTTATATTTAGTTAATTTTTTGGGTTTGTATTAGTTAAGAAATATTAGGGTTTCAAAACTAATGCGAGTTATTTTGATGTACTAATGTACGTATAAAATTTGAGATTTTGGAGTATATTAAAAATCAGAAAAGATCTTTTATTTGCTCCCAGAATGATTTTTTAGCTCCTAATTCTTCTTCAAAACTCTTTAAATCTCTTCCTATTAATTTATTTACTAATTGAGCCTTTATAAGGTAAACGAGCGGAACTATAATTAGCATAATTGGGAAAAGCCACCATATTTCCACCTCATCTGTTATACCAACATCGTCATTTATAACACTAAAAAGCTGGAATGCAAACATACCTATGGGGATGAGTATTACGTGATACCACCAATGTTTACAGGTTATAAACCAAATTAATAGAAGTAGGAGGGGTATAAATTTACCCATCATTGTCCAGGCAGATACTTGAACTTTTTGATACCAATTGGCATGATAAGTAAACAAAAAAGTTTCCCACGTTTTTTCTTGTGGGAAACTTGTATAGGAATAAAAAATATAAGGTGTAGCCGCTATAATTAGCGCTATAAGACTACCCGTTACTAGGGATAATGATATCGCTCTTTTTGATTTGTTGTGGTGCTTGCTCATCTTGAATGTTTTCTGGTGTGCAAGAAGCAAATGTTCCTAATGAAAAAATTGTTGCGATAAATAGGTACTTTACAGTTTTCATAATATTGGTTTTTGAGGGGTTAAATACACGTCAAACCTACTGTGAAAAAAGGAAAAATAAAGAATTATTTTTGCTATATCTTTATGGATTTTTTTAATCAAAAATAATTCGATTTAACATTTTGCAATTTATGGCAAAATATTAAAAGCAATATCCAAAGTACATTTAGCTACAATTTTTACTTCATTGGCAGGGTTTTTATGGTTCTACTTCCGTTTTTGTTCTTGTTGATTACTAGGGTGTTTACGCCTTGAGGTAAGAGGTCTTTTACTTTTTCTGGCCATTCTATAAATATATAGTCGCCATTGTATAAATAATCTTCTATACCAATATCATAGGCTTCGGCGATATTGTTTATTCTATAAAAGTCAAAATGATATACGGTGCCCAAAGGCGTGTCGTATTCATTTACAATTGAAAAAGTAGGGCTGCTGGAGGAATCTTGAACGCCTAATTGCTTTACCATTTCTTTTATTAATGTTGTTTTACCAACACCCATTTCACCATAAAAGAGAAAAGTCTTTGAAGCAGCATCTTTTAAAAGTGCTTCAGCAATTTTACTAATTTCGTTCTGGGTGTAAGTAAATTCCATAGTAATAGCGGAACGAATATAGATAATTTATCGATTAAAACCGAAAATATCAATCAATTCGTGTTAAAAGTCTTATAGCTATCTTAAAATTAATTACTTAGGTATGAACACCGAAAATGGTATAACCATTTCTTCTAATGAAACCCCTCCATGTTGGTATGTATTGCGGTAATAACTTACATAATGGTTGTAATTATTAGGGTAGGCAAAGAAGTAATCACTTTTTGCGAAGATAAATGAACTGCTCATATTTATAGTAGGTAAGTGTACACTCTTCGGATCTTTGGCAGCTAGCACCTCTTTGTCTTCGTAGGTTAAGCTTTTTCCTGTTTTATACCGAAGGTTAAGACTCGTGTTTTTGTCGCCTATAACTTTTGAAGGCGTTTTTACATTAATTGTCCCGTGGTCTGTTGTAATAATTAATTTAAAACCTAGGCGTGCAGCCTGTTGTATAATCTCTAATAAAGGAGAGTTTTTAAACCAGCTCTGTGTAAGTGAGCGGTACGACTTATCGTTTGAAGCAAGTTCTTTTATAACTTCCATTTCTGTTTTAGAGTGTGAAAGCATATCTACAAAGTTGTAAACAACAACTGTGAGGTCTTCATTTTTATGACTTTTAAAGTTCTCTACAAGTTTTTTTCCTTGTTTTAAACTAGAAATTTTATGGTAACTCCAATCTATGTTTATACCAAGTCTTTTTAATTGAGCTGTTAAAAACTCTGCTTCTTTCATGTTTTTTCCGCCTTCATCTGTGTCATTTAGCCATAAATCTGGATGTAGTTTTTCCATTTCACTAGGCATTAACCCAGAAAATATGGCGTTTCTAGCGTATTGAGTAGCGGTAGGAAGTATACTGCAAAATAGTTCTTCCTGTGTTTTCTTGTAAATATTTGCTACGGTAGGCTCAAAAGCTTTCCATTGGTCAAAACGCAAATTGTCTACTACTACAAGTAGCGTAGGTGTGCCTTTTTGTAATTGCGGCTGAATTTTTTCTTTAAACAGTGTATGCGACATCGTTGGCGCATCGCCAGCGTGTTCAAACCATTTTGCGTAATTCTTGTCTATAAACTTGCAAAACTGATTGTTAGCTTCCGTTTTTTGAGATTCTAATATTTCAAACATACCAGAGTCTTCAATGTTTTCTAACTCTAGTTCCCAATAAACCAATTTTTGATAGAGATCTTTCCACTCTTCAAAACTGTTAACCATAGAAAGATCCATAGCTATTTTACGGAATTCCTGCTGATAGTTTGAAGTGGTTTTTTCTGAAACTAATCTACTGTGGTCTAAATTCTTTTTTAAGCTCAGCAGTATTTGGTTTGGGTTTACGGGCTTAATTAGGTAATCGGCAATTTTAGAACCAATAGCCTCTTCCATGATATATTCCTCTTCACTTTTGGTAATCATAACAACAGGAAGTGATGCCTGATGTTCTTTTATTTCGGCTAATGTTTCTAATCCTGTAAGTCCAGGCATATTTTCATCTAAAAAAACAATGTCAAAATTATCTTTTTTTATTTCTTCTAAAGCTTCCGTACCACTCTTAGCAGTAGTGACTTTGTAATTTTTATTTTCAAGAAATAGAATATGTGGTTTAAGTAAATCAATTTCATCGTCTACCCATAGTACTTTTATATCGCTCATATATGTATATTTGTTTTGTGCTCCCAAGCATAGCTAAAGGAGACATTTTGAACACTAAAGCTATTGGTTTTAGTGTGTTTATATTCAGTAAATTAATTTAATTCAGTTTTATAACAATGAATTTACATCAAATGTAAAGCCGAATTGTATTATATTTTTTTTGTAGCTATTAATTTAAAGTTAAAGTTTGAAAACCCTTCCTAAGCATAAAATTATAAACGACCCTATCTATGGTTTTATTACCATACCCAGCAAATTGATTTTTGATTTGATGGAGCATAAATATTTTCAGAGACTCCGCAGAATATCGCAAATGGGTTTTTCGTATATAGTATATCCCGGAGCACATCACACGCGATTTCATCATGCGTTAGGCGCTATGTTTTTAATGCAAAAAGCCGTGCAAGTACTTAAAAACAAAGGGGTTGTTATTTCCCCTAAAGAAGAAGAAGCACTGTATATTGCTATACTTTTGCACGATATAGGGCATGGTCCGTTTTCGCATGCAATGGAACACAGCATAGTGGAAAACGTAAGCCACGAACAAATTTCCCTTCAATTTATGGAGGTTTTAAACGATGAATTTAACAAGCAATTAACGCTTGCAATTCAAATATTTAAAAACGAACACCCTCGAAAGTTTCTACATCAGTTGGTGTCTGGACAATTAGATATGGATCGTTTAGATTATTTAAAGCGAGATAGTTTTTACACCGGTGTCCCTGAAGGAACTGTAAATGCGCAGCGTCTTATTGCTATGCTCCATGTTATAAACGATGAGTTAGTGGTGGAAGAGAAAGGAATTTATTCTGTAGAGAACTTTCTGGTGGCACGTCGCTTAATGTATTGGCAAGTTTATCTACATAAAACCGGAATAGTGGCAGAGCAACTTCTTGTAAGGATGTTAAAACGCGCTAAATATCTAACAGCACAAGGTGTTGAGCTACCCGCAAGTAAACCGCTTCGTTTTTTTCTTACCAACACTATTAGCTTGAGTAATTTTACAGATGAAACGCTCGAAATTTTCTCAAAGTTAGATGATTACGATATTATTTCGGCTATGAAAATGTGGATGAGTTGCGATGATTTTGTTTTGAAAAACCTTTCAAAAATGCTACTCAATAGAGATTTACTAAAAATTAAAGTAAAGACGAAACCAATTTCAGAAGATAAATTAAGTAATAAAATTGGCAAGTTGATTTCTAAATACGCTCTAACTGAAGATGAAGCTTCTTATTTTGTGTTTTCGGGTACGCTAGAAAACCAAGCATATAGTATGGAAAGAGATACGATAAACTTACTTAAGAAAAACGGAAAGATTATTGAAGTGGCTAAGGCTAGCGATCAGTTAAATCTAGAGGCGCTATCTAAATCTGTAGTAAAATATTATATGTGCTTTCCAAAAAACAATAGCCACACTTATAGAGGCTAAATCCTTTTTTTCTATTTTTGCAAGAATGAAAACGAACGACCAAAATCCAAATCATTTAAAAAACACTATTTTGCGGTTGCCTTTTAGATGTAATTTGTTTAGAATAAATCTATACGCTCAATGAAATTTACAGCAGCCCAAATAGCAGGAATCCTTAATGGTACCGTAGATGGCGATGAAGATATTGCGGTTTCAAAACTCGCAAAAATTGAAGAAGGAAGTAAGGGAAGTTTAACTTTTCTGGCCAATCCTAAATATACTCATTATATATATTCCACCAAAGCATCAATAACCATTGTAAACAATGATTTTGTTGCCGAACATAAAATTGATACTACTTTAATACGTGTGGAAAATGCTTATAAGGCATTTTCACAACTCTTAGAGTACTACAATCAAGTAAAGATGAATAAGACGGGAATAGAACAACCGGTCTTTATTTCAGAAAGTGCCAAATACGGTGAAAATTTGTATTTAGGTGCTTTTTCTTATATAGGAGAAAATGTAAAAATAGGACAAAACGTAAAGATTTATCCTAATGTATACATTGGAGACAATGTAACTATAGATGACAACAGTATTTTATTTACAGGAGCTAAAGTGTATTCAGAAACTGTAATAGGTAAATCTTGCGTTATTAACAGCGGTGTTGTTATAGGAGCCGATGGTTTTGGCTTTACTCCAAACGAAAAAGGCGAATACAAAAAAGTACCTCAAACAGGTAATGTAATAATAGAGGACAATGTAGATGTAGGTCCTGGTACAACCATAGACCGTGCAACTCTTGGTTCTACTGTAATTAAAAGAGGTGTAAAACTAGACAATCAAATACAAATAGCCCATAATGTTATTATAGGCGAAAACACCGTAATTGCAGCCCAAACTGGTGTAGCAGGTTCTACCAAAATAGGTAAAAACTGTATGATAGGAGGGCAGGTAGGTATTGCTGGCCATATAGTTATTGGCAATAATGTAAAAATACAAGCCCAAAGTGGCATAGGCCGAAATGTAAAAGACAATGAAACTTTACAAGGGTCACCCGCTCTAAATTACGGCGATTATAATAAAAGTTATGTACATTTTAAAAACCTGCCTAAAATTATAGATAGGTTTAATATAGTAGAAAAAAAACTTGATAATGAATGATATTTTGGTAAAACAGCGCACCATTGGTAAGGAGATATCACTTACTGGGGTAGGTTTACATACCGGGAAAGAAGTAACAATAACCTTTAAACCCGCAGCGGAAAACCATGGGTATAAGTTCGTGAGAACCGATTTAGAGGGTCATCCTGTAATTGAAGCAGATGCCAACTATGTGGTAAATACTCAACGTGGAACCAACTTAGAGAAACACGGGGTTAAAATACAAACATCAGAGCATGTGCTTGCTGCATTAGTGGGGCTAGAAGTAGATAATTGTATTATGGAACTCAATGCTTCAGAGCCACCTATTATGGATGGGTCTTCAAAGTTTTTTGTAGAAGCTATTGAAAAAGCAGGTATCGTAACTCAGGAGGCTGATCGTGAAGAATATGTAGTAAAAGAAGTTATTTCATACCTAGACGAAGAAACAGGAAGTGAGATAATATTAATGCCTTCAGATGAATACCAAGTAACTACTATGGTAGATTTTGGCACAAAGGTATTGGGTACTCAAAACGCATCTTTAAAGCATATTTCAGAATTTAAAGATGAAATAGCCAATGCGAGAACCTTTAGCTTTCTACACGAAATAGAGATGCTTTTAGAGCATGGACTTATTAAAGGGGGCGATTTAAACAACGCTATCGTTTATGTAGACAAGGAGCTTTCGCCAGGAACCATGGAAAAGCTTAGAACCGCTTTTGGTAAGGATACTATTTCGGTAAAGCCTAATGGAATACTAGACAATCTTACCTTGCATTACCCTAATGAAGCTGCACGACATAAATTACTTGATGTAATTGGCGATTTGGCTCTAGTGGGTACACGTATTCGTGGAAAGGTTATAGCTAATAAACCTGGACATTTTGTAAATACTCAATTCGCAAAAAAACTTTCAAAAGTCATTAAGCTTGAAGCGCGTAATAAAATACCAACGTTTGACATCAACAAACCACCTGTTAAAGATGTAAACGAGATTATGGCTATGTTGCCACACAGACCGCCATTTTTGCTAGTAGATAAAATCATGGAAATGACAGATACTAGTGTTGTAGGTCTTAAGAACGTAACCATGAACGAACCGTTTTTTGTTGGGCACTTTCCTGGAGCACCTGTAATGCCAGGTGTTTTAATAGTAGAAGCAATGGCGCAAACAGGAGGTATCTTGGCGCTTAGTACAGTTCCAGATCCAGAAAACTACCTCACTTTCTTTATGAAAATAAATAATGTGAAGTTTAAACAACAAGTTAACCCAGGCGATACCCTTATTTTTAAGCTGGAGCTTATGTCGCCTATACGTCGCGGTATTGTTCATATGAGCGGAAATGCCTATGCTAATGGTAAGCTTGTAACGGAAGCCGAATTAATGGCTCAAATGGTAAAAACAAAAAATCTATAGTTGAAAAAATACAGAATGAATAAAAAAGCTTTAAATTGTGAAGATTTTTTTTCTGCATTTACACTTCAAATTAGATAAAAACAAATATAAAGAATGAATCAACCACTTGCATACGTCCACCCGGGCGCAAAAATTGCCAAAAATGTTGTGATAGAGCCTTTTACAACAATTCATAACAATGTTGTGATAGGGGAAGGCACCTGGATTGGCAGCAACGTAACCATTATGGAGGGTGCGCGCATCGGTAAAAACTGTAATATCTTTCCGGGAGCAGTAATTTCTGCAGTTCCTCAGGATTTAAAATTTAAAGATGAAGACACTACAGTAGAGATAGGCGATGGTACTACAATACGCGAATACGTTACTATTAATCGAGGAACCGTAGACCGCGGTAAGACCGTAGTAGGTAAAAACTGTTGGATTATGGCTTACTGCCATATTGCTCACGATTGTATAGTAGGCGATAACTGTATTTTTAGTAATAACAGTACGCTTGCTGGCCATATTACTGTTGGAGATCACGTGGTACTTGCGGGTATGACGGCTGTACATCAATTTTGTATGATAGGAAACCACGCCTTTGTAACAGGTGGTTCTTTGGTTAGAAAAGATGTACCTCCATTTGTAAAAGCAGCTCGCGAACCTCTTAGTTATGTAGGTATTAACAGTATAGGTCTTAGAAGAAGAGGCTTTACCTCTAATAAAATAACAGAGATTCAGAATATCTATAGACTTCTGTATCAAAAAAATTACAATACTTCCCAGGCTGCAGAAATTATTGAAGCCGAAATGGAAGCTACGCCAGAGCGCGATGAAATTCTTCAGTTTATAAAGAATTCTAAACGCGGAATTATGAAAGGGTATTTCAATTCAAACTAAGGCATAACAATAACTAATAAACATTAATAATAAACATACCGAATGGCAACATCATCAGATATAAGAAAAGGACTTTGTATCCGTTATAATAACGATATATATAAAATAATTGAATTTTTACACGTAAAACCTGGGAAAGGACCTGCTTTTGTTCGTACTAAATTAAAAAGTGTAACAACAGGTAAAGTAATTGACAATACTTTTTCTGCGGGTCATAAAATTGAAGATGTACGTGTAGAAACACATAAGTTTCAATACCTTTATAACGAAGGAGATATGTATCATTTTATGAATACAGACGATTATTCTCAAATTAGTTTAATGAAAGGTATTCTTGATACGCCAGAGCTTATGAAAGAAGGAGAAGTGGTTACAGTGCTTATAAACACTGAAGATAATGCGCCACTTTCTGTTGAAATGCCTGCGCATGTGGTTTTAGAAATAACTTCTACCGAACCAGGTGTAAAAGGAAATACGGCAACTAACGCTACTAAACCAGCTATAGTTGAAACAGGTGCCGAAATTAACGTTCCACTTTTTATAAATGAAGGTGATAAAATTAGAATTGATACTGAAAAAGGACAGTACCAAGAACGTATGAAAGAATAAAAAGCCGAAGTGTCTGCGTCTTAAAAAGAATCTATAAAAAGCTACTAATTATATAAATTGCCCAATGAAATTTCTAACGCCCCAATCTCTTGAAAATATAGCATACATAATAGGTGCTGATTTTGTGGGTGAAGCAAATTTCCCAGTATTTGGAATGAATGAAATTCACGTGGTACAACCAGGTGATATTGTATTTGTAGATCACCCTAAGTATTACGACAAGGCCTTACAATCTCAGGCAACTGTTATTCTTATCAATAAGAAAGTTGACTGTCCTGTAGGTAAAGCCCTTCTTGTATCTGAAGATCCGTTTCGCGATTTTAATAAACTCACACAGTACTTTAAGCCTTTTAAAAGTGCTAATAGTGCAATTTCAGACTCTGCTGTAATAGGTGAGGGTACTATTATACAGCCTAACGTATTTGTAGGCAATAATGTAAAAATAGGTAGTAATTGTACAATACACTCAAACGTTTCTATATACGACAATACTGTTATTGGCAACAATGTTACTATACATGCGGGTACTGTATTGGGTAGTGATGCTTTTTACTATAAAAACCGCCCCGAAAAATTTGATAAACTAATAAGTGGTGGTAATGTAGTTATTGAGGACAATGTAGATTTAGGCGCTTTATGTACTATAGATAAAGGTGTAACGGCTTCTACAACTATAAAAGAAGGTTCTAAGTTAGACAATCAAGTACATATAGGTCATGATACTGTTATAGGTAGAAGATGTTTAATAGCATCGCAAGTAGGTATTGCGGGCTGTGTATTAATTGAGGATTTTGTAACAATTTGGGGACAAGTTGGTGTTACTAGCGGGATAACCATAGGCGAAAAAGCTATAATCTCTGCACAAAGTGGAGTTAGCAAGTCATTGCCAGGGAATAAATCGTATTTTGGTACGCCAGCAGATGAATTTAGAAAAAAATACAAGGAATTAGCTTCTATTAGACTTATTCCAGATATTATAGAAAAATTGGACAAACTACCATGAGCAACAAGGCAAAAGAGATAGTAAGAGACTTTTACAGGTCTGATATTTTAAGAGATGATACGGTGATGGAGCGATTTTTTCACCCAGAGCTCATTCTTATATGGAATAGTGCAAATGGACTTTCTATTATGCATTATGATGATATAATAAACTTTTTTGAGGAAGTACGTCGTACCTATAACGATTTAAGACTAGAGGTAAGTCATTTACTGGCAGATGGTGATCACGTAACCATTAGATATAAATACTATGTACGCACTATGGAAAATCCTGATGAAGAATTAGGGATCGCTCATTTTATAGGTATCTGGGAAGTTAAAGACGGTAAATTATACCGCGGTCATCAAGTAAGTCAGCCAGTTACAGACAATGACGATACTAATAAAAGCTATCATAAAGTTAAGGTGTAATATCTTTTTAAGCCTTCTTAAAAAGCTGTATATTTGCCGCAATTCTGAAAAGACACAAAAAGCATTTTACTTCAATAATTAATTCACATAATAAATACAAAATACTTAAAAATGAGCGTTTTAGTAAATAAAAATTCAAAAATAATAGTTCAAGGTTTCACAGGAAGTGAAGGTACATTTCACGCAGAACAAATGATTGAGTACGGCACCAATGTAGTAGGTGGGGTTACTCCAGGTAAAGGAGGGCAAACGCACTTAGACAAGCCAGTATTTAACACTGTTTCTGAAGCCGTTGAAAAAACGGGAGCAGACACTACTATTATTTTCGTGCCACCAGCATTTGCTGCAGACGCTATTATGGAAGCCGCAGACGCAGGTATTAAAGTAATTATTACTATTACCGAAGGGATTCCAGTAAAAGATATGATTACGGCATCAGATTATATAAAAGATAGAGATTGTCGTTTAATAGGTCCTAACTGTCCAGGTGTTATTACTCCAGGTGAAGCAAAAGTAGGTATTATGCCTGGTTTTGTATTTAAAAGTGGCGGAGTAGGTATTGTTTCAAAATCTGGAACACTTACTTATGAGGCTGCAGATCAAGTTGTAAAACAAGGTCTTGGTATTACAACTGCTATAGGTATTGGTGGTGACCCAATTATTGGGACTACAACTAAAGAAGCTCTAGAGATGCTAATTATGGATCCAGCGAGTGAAGCAGTAGTAATGATTGGTGAAATTGGTGGCCAGCTAGAGATAGACGCTGCAAACTGGTACAAAAACAGTGGTATTAAGAAACCTGTTATTGGTTTTATTGCTGGTGAAACAGCTCCAGCAGGACGTACTATGGGGCACGCAGGTGCAATTGTAGGGGGTAGTGATGATACTGCACAAGCAAAGAAAAAGGTAATGCGCGAATGTGGTATTCACGTTGTGGATTCACCTGCAGAAATTGGAAAGAAAGTAGCTGAGGTTTTAGGCTAAAATTTTAAAATATTGAAAAAAAGCTCTGCGAAATTCGCAGGGCTTTTTTTATGGAGAACCCGCAAGCTTTTATTATATTTGAAACGCCGACTATTGAGGCTTTTATTACTGAATTTTTTGGTTTTACTTTTAAAGTATAAATAGCGGTAAAACCTAATAACCATATCAACTTTGAACTGAAAATATTTTATATGAAATTACTGGAAGGAAAAACAGCAATCATCACTGGCGGTAGTAGAGGTATCGGCAAAGGAATAGTAGAAATTTTCGCCCAACACGGGGCTAATGTAGCTTTCACTTATAGTTCTTCGGCTGAAGCAGCAAATGCTTTGGCAGATGAAGTTTCAAAAACAGGTGTAAAAGCAAAGGCTTATAAAAGCGATGCAGCTTCGTATGAAGAATCACAACAATTAGCAGAAGCTGTGCTTAAAGAGTTTGGCAGTATAGACATACTTATAAACAATGCTGGTATTACCAAAGACAATCTTTTAATGCGTATTTCCGAAGAAGATTTTGATAAAGTTATTGAAGTAAACCTTAAATCGGTTTTTAATATGACTAAAGCTGTACAACGTGCTATGCTTAAGCAGCGTAAAGGTTCTATAATAAATATGAGCTCTGTAGTAGGGGTTAAAGGAAACGCTGGACAAACCAACTATGCTGCATCAAAAGCAGGAATAATAGGTTTTACTAAATCTGTAGCCTTAGAATTAGGCTCTCGCGATATACGTTGTAACGCTATAGCTCCAGGCTTTATTGAAACCGAAATGACCGGTAAACTAGATGAAGCTACGGTACAAGGATGGCGCGAAACTATTCCGTTAAAACGCGGGGGTTCTCCAGAAGACATTGCAAATGTTTGTGTGTTCTTGGCTAGCGACCTTTCTGCCTATGTAACAGGGCAAGTTTTAAATGTAGACGGAGGAATGCTTACTTAACACAACAATTCAGTTTTCAGTGAGAGTGCTCTGAAACCTGAAACTTTAAACTTGAAATTAATTTAGTGACTACAGCTACTATATTTTATATTATTATCGCCGGAGTAATTTCTATTGCTTTGGCGATTTTTATGTACGGCTATAAGTCTAAACAAAAAGGAGTACTAGGCTGGATTTTTGGAATGCTTCGGTTTATTACTATTTTTTCAATTTTACTTTTAATTATCAATCCAAAGTTTAAAAGTGAATCTTACACTATTGAAAAACCTAAACTCCCAGTATTAATTGATAATTCGGCTTCGGTAGTAGCTTTAAATCAAAGTGAAAATATTTCAGAACTCCTTCAGAAATTAAAAAATGACGAAG
Source organism: Aequorivita sp. (assembly GCA_048264505.1). Classification (GTDB taxonomy): domain Bacteria; phylum Bacteroidota; class Bacteroidia; order Flavobacteriales; family Flavobacteriaceae; genus Aequorivita. The sequence goes on from JBLXDA010000001.1 coordinate 46,640, forward strand.
CCTTAAACAATAAATTTGAGCTCGCATATTATAGCTTCGGAAGTGATTTTAGTGAAAGTGATTCGCTATCTTTTTCAGAAAAACACACTAATATTTCCAAAGCACTTACTTCAACCAACCAACTTTTTAAAAACCAAAACGCTCCAACCATACTAATTACAGATGGAAACCAAACCCTTGGGAATGATTATGAGTTTTCGTTAGCTGGTTTTAAAAATGAAATCTATCCCGTAATTCTAGGTGATTCTACTAAGCATACAGATTTAAAGATAGCGCAGCTTAATACCAATAGATACGCTTTCTTAAAAAATCAATTTCCTGTTGAAGTAATAGTAACTTATAGCGGTACAACAACTGTAAATTCAGAATTTGTAGTAACACAAGGAGGAGCTACAGTTTATAGAACAGGCGTTTCGTTTTCAGAAAATGAATCCTCACAGACGCTTAACTTTACGTTACCTGCAACTAGTGTAGGACTTCAAAAGTACAGGGCACAGTTGGTACCACTTTCAGAAGAAAAAAATAAAACAAACAACAGTAAGCAGTTTGCTGTTGAAGTAATAGACCAAGCTACCAATGTGTTGGTGGTAAGTAAAATATCGCATCCAGATTTAGGGGCACTTAAAAAGGCTATAACTACAAATGAACGACGTACCCTTACTGTTAAAGATGCAGCAGAAGCCGTACATATTTTAAACGATTATGCACTTGTAATTCTTTATCAGCCAGACAGGAGCTTTGCAAAAGTGTTTGCTGAAATTGAAAAATTGAATAAAAATACCCTGATTGTTTCTGGGCTCAGCACAGATTGGTCCTTTTTAAATAATGTACAAAATAATTTTAATAAGGAAATCTCTCGCCAGAGTGAAGATGTGGGCGCATTACTGAATAAAAATTACGGCACTTTTGCTGTAGACGATATAGGTTTTAGCAATTTTCCGCCTTTGCACACATCTTTCGGAACGTTAACAATCAATGTGCCTAATGAGCTTATACTTGAACAGGCAGTAAACGGTATTGCTACAGCAAGCCCAATGGTTGCAACTGTAGAGATAAACGGTAAGCGAGATGCTATCTGGGATGGTGAAGGCTTTTGGCGATGGCGAGCACGAAATTATCTAGACACAGAAAGCTTTCAAGGTTTTGATGATTTTATAGGCAGTCTAGTTCAGTATTTAGCTTCAAATAAGCAAAGAACGAGATTAGAAATATCTTCAGAATCGTTTTACTACAACAACAATCCTATAAAAGTTTCGGCTCAGTATTTTGATAAAAACTACGTGTTTGATGGACGTTCGTCTTTAACTATTTCGGTAAAAAATACTGAAACAGATAAGCGCGTAGATTTCCCGATGCTTTTGCGTAACAATTATTACGAGGTAGATCTCAACAGTCTACCGGCAGGATCTTACAACTATACAGTTTCTGTTGTAGGTGAAGCTGTCTCTAGTAGTGGTAGCTTTACAATATTAGAATTTAATGTAGAACAACAATTTCTCAATGCAGATGTTTCAAAACTGCAGCGTGTAGCACAAAGCACAGAGGGGAAAGCGTATTTTTTATCACAAACAGATTCATTAATATCTTCCTTAGTAGAAAATACGAACTACCAAAACATTGAAAAGAGTGTACAAAAAGTAGTACCTTTGATAGATTGGAAATACCTTCTAGCACTTATAGTTCTTGCCCTTGCTATAGAATGGTTTCTCAGAAAATACAACGGACTCGTTTAAACAAATTAACAATCAATTATATATAAAATGGAAAAATTACCCAAGCTCACAGTACCCGTAATTGTAGGAATAGTATTATTTATTATTTTGATTTCAAAATCTTCAGTAACTATTAATGCAGGACATGCAGGAGTGCTTTATGAAACTTTTGGCAATGGTGTTGTCACTGATGAACCGCCCTTAGGTGAAGGGTTTCATATAATAGCTCCTTGGAACAACGTATTTGTTTATGAAGTACGCCAACAGGAATTAAGTGAAAAAATGCAAGTGTTATCATCTAATGGTCTTGAAATTAAACTAGATGCATCTGCCTGGTATCAGCCTGTTCCTTCAGATATAGCGAAGCTTCACCAGGAAAAAGGAGAAGATTATCTACAACGTGTTATCCAACCAGCCATACGAAGTGCGGCAAGAAGTGTTGTTGGGCGTTACACTCCAGAACAGTTGTATTCTACAAAGCGTGATGCCATTCAAGAAGAAATTTTTGAGGAAACAAAGAAAATTTTAGATGAGCAATATATACAGTTAAACCAAATTCTGGTTCGCGATGTAACCTTGCCTGCAACAATAAAAGATGCAATTGAGCGTAAATTAAAGCAAGAACAAGAATCTTTAGAATATGAATTTAGACTGGTTACTGCCGATAAAGAAGCTCAAAAGGTGCGTATTGAAGCACAAGGTAAGGCAGATGCAAACAAGATTTTAAGTGCTTCTCTTACAGATAAAATTCTTCAAGATAAAGGAATTGATGCTACTTTAGAACTCGCAAAATCTCCAAATGCTAAAGTTGTAGTTGTAGGTTCTGGCGATAGTGGTTTGCCACTAATTTTAGGTAACAACTAACTTTTTTAAAATTTACTAAATAGCAAAAGGCTCTGAGAAATTTCTCAGAGCCTTTTTTTCAACCAATACAAAGAAATAAACAGTATTCTTATCTTGTTGCCGTTCCCGTAGGAAAGGAAGTGAGGTTTTGGTTTAAATCGTAAGTGGTTGGTGCGGTGTCGTTTCCAGCAGTAGCTACTAAAGGTTTAAGTAAAAATGGCGCTGGGCTATTATCTGGAGATGGCTCAACACTTATTACTATTGTTCTTCCTCGTAAATCTAAAGGAAATGTTTCGCCTGCAGGAGCGTTGTTAAAGAAATCTTCACCAGGAATAGGTGGTCCTAATTGCTCGGTTCCTCCAAAACTTGTGCTTGCACCTGTATTAAAGTCGCTCATATCAAAATCTGTAAACTGTCCTGTAGATAAAGGTCCTGAATCTCCAACTACCCATCCTTCATAAACCCATCCTTCAGGTAATTCAGGTAAAATAAGACTAGGTGTTGGTGGTGCACCAGGAATTCCAAACCATACGCCGCTTTCATCATTACCGTTATTAGGGTCTCCTACAGGCTCATCTGTAGGTGTGCGTAAGAAAAATGAACCAGCGGAAGCGCTAAAATCACCTATAGCCGGAGCTACAGAAGTAGATACAGCAGCGGTATTGCCATTGAAATCGCCTGCAATTAATTTTTGAGCAGAAGGAGTAGGGTCGCTATCTGGATTAGGCTCTATGGTTAAGATAAATTTTGTAGCAGTATTTAATGTAGTTGTTGGTACAGAAAATGAAGTCTCAGAAAGTTCGCCTGAAGCATTTACAGAAAATGTTCCTGTAGATACTGGCGATCCGTTTACTAATAGCCAGCCTTCGTATCTAAAACTCGATCCTAAATCTTCTAAGTTTGAAATATTTAAACTCAGGTTTCCGTTTTGTGGGGTGTTGTCATCATCGCTGCTGCAGCTCATTATAAATAGCGATGAACACGCCATTAGAGCAAGGGTTGTTTTTTTAAAATAAGTCATAGTTTACTGTTTTATTTGTTAGTAAGATTTTTTTTTGATACTACAAATAGACAAATAGTGTATTGCAGGAGTCTCACGAAAAAATAACAATACTGTGATACTTTTATTGACAGCTTAAATTCTTTATAATAAACCTATTAATTGCTGTGCGATGATTAATAATTAGCAGCCTTTAAAACCTAAATAAAATTGTATTCGTGATAGTTTTGTGATATTAATTCATTCATTTCGTAAAACCTATTAATAAAAAACGACTACTAGTACTTATTAAGGTATTTACAAGAGATGAAAAAAGTATTGATAATAGAAGACGACAAGGAACTCATCAATTTAATTGCAATTCATCTGCGCGATATAGATTGTGAAGTACTAAAAGCACATAACGGTAAGGAAGGACTTGACATAGCTTTAGCAGAAAAACCAGATCTTGTAGTTTTAGATATTTCTATGCCTATAATGGATGGTTTTGAAGTTTGTAGACAAATACGAGCTAAACAAAGTACTCCTATTATTATGCTTACTGCCAAGACAGAGGAGATAGACAGGGTTTTAGGATTAGAAATTGGTGCCGACGATTATATTTCCAAGCCTTTTAGTGTTCGTGAATTTATTGCGCGAGTAAAAGCTGTTTTTAGAAGGGCCGAGATGGATAGTAAGACTGTAAAAAGTGAAAAAGAAACCGAACTTAGGTTTAGTGGTCTTACTATAAACCTAGAAAAAAGAAAAGTAACTCAAGAAAATAAAAGAGTAGAACTCTCACCAAAAGAATTTGAATTACTAGCATTAATGGCAGCTAATCCAGGAAAAAGCTTTAGTAGATCTCAGTTGTTAAGCCTTATTTGGGGGTATGATTTTGAAGGCTATGAGCATACCGTAAACTCGCATATTAACAGGCTTAGAGCAAAAATAGAACCCGAAATGGTAAAGCCAATATACATTACAACCACTTGGGGAGTAGGTTATAAGTTTAATGAAGACATACAGCGTTTATAATGATTAACAAGACTATTTCAAACAAGCTAATTACCAAATTGAGCATTAGTTTCTTTTTGATAATTATACTTATGGGGGTAACCTATGTGTTGCTTTCCATTTATTTCAGCAGTAAATTTCAAGAAGAAACTACCCAAAAGCTAAACGCTAATGTAGCCGAGCATTTAATAGATGAAAAATTTAAAGACAGTTCTCCTTTTTTAGAAGATGGCAGTGTAAACAGTCCGTTATTTGGCGATATTATGCACGATATGATGGCTGTAAATAGAGGGATTGAAGTTTATTTGCTAAACCAAGAAGGAGAAATACTTTATTCGGTGGTTTTGGACCATTCCAACCCCAATGAGCCTGTTAAGACCGTTGATTTAAAGCCCGTTGAGAAATTTATAGCGAGTGATGATAAAATTCATATTTTAGGAGATGACCCTAGAAACCCTGGTGAGAAAAAAATATTTTCGGCAGCTCATTTTGAAAAAGATGGTCACCAAGGTTTTATATATATAGTTTTGGCTGGTGAAGCCTACCAGAATGTCTACAATTCATTAGTCTCTAGTTATTTTTTAAAATTGGGTGCTGGAGCATCCTTATTAACGATGCTTTTTGCCTTACTTATAGGTGTGTTAAGTGTTTGGTTTTTAACTAAAAACCTAAGAACAGTTATCTATCACGTTAACCGTTTTCGGGATGGCGATATAGCTAGTAGAATTCCTAATGCCGAAAAATCAGACCTTGCTACTCTTGCTGTAACCTTTAATGAAATGGCAGATACTATTTCTGAAAATATGGAAGAAATAAAATCTGTAGATGTTCTAAGACGTGAGCTTATCGCTAATGTTTCGCATGATCTAAGAACACCTTTGGCTATCATGCAAGGATATATAGAAACCCTTCAAATTAAAAAGAATAATTTAAGTGAAGACGAGCAGGTACAATACTTAAGCATTATAGAAAAGAATATAAAACAGTTAACAAAATTGGTTTCGCAATTGTTTGAATATTCAAGGTTAGAAGCTAAACAAACCAAGCCACAGAAAGAACCATTTCCTATAACAGATCTTATTTACGATATAAATACAAACTATCAAGGCCTTGCAAAGGATAAAAATATAGCGCTTAAAGTAACGGTTGTTGGCGATACGCCTTTAGTTTTTGCAGATATAGGATTGGTAGAAAGAGCAGTTCAAAATTTAATGGACAATGCTATTAAGTTCACACCAGAAAATGGTTTTATTGAAATGATAGTAGCGCACGATTCTAAAAATGTAAGTGTAAAAATAAAAGATTCAGGACCGGGGGTTGCTAAAGAGGACCAGAAATATATTTTTGAGCGTTTTAGACAAAATGAAACTTCACATAAAAAGAAGGGTATAGGGCTAGGCTTAGCAATCGTAAAGAAGATTATGGAGCTTCACGGCACCAATATTACCATTACCAGTATTCCCAATGAAGGTAGTGTTTTTGAATTTTATTTACCTACCTATACTATGAAGAAAACAGCACCTATGTTATAAATTGGTTTTCTGAAAAGATTTGATAATCACCATACCACAGACCGCGGCTACAACAGTAAGGCAGATAGCTAGTGTATTGTTGTTGTATATAAAGTTTCCTATGGCAAATAAGGAGCAATAAACACCCACAACACCTGCGAAGAACCCAAGGATTTTCATTCCAAACCCCTTAAATTTTGATTCTTCACCAAAAATTAAAGAATTAAAACTATTAAGTGTATCTGCATCAGATGGTTTAGTTAAAAGCGTAACAAGCACCCACCCAATAGTTGTTATCACTACACCTATAACAAGCTGCCAATAACCCGCTATTTCAACTAAAGGGTTATCCATTTTGCCATTGATAAAAAAGAAAGCTGCTATTACAAATGAAATTACCATAGCGGCTATTTCGCTATAAGGATTTATTCTACTCCAGAACCATCGCAAAATAAAGAGCAAGCCTGTTCCAGCGCCTATAGATAGCAGTAGATTAAAACCGTCACGTGCTTCTTCTAGTACTAAGGCTAACAAACCTGCAAATATCATCATTACAACGGTCGAAATTCTACCAACGGCTACTTGTTCTTTACCAGTTGCATCTTTACGCAGAAAGCGTACATAAAAGTCGTTTACTACATACGAGCTTCCCCAGTTTAAGTGAGTAGAGATAGTGCTCATAAAAGCTGCAATTAAGGAGGTTATCACGATGCCTAATAATCCAGCAGGTAAGAAAGTAAGCATTGCGGGATAGGATAAATCGTTTTTCACAAAGGAAGGGTCTAAATTTGGGAAGGCTGCTTGTAAGCTTTCAATATTCGGATACATAACTATTGAAGCTAAGCCTATTATTATCCAAGGCCAAGGGCGAAGGGCATAATGCGCAAAATTAAAAAATAAGGTAGCCCAAGTAGCGTGTTTTTCATCTTTTGCGGCTAGCATTCGTTGGGCTATATAGCCACCACCGCCAGGTTCTGCACCGGGATACCATACGCTCCACCATTGCACCGCTAGCGGAATAATTAATAAAGGTATTAATAATTCGGGTTTCGAAAAATCTGGAAGCATAGCTGTTTTAGCGGCAACAGCAGGCGTGGAGAGCAGCTTTTCTATACCGCCAATTTCGGGCATATTTACTATGTAGATTGTTGCCCAAATACTACCTACCATCGCAATGATAAACTGAACAAAATCTGTTAACAAAACACCTTTTAAGCCTCCAAAAGCCGAATAGATTACCACTACAGGCGAAGCGATTAACAAAACTTCATACGATGACAAACCAAACATTACATGGCCTATTTTAATTGCAGCCAAGCAAACGTTTGCCATAATTACTATATTAAAGAAAACGCCTAGATAAATAGCCCGAAACCCTCGTAAAAAAGCAGCGCTCTTACCGCTATAGCGAAGCTCATAAAACTCTAAATCTGTAGTAATCCCACTTTTACGCCATAGTTTAGCATAAAAAAATACGGTTAGCATACCCGTTAATAAAAAGCTCCACCAAATCCAGTTTCCAAAAACTCCGTCTTCGCGTATTACTCCAGCCACAAAATTTGGGGTGTCTGCAGCAAAAGTTGTCGCAACCATACTAACACCAAGCAACCACCATGGCATATTTCTATCTGAAAGGAAAAAAGATTTTGAATCTTTACCAGATTTTTTTGCTACAATTAAGCCTATTGCAATAAAAATAATAAAGAAAGAAATTATAAGTACCCAGTCTAATGTGGCTAAATGCATAAGAAGTATTGGTTTTACAGTGGTTTAGATTAGCATCGGTTAAAGTAAATAAATAGTTTAATAAATTAATAAATCGTTAAATTTTATATTCACATTTTTTTAAACAAACATTTTATCTACATTTGACCCCTGTTATTATGAACAAAACCGTTTTACATCATCATATCATCTTCCACGCGCTCGCGAGGTGATATGTCTATTGTGTAAACTTTACAATATTCCTAAACCCGTTTGAGCAATCAAACGGGTTTTTTTATGCCTTAATTTTAAAAAACATTTCTATGAAAAAAATAAAAATTGCTGTACAAAAATCTGGACGTCTTCACGATGATTCCCTTGGCTTATTAAAAGACTGTGGGATATATATAGACAATGGCCACGACCAATTAAAAGCCCCAGCTACTAATTTTCCTTTGGAAATCTACTATTTACGAAACGGTGACATCCCCCAATATTTAAAAGATGGCGTAGTAGACTGTGCTATTATAGGCGAAAATATTTTAATTGAAAAAGGAGAGGGAATTGGTATCGCAGGCAAATTAGGCTTTTCTAAATGCAGGCTTTCATTAGCGGTTTCAAAGTTTTTTGAGTACGAGACTATCAATGATTTAAACGGTAAGCGTATTGCTACTAGCTATCCAGAAACGACCTTAAGTTTTTTAAAGCAAAATGGAATAGAGGCAGAGCTTCACATTATTAATGGCAGTGTAGAGATAGCACCCAATATAGGTCTTGCAGATGCTATTTGTGATATTGTAAGCAGCGGAAGCACGCTTTTTAAAAATAATTTAAAAGAAGTAGAAGTCATCTTAAAAAGTGAAGCTGTGCTTGCTGTGTCTCCCAAGATTTCTTCTGAAACTAATAAAATACTCGACAGGTTACTCTTTAGAATCCAGTCTGTGCTTCAGGGACGCGACTCTCGTTATGTGCTTCTAAATGCACCAAACAACAAGATAGATGAAATAATAAGAATTCTTCCAGGAATGAAGAGTCCAACCGTTTTGCCTTTGGTTGAAGACGGCTGGAGTAGTATACACTCTGTAGTAAATAGAGATGTGTTTTGGGAAGTAATTGAAGAATTAAAAGAAGCAGGTGCCGAAGGGATTTTAGTGTGTCCTATTGAAAAAATGATTCTATAAAGCAATAGCTTCTGTAAAACAACCAAATCTTAAAACAAAACAATTAAAGTTTTTTATAATGAATAAAATATACAACCCAAAACCTGAAGATTGGAGTGAGCTTATTAAACGACCTACGCAAACTATAGTAGACGTAGAAGCGGCTGTAAACGAAATATTCTCTGAAATTAAAGCAAAAGGAGACCGAGCAATTACAAAATACACTTATCTATTTGACGGGATTAAACAAGATAACTTTTTGGTTACTGAAGAAGAAATTGCTTCGGCAGCCACTAAGGTGCCTGAAGAGTTAAAAAATGCCATACAAACTGCGAAGTTAAATATTGAAAAATTTCACAAAGCTCAAAAAACAAAATCTGTAAAGGTAGAAACATCAGAAGGTGTTGTTTGTTGGCAAGAAAAAAGACCAATAGAAAAAGTAGGTCTTTATATTCCCGGAGGCAGTGCGCCTTTGTTTTCTACTGTGTTAATGTTGGCAATTCCGGCAACGATAGCTGGTTGCAAAGAAATTATACTCTGTAGTCCTCCAGATAAAAAAGGTGAAATAAACCCGGCAATTCTCTACGCAGCAAATATTTGTGGTGTAAGTAAAATCTTTAAAATAGGAGGGATACAGGCAATTGGAGCAATGACCTTTGGCACAGAAACACTAGCCGCTGTTCACAAAATATTTGGTCCTGGTAATCAATACGTAACCATCGCAAAACAACTAGCTACTAAATATGGAGTGGCAATAGATATGCCTGCGGGACCATCAGAGTTATTGGTTTTTGGCGATGACACTGCCGTGCCTTCCTTTGTGGCTTCAGACTTACTATCGCAAGCAGAACACGGTGAAGACAGTCAAGTGTTGCTTGTAACTACTTCTTCAGCTTTGCTTTTGGCTGTTGAAAAGGAGGTAGAAAAACAATTAGCCTTGCTACCTAGAAAATCTATAGCCGAAAAGGCTATAAACAACTCCAAGCTTATTTTGGTGGAAAGCAATGAGCAGGCAATCAAAATAATAAATGAATACGGCCCAGAGCATTTTATTGTAATCTCTAAAGAGGAAGACTTTTTTATAGAAAACATTCAGCATACTGGATCGGTTTTTATAGGTAATTACACGCCAGAAAGCGCTGGCGATTACGCTTCTGGTACTAACCATACGCTGCCAACAAATGGATATGCAAAGCAGTATAGCGGAGTAAACCTAGACAGTTTTTTAAAGAGTATAAGTTTTCAAAAAATCTCTGAAAGTGGAATTCAAAACATTGGAAAAACTATAGAGCTTATGGCAGAAGCAGAAGGCTTATTTGCGCATAAAAACGCTGTGAGTTTAAGATTAAACAGTTTAAAATAATAACCACACTAGCACAGCCTAGTTTTAACATTGCGATATATGATTAAAAATTTTGATATAAAACCGCTTATAAGGCCCAATGTGGTTAAAATGAAAGCCTATAGCTCTGCACGCGATGAGTTTAAGGATTTTGATAAGCAAATGATATTTTTAGATGCTAATGAAAATCCATTTAACTCGGGCTTAAACCGTTATCCAGACCCGCAGCAACAACAACTTAAGAAAATTGTTTCAGAAATAAAGAACCTTGAGGCTAATCAAATCCTGTTTGGTAACGGTAGTGATGAAGTGTTAGACCTTATTTTTAGGGCCTTTTGTGAACCTGCAAAAGACAATATTATCACTTTACCACCTACCTATGGTATGTATAGTGTACTGGCGGCACTCAATAATATTGAAAACAGAGAAGTTTTATTAGACCAAGATTTTCAGCCTCAACCAGATGAGATACTAAAAAGGACAGATGTTAATACTAAGCTCGTTTTTATATGTTCACCAAACAACCCTACAGGGAATACAATTGCTTCTGAAAAGATTATAAAACTACTTAATAGCTTCAATGGAATACTTGTAATAGATGAAGCGTATATAGATTTTTCGAGTGAAGAAAGCTGGATAACTAAGCTGAAAAATTATCCTAATTTAATAGTTACACAAACTCTTTCAAAAGCTTATGGTTTGGCGGGAATTCGCTTGGGGGTTTGTTATGCTTCAGAAGCAATTATTGCGGTTTTAAACAAGATAAAACCTCCATACAACATCAATGAACTCACACAGAAACAGGCTGTTAAAACACTTCAAAATTCAAATAAGATTGAAAGTGACACAACCTCATTGAATGAAGAAAAAAAGCTTTTACTTAAAGCTTTAGTTGAAGTAAATTTTGTTGAAAATATATATCCTTCAGACGCCAATTTTATACTTGTAAAAGTAGATAATGCCGAAAAGCGATATCAACAATTATTAAAAGCCGGAATAGTAGTGCGCAACAGAAGTTCTCTGCCGCTTTGTAGTAACAGTTTACGTTTAACAATAGGCACATCAACCGAAAACAATAAATTAATTAACACACTAAAACAGATTCAAAAATGAAGAAACGCGTATTGTTTATAGACCGTGACGGCACTATTATAAAGGAAACAGCAGATGAGCAGATTGACGCTTTCGAAAAAATGATTTTTTTTCCTAGGGTTTTCACTTATCTAGGGAAAATAGCAAAAGAGCTCGATTTTGAGTTGGTGTTAATAACAAATCAAGATGGGCTTGGAACCGATGTTTTTCCTGAGGAGACCTTTTGGCCAGTTCATAATTTTATAATGAATTCATTTAAAAATGAAGGTGTAGTTTTTAATAATGTGCTCATAGACAGAACTTTTCCATCAGAAAATGCAGCTACGCGAAAACCAGGAGTTGGCTTGTTAAAGCAATACTTTTCAGAAGATTACGACCTTGAAAACTCTTTTGTAATAGGCGATAGGTTAACAGATGTTGCCTTGGCAAAAAACCTTGGCAGTAAGGCTGTTTATATTAATGAAGGCACAAATTTAGGGGCTGAAGAAATAGCTGATATAGCGGAGGAATTACAAGCGTACATTGCTTTAGAAACCGATGATTGGAAGCGTATTTACGAGTTTTTAAAACTAGAACAACGCACAGCTTCAATTTGCCGAAAAACAAACGAAACAGATATTTCAATAAAACTGAATCTAGACGGCGGTGGAAAATCTGATATAAACACTGGGATTGCTTTTTTTGACCATATGCTAGATCAATTAGCGCGTCACGGACAAATGGACTTGCAAATAGCTGTTAAAGGCGATCTGGAGGTAGACGAGCACCATACTATAGAAGATACTGCAATTGCTTTAGGCGAGGTTTTTAACAAGGCATTGGGGAGCAAGCTAGGTATGGAGCGTTACGGTTTCTGTCTGCCTATGGACGATTGCTTAGCACAAGTGGCAATAGATTTTGGCGGCAGAAATTGGTTGGTGTGGGATGCAGATTTTAAACGCGAAATGATAGGAAAAATGCCTACAGAAATGTTTGTTCACTTTTTTAAAAGCTTTACAGATGGCGCTAAGGCAAATTTAAATATTAAAGCTGAAGGTGTAAATGAACACCACAAGATAGAAGCGATATTTAAAGCCTTTGCCAAAGCAATTAAGATGGCTGTAAAACGCGATTCGGAAAAAATGATTTTACCATCTACAAAAGGAATGTTATAAATGAAAATAGCAATCATAGATTATGGAGCTGGCAACATTCAAAGCATCAAGTTTGCTGTGCAGAGATTGGGTTTTGAAGCTAGTTTAACTAGTTCGATAAACGAAATACGCAATGCCGATAAGGTGATTTTTCCTGGAGTAGGTGAGGCTAGTAGCGCGATGAAAAAGCTAGAAACAGCTGGTTTAGATGTGGTTATACCTCAGTTAAAACAGCCAGTACTCGGTATTTGTTTGGGTATGCAATTGCTTTGTAAATCTTCTGAAGAAGGAAACACCAAAGGATTGGGCGTCTTTGATGTTGCTGTTGTAAAGTTTTCAAACTCAGTAAAAGTACCCCAGATAGGATGGAATCAAATTTCAAATTTGAAATCGGATTTATTTAAGAATACAGCAGAAAATGAGTTTATGTATTTGGTGCATAGTTACTACGCACCTCTTTGCAGTGCTACTATTGCAACTACTCATTACGGTATTGATTACACTTCGGCGCTTAAGAAAGACAATTTTTACGGACTGCAATTTCATCCAGAAAAAAGTAGCCGTGGCGGCTCACAAATATTAAAAAACTTTTTACAACTATAAGATGCGAATAATACCAGCAATAGATATAATAAACGGAAAATGTGTACGTCTTTCAAAAGGCGATTACAGCACGAAGATTATATACAATGAAAATCCACTTGAGGTGGCCAAACAGTTTGAAGCTCACGGAATTCAGTATTTACATTTAGTAGACCTCGATGGCGCCAAGAGTAAACACATAGTAAACCATAAAATATTAGAGAAAATTGCTTCAAAGACAACTTTAAAGATTGATTTTGGCGGTGGTTTAAAAACCGACGACGATTTGCAAATAGCCTTTAACAGTGGTGCTAACCAGATTACAGGTGGAAGTATAGCCGTAAAAAATCCAGAGGTTTTTAAAAGATGGTTAGCGCGCTTCGGAAGTGAAAAAATTATCTTGGGTGCAGATGCGAAAGATGAAAAAGTAGCAATAAGTGGTTGGACGGAAGATTCTAACCAGGCATTGCTTCCTTTTATTCAGAAATATAGAGCAGAGGGAATAAAATATGTAATCTGTACAGACATAAGTAAAGATGGTATGCTAGAAGGACCTTCTTTTGATTTATACGAAAACATTATAAAAGCAAGTGTAAATACGGAAGCAACGCAGGCTAAGCAAAGTATAAGTCTTATAGCTTCTGGAGGAATTTCGGGTATAGAAGAGCTTTCTATGCTTGCAGATATAGGTTGTGAAGCTACAATTATAGGTAAGGCTATTTATGAAAACCGCATTTCCTTAAAACAGTTAGAAGGATTTATTTTAAACAATAAGTAAACCACTTAAGTATGTTGACAAAACGAATAATACCGTGTTTAGATATTAAAAATGGGCGTACCGTAAAAGGGGTTAATTTTCTTGACTTACGCGATGCTGGCGATCCCGTGGAGCTTGCAAAATACTATTCAGAAAATGGAGCCGATGAGTTGGTGTTTTTAGATATATCTGCAACTGAAGAACGCAGAAAAACACTGGCTTCAATGGTCTTAAAGATAGCTGAGGCTATCAACATTCCATTTACTGTTGGCGGTGGTATATCTTCTATTGAAGATGTAGAAATCTTGTTGCGCAATGGAGCCGATAAGGTTTCGGTAAATTCATCTGCGGTAAAAAGACCTAAACTAATTAATGAACTCGCTTCAAAGTTTGGGTCACAATGTGTTGTTGCCGCTATAGATGCAAAATTAATAGACACTAAATGGAAAGTGCATTTGGTAGGAGGAAAGCAAGCTACTCAAATAGATCTATACGATTGGGCAAAGGAACTAGCACAACGCGGGGCTGGAGAAATTTTGTTTACCTCTATGGATAATGACGGAACAAAAGATGGTTTTGCAAATGAGGCTTTGGCTAGACTTTCAGAACTGGTAAATATTCCAATTATCGCATCGGGTGGAGCGGGAACAACACAGCATTTTGCAGATGCTTTTATACAAGGCAAAGCCGATGCAGCCCTAGCTGCTAGTGTGTTTCACTTTAAAGAAATAGAAATTATTAAATTAAAAAATGAATTAAAAACTCAGGGTATTCCTGTTAGATTGTAAAATAATGAAAATAGATTTTAAAAAATATACAGATGGTCTTGTACCCGCAATTATTCAGGACTCACAGACAAATGTAGTGTTAATGCTGGGGTATATGAATAAAGAGGCTCTTGTAAAAACGAAAGCACTAAAGAAGGTAACTTTTTATAGCCGTAGTAAGCAACGACTTTGGACAAAAGGAGAGGAAAGCGGAAATTATTTAGAGTTGAGCTCTATTGCTATAGATTGTGATAATGATGCGTTACTAATAAAGGTAAATCCGTCTGGTCCAGTTTGTCATAAGGGAACAGATAGCTGTTGGAAAGAAGAAAACAAAGTGAGTTTCGGATTTTTTTCAGAATTAGAAGACGTAATAGAAAACAGGAAGGTAGCTACTTTAAATGAAGAGTCTTATGTCTCGTCTCTTTTCAGAAAAGGAATAAATAAAATTGCTCAAAAAGTGGGTGAGGAGGCTGTAGAGGTGGTTATTGAAGCAAAAGATGACAATGATAATCTTTTTTTAAATGAAAGTGCAGATTTGTTTTTTCATTATTTAATTTTACTTCAGGCAAAAGGGTTTAAGTTGAATGATGTAGAGAAAATACTGCAGCAGCGTCATAAAATGACATAATCTTTTTACTTTTTCCTACCTTTAAAGACTAATCCACTTATATGGCTGCTAGAAAAAGAAAAAAAGCACAACCCACAAAATTGCAACCCCAGAGGGCAAAAAACCTTTCTCCGGGAACTGTAGCCTATACAGGAAGAAAGGTAACTACCAAGACTGAGCTAGATATTACAGACTATTCTAAGGAACATTTTGATCGTTTTGAAACAAACAATATTGAAGAAGCTTTTAAGTATGAAGATTCTGCCCATATTACTTGGATTAACGTTAATGGTTTAAGCAACACGGAAGATATAATTACTCTGGGGAATCACTTTGGGCTTCACCCGCTTATTCAGGAAGATATTGTTAGCACTAATCAGCGGCCAAAAATTGATGAATACGAAGACTATTTGTTTATTGTTTTTAAAATGTTGCATTATGACGATAAAGAAGAGCTAACAATAGAGCACGTTAGTTTAATTATGGGGAAAGATTATGTTTTGACATTTCAAGAAGCAGAAGGCGATGTGTTTGATGATTTACGGGAGCGTTTAGAACACGGGAAAGGTAGAATACGTGGCGCTGGCTCTGATTATCTTATGTTTGCCATCCTAGACGCTATAGTAGATAACTATTTTAGTGTAATAGATTTTTTAAGTAATAAAGTAGAGATTTTAGAAGACAAGTTGTTTGATGATAAAACAGACGATACTATAGCAGAGGATATTCAAGAAATAAAGAAAGAAATTTTAAAAATACGTCGTTCTATTATGCCTTTGCGAGAGGTTGTAAATAGATTAGAAAAAATTGAGTCACCGCTAATAGAGGAACGTACTAATAAATACATTCGCGATTTATACGACCATATAATTCAGGTAAATGAAAGTGCGGAGATTTATAGAGAGATGATTTGGGGCCTTATGGATATGTATATGACGACCATAAGCAACAAAATGAATGAAGTGATGAAGGTACTTACTATTATGGCTTCTATTTTTATACCCCTTACCTTTATGGCAGGGATATACGGAATGAATTTTGAGAATATGCCCGAGCTTCATTTAAAGTATGGGTACTACTATTTATGGGCTGCCATGATTGTAGTTTTCGTTGGAATGATTTGGTATTTTAAAAGAAAAAAGTGGCTTTAATATTTAAACAAAAGCAATGTCTCGTTGGGTGTTTTTTGTATTAGTTTACACCTATTTTAGGTAATAAGCTGGTGTAAGAGTGTGTTATATGTACTTAAAAAATAAAAAAGAGCCTTTGTGTTATTAAAACAAAGACTCTTTTTCTTATTATTGAGAGTTAGATGTTTTCAACCGTTAAGATTTCTAGTTTTCTTTCCCCATCCTTAAAAGGCCAATTTATTACATCGCCTACCTGCCTACCAATTGTGGCAACGGCAACATCGCTTAAAATAGAAAACTTTCCTTTTTTATTGTTTGTTTTAGTGGTTGCTACAAACATATATTCTTTTTCTTTGTTTTCTGTATGGTCTTTAATTTTCACACGTCTGTTTACAGTAACAATACCATCTGGTAAATCTCGCTTAAGCACTTGTTTGGCATTTTTTAATTCTAAGAGTAATAGTTCTTCTTCTTGTTTACTTACTTTTTTTCTTCGAATATGATCTTTAATCATATCGTATATTCCGGTTGTTAAAATTACATTTTCTGACATAATATTTTTTTTTGAATTTCCTTCTTAATACTATGTAGTAATGACTCAATCAATCAAAATAGTGCGCAGTATATTGAGCTCCTGTTTTGAGTGCTACTAGTGTTAGGAAGAGAATAAGGTTAAAATTTGAGAATAATAAAGAGGGCCCCTGTTTTGAGTCGTAACAGGGATTAATTAATAAACTCTTTTGAATTTTTTAAAAAAATATCGTCGTGTAAGTAAGATAATGACAGCGCTAATCCTAAAGGATTTTTTTGAGTATATAGAAAATAAACTGTTGCCATTAGTATTAAAAATTAACGAGTTACAAAGTTAATATTATATTTAATATGTACAATGATAAAGCCAGTAGGGGGTAATAAATACTACAGTTCCTTTGGTAAGTGCGATAACTGTAAGCCAACTAAAAATATAATTTAATATGCCTAAGCTCAGTTTAGATTTTGAAGTTCTAGAAATATTGGCAAGTGTAAGTATATAAATAGATTGCACAAAAAAAAGACCGTCTAAAATAATTTTAGACGGCCTTTTATTGCAATTAATATTTGTCTTGAAGCTTATTTAACAACAATCTTTTTTACAACTACATTGCTCTCTCCAGAAAATTGTAAGAGATAAGTACCAGCTGTATTAATTGTATTAATTGTTGTAGGTCCATCTATCTCTTGAGTAGAAATAGTTCTTCCTAATAAATCAACAATTGTTAAAGTGTATTTGTCTTGTGTTTGAATATTGAAAACACCTTGAGATGGGTTAGGGTATACTACTAATGAAGATGCTTCAAAAGTAACGTTTCCTAGCTGACTGTCGTCTACACCCATTTCATAGAATACTTCATTTTCGTCAAAGCCATTTCCATCGTCAAAACGTTTGTCGTTCCATACTACGTGAAGGTTTCCTGCTGCATCAAACTCACAACTTGGAGGAATGAAAGATAGTTTTTCGCTATTAATTTCTAAGGGAGTGCTATATCCTTCCGTTTCGTTAAAAGACATAAACATATTTTGTTCAGCGCTAAAATCGGTGTAAATAATACCGCAATCGCCATCATCTTTACAGTCTAAATCAATTCTTTTAATGTTACCACCAGCAGCATCAATTTCATTAACTGTATTGCTTAATTGAAACTCATCTGCAGCGCTATCATATGTATAGACAGCAAAAGCAGCACGTAATGGTGAAGTTTCAGAATGCATTGTTAGCACGTAAACATCATTGCTGTCTGTAGAAGTAATGCTGTAGTTAAGACCGTTTACATTTGTAAGTGGTAAGGTTTTAAAAGCAGTTAAGTCATGAGTAGTTTCATCATATATTTTATATCCTAAAACTCTATCGCCACTTGTGTCTTGAGTAAAAAGAATCATTGTCTTTCCATCGCCTAAGTAAGCAACATGTGGGTTACCAGCGCTAAGGTTATCACCAAGATCTGATACTGCTATATCTGAAGACCAATCGGTCCCGTCAAAATAGCTTAAGTAAATTTCTTCATTAGTTTGGTTTTCTCTGTTATCCCAACCCCAAACAATTACAGGTAAGTCGTCTGTTGTAGTAAAAACTTCGTGTCTACCTGAAGTGTGGTTTACAGTACCACCAAGGTCTGATACTTTAACACCATCGTTCCAAGTGTCTGTAGCAGCATTGTAATAAGAATAACCAATATAGTTACGTACATTTTCAAAAGCCCATACATTGTATGATACGTGTACATCTCCATTTTCAGAATTGTAAACAGATGGGAAGTGGTTGTTTCTGTCGCCTATTTCTCCTCCTTTATCTACGAATATAGGAGTAGACCAATCGCCATTTACATCTTTTTTGCGATACATGATTTTTTGTAGCCCACTAGAGTGATTGTCATTATATACAATATGAACAGTACCGTCTGAGTTTACACTCATTCTTGGGTTCCAAGAATCTACTGTTTGGTTTTCTGATACATTGTAATCTGGGTTGCTCCAATCTAATTCTAATGCATCGGGTCTTTGTCCTTCATGTTCTAGTACACTTTTTTCTTTAGGAGCCGATTTAAAATAAATTTTTCCAGCAGCATCTGTTGTTTGTTCTGGTAAATCTTGAGATTGTGCGTTTGCAATAAAAAAGCTAAAAGCGCAAAATAATGGTAAATAGTTCTTCATAATTTTTATTAGGGGGGTTAATTAATTAATTATCCAAATATATCAAAGTTTTGCTGACAAAAAAACATTGAAAACCCACTATTCGCGGTAAATTCAGACTAATTTTAAATTTTTATGAGAATTCACTAAAGTGTAAATTGTTAAAAACACCTATGATGTTTTACCGTTTTTGTTAAAAATTTAAAACATCATCTCATCAATCTAAGGATTGTTTGCGGTTGTTTTCAGACTAAATTATCGTTTGATTTTTTAATAAGACAGCGTTTACAAAGGCTATTTTAAGAAATCTTTAACAGATTGTTGTCAAAAATAAATACAGTTAGAGCCACTTTTTATAGCACTATGGTGCAAGTTGTGGGTTCTTTTTTTTAAAAAATGATATGCTGTTTTCAATAATGATGTCTATTAACGCATTAATTTCATCATAATTTGGAAAAAAGCTTCTTTTTTATCTCTAGAAATAGATAGTTTTTTTCCGTCAATCATTACCACTTTTGTATAGGTTTTTAAAACGCGCAATATTTGTGAGGGAATAATTTGGGTGAATTACTGCTTTAGCAATCCTATTTTAATATTATTATTAAGTACAATTGCTTCCGAAGCATTAATCCATCTAGCGTAGTTTAAAAATTAAACACAGTTTTATTTAGATTTATATGTTTACATTTTTAATGTGTTTATGTTGTAAAAGTCTCGGCAGTTGTCGAGGCTTTTTTTTGCTAACTAGCGAAGGTCACTTAAAACAGTTTACTCAAAAGTATAGCGTTGTTCTGCAGTAGAAGATGCCTTTAGCAGTTGATTAAACGTTTTTATGGTATTAAAATCACGGCTAATGGCATCAGCTACCGCTAAGCCAGAAATACCTGTGTTTATTATGGCTGATACATCTTCTGTTGTAATGCCGCCAAAACCAATTATAGGCGTGCCGGTTTTTAATACATCTGTAATGGTTGTATAGCCTGCTAGTCCTAGCGCTTTAGGCATAGTGTTATTTGTTTCAGTATGCCGAAAGGGACCTAAACTTATGTAGTTTACTTGTTTGTCTAGTAATGTTTCACAGTCTTTAAAAGTATTAGCAGTTCCACCTATAATCTGCCAAGAATACAAAGACTTTCTCGCTAGCGTAGGGAAGGTGGCTGCTTTTTCAAAATGTACACCGTCTGCTTTAATCTCCTTAGCTATTTTATAATGCTCCTTAATTATTAGTCTAGTTTGAAAATGTGCGGTAATTTCTCTCGCTTCGGAAGCAAACTTTAAAAATTTCTTTTCTGAAATATCTTTTAAATGAAATTGCACTAATTCTATCCCAGAAGTACAGGCTTTTTGAATATTCTCTAAATGCTCCTTTGGAGAATCTCCTTGCGATATATAATGTAATTTAGGTATCATCATAAAATGAAAACTAGCGAATAGGGTTTATAGTTTCAGACAAATTAAATTGTCACTTTTTTTGAATACTCCATAAAATAAGACTCAAAGCGCTTTAAAGTAGGGTGTAATTTTTCTGAATAAAGCACATATTGGCACTTTTGTATACTTTGAGTAATAGACATTATAGCTGCATAGGAAGATTTTTGCGTTAAAAACTCTGCATCGTCTATGCTAAATATCTTAAAATCTGCAATGCTTACCCCATTTGTTAAAAATAACTTATTCATAGATTTTGGGGTGGAAATAAGGATGTCTACACCCATAGCGATTTCAGATTTTTGCACATCGTTGTGAAGCTCTTCATAACCTACATACACGCGTAAAGATGTGTGTTTAGTAAAGTATAAAAAAGCGTCGTATAACTCCATTGCCTTTTCCTTGTTTTCAACAAGAATCACTGCCCTTGGGGCGTTACCAATGGCTCTGCATTTTAATTTTTGCAAAGTTGTAAGTATAATCGTGGTCGTTTTTCCGCTGTCTTTTGGAGCGTAACAATATGCATTAACACCACTTTTTATAACAGGAATACTCTTAGTTTGAAATGGAGTAGGAGTGCTTATTTCTATATCTGTTAGCTTTTCTAGTATATGGGCGTGTAGTTTTTTAAAAGGCATAGAAGGTATTGAAAGTGTTGTTTAATACTATTTAAGCAAAGATACTATCTATAGTTGGTTTTGATAAGCCTAATTGGTTTTTCTATTTTTTTTTGAAATAATAAGCTAATCCAGTTAAACCTTTTATTAAATACGCAGTCTTAAGACGGCAATACCCAGTTAAATTTCAATTGATGTACAAGTTCTTTTTAGTAGCATTTTTCTTTTTTGGCTTTACAAGTGAAAGCAATTTAGATATAGCTTATAAAACCGCAGATAATAACGAGATTCCTGTTTTAAATTTTGACGCTTTAGAGCCTTTGCTATATACAGATTCCGAAGAAATTCAGATTGTAAATTTCTGGGCTATGTGGTGCGCTCCTTGTGTAAAAGAGTTGCCGATATTTCAAGAGCTTCAAGAAAAAAATCCAAATGTAAAAATCACTTTAGTTAGTCTTGATTTTCCAGAAGACATAGATACAAAGTTAAAGCCGTTTTTAGCCAATAAAGGAATTACCTCAGAGGTGGTTCTTTTAGACGATCCAGACGCCAATAGTTGGATAAACAAGATAGACCCTAACTGGTCTGGTGCCATACCGTTCACTATTATATTCAACAATAAAAAACGCACTTTCCACGAACGGATGTTTGAAAGTTTAGAAGATCTAGAGAATGAAATTAATACTTTAAATTAATATAAATACCAATGAAAAAAAACAAACTAATTTTAGCAACTTTTATCACTTTAAGTGCTTTATTTATTACGAACCCTGTTGAGGCTCAAGACAGAAAAGGTCCACCTGCAGCTGGTGAGCGTAAAGGACCACCAAAAGGCGGTCACAATCCAGAACAAACCAAAACATTAGAAGAAATTGGCGGTTATAAAATAGGGGAGTTAGCAACCGATTTTAGCCTTAAAAATGTAGACGGAAATACGTTTTCCCTATCAGATATAAAAGATGCCAAGGGATATATAGTAGTGTTTACTTGTAATGAATGTCCGTTTGCTAAAATGTATGAAGATCGTTTAATAGCCCTTCACAATAAATATGCTTCTAAAGGGTATTCTGTAGTAGCTATTAATCCTAATGTAAGCGATGATAACGCTAAAGAAAGTTTTGCTGCGATGCAAAAAAGAGCAGACGAAAAGAATTTTCCATTTGTATACTTAGCCGATGAAAACCACGATGTATTTCCAAAGTATGGAGCGGTAAGAACACCTCACGTATTTTTATTAGATGCTGAAAGAAAAGTGCAATACATAGGTACTATAGACGATAATGCAAAGTCTTCAGAAGATGTTAAGGTTAACTATTTAGAAGACGCTATAAACGCTTTACAAAACGGAAAAAAACCGGAGCCTAATTTCACTAAAGCCATTGGGTGTCCAGTAAAAGCTATTTAATAAAATTATGAAGCTATACTAATCTTAAGCCTAGGTTTAATAGTATCTCTTTTGTTTTAGTATAGTAAAACAATAATAGCTCAAAACCCAAAAATCACAAAAAGCAGATATATTTTTTCAAAAAATGTTAAAAACACGTTTAATTAATATATTTTTGCGCAAATTATTAAAAATAACATTATGAAAAAGATTGCATTATTAATCGTTATAGCTGTAAGCACATTTAGCTGTAATAGCGTAAAAAACCTAAATACCTCAGACGCTGTACAAGCTGCTACTTTATTGGGTTCTTTAAGTTCAAATTCAACCGTTCAACAAGTTACTAGTTTGTTTAGTTTATTAGATACTAATAGCGACAATGCTATTAGCTCAAACGAAGCTATAGGTTCAGTTTCAGACAACTTTAATGTGTTGGATACAGATAATAATTCTAGTTTAAACCTTTCAGAATTTACAGGATTACTTAAATTGTTGTAATATTAAATTCATTATAACGTTTAAAAAAGGCATACTTAAGGGTATGCCTTTTTTTATAACCAATAGGCAAGAAGGCTTGCGTTAAAACTTTAGTTTATAGTTTTTAAATTAAGGCTTGTTTTTTAAAATATTTATTACATATATTTGCTCTGTGATTTATAAAATATATAAAATAGATACTCTTACGCCCGCTCAATCTAAGCGCAGGCGCCGCTGTTTTTGTTAATCTTCTATAGACAAAAACGAGTATATTATTTTTTATTTTTTTTTCATTGTTTAAATTCCTTTCCATATATAGATTCACTTTAGTTGCTAATTATAGCAACCAGAGGACTATTTCTTTTATTTTCCGCCGCCGCCCGTAAGGGCATACTATTTTAGGGAACTACGGTGCGTCCAGTTCTTCAATCCGCAAAACGACATTTCAATTTAAATTTAATAACTAAAACTCAATGCAATGAAAATTGTTATTGCTGATAATTCGCATACTATTTATGCGGAGATCATTTGCAACACTATTGAGCAAGCTGCTCAAGTAAGAGGCACAGGTATTGCAAAACGCACCCCAGAGTACATTACTACCAAGATGCAAAACGGCAATGCCGTGATAGCTTTAGAAGGTGATAAATTTGCCGGTTTCTGTTATATAGAAGCTTGGAGCCACGGCAAGTTTGTAGCAAATTCAGGCTTAATTGTTCATCCAGATTTTAGAAACCAAGGGCTGGCAAAACAGATAAAACAGAAAATATTTGAACACTCCCGAAACAAGTTTCCAGATGCCAAAGTGTTTAGTATAACTACTGGTTTAGCTGTTATGAAGCTTAATAGTCAGTTGGGGTATAGCCCGGTTACTTTTTCAGAACTAACCGAAGACCAATCTTTCTGGAATGGCTGTCAAACCTGCAGAAACTACGATGTTTTACAACGTACTAACCAAAGTATGTGCCTGTGTACAGGTATGCTATTCGATCCAAATTCAAAAAAACCAAAAGAAACAAAAAAGGTAAAAGAGAAGGTGTTTAATAGGCTTAAGAGCATTAAGCAAACTCTGTTTTTAAAAAAATAAAAATTATGAGCGATTCAAAAAAATTAGTAATAGCGTATAGTGGTGGGTTAGATACCTCGTATTGCGCAGTAAGTCTTTCTAAACAGGGCTATGAGGTTCATGCTGTAAGTGTAAACACAGGAGGTTTTACACAAGAAGAAATTAAGCTAATAGAGGCAAATGCATATAAAATGGGTGTCTCAACCTATAAGAATATCGATGCCGTTGCTAGCTTTTATCAGAAAGTAGTTAAGTATTTAATATTTGGTAATGTATTAAAAAACAATACTTACCCATTATCTGTAAGTGCCGAGAGAATTGTACAGGCTATAGAAATTATAGAATACGCAAAAAGTATAAATGCGCAATACATAGCTCATGGCAGTACAGGTGCCGGAAATGATCAAGTGAGGTTCGATATGATTTTTCAAACTTTAGCCCCTCACATTAAAATTATCACACCTATTAGAGATCAAAAATTATCTAGACAAGAAGAAATTGATTACCTACAACGCAATGGCGTAGATATGTCTTGGGAAAAAGCTAAGTACTCTGTAAACAAAGGACTTTGGGGAACTAGTGTAGGAGGTAAGGAAACGCTAACTTCAAACGAATCCTTACCGTCTGAAGCTTATCCTTCTCAACTGCAAAATACGGCTGAAGAAAAGGTAAAACTTACTTTCTTAAAAGGAGAATTGGTTGCTGTAAACGATATAGAAAACACTCCAGAAGTAAATATTGAAAACTTAAACAACTTAGCCTCTGCCTATGCCATTGGTAGAGACATACATGTGGGAGATACCATAGTTGGTATAAAAGGCAGAGTAGGCTTTGAAGCTGCCGCCGCATTAATTACAATTAAAGCGCATCATTTATTAGAAAAGCATACCCTTACAAAATGGCAATTACAACACAAGGAGTATTTAGCGAGTTTCTACGGAATGCATCTGCATGAAGGTCAATACTTAGACCCAGTTATGAGAGATATAGAAGCGTTTTTGCAAAATAGCCAAAACAAGGTCTCTGGCGAGGTCAGCGTAGCTTTAAAACCGTATCACTTTAGTTTAGAGGGTATAGTTTCAAAACACGATTTGATGCAGGCAGAGTATGGCACTTATGGCGAGATGAACACAGCCTGGACAGCTGAAGAAGCCAAAGGATTTATTAAAATTCTGGGGAACCAAAACAAAATTTATCAAAATCTAAACAATTAGTTATGTTAGAGATAGGAATAATAGGAGGAGCAGGCTATACAGCGGGTGAACTCATAAGATTGTTGGTAAACCACCCAAAAACGAATATAAACTTTGTCTACAGTTCATCCAATGCTGGGAATAAAATTACTTCAGTTCATCAGGATTTGGTAGGCGCTTTAGACCTTACATTCACCAATACCATCAATCCAGAGGTAGATGTATTGTTTTTATGTCTAGGTCATGGCAATTCTAAAGCTTTTATAGAGAACAATCACTTCTCAACAAAGACTAGCATAATAGATTTAAGCAACGATTTTAGATTGCATAAAGATGAAGTGTTTAAGGGTAAAACCTTTGTTTATGGCTTGCCAGAACTGCAAAAAGAAAAAATTAAACAGGCTAAGTATATCGCCAATCCAGGTTGTTTTGCTACTGCTTTGCAATTGGCAATCTTACCTTTGGCAGCTAAAGGGCTTTTAAATGAGGATATTCATATTAATGCGGTCACAGGAGCCACAGGTGCTGGAACATCCCTGTCTGCAACCACTCATTTTGCGTGGCGAGCTAATAATTTTTCTCATTACAAACCTTTTGTTCATCAGCATTTAGACGAAATAAATCAAAGCCTTTTACAGCTTCAGAATAACTTTAATGGAACACTAAATTTTATACCAAATAGAGGAGATTTCTCTAGAGGAATTTTTGCCACGCTTTACACAAAATATGAAGGTAGCTTGGATGCTGCAAAACAATTGTACAGCGATTTTTATAAAGATGCGGCCTTCACTTTTATATCTGAAAATGAAGTGCATTTAAAACAAGTGGTAAACACCAATAAATGTGTGTTGCATTTGCATAAACACAATGATAAACTGCTAATTACAAGTGTGCTAGACAACCTCTTAAAAGGAGCTTCAGGACAAGCAATACAGAATATGAATTTAATGTTCGGCTTTAATGAAACGGAAGGATTACAACTTAAAGCTAACTTCTTTTAAAACCCAACTACTATGAAACTATTTAATGTTTATCCTTTATTCAATATCACTCCTGTAAAGGCAAGTGATGTTTATGTGTATGATGAAAATAACACCAAATACTTAGACTTATACGGTGGGCATGCGGTAATATCTATAGGGCATTCACATCCAGTATATGTACAAAATATTAGCGAGCAAGTAAGTAAGTTGGGCTTTTACAGTAATTCTATTAATAATCCTTTGCAAGTAGAACTAGCAGAGAAACTTACTAGTTTTTCAAATTGTGAAGATTACAATCTGTTTTTGTGTAATTCTGGAGCCGAAGCAAATGAAAACGCCTTAAAAATAGCATCCTTTAAAACGGGAAAAAAGAAAGTTATAGCCTTTAAAAACTCCTTTCACGGGCGTACTTCTGCGGCTGTTGCTGTTACAGATAATAATAAAATAGTAGCTCCTATTAACGCACAACAAGAAGTAGCGTTTATTGAACTTGGTGATATTAAAACTGTAGAAAAACAACTGAAAAGCAATAATGTATGTGCTGTAATTTTAGAGTGTATACAAGGGGTTGGAGGTTTAGACGAAGCCACCACCCAATTTTATAAAGAAGTAAGAGATTTATGCAGCTTGTACAACGCCTTCTTTATAGTGGATGAGGTGCAATCTGGTTTTGGTAGAACTGGAGACTTTTTTGCATTTCAAAAACACGGTATTCAGCCAGATATAATAACTATGGCAAAAGGTATGGGGAATGGTTTTCCTATAGGAGGTGTTTTAATACACGCAAGTATTGAGGCGTCTTACGGAATGCTAGGCACTACATTTGGTGGTAATCACCTTGCTTGCGCAGCTTCCTTAGCTGTTTTAAAAGTACTAAAAGAAGAAAATTTAATGGATAATGCCAAAGATGTTTCGGCATACTTCTTTGATAAAGCCAAGACGATCCCACAATTAAAAGCAATAAAAGGAAGAGGGCTAATGATAGGATTAGAATTCGATTTTCCTATATCTGAATTGCGGAAAACACTTATTGAGAAGCATCATATTTTTACTGGAAGCGCAACAAACCCAAATCTATTGCGAATACTTCCGCCTTTAACCATTCAAAAAGAACATATAGCTGTCTTTATTGAAGCTTTAAAACAAGAATTAACATGAAGAAATATACAGAAATTGAAGATATTAACAATATAGCCGAAACAGTTGATGAAGCTATTCAGTTAAAAAAGAATCCATATCAGTATGAGGCTTTAGGAAAACAGAAAACCCTAGTTATGTTGTTTTTCAATTCGAGTTTAAGAACGCGATTAAGCACAGAAAAAGCGGCAAAAAACTTAGGGATGCAGCTTAGTATTTTAAATGTTAATGACGCTTGGAACTTAGAGTATGAAGATGGCTCTATTATGAACCTCAATACAGCCGAGCATGTAAAAGAAGCTGCGCAGGTAATTTCGCAATACGCAGATATTATTGCTATTAGGGCTTTCCCAAGCTTAAAAGATAAGGCTAAAGACGAATCTGAATACATCATCAACAGTTTTATAAAATATGCAACAGTACCCATTATAAGTATGGAAAGCGCTACAGCTCATCCTTTACAAGCTTTGGCAGATGCTATAACCATTGAGGAATTAAAGACTAAAAAAAGACCCAAGGTTGTTTTAAGTTGGGCACCACACACTAAGGCATTGCCACAAGCAGTGCCAAATTCCTTTGTAGCGATGATGCGTAATTTAGAGGTAGATTTTAGCATAACGCATCCCGAAGGTTATGAACTAAACCCTGAAATAACGAAGGAAACTCCTATTAATTACAATCAAGAGGAAGCCTTAAAAGACGCCGATTTCGTGTATGCAAAAAACTGGAGTAGCTATATCAACTACGGAGAAATACTAAATACAGACAGCCAGTGGATGCTAACTAAACAGAAACTCGGCAACGCAAAGTTTATGCACTGTTTGCCTGTAAGGCGAAACCTAGTTGTTGAAGATGCCGTTTTAGATAGTGATCAATCTATTGTTATAAATCAGGCAAATAACAGAACCTATGCTGCACAGATTGTACTTAAAAAAATACTTGAAAACCTTTAGTATGGAAACATTAAAAATTATAAAAATAGGAGGGAACATCATCGATAACCCTACTGAATTAGCGAAATTCACAAAAGAATTTTCCAAACTGAAAGGATTAAAAGTATTGGTTCATGGAGGTGGAAAATCGGCAACTGCATTGGCAAATAAGATGGGGGTTGAAGTAAAAATGATAGAAGGCAGACGTATTACAGATACCGAAACACTAACTATAGCTACTATGACCTATGCGGGTAAAATTAATAAAACGATAGTGGCACAATTGCAAGCAAACGGTTGTAATGCCCTAGGGTTTTCTGGAG
Source organism: Aequorivita sp. (assembly GCA_048264505.1). GTDB lineage: Bacteria > Bacteroidota > Bacteroidia > Flavobacteriales > Flavobacteriaceae > Aequorivita. The sequence goes on from JBLXDA010000001.1 coordinate 75,183, forward strand.
CAGATGGCAATACCATTACAGCTCACAAAAGAACTGTTTCAGACGTAGATTACGGTTTTGCAGGAGATATAGAAAAGGTGGATACAAAGTTGTTAAAACTGTTGTTAACCAATAATATAACCCCCGTTTTTTGCGCTATTACTCATGATGCAAAAGGACAGTTACTCAATACAAATGCAGATACTATTGCTTCCGAACTAGCAATTGCTTTTGCAAAAAACTATAAAGTAGAACTCTTTTACTGTTTCGAAAAAAACGGCTTGCTTCAGGATTTAACAGACGATAGTTCTGTGATTCCTTTTATAGACACCAAAAAATACAATACCTTAAAAGAAGAGGGGGTAATTACAGACGGTATGCTTCCTAAGCTAAACAACTGTTTTTATGCGCTTAACCATCAAGTTAGTAAAGTGTGTATAGGAAAAGCAGCAATGGTATTTAATTCAAATTCAACATTTACAAGCATACAAAAATAATGATACAGCAAAACGAATTAGCGGAAAAGGCTATAGCCTTACTCAAAAACTTAATTGAGACCCCTTCATTATCTTCAGAAGAAACAAAAACGGCAGCACTTATAGAAAACTGGTTTAACTATTTTTCTATTCCATACACACGTACCAACAATAATGTATGGGCTGTAAACAAGCACTTTATAAACGATAAGCCTACTATATTGTTAAACTCTCACCACGATACAGTGAGTCCTAACAGTGCGTATACTAAAGATCCATTCAAGGCCATAGAGGAAGACGGCAAGCTATACGGTTTAGGGAGTAATGATGCTGGCGGCTGTTTAGTGTCTTTACTGGCTACTTTTATTCATTTTTACGATAAGGAAAACCTAAATTATAACTTGGTTATAGTGGCTTCTACCGAAGAAGAGAGCAGTGGCCCTAACGGGTTAAATAGTATGCTTAAGCTAATTCCTAAAATAGACGTCGCTATAGTGGGTGAACCTACTTTAATGCAGTTGGCAATAGCAGAAAAAGGCCTGGTTGTCTGTGACGCAAAAGTAAAGGGAACCCCGAGTCATGCTGCCCATCCTAATCATGATAATGCCATTTATAATACCGTAGAAGTATTGCAGTGGTTTAAAGATTATCAATTTGAAAAACAGTCTGATGTTTTAGGCCCTGTAAAGATGACGGTCACTCAAATTAACGCGGGTAAGCAACACAATGCTGTTCCTGCAGAGGTAGATTTGGTGATAGATATACGGGTTAACGATAGCTACACCAACCAAGAGGTTGTAGCTATTTTGCAAAAGGAAGCTCCTTGTGCAAGCATAAGGCCTAGAAGCTTGCGTTTAAACTCGTCTTCTATACCAGCAAACCACCCATTGGTAGAAGCCGGTATAGCGTTAGGAAGAGAAACCTATGGTTCGCCAACCCTTTCAGACCAAGCCTGTTTAAGCTGCCCTTCCTTAAAATTAGGTCCAGGAGATAGTACACGATCACATACAGCCGATGAATACATTTATTTAGCCGAAATAAAAGAAGGCATCGAAATTTATATACAATTATTAGAAAAAATACTTTAAAAATAAAATTATGAAACTTTGGGATAAAGGATTTACAATAGATAAAAAGATAGAGCAGTTTACCGTTGGAAACGATAGAGAGATAGACCTATACATAGCAAAATACGATATACAAGCTTCTTTAGCACATGCAAAAATGCTAAAGGCGATAGGTATTATTACTGAAGCTGAATTACTTCAGCTAGAAGAGGGATTGGAAGCCTTGCGTTTACAAATTGAAGAAGGAAGCTTTGTTATAGAAACTCAATTTGAAGATGTACACTCAAAAATAGAATTCGAATTGACAAAAAAGTACGGTGAGGTAGGTAAAAAAATACATACTGCTAGGTCTAGAAACGATCAAGTTTTAACGGCTTTACATTTGTATTACAAAGACAATTTACTTCAGCTAAAGGAAAGCACTAAAACGTTTTTTGAAACCCTTTTAAATTTAGCTGAAACCCATAAAGATAAGCTACTACCGGGTTACACGCATTTACAGGTTGCTATGCCATCTTCTTTTGGCTTGTGGTTTGCTGCTTATGCAGAGCTGTTGGTAGACGATGTGTATATGCTAAATGCCGCTTTAAAAACGGTAGATCAAAACCCTTTGGGGTCTGCTGCGGGTTACGGTAGCTCATTCCCTATAGATAGAGCCATTACCACTAACGAAATGGGCTTTGCTACCCTAAAATACAATGTGGTGGCAGCACAATTAAGCAGAGGTAAAAACGAGCGTACTATTGCAGCTTCCTTGGGAGGCTTATGCAATACGCTGTCTAGATTTGCTATGGATATCTGCCTGTATATGAGTCAGAATTTTGGGTTTATAGGTTTTCCAGATGAGCTTACAACGGGAAGTAGTATTATGCCTCACAAGAAAAACCCCGATGTATTCGAACTTATTAGAGGGAAATGTAACAAAATTCAAGCCCTTCAAACTGAAATGACTTTAATTACAAACAACCTACCAAGTGGTTACCATAGAGACTTTCAGCTGCTTAAAGAAAATATGATACTCGCTTTTGAAGAACTAAAAGACATACTCTATATTTTTAACTATGCTATCAAACAAGTTGAGGTTGCTAGCATAGATCTTAACGATCCAAAATACCAATATCTCTTTACTGTAGATAGTATAAATAATCTAGTAGTAACTGGGGTGTCGTTTAGAGAAGCCTATCAGCAAATAGGGGCGCAAGTACAAGCGGGATCATATAAACCACCTCTTAGTAATCAACATACGCATATAGGCAGCCTAGGTAATTTGTGTTTGGACGATATAAGAAACAAATGGTGTTAACTTTCTTTGATAGTTATTTGCTTACTTAGAAGATTCGGCAGCAATAACTGGAGAAAGTACTTCCCAAACAGTTTCGGCTAAAATTTTATGACCTTCGGCAGTAGGGTGAATGCCATCATTCTGGTTTAACTCTGCAACACCACCAACATCCTTTAAGAGAAAGGGGATGAAGGCAAGCTTGTTTTCTGAAGCTAGGTCAGCAAAAATAGCTCTAAATTGTGTTGTGTAATCCTGTCCTAAATTAGGCGGTAATTCCATTCCTGCTAAAATAATCTTTGTACTAGGGCTTTTTGCTTTTACGGCATCTATAATTGCTTGCAAATTAGCTCTAGTCTCGCTTATAGCCACACCGCGTAAACCATCGTTAGCGCCTAGTTCTAAAACGAAAATATCAATATCCTGATTTAATACCCAATCGATTCTGCTTTTACCACCAGCGGTAGTTTCTCCGCTTACACCAGAGTTTACAACTTCATAATGTAAGCCTAACGAATCTATTTTAGACTGAATTATTCCCGGAAAAGCGTCGTTAGTGTCGTCTAAGCCATAACCAGCAGTAAGACTATCGCCAAAAAAAAGTATGGTTTTGCTAGTAGTCTTTTCAGAAGGTGTTGTTTCGGTAGTGGTATTTTCGTCTGATTCGACTATAGTTTTTGATTTTGAATCATTTCCGCAGGAAATCACTGTAAAAGCAACTAATAAATAACAAAACTTTAAGAGGTTTCGATAGATGTAAACTGTTGTATTTAAAAGGCTTTCTGTAATTTTGGACTTCGGCATATTGCTGGTGATTATTATAAAAATTAAATGACAAAGATATTAAAGATTAACGGGCTTGAAAAGACTTATAAAAGTGGTTCTAAGCAATTAACAGTTCTTCAAAAAGTTTCCTTTAGCGTTTCAAAAGGGCAGACATTCTCAATAGTTGGCCCATCGGGAAGCGGAAAAACCACATTACTAGGGCTTTGTGCAGGTTTAGACACTCCCAACAACGGCACGGTAGAATTATGTGGTCACGATTTAAGCACGCTTGACGAAGACGAACGCGCGCAACTTCGAAATAAAGAAGTTGGTTTTATTTTTCAAGATTTTCAATTGTTACCAACTTTAACGGCATTAGAAAATGTAAGCGTCCCTTTAGAGCTTCAAGGAGCTAAAAATGCCGCCAGTAAAGCGAAAGAGTTATTAGAAAAAGTTGGTTTGGGAGATCGCATTCAGCATTATCCATCACAACTATCTGGAGGTGAGCAGCAGCGAGTTGCAGTGGCAAGAGCCTTTTCTAACACCCCATCTATTCTGTTTGCAGATGAACCTACGGGTAATCTAGACGAGGAAACCGGTGAGAAAATAATTCAATTGCTTCTTAACCTAAATAAAGAAGCTGGAACAACCTTAGTTATTATTACTCACGATTTAGATTTAGCCGCACGAACACAGCAAATTTTAAGGCTAAAAGGAGGAAAGATTTTAACGAATGAAACAACCTTAACAGTTTGAACAAGCATCAGTTAAAATCGAAGATGAACATCGCTTGGCTTTTTAAAATGGCTTGGCGCGATGCAAAAGCCAGTAGGGCGCGACTGCTGCTTTTTATGGCTTCCATTATACTGGGGATAGCCGCAGTGGTTTCCATACAGTTATTCAGCCAGAATCTTACCGATAATATTCAACGGCAATCAAAATCGTTGATGGGTGCCGATTTTCGTATAGACATCAACGAGCTTCCTTCAGAGCGTGCTCAGGAAATTATAGATTCCTTACAACCCGATGCTTCGGAAGTGAGCTTTGTTTCTATGGTTGCTTTTCCGAAGAATAACGGCACTAAATTAGTGAGAATACGCGGTTTAGAAGGTGATTTTCCTTTTTACGGAAGCCTTAAAACACAGCCTGTTACAGCGGCTACTTCATATAAAGCTTTAGGTGAAGCCTTAGTAGATGCCACTTTAATGTTGCAATATAATTTGAAGCCTGGCGACTCTATAAAAGTTGGTGAAATTACACTGCCTATAGCCGGAGCATTAAATGCTATTCCTGGCAATAATGCAATCTCTAGCGCTATTGCTCCCTTAGTAGTTATTCCAGCCCGATTTGTGGATGACACTAATTTGTTACAATTTGGAAGCCGAAAACGCTATGAGTTTTTCTATAATCAACCCGAAACAGATTTAGTTTTACTGGAAGAACGCTTGCAACCCTTGCTAGAAGCAGAAAAAGCAGATTTAGACACACATACTAGCACCAGCAGCAGATTAGGACAGCGGTACGACAATGTAGGCTCATTCTTAAACCTAACAGCTTTTATAGCACTCTTGCTAGGCTGTATAGGAATTGCCAGCTCGGTAAATATTTATATCAAGGAAAAAATTAAGGCCATAGCCGTTTTAAAATGTTTGGGGGCTTCTAGAAAGCATAGCTTTTTAATTTTCTTAATCCAAATTGCAGGAATAGGAATCTTAGGAGGTATAATAGGAACTCTAATAGGAGTAGGGCTTCAAGAGCTTTTTCCCATAGTATTAAAAGAATTTTTACCTTTCGATATAACAATTAGTATTTCTGCTCAGCCACTAATTATGGGCGTTCTGCTAGGGTTAATAATGTCTGTTTTATTCGCCTTGCCGCCTTTATTACGCACTTGGTTTGTATCGCCATTAGAAGTGCTACGGCATAGTGGCGACGCTTCTAAACAATCAAAAAATGCAAATTATATTGCCATAGCCGTAATTGTTTTGTTTTTGTACGCCTTTTCGTATTGGCTGTTAAAAGATTTGTTATTTGCATTAGCCTTTATTGTTGGTATTACGGTAACCTTCGGAATACTTTCTGGCGTTGCTATGGCTAGTATGAAGTTGGTTAAAACCTATTTTCCAAAAAGCGCAGGATTTACTACACGTCAGAGTTTGCTAAATTTATTCCGTCCCAATAATCAAACAATCGTGCTGCTTGTAGCTATTGGATTGGGTACATTTTTAATTAGTACTTTATACTTCAGCAAAGATATATTACTAGATAAAGCCGAAATTGGCCAAACGACCGAAAGTGCTAACTTAATAACATTAGACGTACAGCCAGACCAAGTAGAGGAGGTGGTAAAAACCTTTAAAGCCAATGATCTGCCAGTTTTAGATAATATTCCGCTGGTTACTATGCGGATGCACAGTATAAAAAATGAATTGGTAAACAAGCTGCGAACAGATACTACCGTCCAAATAAAACGATGGCTTTTAAATCACGAGTTTAGAACTACTTATCGCGATAAGCTTATAGATTCTGAAGAAATTGTAGCAGGGCAGTGGGTGGCGTCACAAAAGGCAGGGGAGATTATCCAAATTTCTATATCAGAGAATCTTGCCGAAGATGCCAATGTAAGCCTTGGCGATTCTATTGTTTTTAATGTACAAGGAGTACTGATGGAAACCGTAATTAAAAGCATCCGAAAAGTAGATTGGACAAGCCTGCAGCCTAATTTTACTGTGCTTTTTCCAAGTGGTGTATTAGAGAATGCACCCCAGTTTTATGTGCTAACTACTAATGCTCCCACAGAAACCAGTTCGGCTAACTTGCAACGCGATTTAGTGCGTAAATTCCCCAATGTGTCTGTTATAGATTTAAGGCAGATGTTTACGGTAGTAGAAGACATCCTAAACAAGGTTTCTTGGATTATTAATTTTATGGCGTTTTTTAGCATCCTCACAGGGATTATTGTGTTAATAGGCTCTGTGCGTACCAGCAAATACCAACGAATAAAAGAAAGTGTACTCTTGCGTACTTTAGGCGCAAAAAACAAACAGATACTAACCATTACCGCTTTAGAATATCTCTCTCTTGGGATTTTGGGAAGCCTCTTAGGGATACTTTTAGCGTTGATAAGCAGTTTGCTCTTGGCTGTTTTTGTATTCCAACAGCCGTTTACGCCTTCACTAATTCCGTTTTTGGTTTTCCTACCGGGAATTTCTCTTTTGGTTTTAGGAATAGGCTTGAGTAATATTCGTGAAGTTTTAAAGAGTTCACCGCTGGAGGTGCTGAGGAAGGGAGTATAAATCACTACAGTAACTATGACTAGTGAGGTAATGTTCAATCTATTTATACGACCAAACGCAGCATTAACCCTTTACAAACTCTGAATGCCGAAGCAATCTTATACACTTCAGATAATTAAAAAACTAAATTTTCAAGCTATTCATATTTCTTTGTTTCAGCTTATAATACCTGTATTGCTTTTTGCAACTATTACTGCAGAAGCTCAGCTTATTGATAGGCGTTTACCTATTATTATTGATGCCGATACGGCAAATGAAGTAGATGATCTTTACGCCATTGTACGAGCGATAAAAGAGCCTAGATTCAATATTCTAGGTATTACTTCAGCACAGTTTCACACTTCACCTTTGGCAACAAAAAAAAGTGTTTATGAAAGCCAACAGTTAAATGAAGAAATACTTAAATTAATGGGGCAGGAGGCTATTCCACTTCCTTTAGGGAGTAATGTACCTTTAAAAAACAGTACAGAAGCAGCTAGTTCTGCTGCTTCGCATTTTATAGTTGAAATGGCGCATAAATTGCCTGCAGATGAAAAGTTGAATGTGATTGTTTTAGGATCTTGTACCAATATTGCCAGCGCCATTTTGGAGGATCCCTCTATAATTAAAAAATTGAAAGTTCACTATCTCGGTTTTTGGCATACTGTAGAAACCAATACCTATAACAAAAAGGAATTCAATACCGGAAACGACCCAAAAGCGGTAGAGCTTCTTCTAAATACCGAAGGTTTAGATCTTACTATTATGACAGCAACTACCAGCCAGCACCTTGTATTTACTAAGGCAGAAGTAGATGCTAATTTAAAGAATAGGGGAGGTATTTCAGATTATCTTATAAATCGTTGGGAAACCTACGAACGCTGGTGGACCAAAGAAGACCCAGAAAAGAAAAGCTGGATAATGTGGGATGTGGCAATCATAGAAGCACTCGCAGATCCCAAATTATCAAAAACCGAAACTTTTTTAACGCCTAAAGAAAATACACAGCGTTTATTAAACATCCATACAGAAATAGACGTAGAAAAAATGAAAACAGATTTCTGGCTAAGCTTAAATAAATTATAAAACGCTATGTTTCTAGACGCTACTACTTCAATTTCAAGTTTTGAGACTTTTTTAAATAAAATTGGTTTTTTTAATCCTAATAACGAACGTATTCTCGCTGTTGAAAAGCCTGGCGAAGGAAATATGAACGTTGTTCTTAGAATTAGTACCAATAAACGTTCTTTTATAATAAAGCAATCGCGACCATTTGTTCAAAAATACCCGCAGATAACAGCGCCTATAAAACGTATAGCTGTTGAATATCAGTTTTACAATGCTGTTGCAAACAAAGCAATTGATGCACATATACCTAAAATTCTGGCCTATAGTGCAGCCAATCATTTGTTAATACTAGATGATTTAGGCGATTGTAAGGATATGTCTTATCTCTACAATGAAAGAAGGCTTGATGAAACACAACTTCAGCAACTTATAGCTATTGTTTCCCAAATTCATAAATCGAAACCTCTAGAATACCCAAAAAACAGGGAGTTGCGATTGCTTAATCACCAACACATATTTGTATTGCCTTTTTTAGAAGAAAGTGATTTCTCTTTAAATACCGTTCAGCAAGGACTTGAGGAGCTCGCTCTTAACTATAGAACCGATGAGATATTAAAGAAAGCGATTTCAAAAGTTGGAGAACTATACCTTGCTGAAGGCAATGTTCTTTTGCACGGTGATTATTACCCTGGGAGTTGGATGACAAAAGAAGACCATATTTACGTAATTGATCCAGAATTCAGTTTTATGGGCTTTGCAGAATTTGACGTTGGCGTACTGGCAGCACATAGTATTATGATTACTATGGATGTAAATTGTCTTCAAACAATAATAAGTAAGTATCCTAATAAGTTAGACGAATTATTTGTAGCTCAAGTAGCGGGTATAGAGATAATGCGAAGGATTATTGGACTAGCCCAACTGCCTCTAGAAAGAACGATTCAAGAAAAAAACATGCTTTTAGAAATGGCTCGCACTTTAATTTTGAATAAAAGTAGAAAGGATTAAAAAATGCAATATAATTACGCATTAACGCACATTTCATTAAAGTTAAAATTAGAAGAAGGTATAGCTAGTAAGATTAGTACTAAAACTTTACCTGATATAATGAAAGAGATTGAAACAAGAATAAAGCAAGATGGCAGGCTATAAATTATCAAACAAAGCTGAGTTTGATCTAACTGTAATGTATAAGTTTGGAATTTAAAAAAGGGATAAATCTTTATAGTTTTATTATAAAGGTTTATCCCATTGCAATTAATAGTAAAAAGCATAATTAACGCTCACAATTAGTAGGTATATTTAAAAATTATGAAGGCGTGAATAGCTAACTAAATACCTCCAATGCACAAATATTTAATTTCTAAATAGTCATCCATACCATATTTAGAACCTTCACGACCATTTCCACTTTCTTTAATACCTCCAAAAGGAGCTACTGTTGTAGAGATCATACCTGTATTAATACCTACCATTCCATATTCTAGACCTTCGGAAACTCTCCATACTTTAGCATAGTCATTGGTATAGAAATAAGATGCTAAACCAAAAGGCGTATCATTAGCCATAGAAATTACTTCAGCTTCATCTTTAAACCTAATAATTGGAGCTACAGAGCCAAATATTTCATTTTTGCATATTTCCATATCATTATTAACGTTGCTTAGAACCGTTGGAGGATAAAAATTTTCCATATCAGCAATTTTTTGACCACCAGAAATTAGTTCAGCACCTTGATTTACAGCATTTTTAACCAAGCTATCAACAAAATTAACGGCATCGCTATTTATTAATGGTCCTATGGCTGTTTCTTGGTCTAAGCCTGAGCCCATTTTTAATTGGTTAACTGCAACTGTAAACTTATCGACAAAAGTTTGGTACACTTTATCATGAACAAAGATTCTATTTGTACAAACACAAGTTTGCCCTGCATTTCTAAATTTTGAAGCGATTGCTCCGTTTACAGCATTATCAATATCTGCATCTTCAAATACAATGAAGGGTGCATTTCCGCCCAATTCCATCGAAACTTTTTTTACAGTGTCTGAACATTGACGCATTAGTGTTTTTCCAACTTTAGTAGATCCAGTAAAAGACAGTTTACGTACTAAGGGATTTGATGTAAGTTCATCGCCTATTTCCTTGGCTGTATCTGAAGTAATTACATTAAAAACTCCTTTAGGGAAACCAGCTTTTTCAACCAAAGCAGCCAAAGCTAAAGCAGATAAAGGGGTTTGGTGAGCAGGCTTAATTACTACGGTACATCCTGCGGCAAGAGCTGGAGCAATTTTGCGTGTTATCATTGCATTTGGAAAATTCCAAGGCGTAATAGCCGCAACGACACCAACAGCTTGCTTTATTGTTATAATTCGTTTGTCAACTCCATGAGAAGGAATCGTATCACCATATGTTCTTTTAGCTTCTTCGGCAAACCACTCTATAAACGATGCTCCGTATTTAATCTCTCCTCTCGCTTCATTTATAGGTTTACCTTGTTCTAGAGTTAGAATCTGTGCTAAATCTTCTAAGTGATCCATCTGTAGCTGAAACAGTTTTTTTAATAAGTTAGAACGTTCTTCAGCCGTAGTTTTACTCCAAGTTTTAAAAGCCTCATTAGCACAATCGATGGCTTTTTTAGTTTCTATGCCTCCCAAGTTAGCAACATTGGTTATTATAGAATTATCAAAAGGGTTTGTTACTTCAAATGTAGATTCATTTTCTGAAGATACCCATGTTCCATTAACAAAAGATTTATCACGCAGCAAACCATTATATTGAATTTCTTTAGCGTTATCTATATCTATTTTCATTATATCCTTCTTTTTTTTTTACTTTTTTTTATTAAAAATCTTTTTCTTGTTCTTTAAAAAACTCAATACCATAAATTAAAAATGTCAGTAAAATTCCCGTAACAAAAGCCCAAGCAGCTCCTTTAATAACGAGTACTCCGGCTATTACACCAGCTATACCTAAATCTTTTTTACTTTTTGCTTCCATGACTCCAATTCTAAAGCTAACAAAACCTTGAATTAAGAGTGTTAAAGCGAGTGCTATTCCTAAAATGGGCTTCACCAAACTAACTATAGGCAAGAACAATAAGCCAGTGTTTGTACCCCATCGGAACGAACCTGACCCACCAAAGATGGAAGACATTGATTCTTTTCCTTTTTTATATCGTTCAACAATTACTATATGCATTGCAGACCAAAGTGGACCTGACATAGTTATATCAGGGCCAAAAATGCTCATTAATATATTACGTCCACCAAAAATTAAATGAGCTCGATTAGCATCATAATCAATCTTTTCATCAGCTCTAACCTCATCGGCTTCTTCTAAAATAGCTTTACTTTGCAGTACATCGCCAAACAAAACAATGTAGGCAGCAAAAGCTGTTGGTATGGATGTAAGAAACATCTTAAGAGGTGGGAGGCCTACACCAAAAACGGTGTATTCACTAAACATTAGTGAAAAATCAGGCTTTGTAATTCCCCATTCAATAGTTGGCCATGGCGCCTCGTTTAATAGAGGAGCAATAACGACAGCTAATATGATAATAGGGAAGATTCCTAAATTTCCAATGTTCCTCCAAAATTTACTCTTCTCAGTTAATTTTGTAAAGTGTTTAGAAAAAATTAGATAAAAAGCTATCCCAACTGCTATGCTAATTGAAAATGGAAATAAATCAAATCTACCTCCTTCTTTAAAGACAACCATGATTGCTGCTATACCCGCACCGAGGATAACACCAGATTTTATTGCCTGCGGAATAATTTGAACAACCTTTGAAGCCAAGCGTGTTGAACCTAAAATAACCGCCAAAATACCGAGTGTCATTTGAAAAGATATTAAGGCATGAACCCTATCGGGACCCATTGGAAATACCTCTACATAAGCTATTAACAAGGGGATTGCTGGTGTAATCCAACCTGGTACAACAGGGTCTCCCAGTAAATGATGTGTTAAGTATAGTAAACCATTTAACATTACAATTGCGATAGCGGCTTCAAAAGGCATATCTAAAAGATCTACCATAAGTGGTATTGCAGCCAAATCTACCGCACACATTAAAAGTCCTTGAAAAAAATCAGGTAACTCAAAACGATAATGGATAAATGGCAAACGTAATTTGAAAGGTCCTAGGGGTATAAATGGAGCTTCTTCTCCATCTACATGATTTTTCCAACGATTCATTTTTATGTTTTTAGATTAAATTTTATCATACAATTTTTCAGCTTAATTCAAAGGCTGTTTAAAATTGCTAATAAGCAGATTTGTAAATAGCTAAAATATCCTGTTCTGATAATGTTCTAGGATTATTTCTTAACAAGCGATCTATCTTTATGGCATCTGCCGCTAATTCGGGTAAGACAGATACTGGAATATCAAACGAGCTTATTTTTTGAGGAATCTCAACATCTTTACAAATTTTATGAAGTCGCTTAATCACCAAATCGGCTGCTTGTTCATTAGTTTTTTCAACTAGATTTTCGTCAAATGCTTCAGCAATATCTCTAAAACGTTCAACACAAGCCATCTTATTCCATTCCATCACATAGGGTAGTAATAGCGAATTACTAACGCCATGAGATATATGAAACCTTCCGCCTAAAGGATAGGCTAGGGCATGAACAGCGCCTACACCAGCATTTCCGAAAGCCATTCCTGCTAACAAGCTACCCATAACCATATCTTCTCTAGCGTCCATATTGCTTGGTTGCGCATATGCTTTTGGTAAACTGTTAATTATAAGCTTCATGGCTTTAAGGGCTAGTGCATCTGTTATCTGATTTGCATTGGTAGACAAATAGGCTTCAATAGCATGTACTAAGGCATCTATGCCGCTAGCTGCTGTTATTTTTTTAGGGCAACTAAGTGTCATTATAGGGTCTACTATAGCAGCATCTACAAGTAAATGATTACTAACGATTCCTTTTTTAACTTGAGCTTGTGTATCTGAAAGTATACCAATATTGGTAACTTCAGATCCTGTTCCGGCAGTTGTTGGAATAACGATTATAGGTGTGTTTCTTCCAGGAACTTTTCCTTCACCAAACAAATTAGCCAAAGGGCCATCATATTCTGCATAAACAGCCATAATTTTGGCAGTATCCATGACACTACCCCCACCAACAGCTATAATACTATCGTGTTTAGATTCTAGGAATGCTTTTTTACATTCTTCTACTATGACCATTTCTGGTTCAGGTGCCACATTATCATATATAGTATAGGTACTATCTTCTAATAAAGAGGTTACAATATCAAGAGTTCCTGAGTTTCGAATCCCTTTATCTGTTACGATAAAGGGATTTTTCATACCCAGTTTATTCATGTAGTCTTTTAACTCTTTTATTGATTCTCGGCCCACAGCAACTTCGTGTGCCGATTTAAATTTTGCTACACTCATACTTAAGTTTATTTATTTTATTACAATAGGATTAACAGGTGATCCAGAACCTTTTTCCATTTTTAAAGGAGCTGCAGTAAAGAAGAAGGTATATTTCTTGTCTTTTTTGCAGTCTTCAGATAAGTCTTCTAACCAATAGATTTCTGTTAATACCACTCCTAAATCACGAATTAAAGCTCCGTGTAAAGGGATTACAGCTGGTTCTCCATCAATTTCTTGAAAAGATTTTTCAACAGCTAAATTATCAGAAGCTATTACAGGAATTTCCATGTCTGCTATCCATTGTACTAGTTCTTTACTATAACATAAGCCAGGTTCTGTAGAAGCTTCCCAGTTTTTTTTATCATCCTCATCATAGAAACGTCCCATAGAACCAGTACGGATTACTAGAATATCTCTTTTCTCAATAGTTACACCTTGTTTTTTTGCAACATTCTTAATATCATCTAGAGTGATGCATGTATTAGGTGCTAATCTTCCTTTAGCATCACCTAAAGCTACTCCTACATCTATAAGTATTCCTCTACCTGTAATCCCTTTTTCTGCCAATTCGCCAACACCCACAAAGCTATGTCCATCTATAGTGTTGTTTGCAGATTTTCCGCCATAAATTTGATTGCCATACCAAGCGTGACCAAGTGCATCTACGTGCGATGTTCCTTGTAAATACATGTATACAACATCATCTGAATATTTCATACCCCCTGGTAGTATATCTTTTTTCCCACTAGCGTAAGTGCTTTCATCTTGAGACATGAAATGCTCCACTGGAAGACGTCCCGGAAAAACGGGTCCAACACCGTGTGTCATTGGTAATTGTAAAGTAAATCGCTTCCCTGTTTTAACTTCTTTTATACCTCTTAATGTTTGGGCTTCATCTAGGTAATTTAAACCTCCTATTTTATCTTCTGGTCCCCATTTTCCCCAATTAGAAGGTGCATCTTTCTGTATTTTATCCATAGTAGATTGCTGAGCACTTAAAGAAGCGCTAAAAAACAAGAACATTAGACATACACCAGCATTTGTAGCTGCTTTAAACAATGAAGTTTTTGTTGTTGATAGTTTCATTTTTACATTTTTTTTCATGATGTTAAAATTTTAATTAATATAAAGTTGATTGTGATTCATTATTAATTTTATTTTGAAAACAATTCTGTTATCGTTTTATTAAGTATTGCAAGCCCTTCATTTAGAGTCTCAAACTCTATTGTTAAGGGAGGTAGTAACCTAATTATATTGCTTTCCATTCCACAGGAGAGTAGGAGTAAACCATTGTTTGATGAATTTTCTATTATTTTTTTAGTGCTGTCGCTATCTGCTTGTTTAAAACTGCCATTATTTACAATTTCTATAGCAATCATAGCTCCTGAATTTCTAACGCAAGCAATCTTTTCAGGAAAGCTGTCTTTAAGTTTATTTAGATTATCGACACATATTTTTCCTATTTCAAAGGCACGTTCACAAAGCTTTTCTTCTTTTATAATATCGATAACTGCAAGTGCAGCTTGACAACCAATAGGCGAACCTCCAAAAGTACCTCCAAGACTTATCGCCGCATCCATCACCTTTTGTTTTCCAACAACTGCAGCTAGCGGAATACCATTAGCCAAACCTTTACCAATGGTTATAATGTCTGGCTCTATACCGGTGTGTTCTATAGCAAAAAAAGCAGCTGTACGAGCAAATCCAGTTTGAATTTCATCGCAAATAAGTAGAATTCCATACAGATTACAGAGTTCTCTAAGTTCTTGAATAAACTTTTTAGGAGCTATATGAAAACCACCTTCTCCTTGCACAGGTTCAATAATTAAAGCTGCAATATCTGAAGGATCAACAGTGGTTTTAAATAGGCCTTTAAGAATATTCAAAGAATCTTCTATTGTTATTCCATAGTTTTTATTTGGAAATGGAATATGATAAATTCCATTAGGAAAAGGACCAAAGCCTTCTTTATACGGGTGATATTTCCCCGTTAACCCTAAACACATATGCGTTCTTCCGTGAAAAGCCCCTACAAAAGAAATAATGCTAGATCGTTTTGTATACGCTTTAGCTATTTTAATAGCATTTTCTACGGCTTCGGCGCCACTGTTTAAAAAAACAGATTTGGCGTTTTTTATAGGTGCTAATTCATTTAGTTTTTCAGCTAATTCTACAGCCGATTCGTAGGGGTTAATCATTACACAACTATGTGTAAAATTATGCAGTTGTTCTTGTACAACGGCCATAACTTTAGGGTGACAATGACCAACATTTGTTACCGCAATACCAGCACAAAAATCAATATAACGAGCTCCCTCTACATCCCATACTTCGGCGTTTTTAGCCTTATCAATATAAATAGGGAATACGTTTTTTTGACCCTTTGCAAAGGCCATTTCTTTTCTTTTTTGAAGCTCGTTATTCTTTTTCATTTTATAAAACTGTTAGTATTGGTTATAATATTCACATTTTTACACTAATACCTGGTTAAAAGGTTTTAAAAAAGGAAATAACCACCCAGTGAAAACACATTGGCTTCTGGGGCAAAAATCTTGTGTCTACCTTGAATTGTATACTCCGTTTTTAAAACAAGATTAGCGTTTATAGCATAGGAAACACTATTGGTAAATCTAGTTGCACTATCGCTATACTCTAAACCATTGTCTGTAATTTTATCTTTAACTCTACTTGCACCGTAATGCATTCCTAAGGTAAAAGGATATTTAGGTAATGTATATGTTATTTGGCCATAATAGCCATTGGTTTTAATAGTTTTAACTACTGAATCTACAGTAATTACAGGCCCGAACATTATACCGGCATCACCTATACCATCTGCCGTATAATAATAGCCAGAAAGTGTTAAGCCTTTAAAGCCTACTTTTAAAAATGCATCAACACCATAACCGTTAAGATTTAAATCTTGATTGTTGTCTGCTACTTCCTGAGAAATAAATGAACTACTGAAATAAACATTCGATTTTTCAAAGTTTTTATTAAATACAAACTTAGCTTGATATCCAAGACCATTAGGGTTATCGGTAACACCAAAGGCATCCCCAAAAGAACCGTTAAAATCTGAAGTAGCAAAGGGTTCGTACACTCCCAGTGTTAAACTAGATGTTCCTTTTAAAAAAGTTGGAGTGGTGTAATTAATCTGTGCAATTTTATCTGCAAATATATAACCGTATCCAATACCGGCTAAGGTTGTGTTTTGCGGATTGTCATAGGAGTAATTAGCTCCAATTCCAAAAATACTTAAATCATAGATTAAGGCATCTAAACCAAAGCCTCCAAAAGTTTTTCCTATTACAAAAGTACCAGACTTTGGGGTAATTACTTTTATAAAAGCTTGACGAATATCAACAGATGAATATCCAAAACCCGTTACTGCAGGAGCAGATGAGTCTACACCGTGATTAGTAAGACCAAATGCTAAATCGAAAGTTCCTGAAACAATAACTCCATTTTTCATGGAGTAAACAGGGTTAAAAGCTATTGTAGCTTGGTTAATTCCATTCTGTATTGAATTAAAGCTCTCTTTCTCAATTCCATTTTCTTTATCCTCCTTTTGAGCAGTATGGACGTAATAGGCATTAATCTGACCGGAAAAGTTAATTTTCCAATTGTCATTTACTTTTAATTGTAGGCCTTCGTATTTTGGTTCTTCTTCTTCTTCCTGACTGTAACTATTCCATCCAGTAAAATATGTAAAAAAAACCATTACATATATGATAATTTTGGGTAACTTTTTTTTCATAATTAATAATTTAAAGGTTGTTTTTTTGTCATTAGTTCAGCAATAATATGTAATTTTTTTCGCAACCACATAGTTTTTTTGCAAAATATTTCAAATTATAGCGTTTTATTGCGATATTTGCCATTCAGTAATTATGCAAAAAATGTTAAATTTTTGTTATTAATTATGATTTACACCTTTTATAGAATATAAAATTGATTAAATGTTGTTGTATGTTTAAATTTTTTTTGAGAAGTGTTAAATAAAAGCAACAGCTAAAAACTTTTTTTTGAATTATAAAAAACTATTTTCGTAATAATTGAAATAAGATTCATTACAATAAAACGATTACAGCTATGGAAAAAATTAAAATGGAAGAACCACAAATAGAAGCACAGCTTGATGAGTTGGATTATAAAATAATAAAGCATCTGCAACAAGATGGACGAAAATCTTTTACAGAAATTTCTGAAGATTTAAATGTTGCGGTTAGTACTATAAGAAATAGATATAATAGAATAATTGATGAGAAAATACTGCGAATAATAGGTCGTGCAGAACCCGAAAAATTAGGGTTAAACTCGTATGTAAGAGTTATGTTATCTATAAAACCAGCATCTAAGATGAAAGATGCACTGTCTAAGATATCTAAACTGTCTGAAGTTAGTTTTTTGGCTATTACCTCAGGTAAATACAATATTGAGATTAATTTAATGTGTAATAACAATAAACATCTTTTAAATATTATTGATGATATCAATAATATAGATGGTATGGATGAATCTCAGATCACTATGTATTTAGACGTTTTAAAATGGGGGCAGTAGATTAAATACCTCGTTCTTATATAAAATAGGAATCGTTCTATACAGCATATTATTAATATCATTAATCTGTACTATACTGTGCTGTCTTATATAAGTTGTTTTTTATTATAGAGAGGCAAAGCTATAGAAGTCGATAGAATTGAGCACTTAAGAAAAACAGAAGGCTAAACAATCGCGCACTAAGAGGGGACAATGGTATCGTTAAAACGAATCGTACTCTTTACGCAACTTTTTTTCCTTTTTGGGCAACAGCATAAACTCCCCAATCTGCAATAGATTTTATTACCGGAATTAAAGTCTTTCCAAATTCGGTTAACGAATATTCTACTTTTAAAGGAGGTTTAGAGGTGTATACTTTTCTCTTAACTATTCCGTCTTCCTCTAAAGTCTTTAACTGTAAGCTTAACGTACGCTCTGTAACCGTAGGCATTTCTTTTCGCAATTCATTATAACGAAGTGTTCCATCTATTAAATGAAATAATATAACGGTCTTCCATTTCCCTCCAATTATCCCCATAGTTAAACTTGCACAACAGGGGTATTCTTTTCCTTTAAATTGATACATACTATATATATATAATGAAACTATTTATTTAATAATTGTACAAAGATAGATTGCTATACTAAATTATACAACTATATTTTTTATAGTAATTTTTTAACCTTTCAATTAATTGATATACAAGCTAATAGTTTTACTTTTTTATACTATCCTTTTTGACCGTTATTGTGGGTTTATAATGCTATACTTACTTTTGCCACTATAAAAATTATAGTACATTAAATAAAGTAAAACTATACAAAAATGAATATTCCAAACATTGCAAAAGAAGACATCTTAAACGCTTTTAATTTTAGACATGCTACTAAAGAGTTTGATATCTCTAAAAAGGTTTCAGACGAAGACATGAATTTTATTTTAAAAACCGCAAACTTATCGCCCAGTTCGTTTGGTTTTGAGCCTTGGCATTTTGTAGTTGTACAAGACAAAGAGTTGCGTGAGTTATTAAAACCCGTAGCTTGGGGAGCTCCCTTAAAATTAGATACTGCCAGCCATTTTGTATTAGGTTTAAGCATGAAAGCACCTATGGTAAAACACGATGCCGACTATATTATGCACATGATGAAAGACGTAAAACAATTACCAGAAGATGTAATTGAAATGTACTCTAAGTTTTACAGAGAATTTCAAGAGCGTGATTTTGATTTAGATACAGATAAAAAATTATTCGATTGGTCTTCAAAGCAAACTTATATCGCTTTAGGCAATATGATGACAGCTGCTGCTTTAACAGGTATTGATAGTTGCCCTATTGAAGGCTTTCATCAAGAAAAAGCAGAGGCTTTATTACAAGAAAAGTTTGGTATAGATACAGCTAAGTACGGCTTATCCTTTATGGCTGCTTTTGGTTACAGAAAGGCCGATCCAGAACACGAAAAATCAAGACGTAATTTTGAAGACATCGTTAGCTTTAAGTAAAGCTTTTCATTTGTGATGAAGGCTAAGCCTTCCATTTAGATAAATAGCTGTTTAATATTGAAATGGATTTTTTTAAGTTCGATGAAAACGGAAAAATATGTGAGCATAGGAATGCTATACAGCAAGTTCCTTAAACAGCAGCTAATGAAAATACGATATTAATTTTTTTTAAAAGGTCTTACCGTCTAAGACCACTATATAGCAAAATAACAGCCTGAGCCTGTAGAAGACAATTTATATTGTGTTTCTATGGGCTTAGTTTTTTTTATAGGCTTTCGTTATATAGGCTTTTGCAATAATTTGTTTTAAAAACCGCGCTATTACGGGTTTCCGTAAAAATATTCTGCTTGTTTGCTATACTTTTAGTTTTTGATAAGGAGGAGAAGTGTGGGAGGGAAGGTTGTTGTGTGTGGAATGACCTTAAATAGATTAATTTTTAAATGTTTACGATTTTCCCACAAATTTATACCTACAAAAATTACTATATTTAAACTCTCCCTTTAATTAATAATTCAAGTAAAATTATTTTGAATTTTAAGTATTTATGATGCCTGAAAATTTACAGGTTAATTGTTAATAAAAAATATTTATGGATTTTAGTGAATATCAAGATAAAGCGAAGGAAACTATTCAAACATATAATGCAGATGATACTGCTAATATTGTAATAACTTATTTAGGTTTAATAGGTGAAGCTGGCTCTGTCGTAAGTGAATTAAAAAAGAAGTTAAGAGATGGGAGTTCCTATAGTAATTTCAAAAATAAACTAAAAGAGGAATTAGGCGATGTATTATGGTATGTGGCTGCAATAGCATCTCAAAATGATATTAGTCTTGAAGAAATTGCAAATGAAAATATAGCTAAAATTCATGACCGTTTTATACATGAAGATAATGGCTCTTTTACAGATTATGATGTAGATTATCCTAATAATGAAAAATTACCAGATGAGTTTGAAATTCAATTTATTCCTTTTAAAGATAAGGGGAAAAGTTTAGTGAAAATTGTTAATAAGAGTGATGGAGAATTAATAGGAGACCCTTTGACTGATAATAATTATGAAGACGATGGTTATAGGTTTCATGATGTATTTCATTATGGATATTTAGCACATTTGGGATGGTCGCCTGTTATTCGGAAACTACTAAAAAGAAAGAGGAAAAGTAAGCCAGATATAGATGAAAATGAAGATGGAGCTCGTGCTCAAATTATTGAAGAATTAATATCTCTGCTTATTTATAGCGAATCAAAAGACAGTAAACTATTGAAATACAGCAAGAATATTGATACAACTCTTTTAAAACTAGTTCAAAGACTTGTGAAAGATTTAGAAGTTTGTGATTGTTCTGCAAAGCAATGGGAAAATACAATTCTTAATTCTTACAGAGTTTTTAATAAATTAATTGAAAATAATGGAGGAAGAGTTTTAGTTAGTAAGAAAAATAGAATGCTCACTTATTTAGGAAAAAAATAAGTTATATTATAATAAAAAATAATTAGAATATTGGAATTTTTAATCAAAAAAACTATACCTAAAGAATCTGAAGTTTATCAGACTTACTGGAAATTTGCTGGAGAAAGGCAAAATATTTTCTTTAATAGAATTAATAATGAATTATGTTGGACAAATGATGAGATATTGATTAAGCATAAATTCACAAATGCATATAGAGCTTCAGACAGAGTTAGTCAATATTTGATTAAAAATGTTATCTACAATCATAGTTCAGAACCTAAAGAGGTCTTGTTTAGACTTTTATTATTTAAAACTTTTAATAAAATTGAAACTTGGGAGCTTTTGTCAAATCGAATAGGAAATTTATCATATAGAGAATTCAATTTCAAACTATATGATGAAATTTTAAGCACTTTATTATTAAAAGGAACTTCTATTTATTCTGGTGCTTATATTATGACTTCTGGAAGAAGTAGGTTTGGTTATTCTAAAAAACATCGTAATCATTTAAAATTGATTGAATTTATGATTGAAGATGGTTTAACAGAAAAAGTAATGCAATCTG
The DNA here is from genome assembly GCA_048264505.1 of Aequorivita sp. Lineage (GTDB taxonomy): Bacteria > Bacteroidota > Bacteroidia > Flavobacteriales > Flavobacteriaceae > Aequorivita. The sequence continues at coordinate 96,551 of JBLXDA010000001.1, forward strand.
AAAGTTTAGAAAGCTTATTTAATTTATTAAAAGAATATCCAACAATCGGAAATTTTCTTGCTTATCAATATGCTATTGATATCAATTATAGTAACCTCGTAGATTTTGATGAAATGGATTTTGTTTTTCCAGGACCTGGAGCGTTAGATGGAATTAAAAAGTGTTTTACTGATATAGGAGAATATAGCGAGTCTGATATTATTAAATATGTTACAGAAAATCAAGAATTAGAATTCCAAAGGAATAATATTGATTTTAAAAATTTATGGGGAAGACCATTACAGCTGATAGATTGTCAAAATTTATTTTGCGAAGTTGATAAATATGCTAGAGTTGCTCATCCAAATGTTTTGGGGATTTCTGGACGTTCAAGAATAAAACAAATATTTAGGCCTAAAAATAAAGAAATTGAGTATTGGTATCCACCAAAATGGAATATTAATGATAATATAAATATATGAGCTTATGAGTAAAAGTAAAAGTCATAATGTTTTTATAAGTCATCATGGTAAAGACGATGATAAGGTTCAAGCCTTAAAACAAAGACTTAATGATAGAGGATATACAATTCGAAATTATTCAGTCGACAGCACTAAACATAAAGATGGAAGAAGACCATCAGACGCTGTAATACAAAGACATTTGCGAAGGCAAATTACCTGGGCTGGAACTTTTATATGTCTTATAGGAAAAGATACTCATACGCGTAAATGGGTTAATTATGAAATTAGAAAAGCCTATCTACAAGGAAAAAAAATAGTTGGTATATTTACTCATGGAAACAATAATGTTGAATTACCAGAAGCGTTTAAAAAATATGGAGGTCCAACAATGGGCTGGAATTCTGTTGATAAGCTTGGAGAAGTAATGGCAAACAAAAAGTTTCCAGTTGAAAATCCAGATGGAAGTAAAAGAACTCCAATTTTTGAAATGGCTAAAGTAAAATGTAATAAATAATAAAGATGAACTACTTCTCATATAAAATAGACCACGATTATGGTTTAGCTCCAAATCCTTTTGGGAAATACTGCACTTTAGCAGTTTGTAAACCGTCAATTAGAAAAAATGAAGATTTAAATATTGGTGACTGGATAATTGGAACTGGAAGTAAACAGTTGAAAAATTTACATCATTTGATATTTGCAATGAAAGTAGAAGGTAGACTTACTTTCGAAGAATACTGGGAAGATGAAAGATTCCAATATAAAAAACCTATTATAAATGGTAGTTTAGTGCAAATGTATGGTGACAATTTTTATCATAAGGATTCAAAAGGCAAATGGATTCAGGAAGAATCAGCTCATTCAATTGTAGATAAGAAAGCGCATCTTGAAAATGATACTGGAGGTGAAAATGTATTATTTTCAAGTGAGTTTTACTATTTTGGGAATAATTCTCCTGAAATCCCTGAAGAATTTTGGGATGTTTGTAGTGAGGGAAGAAACATGAAATCCAAAAGCATTGATAAAGATATTGCTAATGAATTTATTAAATGGTTAAAAGGTAATTTTAATGAGGGAATTAATGGAGACCCAATTAATTGGGCTGAATACAAACAAACTAAATTAATTGTATAATATGGAAAACAAGTTAAAACATCTTGAATTTATCCAAAATATTATAACACGAATGAATACAAATTCCTTTCAAATAAAAGGAATGAGTATTACTATTACAGCAGCATTATTAGCACTTACAGCAAGTGATTACAATATCCTCTATGTTTCAATTGTGTATTTTTCCCTTTTTATTTTTTGGGGATTAGATGCTTATTATTTAAGTCAAGAAAAAGGATATAGAGAATTGTATGAAGAAGTTCGAGGATTAACTGAAGATAATATTGACTTTAATCTAAAGTTAAAAAAAGAATATACAGAAGGTACTAATTCATGGAATCATACTTTATTGAATAAAACTATTTAGACATTATATTCTTTACAGGCTATTATTGCTTTGGTCTTAATATTAGTTTTCAAGTATTATGCTAAATAGGAGTTTAACTCGACCTCATAAAATTTTAGCTAAAACAATCCTTCGGCTACGCTCAGGACAGCTAGGAGAGGAGAGCATTCATATTATAGGCTTAGCATATGCTATTATCCAGTGAGTTTCTATAAAAAAAAAATCAACTCCTTAAAAAACTAATATATTTCATTTAAAGGGGGAAGTATAGGAGGGAAGCATAAAGTGTTTGGAATGGAAAATGAATATGTGAATTTCATACATTTGTAGAATGACACATGATTTGCCTAAAATTGCCTTTAAATCAAATATTGAGTTAGATATAGAGGTAATGACCTTTTCCGAAACTTACAACAAACTATGTCAGTCTGCTACTCACGATCCATTTTCTTCACATAGAATCTTGTTTCATCTTATTCTTATAGTAACCAATAAAACGTATTCACATGTAGTCGATTTTAAATCTTATACCTTAGTTGAAGGAAGTTCTATTTTTATTGCTAAAAATCAGATTCATCATTTCACCAAAGAAATAAAAAATGCCGATGGATATTGTATTATTTTCAATAGCTCGTTTATAGATAAATCTCATTTTTTATTAAGCAGTTTAAATTTAAATAGGTTATTTAATTACCATATAGAAGTGCCGGTTATCCATCAAAGAGAAATGGACAGTGATAACCTTATTAGTATCGCAGAAAGCCTACGTAATGAATACACGTTTTCTAATGATTTTGCCAAATCAGAAATTTTAAGCAATCTACTACATGTTTTACTGCTCAAAGCAGAGCGAACTAAAGAAAAACAGTCTGTTAAGGACATTAATCTGCAGTGGCTAGAAATATTTACTTCGTTTAAAGATATGTTAGAAATAGAGTATGCAAACACAAGAAGTTCAAGGGATTATGCTTCAGCTTTATTAATTTCATATAAGTTTTTAAATGATATAGTTAAGGTGTTAACTGGAAAAACGGTAAAAGCTTTTATTGATGATTATGTCATTATTGAAATTAAGCGATATTTAGTAACAACTTCACTATCTATTAAAGAAATAAGTTATAAAACAGGTTTTGAAGAACCTGCAAATATGGTTAAGTTTTTCAGAAAAAAAACCTCCTTTACGCCACTTAAATTTAGACAGCAAAAATAAAATTGGTTACACTTTAACCATTTTTATCATCATTTTGATAATCTTAATACTGCAGGGTTGCTAGACCTTTGCAGTATTAATTATTAACATAAAAAATAAAATGATGAAGTATTTTAAATTCAGGTTTATAGCCATTATTATGTTGGCTTTCACAGTTTTCTCTTGTAGTAATGATGATGATTCAAATTCACAACAAGTTATAGATTTTGGAGCTGCACCTTCAAGTTCCCTTATAACTACGGGTTCTGTAAACGTAATTACAGAAAATACCGTAAGATACCACACTATCAATTTTGATACTGCACCTTACACAGTAACTATTGTAGAGACAGAAAACAATGTTGTTTTGGTTGATTTAGGACCTGCAGCTGTTTTTGCAAATGAACTAGAAACATATGTAGACGCTATTAATAAAGCAGCAGCCGTAATTATAACCCATAATCATGGCGACCATTATGGTGGTGCGGCAAATTTTACAGATTTAGATTTTTATGCTGAAAGCACTGTTGCAGCACAATTAAACAATACAACAGACTTTAGCAGTATATATCCTAATACCGTAATTGGAGTTAGTGGTTCTCAAGAAATAGGGGAGTTAACCTTTATTTTTGACAAAGTATCTAATGCTGAAACAGGAGAAAACGGTTATATATATAATGAAGAGCATAAGGTTGTTTTTTCGGGAGACCTTATTTACAATTTATCGCATCCTTATTTAAGAGAATACACACCAAATAGCGGAGATGATGAGATTGATAATTGGATAGCTGGTCTTAATATATTGAAAACAAACTTTGCCAATTACAATCATCTTTTTGTAGGTCATAATGGTTCTCGCTCTGATATTGGCGCTGCTATCGATGAAAATATTGATTATTTACAAAATGCACAAGGCATTATAAAAGGCACTCAAACCATTAGTGGCGGTGGCTCAGCTACAACACATCAAGAAGTTATAGACGAACTAGTAGTATTATATCCAACATATTTAGATGCTGGTCTTTATCTATCCTTACCAGACGCCTTTTTTCCAGGAGATCCAGGGGCTGATTGGTTTTAATCATTCATTATAATATTTAATAAAGAATCTAATTATGAAATATTTAGCAGTAGTAGTAGTAAGTATACTTTTAACTAGTTGTGCAAGCATTAAAAAAACGCAAACAGTTGAACTTTCAAAAAAAGACAAAGTAGTTGCATTATTAAACAGTTTTAATACAGGCGATCAAACCCCAATTTCTTACATAAACCCTAACAAATACATTCAGCATAATTTAGCTGTTGGTGATGGCTTAGCAGGTTTTGGAGAAGTATTGCATCACGCACCACCACAAGGCTTTAAAGCCAATGTTATTCGTGCTTTTGAAGATGGAAATTATGTGTTTACACATACTGAATACGATTTTTTTGGACCTAAAGTAGGCTTTGATGTATTTCGCTTTGAAGAAGGGTTAATTGTAGAACATTGGGATAATCTGTTAGAGATTAAAAAGCCAAATCCAAGTGGACACACTCAATTTGATGGTGCAACTGAAGTAACAGATTTAGACAAGACAGAAGCAAACAAAAAAACAGTTAGAGCGTTTCTTGAAAAAGTAGTCATAAATCATGAAATGGATAAACTAGCGACTTATATAAACCCTAACAAATACATTCAACATAATCCAGCTATAGCTGATGGTTTGGAGGGTTTTGGTGCAGCAATGAAGTATTTTGCTGAAAACGGATTGGTTATGGAGTTTACAAAAGTTCATAAGGTGTTAGGACAAGGAAATTTTGTGTTAGCAATGAGCGAAGGAAAATTTGGTAAAGGTGAACACACAGCTTTTTATGATTTATTTAGACTTGAAAATGGTCAAATAGTAGAGCATTGGGATGTGATAGCACCAATACAACCAGAGTCTGAATGGAAAAATACGAATGGAAAATTTTAAATAAATAGTGATTAATAGCAAGAAGGAATATCAAAATACTATTGATATTCCTTCTTTTATAAAAAGAAAAAGCATGAGAACCTCAGAACAAAATAAAATAAATACAACCCTATGCGAACTCTTTGAAGACTCAAAATACGATATGTTAAATACGATGAAAGGTGCAGCAAAAAGCTTTCTTAGGCCAATGCAACCATTAGATTTTAAAGATGCATATCTGTCTATTTCGAAAGAACAAGGACACGATTTAATTAAACTAATTACAGTTAATAAACTCAAAAACATTGTTGAATTTGGAACTTCTTTTGGTATTTCTACACTGTTTTTAGCGCAAGGTGTCATAGAAACAGGTGGACACATAATTACTACAGAACTAATTGAATCTAAAGCAAAAAAAGCAATTGATAACTTTGAAAGGGCAGGAGTGAGCAATCTTATTGAAGTTAGAATAGGTGATGCTATGGAAACCTTAAAAAATCATGAGACACCAATAGATTTATTATTGTTAGATGGTTGGAAAGATTTGTATTTGCCTATATTTCAAATGCTTGAGTCTAATTTTCACAGCAATACCTTTATTTATGTTGATAATGCAGAAATGGCAGAGGCTAAAACTTTTATAAATGTTATTCGTCAAAGTAGTAGCTATCAAATACAGCCTCAATTTGGTGGAAAAGTAGTGTTAATTACTAAAAATAAATAAAAAGATTATGAGTCAAGTATCTAATTGTCCAACTTGTGGTGGCAAGTCAAAAATTAAAGAAACTAACGGATCGATTTCTTATCAATCTCTTCAAGATGAAGAATTGATAAAAAAAGTAAGTCAACTAAAAAAAGCAATGGAAACATTTAAAGCAAAGGCAGAGAAACTCGAAAAAGAATTAGCAAGCTTAAAGGAAAATCAATAATATGAAATTCTTAAAAAGAAATTACGGTTGGATGATAGTTGCCATATTGGCGATAGTACCACTATTTATAATATTAAACATGCTAAGCATTAATTTTACCAATGGATTAACAATTTCTTTGGTTGAAGGTGCTGGTGGAGACGAAATGACCACTTTAGAAATGATGTATCATGTTTCTGGAGAATTCGCTATTAGATGGATGACAGCTGTACTAAGTTGCACACCGTTTTTTATTCTATTTGGCATCAACAACCTTTTCGTTAGACAAGCCATGGGGGTTTCTGCAGCAGTATGGAGTTTGCTTCATTTTATCATTTTTTTAGCTGCGGAAGGTGTTCTTGAAACTTTTACACAGGCTAACTATATTGCAGGATTCGCGGCTGTATTAATAGTAATACCTTTATTAATAACATCCAATAGAAAATCAATGAAAAAGCTGAAAAGAAATTGGAAAAAACTTCAGAGCTTCTCATATGGCGCCATTTTTTTAAGTTTGCTTCATGTGGCGCTTTTAGATAAAACGTGGCTGATTTATGCAATAATTGTGGGCATAGGATTCTTAATACGAATACCTATTGTTAAAGATAGATTAATTGGTCTTCGTCAAAAACATAGCGTTGTATCATAGATTAAGTTGTACGTCTATTAGAGAAAATTATTATGTAAAATAGAATATCAATTTTTACTTTGCACTTATAAGCCCAGGATCTAGAATATATTTAAAACCTCCAAAAACAAATCGCTGAGAATCGCGTATTTTATTTTTTTTGAGCAGTTGTACGGAATATTCAATTTAAAATGTCAAGCACTTTGTAACAAAAAACCTCCAAAAACAAATCGCTGAGAGTCGCGTTTTTAATTTTTTTTGAGGAGTTGTACGGAATATTCAATTTATAAGTAATAAAGAAAGCCACAATTAGCTTTTACATAAAAGCTGACGATATAGTCCTAAGGGCCAATATCTGCTTTTATGTAAAATAGCGCGAAAATGCGCTATTCGCTAATTGTTATAAATGTTCTATAATTTATATTATGTAAAATAGGGTTTTTGAAACCTCCCTTGTGTTGTGCTGTTTAGGTGTGTTTTGAAAAAAGTAATGTGTAGTTTAAAGATTAACATTTTTGAATAATTTTTGAATGCAATTACATCTTACATTTACTTAAAAATATACGCTATGTTGGTTTGGGGAATTTTTATTGCTTTTATCATTTTATTCTTGGCCTTAGATCTTGGTGTATTTAATAAAACTCCTCACGTTATTAAAACTAAAGAAGCTGCAATCTGGACAACGGTTTGGGTAAGCATTGCGTTTGCGTTTTCGGGGGTTGTTTATTGGCTTTTTAAGGATGGATTGGTTGCTAACCCTACTAATTTAACGGCAGATGCTGCTGTGCTTAAATATATTACGGGTTATTTAATAGAACTTTCTTTGAGTATAGATAACGTTTTTGTGATTGCTGTTATCTTTTCGTCTTTTGCTATACCGCAGAAATACCAACACGAGGTTTTGTTTTGGGGAATCTTGGGAGCTATTGTTTTTAGGGCGTTAATGATCTTTTTTGGCGTTGCCTTAATCAACAAATTTGATTGGATTATCTATGTTTTCGGGGTCTTTTTACTCTTTACAGCCTTTAGAATGTTAACCCATAAGGAGGCCGAATTTGATCCTAAAAAGTCTAAAATGTTTCGCTTTTTAAAGAAACTTTTTCCGGTTACTCACAAGATGGATGGCGATAAATTTTTTATAAACCGAATGGGGCTACGTGCCGCTACTCCTCTATTTGTAGCTTTACTTATTATAGAGCTTACAGACATCCTATTTGCCCTAGACAGCATCCCGGCCATACTCGCAATTACCTCAGACCCATTTATTGTTTTTAGCTCTAACATACTGGCTATTTTAGGGTTGCGCTCTATGTATTTTTTAATTTCTAGAATGCTCACCAAGTTTCGGTATATAAATTACAGTCTAGTGGTTATCCTGGCTTTTGTGGGGGTAAAAATGTTGCTCTCTCACACTGTTGAAATCCCAGAATGGCTTTCGCTAGGCGTTATAGGTGTGTCACTTGGGGCGGGTATTTTAGCCTCAGTACTTATAGCAGATCCTAACCCAATACAAGAAACTGAAGAATAATTTCACAAAAAGCTTCTAAAAATTTGGAATGCCTTTTCTGCTATAGTATCTTTAAGAATGAATATTAAATAGACTAAATATGAATATAAATTTTGAGTATCACGAAGTAGCTGCAAGCCTGAGACTTGAAGTCTTTGCCGCGGAAAAACTAAATAAACTTGAAAATAAATACGACGCTATTATAGGAGCTGATGTATATTTTAAAAAGGAGAATAGCTCCAATCCAGAAAAAGGTAAAATATGTAGTGTCCGTTTAAGTATGCCTGGCCCTACACTATTTGCAGAGTCTTCTTCAGCTTCATTTGAAGCTTCTATAGCCAAAGTAATGACAGAGTTAGGCTCTCAACTTCAAAAGAGAAAACAAAAGCTTAAAGCGCATTAAATGAGGGGAAACAATAGCCTTGTAATCTAACAATTATTTAGGCTTAACAATGGCTTAATTTGTTTTAAACACTACCTATTCATAATTTGTTTAGCTGTAGAAATAAAACAAATTAAGCTTTTTTATTTAAAAGCTGGTAGTCATTTCAGTATTGGCACCTTTACTACTGATTAACGAAATAGCATCGCTTACGTTTCGTAATTTCTCCAAATCTTCGTTTTTGAATTCAATATCAAAAGCATCTTCAATATCTAAAATGATATCAACAAGATGAGCTGAGTTAATATTCAATTCTCTTGTTAAATCACTATTAATATTGATTTCTTTGGCAGCTACATCTTCAGGTAAATAAGCCTTAATTATAGGCTCTAATTTTCCGTAAATTTCTTCCGAAGTCATCTTAATTAAATTTTCTTAAAGATAACACAAGCGTTTACATCTCCAAAACCAAAACTCGCCTTGGCGATGGTTTGTAACGATTTTTTCAACACTTTCGTCGAGTTTTTTTCTAAATTTATGAATTCGGCTATTTTTGGATGCAGATTTTCACAATTTACATTCGGAAAAATGAAACCTTCCTTGAGTTGAAGAAGTGCCGAAACTATTTCAATACTTCCACTGGCAGCAAGGCAATGACCTATCATTCCTTTAATAGAATTTATATACGGAAAATCGGTTCCTTTTCTATTTAATGCAAGGCTCCAATTTTCAATTTCGTCTGGGTCTTTTACGGTCGCTGTTAAATGTCCGTTAATATAATCTATAGCATCGCCAGTTACTTTTGCGTCGGCAAGTGCGTCTTTAATACATTTTTGTACGGCTATGCTATTGGGTGCTGTCATACTTCCTCCATCACGTTGCCCACCGTTGTTTATGGCGCCACCTAGTATTTCGGCATAGATGGTTGCCCCTCTTTTTTGTGCGCTTTCTAGAGATTCTAAAATATAGGCTCCTGCCCCACTTCCCGGAACAAAACCATTAGCATCTGCACTCATTGGTCCAGCCACCTTTTCTGGCGCGTCATTGTATTTGTAGGTAGTAACCTTCATAGCGTCAAAACCACCCCAAATATAAGGGCCGTGATCGCTAGTGCTTCCGCAAAGCATATAAGTAGCTTTTCCATTAGCAATATGCTCATAGCCCATTAAAAGGGCTTCAGTTCCTGTAGCGCAGGCAGACGAATTTGTAGTGACCATATTACCAGCACCTATTAAACCCGAAAGATAAGCACTTACCCCACTACACATTGTTTGGGCTATAGTGGTGCTTCCTAATCGCCTTACCTTTTTAGTGTCTATCTTATATATAGATTCTCTAAATTTCTCAACTCCGCTTGCTCCAGTGCCAAAAATTATCCCTAAATCCCACAAGGGGTCCTCTCCTTGTTTTGCGGTTTCTAGGCCAGCGTCTTTTAAAGCATCCATACCAGCAATAATACCGTATAATATCCCGCTGCTATTAAAGTTTCGCAATTGAAGCTCAGTGAGGTAATCGCGTTTTTTTTCTTCGGAAATCTCCGGAATTGCTCCTAACTGACAAGAAAAATTAAGCTCGTGCAAGTCGGGTTGAAATTTAATAGCAGAAACGCCTTGTTTTAAAGCTTCAGAAAAAGCCGATACCCCTAGTCCGTTAGGCGCTACAACTCCCAATCCCGTTATTACTACACGTTTTCTCATTCAATTTATAGTTTGTGATAGGTGGTTTCTTTAAAAATATAGAGAAAACACCTAATATATTATAGTGATTGCTGCGAAACTATCATTCCGCTTATAGTTCCTTTTGCTACAATTTCATCATTGGCATTTAGCATTTTTACCTTACACTTCAATTTATTAAATCTGAAATACATTTTTTCTGAAAACACCCTTACTTTTTCACCTGGTAAAACAGCTTTAAAATAATCTATCTCTGTACTAGACAAGGCAAATGCTTTTTTTTCTGAATTGTTTTCCAACTGAAATAGATAGATACCCAAACATACCAAGCCTATTTGAGCCATACATTCAGTTAAAATAACTCCTGGGGTAATAGGATTATCTTTAAAATGACCTTTATAAAAATAAGCATCCTTAGTAAAGGTGTAAGCTCCGCTTATCGTGCTATCTGTAACAGCAGTAATCTCGTCTACAAATAAAAAAGGAGATGAATACGGCAGTAAATCTAGTATGTCCTTGTTTTTCAAAATTAATATCTCTTTTATCTAAGGCTTTCGCCTCCATCAGCTTTTAATATAGTTCCATTTATCCAATTGGCTTCTTTTTTACAAAGTAAATACACCGCATTTGCTACATCCTCGGGGGTTGTAAGTCGGTTAAATGGATTGCGAAGCTTAGTAGCTTCCGCCAATTGCTCGCTCCCCGGTATAGCTAAAAACGAAGGTGTTTCTGTAGCTCCAGCCTGTATACAATTTGAAGTAATATTATAGGGAGCATATTCTACAGCCATATTTCGCATAAGCGCTTCCAGTACAGATTTTGCCGAAGAAACTGCTGCGTATCCTGGCCATACTCTGCTATTGCCTTCACTTGTAAAAGCTATACTACGCGCGTTGGTTGTAAAAACTTTCTCCTTATTCATATTTTGTACCCATTCATACCAACTAATTGCCATAGCGTGTACGGTAATAGCAATATCTTCTTTTGTAATTGCTTCGCCTTCAGCTGTGTTCATTTTTTTTAAACTTCCTTTAGCGATGCTGTGAAGCAACAGTTTTACACTGTTTTTTGGTAACTCTTTTATTATTTCAGCTCTAATTTCAGCCTTTAAAGCGTCTTTATTAAATGTTTTTACTGCAACACCAAAGGCTTTAATTTTAGTTACTTCTTCTTCAAACTTAGGCATATTAAACCTTAGGTCTCTATGTACTATACAAATATTCATTCCTTCGGCTGCTAGTTTTTTTGCTGTAGCAAGACCTAAGCCACTGCTTCCACCTAATATTACAGCCCAATAGCCATTAAATTCGGTGTTGTTAGTAGGTGTGTTTTGAGGTTTATTGTTCATTAATTTATTTTTAAATCGAATTGTATGTAGGTTTTAAAATTTCAGTAAAATACGTTGGGCAGAAAAACCAGGCCCAAAGCTAAGCATTAGTCCTAAATCTCCTGCAGTTAATTTTTTATCCATAAATTGCTCTAGTACATATAGTACGGTAGCACTACTCATATTGCCATACAACTTGAGTACTTCTTTAGTGTCGTCTATGTTTTTACCCAAACTACCAAATAAGTCTTCTACGGTTTCCATAATTTTCCGCCCTCCGGGATGAAAAATCAGGTGATTTATATCTTCTATTTGCAAGTTGTTTTTCTTTAAAAAAGGGTGTACGATAGCCGGAAAATGCGTCGCTATTTTATTGGGCACCTCTTTGTCTAAAATCATTTGAAGTCCTGTGTTTACTAACTTAAAGCCCATCATATCTGTAGCGTCGTAAAAGTGATACATTTCCTGAGCTATTATGGCTACACCTTTATCTTCTGGTTTTGAAGACATTAATACGCAAGCGGCACCATCGCCAAAGATGGCGGCACTTACTATATTGGCCATAGAAAAATCTTCTAACTGAAAGGTAGCCGTGGGAGATTCTAAGGCAATTACAGCAGCGCGTTTCCCAGGATTGGCTTTTAAGAAGTTTTGAGCATAGATAATGCCCGATATTCCGGCAGCACAGCCCATTTCTGTTACAGGTAAACGAACGATGTCTTGCCGCATTTTTAGTTCGTTAATTAAATAGGCATCTACAGAGGGTATCATAATACCCGTACAACTAACGGTTATAATAAAATCTATGTCTGTAGCTTGCCATTGCGCTTTAGTTAGTGCTTTTTGAAGACATTGTTTTCCTAGTTTTGTTATTTCGCGAATGTAGATATCATTGCGTTCTGCAAAACTAGTAGCAGTAAATACTTCTAATGGATCCATAATAGAGTATCGTTTGTCTACTCCTGCCCCTTCAAAGATTTTAATTACTTTACGCTGAAATCTATTATCCTGCCCTTGCATCCATTGTTTTATAAATGGTATAATCTCTTCAGTAGATCTACTGTGTTTAGGTAATTGTTTTGCGACTGTAGTTATTTTTACACTCATAACTCTTTTTTAAGTATCCATTGGTATCTATAAGCCCAGCGCCATTGGATAGTACTTTTTTGGTTAGCAATGTTTGCAGAGAATTGGGCTAATTCACTTTTTTTGAATCCCCTAGCAATAGAAACAAGTCCGTCATACTTAGCGGTATTAGTTTTTAAAAATACCCCACTAAAAACCTTAAAAAGATTAAAAGCGTACTTGCTTCGTTCTAAATCGTTAATTACCAATCCTATGTCGGATTTAGAGACGAGTGCTTTCAGCAGGCTTTCAATTTTAGTATTGCTAAAGTGATGCAAAACCAACGTACACAATGCAATATCGCACTTTGGAATTAATTTTTCTTCTAAAAACACATCCACTTTATAAAAGTTAATAGTATGATAACCTATACTTTGTTTTTTAGCGAAATCGAGAATATTTTGATTGTAATCTAGGCCTATTAATTTAAAATTATAATTCTTCTGTTTTGCGAAATCGGCACACTTTCTAAGTAACTCACCATCTCCACATCCAATATCTAATATAGTAAATGTTTTTTCTTTATCTTGATTTTGCAATAAGTTTTCAATTCCGTTTAGGCTTATAGCATTGCCCCCTAAAAACTTATTTACAATTTTTAAATCTCTTAAAAGGGATCTCATTTCGGCTCCTTGAAAGCCTACATCGTCCATGATTTCTTCTTGCTCAGACCTGTGTTCATTACTAAAGTATATCATGATTCTGGATTGCCGTGAGTTTTTTTAATAATTAAAGGCACTAAAGCGGGAAACAGTTTCATCATCGCAAAGCCTGCTCTAGATGCCATGGGGTTTAGCAAGAGCTTTTGTATACCTCTACCAATGTACAGCCGCTCATTAAATTGGGCTTGCCATTGTTTAGTATATGCAGCCTCAAGAGCAATTCTATTAAAGTTTTTACTTTTAAAGGAGTCTAAAAAGAGTTCAGAAAATAGCTGTGCACTCTTAAAAGCCATTGCCATACCATTACCACATAAAGGGTGTATAAGCCCCGCGCTATCGCCAACCATAAAGATATGATTTTCTACGGCTTGTTTTTTCTGAAAAGACACTTGGCTAATAGTTAATGGGGTTTTAAAAACAGGAGTAGCTTGAGCAAAAAAATCAGCTAACAAAGGATTTTTTGATAACACTTGCTTTTGAAAACTGTCTAAGTTGCCATATTCTTTAAAAGATTTATAAGTTGCAAGGTAACAAGCGTTTACTGCCCCGTTTTCGGTATTGCTCAATCCGCAATACCCACCGTTAAAATTGTGTAAAGCCACGGTATCTTCGGGGAAGTTATACTTGTAATGTGCTTTTACTGCGAGCCAGGGTGAGCTTTGTTGAATAAAATTTCTGTTTAAAAAAGTGTCTATATTAGCTCTTTTGCCATAGGCCCCAACAACAAAATCTGCTTTGTATTCATCTTTACTTTTAGTTTTAACGGTAAATGAATTGTTATGGAATTCTATCTTTTCTGCAGTACTAAAAACAACAGTTACTTTCGTTTTTAGCGCTTCATAGAGCAGATTATCAAAGGCATATCTACTTAAACCGAAACCTCCCAACGGCAAGTTTGCAGTTATAGGTTTGCCTTGAACATTTGTAATGGTAAATTTTGTTATTTTTTTAGCTCCTAAAGAAAACGGATTTATGCCTAATTCTGTAAGATATGGCAATACTTCGTTACTAACGTATTCGCCACAAACTTTATGGTTTGGGTACTTGTTTTTTTCTATTAAAAGTACACTTACATTGTTGTTTGCAAGGTGTAAGGCGGTGGCTAAGCCTGCAAGCCCCCCTCCTATTACAATAACATCTTTTTTAGTGTTTACTTTCATAGCTTGGTTAAAACTATAAAAAAATCCCGTCCAAAGATGGAACGGGATTCTTTAATTTTTAGAAGAAGAAAAGTAATTACTCTCCTGCTTGCTTAATAGCGTCTTCTTTCATTTTTTCGTTAGGAACGATAGCAACGTTTACACGACGGTTCTCAGCACGTCCTTCAGCAGTACTATTATCTGCGATAGGAGCTGTTTCACCATACCAGTTTGTTGTAAATCTACCAGCGCTTAAGCCTTTGTTGCTAACAAAATAGTTAGTTACAGCTTGTGCTCTGTTTTTTGAAAGGGTCATGTTCATTTCATCTGCACCAGAGCTATCAGTATGTCCTACTACGAGTACATTAGTATCTGGAAACTCAACAAGAACACCAGCTAATTTATCTAAAGTAGCTTGAGATGTAGCATTGATATTGTATTTTCCTGTGTCAAAATTAACACCGCTATTTTCGTCAAAAGTTACAATAATAGCATCGTCTACACGCTCTACTTGAGCTCCAGGAATTTCTTGTTCAATTTTCTGTGCTTGTTTGTCCATTGAATTACCAATAAGCACACCAGCACCACCACCAACTACGCCACCAATTACGGCACCTAACTCGCTATTATTACCACTACCAACGTTGTTACCAATGATAGCACCTAATACAGCTCCACCAGTAGCACCTATAGCGCCACCTTTTTGAGTGTTATTTGCGTTTTGAATAGCTTCACAGCTTGTTAAGCTTATTACTAGAGTTAAGGCTAAAGAGGCTAATGTAATTTGTTTAAATACTTTTTTCATATTATAAATTATTGAGGTTTGTTTAATTTTTTTTTGAGGTTTAATTATTCTTGAACTTTAGAAAAGTCCATGTTAATGTTAAAAGGCTTTCCTTCTAGATTAACAGTCTGAACCCAACGCATTGAAGACTCACTAAGTTGAGTTAGATTTAATCTAAAGCCTGCATTTGTGTCAGACTTCCCTTTTGCATTTGTTGGTTTTAAAAGGAAATCGTACATACCCGTTGTAGGATCTACCTCTTGAATTGTGAAAATGAAATTTCTGTCGCCAGTAGCGCATTCAGAATTGTTTACAGTGTAGATACCTGTGTTGTTGTTTGGAATAAATTTCCAAGAACTACCTTCCATACACTCTGCAGTAGCATCGTTAAAAAGGGTAACATTAAAAGTTCCAGACTCGTCGTAAGAAATCTTGTTTAAAGTCCAATTTCCCTTAATTACTTTGCGTGACTGATTTACAGTTGAACTACCACAAGCAATTGTTGTAGCCGCAATTAGAATTAAAATAAAGATTTTTTTCATGAAGTTTTGATTTGATTAAAAAATGGTTAGTTAAAAAGTTAAATTAGTTATACATTATAAATAATTTAGTTAACAAAGATAGTACAAAATGAATATAAAGGATAAATTTTTTTTTGTGCGCTAATGCTACTACCAACTATTATGCCATCAAATCTTACAATTGCTGATGTACGCTAGCTAGCTGATAAAATTACATTCTTTGTTAAGGCTATTTTTAAACGTATATACTTGAGAGTATAAAGATTAAAAAGCAAAATGCAAGTAACTTTAACCTAAGTTTAATGAAGAGTGTTAAAGACTTAATAAGACAATAATTGCAATAAAGATTCTTTAAAACGTTCTTTTGGAAGATAGCCAGCTTCAAGATTTGCCGCAAAAGGAATAGGCGTTTCTATACTTGCCACGCGCTTAACGGGAGCGTCTAGGTATTCAAAACAATTTTCCATAAGTAAAGCCGAAATATCTGAAGCTATACCCCCAAATAAAGAGTCTTCTTGAAGGATAATCGCCTTGGCTGTCTTTTTTACAGAGGCGTAAATAGTATCAATATCTAAAGGCATTAAGGTTCTTAAGTCTATAAGATCTGCACTTATTTCAGGATGCTGTTCTAATGTCTCTAAAGCCCAATGTACACCAGCTCCATAGGTTATTATTGTTAGCTGCTCACCTTCTTTTAACAAGGCTGCTTTTCCTAAAGGTAAAGTATAGTAATCTGTAGGTACATCTTGACGTATACTTCTATACAAAGCTTTATGCTCAAAGAACAACACTGGGTTTGGGTCTTCTATACTAGTAGCTAATAAGCCTTTAGCGTCATATGGAAATGCTGGGTACACTACTTTTAAACCTGGAGTATGTGTAAACCAAGCTTCGTTTGTCTGACTGTGAAACGGTCCTGCGCCTACTCCTGCACCACAAGGCATACGTATTACTACATCTGCCTTTTCGTTCCAACGGTAATGACTTTTTGCTAAGTAATTAATAATTGGGTTAAATCCTGAGCTTACAAAGTCTGCAAACTGCATTTCTACAACTGCTTTATGACCGTTTATAGAAAGTCCCATTGCTGCCGAAACAATTGCAGACTCGCAAATAGGTGTATTGCGAACACGATCGTTGCCAAATTGCGCTACAAAACCTTCGGTTATTTTAAAAACACCTCCGTATTCTGCTACGTCTTGCCCCATGATAATAAGCTCATCATGCCTTTCCATAGATTGTCTTAAACCTTCTGAAATAGCATCTATCAATCGGATGTTTTCAACTTTATCGTTTGGAGTAACTTCTTTGTATTCAAATGGTTTGTACACATCATTTAACTCAACACTTTCAGTAAACTCAACTTTAGGTTCGCTAAAAGCAATATCTAAGTTATCGTCTATTTCATTCTTAAACTCTTCTTTAAAAGACTCAATGTCTTCAGAAGTAAGTATAGCTTCAGAAAGCAAAAAGTTTTCAAAATTAGTAAGGGGATCGCGTTGGCTCCATTCGTCAATTAAATCTGCAGGCACGTATTTTGTACCACTAGCCTCTTCGTGTCCACGCATTCTAAAGGTTTTAAATTCTAAAAGTACGGGACGTGGGTTTTTTCGCATGCTTTCCGTTAGGTCTTTCAGCTTAGTGTAAACCTCTAGTATATTATTACCTTCTATAATATGGGCTTCCATACCGTAGCCTTTGCCGCGATCTGCAATATTTTCGCAATTGTATTGTTCGTTTGTAGGTGTTGATAAGCCATAGCCGTTATTTTCAACACAAAAAAGTACTGGGAGTTGCCATACAGAAGCTACGTTTAAGGCTTCGTGTATATCGCCTTCACTTGTACCACCATCTCCAGTAAAAACAGCACATAGCTTATTGTTTTTCTTAAGTTTATTTGCCAGGGCAATTCCGTCTGCAACGCCAAATTGCGGCCCTAAATGCGAAATCATTCCCACTATATTAAACTCTTGGGTTCCAAAATGAAAACTTCTGTCGCGTCCTTTCGTAAATCCATTTGCTTTTCCTTGCCATTGCGAAAAAAGTCTAGAAAGTGGGATGTCTCTCATCGTAAATACCCCCAAGTTACGGTGCATCGGCAAGATGTATTCATCTTTGTCTAAAACAGCTGTAATTCCTACCGAAATAGCTTCTTGCCCTATGCCACTAAACCATTTCGAAACTTTTCCTTGTCGTAACAGTATAAGCATCTTCTCTTCTATAACCCTTGGTTTTAACATACCGCGGTAAAGCATTAAAAGAGTGTCATCATCAATGTTTTTTCTGTTGTAATCAAAGAAAATAGAAGGTTTTGTTTCGGTTTTCATCATAATAAATTTGCAAATTCAAATGTAGAAAAAAACCCTATGCAATACAGATTATTAAGGGAAATTTTATATTCCGAAAAACATTGATAAATTGGTATCTTTGTATCTTAAAACACAAATGCTATGAATAACATACCCAGCGTAGATTTGGCCGATTTTCTTTCAGACGACCCTAAGAAGAAGCAGAAATTTGTAGATGAAATAGGTTCGGCATATGAAGATATAGGCTTTGTTTCACTAAAAAACCATTTTTTAAGCGACCAATTGGTCGATGATTTATACAAAGAAGTTAAAGATTTTTTCGCACTTCCTGTAGCAGTAAAGTCAAAATATGAAATTGAAGGTTTAGGCGGTCAACGCGGCTATATTTCCTTCGGAAAAGAACACGCTAAAGGCAAGAAAGAAGGTGACTTAAAAGAATTTTGGCACTTTGGTCAGGAGCCTTCAGAAGATGCAAATCTAGCTGAAGAATACCCTAAAAACATTCAGGTAGAAGAGCTTTTAGACTTCAATAAAACAGGAATGGAAGCCTACAGAATGCTTGAAAAAACAGGTATTTATGTGCTTAGAGCACTAGCACTATATATAGGCTTAGAAGAAAATTACTTTGACCATTGGGCTACCAACGGAAACAGTATTTTACGTCCCATCCACTACCCTCCTATTACCGAAGAACCTAAAGGTGCTGTTCGTGCTGGAGCTCATGGCGATATAAACCTTATTACTTTATTAATGGGTGCATCTGCCGGCGGATTGCAAGTATTGCGAAAAGATGGCGAATGGATAGATGCCATCCCTAATGAGGATGAGCTTGTAATAAATGTAGGCGATATGCTAGAAAGACATACCAATAACAAACTGCGCTCTACAATTCACAGAGTGGTAAATCCACCTCGTGAAGAATGGGGAAGCCCGCGTTATTCTATTCCATTTTTTATGCATCCTCGTAGCGATATGAAACTAAACTGCTTAGACCAATGTGTAGACGCAGCGCATCCTAAAGCTTATGACGATATAACAGCTGGAGAGTTTTTACACCAACGTTTGGTAGAAATAGGACTTATTAAAAAAACTCCTTAAGCCCCAATAGAGAAGTTACAAAGTGATAATACACTGCTTTTAAGTGTATTACTCTTAATTTATCGCTATTGTTTATTATTAAAACCTTAAACAATTTATCCCGAGCCTATAGAAGGGTTAAATTTTAAAACTTATATTTTGAAATCTTTAGAAGATCAATTAAAGAACCTATTTCCAGATCACGAACCAGAAAATGTTCCTGAAACAGAAGAAGAACAAACACTATGGCTGCAAGACGCGCCATTGATTTGTAAATACGAAAAGCGAAAAGGTAAACCTATCACTATTATTGAAGGTTATACAGGCGCAGACTCAGACTTTAAAATTCTAGCTAAGGAAATAAAACAGCTTTTAAGTGTAGGCGGAAGTTTTAAAAACGAGCAAATTATTATTCAAGGTGATTATCGCGATAAGATTATGCAGTTTTTAAAAGACAAAGGCTTTAAAGTAAAACGTGTTGGCGGTTAGTATAATTTATTTTAACCGACAAAGCTTGCCTGTATAAAGCCTTTTTAAACTATAAAAAAATATACGTTGAACGTACAAACCATTCAAGATAGCGAGTTAATACTTACGCCAGAAGGAAAAATATACCATTTAAACCTTTTGCCTTCACAGTTGGCACCTACTGTAATTACTGTAGGCGATCCAGATCGTGTGCCATTGGTATCTAAGTATTTTGACTCTATAGAAACCACTTCTCAGCACCGTGAATTTAATACTCATACAGGTACTTATAAAGGAAAACGTATAAGTGTAATTTCTACGGGTATAGGACCAGATAATATAGATATCGTTTTTAATGAACTAGACGCTTTAGTAAATATTGACTTTGAAAAGCGACAACTAAAGAAAAAATTAACTTCTTTAGATATTATCAGGATTGGTACTTCTGGAGGCTTAACACCAGATATTGCTGTAGATAGTTTTTTAATCAGTGCTTTGGGTATTGGTTTAGACAATGTAATGCACTATTACGCTAAGACAGATAGTATTTTTAATAGAGATTTTGCGCAAGCTTTTATAGACCATACCCAGTGGAACCCAGATAATTCTGTTCCTTACGCTGTAGAAGCTGCAAACGGCTTGCTTAAAAAGTTTGCTTCAGAAAAAACTTCTACGGGTATAACCATAACCAATGTGGGTTTTTACGGACCTCAAGGACGTGTGCTTAGAGCGGCATTAAAAGATGCTAATCTCAATGAAAAACTTAGCTCCTTTCAGTATAAAGGCAAAAAAATTACTAATTTAGAAATGGAAACCGCAACGATGTACGGTATGGCAAAATTATTAGGGCATAACGCCTTATCTATGAATGCTATAATTGCAAATCGCGCTACGGGAACTTTTAGTAAGGATGCATCAAAAACCGTTGATGCACTTATACAATATACATTAGCAAAAATTATAGAATGAAAAATTTATTTATTGGCGGGGTGCCAGAACATTTTAACTTACCTTGGTATATTGCGCTTCGCGATAAGAAATTTCTCGAACAAGGCATAAACTTACGTTGGAAAGACTATTCGGGTGGCACAGGCCAAATGGTTAAAGCGCTTCGTAATAAGGAAATTGATATGGCTGTTATTCTTACTGAAGGAATGGTGCGCGATATTATAAATGGAAACGACTCAAAAATTGTTCAAGTGTATGTAAAATCGCCACTTTTATGGGGGATACACGTTGCTGCAGATTCTCCTTATGATGAAGTAGCAGACCTAAAAGGTACAAAAGCAGCCATCAGTCGTTTTGGTTCAGGCTCTCACTTAATGGCTTTTGTAAATGCCGAAAATCACGATTGGGATTTAGAAGCCGATTTACAGTTTAAGGTTATTCAAGACCTAGACGGTGCTTTAGAGGAACTTCCTAAAGGCAATGGCGATTATTTTATGTGGGAAAAGTTTATGACCAAACCTCACGTAGACAATGGTGTGTTTCGTCTGGTAGGCGAATCTCCTACCCCTTGGCCTAGTTTTGTGATTGCTGTTCGCAATGATGTATTAGAAGATGAACAGGAAAGTATAAAAACGGTCTTAGATATTATAAACAGTATTACTACAGATTTTAAAAACCTTCCAAATATTGATGAAATTATAGCCAAAAGATACGGCCAGAAAATTGAAGATGTACGTGAATGGCTTTCATTAACCGAGTGGAGTGACCGACAATTAACGTCTAAAGAACTAGAAAATATTCAGCAAAAACTGGTTGAATTAAATTTAATAGACGATAAGACTCAAGAAGACAAGGTGTTACATAAAATCTAAAAAAAATCTTAATATTTACGCAACCCCAATGCAAATCTAGTATCTAGTTAATATAAAAACTGATATTATGACTACTTTTTTAATCGTTTTGGGGGCGTTGTTAGTCACAAATTTTTTATTGTTACAGTTTAGCTGTAATGATGCTACAGAGCCCGAAGTACCAGAAGAAGAATAGAAAGCCTCCTCGTTTCTATTTATCTATTTAACTTAAACTCTAGACTACCATTTAATAGGTGTCTTTCCTTTCTTAATTAAATATTCATTTGCTTTACTGAAATGCTTGTTGCCAAACCAATACCCTCTATTTGCGGATAATGGTGAAGGATGACCGCTGTTTAAAACCAAATGCTTAGTAGTATCTACTTTTGCTCCTTTCTTTTTTGCAGCACCGCCCCAAAGTAAAAACACTAAGTCTGTACGTTCTTCTGATAGCTTTTTAATTACAGCATCGGTAAATTTCTCCCAACCTTTTCGTTGATGACTTCCTGCAAGATGTGCGCGTACGCTTAAGGTAGCGTTAAGAAGCAGTACTCCTTGTTTTGCCCAATGTTCTAAGTTTCCGTTTTGGGGTGCTTCAGAAGCGATATCTGTTTTTATTTCTTCAAAAATATTTTTTAATGAAGGGGGAATTTTCACCTCGTCTCCAACCGAAAAACACAAGCCATTTGCCTGACCTGGACCGTGATATGGGTCCTGCCCTATTATTACAAGTTTTACATCTTTAAAAGGCGTGTAATTAAATGCCGCAAATAGCTCTTTTTTTTGCGGATAACAAACAGTAGTGGAATATTCGGTTTCTACAAACTCAATTAAATTAGTGAAATACGGTTTTTTAAACTCTTCTTTTAAAATGGCTTTCCATCCAGGCTCAATTGTTAGCTGCATTATTCTTACTTTTGTATGATTGCTGAAAACGTAAAATTAATGGAAATAAAACGGAAAGCCCGTATCGCTACTAAAACTTTAGAAGACCTTGAATTCCCTGCTGTACTACAACAAGTGTCGGAATTTTGTGTAAGTGAACCAGGTCGCGAAAAAGTACTCACTATAACTCCTTTTCAGGATTTTTCTGATATTGAGCCCGAATTGCTTCGGGTAAAGGAATTTACAGCTTCTTTTGAAGGAGATAACCGTATCCCTAATCACGGTTTCGATACTTTTTTTAGAGAATTACGCTTGTTTGCTATTGAAAATAGTGTGGTAGAAATTTCTGGTTTCAGAAGAATACTTTCTATTTCAGAAACTACGCGTATACTGCTTAAATTCTTTAAAAAATTTGAAGAGTTTTATATTCAGCTCAATTCTTTTTCTGAAGAAGTGAATTACACTTCTCTTATTTCCGAAGAAATAAATAAACGTATAAACAAATATGGCGAAATTAAAGACGAAGCTTCTACAGAACTAGGAACCATTCGCCGAAGACTAAATGTAGTAAAAGGAAAGATAAATTCTTCGTTTACCAAAGCGCTTTCACAGTATGTGCAAAGTGATTATCTAGACGAAATACGCGAGTCTGTAGTAGAAAACAGAAGAGTACTTGCTGTAAAAGCTATGCACCGCAAAAAAGTAAAAGGCGCTGTTTTAGGGAGTTCAAAAACAGGATCTATTGTGTATATAGAACCACAGGAAACTCTAGAATACGCTAATGAGCTAAGTAATTTACTATATGAAGAAGGCGAAGAGATAAAACGCATTTTAAAGGCGCTAACAGAGTTTATACGCCCTTATGCTTCACTTTTAGCGAGTTATCAGGAGTATTTAACAACTATGGATGTGCTTTACGCCAAAGCAAAATACGCAGTAAAGATTAATGCGATACTCCCTATACTTACCTTTAATAATAAGGTAGAAACTTCAGAAAAAAAGATTTCACTCATAAAGGCTTACCATCCTTTGTTGTTAGTTTCAAACAATAAGAGAAAAGAGAAAACATTTCCACAAAGCATAGAATTGATTCCAGAAAAGCGCATTATAGTTATCTCTGGACCTAATGCGGGCGGTAAAAGTATAACTTTAAAAACCGTAGGCTTATTACAGATTATGTTGCAAAGCGGTATGCTTATTCCTGCAGACCCGCAAAGTGAAGTGTGTTTCTTTAATCGTGTTTTAACAGATATTGGCGACAATCAGTCTATAGAAAATCATTTGAGTACCTATAGTTACCGTTTAAAGAAGATGAATCAATTTTTAAAAAAGTGTAACGATAAAACACTTTTTTTAATAGATGAATTTGGCACAGGTAGTGATCCTGAATTGGGCGGTGCTTTAGCCGAAACTTTTTTAGAGGTTTTTTATGAGCGGGAAGCTTTTGGTATAATTACTACCCATTACACAAATTTAAAGCTTTTAGCAAATGAACTACCACACGCTATAAACGCTAATATGCAGTTTGACAATAAGTCGTTAGAGCCTTTGTATCACTTGCATTTAGGAGAAGCCGGAAGTAGTTATACTTTTGAGGTTGCTCAAAAAAATGGCATTCCTTATAGTTTAATAAACAAAGCAAAGAAAAAGATAGAACGCGGTAAAGTGCGTTTTGACAAGACCATTGCAAATCTTCAAAAAGAGCGTTCTAACTTAAGAAAAACATCGGAGTCTCTTAAAACAGAAGAACAAAAAGCGCGCTTAGAAAACAAGCAGTTAGAAGAAGTAAACCTTCGGGTGCAAGAAAAACTTGAAAGCTACCAGGAGTTGTTTGACGCTAATCAAAAACTTATTAGTTTAGGTAAAAAGGTTGACATCCTTTCAGAAAAATACTTCAACAACAAGCAAAAGAAACAACTTATAGACGAGCTTATGAAGCTTGTAATGATAGAAAACAGCAAGCGCAAAAAGTTAGCTCCTAAAGCAAAGAAAGCTGTTAAAGTAAAAAAGCAGAAACTTATAAAAGAAGTTGAGCAAAAGGTAGAAGTAATTCGTGTTCGCAAAAAAGAAGAAAAAGAAAAAGCTAAAAAACTTCCCCCACCAAAACCTAAAGTAACACCAAAATTAGGCGACAGAGTGCGTATGATAGATGGAAAGGCTATTGGTACTATAGATAGTATAGAAAAAAACAAAGCGATAGTAAATTACGGAATGTTTACAACCAATGTAAGTCTAGATGAGCTAGAAAAAGTTTAAATTAGCTTAATTTAAAGCAATAACACATTGAGTACGAGTAATAACAATAAGATAATCCTTTTTGATGGCGTTTGCAATCTTTGCAATAGCTCGGTTAATTTTGTTATTAAACACGATAAAAAAAACGTCTTTAAATTTGCTGCTTTACAGAGTGAAGCTGGAATTGCATTAATTTCAAAACACAAAGAAGCGGCTTCGAGATTAGATTCTATTGTTTTAATAGAAGACAATAAATTTTACGAAAAATCCACTGCAATATTGCGTATAGTAAAACACTTTTCGGGTGCTTATCCCCTGCTCTACGGTTTTATTATAATACCAAAATTTTTACGAAACCCAATTTATGATTACATAGCCCAAAACCGATATAAGTGGTTTGGGAAAAAAGATAGCTGTATGATTCCTACATCTCAATTAAAGGCTAAGTTCCTGTAATTCAAAGAATTTTTCAGTTGTGTTTTATAGGTTAACGATAGGTTAATACTTTAATTAAGTAGCTTAATTTTTCATCTAAATAATATTTTTACGGCATGCAATTAAAATTTAAAAGTTTAGTCGCAATATCCCTGGTTACCTTGATAGCGCTTATAGGTATCCAGGGTTATCTTATTTACAATACTTACGAGCTTAAAAAGAAAACCTATACGATGGATGCTCGTAATGCCATTAAGAAGGTATATGGCACTAAAGTTATAGATTCTGTAATATGGCTTTACAGGACAGATTTTCTTGAAAATCTGGAAAGATATAAAGATGGAACTGTAGATGATGAAGAGTTACTTAAAAGATTAAAATCAAAAACTGAGGAAATTAATCCTTTGTTTTTAAAACTGTTTAAAGATGGCTTAGATGGTGAAGAGGAGAAATACAATATAATGTTTAAAATAGTCCTTTCGTCAATTGATATAACAGACCTCTCAGGAAACACAAAAAATGTCTTTTCAACTAATGATGACAATACTTTTCTGCTTTTAGGCGATAGCTTTGATAGTAAAAGTGCTATCAATATTAATAAAACCATGTGGCAAAATGATTACACAGGTTTAGATGTTATATTCAAATCTAATATATATATGTATATAACAGATTGGAACAAAGCAATGCTCAAGGAGCTTTCTGGTCTATTAATACTGTCTAGTTTACTTTTTCTATTTGTGGTTGGCTTGCTTTTTTACTCCATTAATAATTTAATGAAACAAAAACGATTGGCAGATATAAAGACCGATTTTATAAACAATATTACTCACGAGCTTAAAACACCACTTTCTACGCTATCCTTAGCAACTAATACCCTTACTAGTGAACACGCTAACGGTAATAAGGAAATTGCAGACAATGCTGTAAAAATTATAGGAAGACAAAACATTCGCTTGCAAAAGTTGATTGATCAAGTAATGCAAAGCAGTCTAGGGTATCAACAAATTCAATTGACTAAAGAAACCTTTAACGGGAGTATATTTTTAGATGAACTTTTAGACGATTATATGCTTTCTATAGGTGATGCAGGAGTAGCTATAGAACGAAATATAGATGATTGTTTAATACTTATAAAAGCAGATAAATTTTATTTGAGCACAGCAATTATCAATCTTTTAAACAACGCTATAAAATACGGAGGCTCTAAGCTTATGGTGAGCTATGAAATAGATAGAGAAGATTCTACGCATGCTATAATTGTAAAAGATAATGGTATAGGCATATTGCCAAAGTATCAAAACATGATTTTTGAAAAGTTTTATCGTGTAAGCGAAAAAAACACCCATAATTACAAAGGTTTAGGACTTGGGCTTTATTATACCAAACAAATTATACAAGCGCATGAAGGCAGTATTACTGTAGAAAGCCAAACTAATATAGGTTCCGTATTTACCATTAAAATCCCAATCATATGAAAAATATTCTTTTAGTAGAAGATGATTTGGATCTTGGATCTATGCTAAAACAATACCTAGAGCTCAATAAGTTCTCGGTTACTTGGGAGCAAGACGGACAAGAAGGACTTAAGAGCTTTGAAGCCTATGATTACGATATTTGTATAATAGATGTGATGATGCCCGTAATGGATGGCTTTACACTTGCCGATAAGATTATAAACATCAAACCCGAAACTCCCTTTTTGTTTCTTACAGCTAGAAAAACCAAGGAAGACCGTATTAAAGGTTTAAAGTTGGGTGCAGACGATTATATAGTAAAGCCTTTTGAAGCAGAAGAACTTATACTTCGTTTAAGAAATATTATAAATCGCGCTACTCAACAAAAAACAGTAAAAGAAGAGCTGCCTGTAGGTGAAGTAATTAATATAGGTGAATACGAGTTCGACATTGCAAATTTTGAATTGAGATTTAATAGTAACGTCCAAAAAATTACAGAAAAAGAAACAGAACTACTCTACTATCTATATTCAAATAAAAACCAACTTATAAGGCGTAATGACATACTACAAGCCATTTGGTATAAAACAGATTTTTTCTCTGGCAGAAGTATGGATGTTTTTATTGCGCGTTTACGAAAAAGATTTCAGGGTGATTCAAATATTAAAATTGAAACTGTTCGCGGGATTGGACTGGAATTTAACATTAAAAATTAAACCTAATTTAATAACCAATATATAATAGTAAAATGAAAACAATTACAAAGACAATGCTACTGTTGCCGATGCTGTTTTTGAGCGTAATTGCGAATGCTCAGGAGTATTATGGCACCACAACTTATGGAGATTCCTCCTTAGATCTTGCGTATCATTCTGCGATGGACAGTAACGGAAATGTATACACCGCAGGTATTTATTCCGGAACCATAACCATAGGTAATTCTATTACTCACGCAGGTGGAAGCGCCGACGGTTTTTTGGCAAAATACGATAACGACGGTAATCCTGTATGGGTAAAAAGTTTTGAAGGTACTGCAACTAATGTTGCTATAGATGTAGCTGTAGATAATGACGATAACATATATCTAACGGGCTACTTTCAAGGGTCTGGCGCTAATTCATTTGATGCAGATCCAGGACCAGATGTTTATCTTTTATCACAACCTTCACCGTTTTTAAGCCGCGATTGCTTTATCATAAAATTAGATAGCAATGGCGATTTTGTATGGGCAAAGCAAGTAAGTAACACTGCTGGTTTTAACGTAAATGAAGATTCAAGGTCTATTGAAGTAGACAGTGATGGTAATGTATACGTAGGTGGTAGTTTTGTGTTTGCAGATTTTGACCCAGACCCTAATAATGCTGTAGAAATACTTTCTACTAATGGTGGTTCTTCGCCAGATGGATTCCTTCTTAAATTAGATAACGACGGTAACTTTGTTTGGGTAAAGACTTTTGGCTCAACAGGTATCGTAGAAATTCTTGATATAGAGTTTGACGAAAATGAAGATTTATTAGTTGGTGGCCGTTTTAGAAATACGGTAGATTTAGACCCTAATGCTGGTACAGCAGAGTTTACTTCAAACGGTAACGACGATATTTTTATGGGTAAATTGTCTAAAGATGGTGATTACATCTGGGGACAAGCTTTTGGAGGAACAGGATTAGATAAATTTAATAAAATTAAAATCTTGCCTTCTGGAGTTTATGTTGGCGGTAGATTTTCTGACGCAGTAGACTTAGATCCTACTGCAGGAGAAAATATTTTTACTTCTAATGGTTCTGGAGATGCTTTTTTAAGCAAGTTCGATACAGATGGAAATTATGACTATAGCTATGTGTTAGGTGGTGAAGCTACCGATGCCGAAAACTTTTACGACATAACCGAAGGTGTAAACGGAAACCTATACGCAACTGGATCATTTAACGGAACTACAGATTTTGATAATAGTGCTGCTGAAGCTATTACTATTTCAAACGGAAAAACAGATAACTTCCTATTAGAACTTACTCCAGCTGGAGATTATTTAAACCACTGGACTACGGGTGGTGCAGATAGTGAAGACTATGCGCAAGTGTATTTTAACGATGACAACCATATTTTAACTCTAGGTTCTTATAGAAGCTCATCTATAGATTTTAATCCATTTGTAGGTGAAGATCTTTTTGGTATAATAGGTTCTATTGATGGGTATTTTTCACATTACAATATTTACAACAACGGAAACGACAACTGTGTTGGAGCGATAGCTGTTGTGTGTGGTGACTCTATTACAGGTGAAACTATCAATGATTCAGATTCTGGTGGGAATGCTGCTAACGATGAGTTTTACAGCTTTACTGGCAATGGTACTGAAGAATTAGTAACCATTTCACTTTGCAGTGGAACCGATTACGACTCTTTAATTCGAATTTTTGACGATTGTGATTTAGCTAACGAGCTAGCAATTAACGACGATTTTTGTGGTGTTCAATCTGAAGTAACCTTCCTTTCTGATGGAACTTCTACCTATTATATTATGATTGAAGGCTTCGGTACTAATGTAGGAAACTTTACGATGTCTGTTAGCTGTCAAGCTCTTGCTGTAAATGATGAATGTGATAACGCATTGCCAATAGCTTGTGGAGAAACACTTACAGGGACAACTACTAATGCTACTTTTGATGCTTCTGCCCCAGCCTGTGGTGGTGTAACTATAACTTCACCTGGTGTTTGGTATGAGTTTACAGATAACACTGGCTTAATTACAGATTATACAATCTCACTTTGTAATGGAACAGATTTTGACAGTAAGTTAACTGTTTATTCAGGTACTTGTGGTTCTTTGGTTTGCGAAACTGCAAACGATGACGCTTGCGGTCTTCAATCTGAAGTAACTTTCCAAAGTGATGGAAATACAACCTATTATATTTTGGTTCACGGTTTCTTGAATGACACTGGAAACTTTAGCTTAAGCGTAGATTGTACTCCGGTACCACCGCCAAATGATATGATTGCAAACGCAATAGATGTAGACCAAATAGGTTTCCCTTATACAGATGCTGCAGTTGCAATGCCGGCAGCTACTACCGAAAACGGAAATCCAGTAGATTGTGATATTACAGGTGCAAATGGTGTTTGGTATAAGTTTACTACAGATGTTGCTGGAAGTGCAGATGCAACCATTGTTTCGCCTGCAGGAACTAGCTCTGTAACTTTTTATACAGCAGCCGATGAAAATGCGACTGAAACAGATTTAACCTTGGTTAATCAAAATACAAACCTTTGTACGCTTAGCACCACGGCTTCAATTACAACAGAAGCAAACCAAACTTACTATGTTTTTGTACTTAACACAGATAGTATATCAGATATAGTAATAAACGCAACGGTACTTGGGCTGGAAAACAATACGCTAGATGGTTTTAGTTTTTACCCTAACCCAACAAATGGTATTGTTAACCTAAAAGCTGCTTCAACAATAGAAAATGCTACAGTATACAATGTATTGGGGCAAAAAGTTCTTGAAAAGAACGCAGCGACAAACACATTAAATATAGACCTATCAAGCCTTTCTGCTGGAACTTACATTTTAAAAGTTTCAATAGATGGACAAATAGGAACTTATAAAGTTATTAAGAACTAATTTTTCATAATTAGATGTAGTTGATAAGGCAGGCTCTCTTTTAGGGGGTCTGCTTTTGATTTTAATAACCACCAATAGGCTTTCCCTATACCAAACACCTCTTTCCCTCAATGCTGCTATTTTAATAGTATTCACTGTGATAGTTTTGATTTCTGAATCAATTAAAACCATCATTATGAAAAATCTGCTACTTCTCTTCGCTTTATTTCCATTTGCTCTTTTTGCAAATTCTGAAATACCACAGCCTTCAAAAATTGAAAAAGTAACCGTTTACTTAGAAGGTGCTTCCATAGAACGCACATCTTCCATTAACCTGTTGGCAGGTGAAAACACTTTTGCTTTTAAAAACCTATCACCAGATATAGACGAAAACAGTATTCAGATTTCTGGATTAGGCGATGCTTCAATACTTTCAATAGTTTTTAATATCGATTTTTTAGAAAAAAAAGAAACTTCAGAAGAATACCTAGCTTTAGAAAATCTTTTAAAGACATTTCAGCAGCAAAAAAACCAAATAGAAAACGAAATTGCTGGTTATAGTGAAGAATTGCAATTACTTCAAAAAAACCAACGCATTAATAGCGACGCTACCAATCTTTCTGTTGAAATGATAAAGGAAATGTCTGTTTACTTCCGAAGTCGTGTTACAGAGATTAAAAACGCAATCTACAAACAGCAATCACTATTGCAAGAGTTAAACAAATCGATTGCAGACCATCAAAACGAACTTTTAAAATTAGACGATTCAAAAAAAGAACAACGCGGCGAAATATTACTGAAACTAAATGCTAAAAGCCCTTCTAATCTCGTATTAAATCTAAAATACACAATTAAGAATGCAGGTTGGTTTCCCTTGTACGACATTCGGGCTACAAATACCTCCTCTCCTATTGAGTTTTCGTATAAAGCCAATGTATATCAACAAAGCGGTACAGACTGGAACAATGTGAATGTAGTGCTATCTACTGGCGATCCTAACACCAATAATATTAAACCAACTTTATTGCCAAGATACCTTAATTTCAACACTAAAAGTTATGCTAGTACCAGCCCTATACGGACTAAAGGTTTTAAATACAACCCGACCATTCGCAGAGTTAGCGGTACAGTATTAGACGATTCTGGTTTGCCATTACCAGGAGTGAATGTAATTATTGTGGGAACATCAAACGGAACACAAACAGATTTTGACGGTAATTACAGTATAGACATTCAAGGCAATCGCGAATTAGCTTATAGTTATGTAGGTTTTGAAACAGAAACGCTGCCAGTATACGCAAGCACTATGAATGTAAGTTTGCAAGGGGGAGCTTCATTAGATGAAGTTGTTGTTGCTGGGTATAGCGAGTCTAATAATTCACTAGACAGAATGCTAGCTGGAAAAGCTTCTGGAGTGCAAATAACTAATGCTAACGGAAAACCTGGACAAGGTTCTCATATAAGAATAAGAGGAACTAGTAGCATCTCTGGGGCATCGCCCTTATATATTATTGACGGGGAGCCTATTACAGAATTTGAAGCAAGTACTCTTGATCCAGATTTAATTGCAGATGTTTCAATTTTAAAAGGCTCTGAAACGAGTTCATTATATGGTTCTCGTGGGAAAAATGGCGTTGTAATTATCACAATGAAAAATGAATCGGAAATGAAAAGAACAACTAAAGAATCGGGTTTAACAACCACACGTTTTGAAATTAGAGAAAAGCACACTATAAAGTCTAATGCCGAAATAACCGTTATAGAGGTAGACAATTTTAAATTAGCTGCTTTATTTCAGCATTATGCTGCGCCAGAGCTCAATGAAAATGTATTCTTAACCGCCACAATTAATGACTGGGAAAAATTTGATTTCCTTGCTGGGGAAGCCAATATTTATTTTGAAGGCAATTATGCCGGTAAATCATTTATAAATCCACAAGCCACCGTAGATAGTTTAAATCTATCCCTTGGTATGGACCCAAACATCATTGTAAAACGCGAAAAACTTGAAAACTTTAAAAGTAAATCCTTTTTAGGAGGTACGAAAATCGTAGACAAAGGCTATAAAATTGAAGTGAAAAACAACAAGAAAACCACAGTCAATCTTGTAATTGAAGACCGAATCCCCATTTCAGAAAACAAAGAGATTAAGATTGATGACATCAATAGCGGAAACGCTCAATACAATGACAAAACTGGAATACTTCGTTGGAAAATTGAGCTACAGCCTAATGCTACAGATAAAAAGGAGTTTACGTATACAGTGAAACATCCTAAGTTTAAGAAAGTTTACCTATAAAGTAATGAGGCGATGAAAAATACATCGCCTCATTTTATTTTAATTAATAATTTGCCCATCGTTTAAATCACTTGGTGAGTCTGCTGCAGGGGCATTCCAAATAAAATCGTTATAAGTGTTTCCTGTGCCTGTAAGTTGTATGGAAAAGCCTATTGGTGTAGCATCATCTTCAATAAAACCGACATCTACAGACATCTGCCCATTAGCGACATTAGCCGTAGCTAGAAAAGCACCTTCATAACTTATAAATTGAAGTACTTGGCTGTTAGATATTTTAATTAGAGCAATACCATCTGGTCCATTCTGAATATTGGCATATAAAAAACTTAGCGCACCAAAGTTATTAGATTCATTGTCTATAATGCCAGATAAAGTGAGTCCGTAATAGACCGTTCCATCTACTCCATTGTAAAACAACAACCTATAATTGCTTAAATCTAAACCAGAAGGGCCTGCAACCTCTACAAACTCTCCTACATCACCGCCCGTATTATCATAGTGAAATTCATTAATCCAGGGTTCGTTAGCTATGCTATCTAAGCAATAAATATTTTCCCAACTACTGCCATTCCATATTTGCAAACAACCTATAGATTCCACAAAAATCACTAAACCAGCATCACTGGCAGACGGGTTTATTAAATCTCTTTGTGTTGAAGTTTGCACTCTAGGCGGCATTAAACCTTTATAAGTTAAACCTCCATCCGAAGTACTACTCACCTCCAGCATAGAAGCTGCGGAAGGGTTAGTGGTTCCTATTCCTACTTGCGAAAAGGAAACTATAGCAATTAAAAAACATCCTAAAAATAAACGTAGCCTTTTCATAACTATAAAATTTTATAGCTAAGAAGGCTAAATTTAGAAAAAACTAATAGCGAGTGGTTTTTAGGGTAATTCTAAAATTAGACTATTTTTTTGTCAAAAACTAATAAATTAATATAAATCTGAATGTCTAATACTCAGAAATACAGTTTCTTAGGCTTAATGAATTATGAATCTAAATCGAATGTTTCAGAAGGGTTGTCGTGAGGCGTATAGTTTAATTGGCCTTCTCCTTTTGCTATTATACTACATACGGTAGCATCGCCAGTAACATTAACAACAGTACGGAACATATCTAATATTCTATCAACTGGAAAAATAATAGCAATCCAAGCTGGATTTAAACCTACAGATTCTAACACAATAATCAACATTACTAAACCAGCACTAGGTACTGCTGCAGAGCCTATAGAGGCTAAAGTGGCAGTAAGTACTATGGTTAGTTGTTGCCCTAGTGTTAAGTCTATCATATGCAATTGTGCAAGGAAAACAACAGCCACGGCTTGGTAAAGACAAGTACCGTCCATATTTACGGTAGCTCCAATAGGTAGTACAAAACTTGTAATTTTTTTATCTACACCTAGGTTTTCCTCTACACATTCCATAGTTACCGGTAATGTAGCGGCACTACTAGAAGTAGAAAATGCTAGGGTTTGCGCAGGTGCCATTGCTTTAAAAAAGCCTTTATAAGGAATTACCTTTACCAAAAGCTTCATCAATAGTGGATACACAAAAAAGATCATTAACATTAAGCCTAAAAATACGGTAAGTGAATACCAACTTAAGCCTTTAAAAATTTCATATACTTTGCCTACATCATCACCAGCCATTCTACTAACAACACCAGCTAAAAGTGCAAATACAAAGAAAGGAGCAGCTTGCATAACCAAATCTACCATCTTTAAAAACACTTCCATAGCACTGTCCATAAAGGTTGTAACAGGTTGCGATTTCTCATTTGGAATAAGCAATAAACAAACGCCAAAAAATATTCCGAAGAAAATAATTTGAAGCATCAAGCCATTATCTGTTAATGAAAAGAAGAAGTTTTCGGGTACGATATCCACCAAAGGCTGTAAAGGAGTAGCTTCCTTAGTTTTTATAGCTGTTTCCATCTTTTCTGCAACAGCAGCATCCTTGAGTTCTCCTTTAGAGAGATTGGATATTTCTTGAGCTCTTTCAAAGAAAGCTGGGTCTTGCAGGTAATTAATACCGTCTTTTATTTCGTGACCTTCAGAAGCAGCCCAAATTTCGTAACTAATTCTATTGTCTATTCTACTTTGTTCGTCAATTAATTTACCAGGCTGAATTACATTCACTAACAGCAAGCCTAAACTAACGGCAAAGAGCGTTGTAACTAAATAAGCTAATAGCGTCTTCCCTCCCATTCTACCAAGGCTAGAAGGATCTCCAATATTTGCTACACCACTAATTATAGAAACTAATACTAAAGGAACTGCTATAAGTTTTAACAGATTGATGAAAATCTTTCCAAAAGGTGCAATCCAATCTATGGTAAATTCACTCCAGCCTAATTGGCTAGAAAGCAAAGCCCATATAATACCTAAAACAAGACCGATTATTATTTTCCAGTGTAGTGCTATTTTCTTCATATATATTCCAAACAGAGATTAGAATCTCCTTTATAGATTTATTAAAAACTTAAGTGTCACAATTTAGAAACTTTATTTAACAACCAAAAATCTGCCAATACTAAAGCTGTCATAGCTTCAACAATTGGCACCGCGCGCGGAACAACACAAGGGTCGTGTCTGCCTTTGCCTTCGGCTATAGCTGCATTACCTTCGCTATCTATGGTCTGTTGTTTTTGCATAATAGTAGCTACGGGTTTAAAAGCTACATTAAAATAAATATCTTCTCCATTGCTTATACCGCCTTGTATACCGCCACTGTAGTTAGTTTTAGTGCTTCCGTCTTCATTAAATGGGTCGTTGTGCTCACTGCCTTTCATCTTTGTGCCGGCAAAACCACTGCCGTACTCAAAACCTTTAACAGCATTAATAGACAGCATCGCTTTACCTAAACTGGCGTGTAGTCTGTCAAAAACAGGTTCTCCAAGTCCAACAGGCATATTTTCTACAACACAACTAATGGTCCCGCCTATAGTATCGCCGTCTTTTTTAATAGCTTTAATATAGGTTTCCATTTTTGAAGCCATTTCTGAATCTGGACAACGAACGGGGTTTTTTTCTATTTCTGAAAAGTCTACTTCAGCATAGGTTTTTGCAAGCTGTAATTCGCCTACAGCCGAAACGTAAGCGGTAATTTTAATGTCTTTAAGAAGTTGCTTAGCTATGGCGCCAGCTACAACCCTACAGGCTGTTTCGCGAGCCGAAGAACGTCCACCACCGCGGTAATCGCGGATTCCGTATTTTTTATCGTAAGTGTAATCTGCGTGTGAAGGACGATAAATATCCTTAATATGATTGTAGTCTTTACTTTTCTGATTGGTATTTGTAATGGTAAAACCTATAGACTGACCTGTGGTTTTCCCTTCAAATATACCAGATAGAAAGACGACTTCATCTTCTTCTTTACGCTGAGTTACAATTGCAGACTGACCGGGTTTTCTACGTTGCATTTCGGCATTAATAGCTTCAAAATCTATAGTAAGTCCCGCTGGGCAGCCCTCTAAAACACCGCCTATGGCAGGACCGTGAGATTCGCCAAAGGTGGTTAGTTTAAAAATTTTTCCGAAGGAATTACCTGCCATATTATGCTTTTCAACAAATGTAATTGATAGTGACGAATAATGAAAATATCACTCTTCTTAATATTTCAGAAACATTAGTAGCGCGTAATAACTATAAGGCTAAACAAAGGTAACATTGGCGTAAACTGTTTAAAGCTTGAATTTTAGAAATTTGATATGAAAATTAATGCATTTGAAAAGAAAAGTTGAAATTGTAGTAATATCTGATGTTCATTTAGGAACATATGGCTGTCACGCCAAAGAACTTCTTCAATATTTAAACTCCATTAAGCCGAAAAAAATAATCCTCAATGGCGATATTATTGATATATGGCAGTTTAGAAAACGCTACTTTCCCAAAGCACATCTTCTTATTATAAAAAAGCTACTTTCCTTTGCTACTAAAGGCACTAAAGTGTATTACATTACCGGTAATCACGACGAAAAACTGCGTAGATTTAGCAATACCAAAATGGGAAACATCCAAATAGTAGATAAATTACTGCTAAACCTAGACGGAAAAAAGGCTTGGTTTTTTCACGGAGACGTTTTTGATGCTTCGGTACAACACGCAAAATGGATTGCTAAACTTGGTGGCTGGGGATACGATTTACTCATCCTTATAAATAGATTTATAAATTACTTTCTTGAAAAAGCAGGACGTGAAAAATACTCGCTTTCAAAAAAAATAAAAAATAGCGTAAAAGGAGCTATAAAATTTATAGACGACTTTGAAACAACAGCAACAGACTTGGCTATAGACAATGAGTTTGACTATGTGGTATGCGGTCATATTCACCAACCTTGCATACGAAGAGTGGAAACCATTAATGGCAGTTGCGACTATTTAAACAGCGGCGATTGGATAGAAAACCTCACGGCTTTAGAGTATAATAACGAACGCTGGAAACTGTATTCCTATCACGACCGCAAGCAAGTTTTAATCCCTGATGAAACCTTATTTGAAGAAGCCGAAGCAGATGATTTTGAAACCATGGTGGCAGCTATGAAAGCTTTTAAAACGATAATTTAATTACAACAAAGCATTTTTTAATATACTGGCTGGATGCTGAGCGACCCTTTTTGTGCCATCCATAATTTGATGCCTACAACTCGTTCCATTTGCAGCAATTATAACACTTTTGGGTGATTTCCTTACTGCAGGAAAAAGCTTTAACTCCCCTATTTTCATACTTAAATCGTAATGTTGTCTTTCGTACCCAAAGCTACCCGCCATACCACAACAACCCGAAGTAATTATAGTGGGTTTGTAATTTTTAGGAAGGTTTAAAATATCGAAAGTAACCTTTTGATTACTCAATGATTTTTGATGGCAGTGTGCATGAATTTTTATCTCTTGCGCATCAAGTGTAAACTGAGATTCGGTAATATTTCCTTTTTCAATTTCCTGAGCTAAA
This sequence comes from Aequorivita sp., assembly GCA_048264505.1. Lineage (GTDB taxonomy): Bacteria > Bacteroidota > Bacteroidia > Flavobacteriales > Flavobacteriaceae > Aequorivita. The sequence goes on from JBLXDA010000001.1 coordinate 133,756, forward strand.
AACTCTTCAATTAAATAAGTGTTTTTAGAAATAGCCTTAGCTGAAGTGGTATCTGTTGCTAAACGCAGGTATTCATCGCGAAAAGAAAGTATGGCCGAAGGCTCTATGCCTATAAGAGGTACTTCTTCTGAAACTTGACTTTTTAAAATTTCAATATTTCGGTTAGCCTGTTTTTTTGCTTCTTCTAAAAAACCTTTAGATATAAGTGCGCGACCGCTATCTAGCGTGCTAATTACACTTACATTATACCCCAAACCACTTAATAATATATATGAATCTACAGCTATTTCGGTATCTAAATAATTACTGAATTCATCAACAAAAAGCAAGACGTTTTTTTTGTGTTTTAAATTAGTTTTATTTTCGATAATTGATTGTTTATTAATTAATTGAATGCTTTTATCGAAATTATTAGTTGAAAGCAAGGGCAAGCTTCGATTAGGGTGAATATTCCCAATATTTTTTATAGCTGAAGCCGTAAATTTATTTGAAAAGAACCAATTTGAAAGCTTTGAAAATTTTGATGCAGTACGGTTAAGTTGGCTGCTTTTTCCGAATAATTTATTTGAAAAAGAGACTCCATTTACTTTGTTGTATTGATATAAAAACTCTGCTTTTGCGGTGCTGATATCAACGTTGCTTGGGCATTCGCTAGCACAGGCTTTACAGCTTATACAAAGGGAAAACACATCTTTAAGTTCTTCTGAATTAAATTTGTTTACTGCTTGATTGTTTTTCAGCACTTCTCTAAGCATATTGGCTCTAGCGCGTGTAGTGTTCCTTTCGTTTTTTGTAGCCTGATAACTTGGGCACATTGCTCCTGCTGCGTTTTCATTTTTTCTACAATCGCCACTGCCGTTGCAATTTTCGGCTAGCCGAAGTATGCCTTCAGTATCGCTAAAATCTAAAAGTGTATCAATTTTAGGTACTGCTTCATCTTGATTATAACGAAGCGATTCGTCCATTTTATAGGCATTTACAATCTTTCCAGGATTAAAAATGTTCTGAGGGTCAAAGCTTGTTTTTATTCGCTTTAAAAGCTGGTAGTTGGTATCACCTATCATAAATGGTATAAACTCTGCTCTTACTATACCATCGCCATGTTCACCGCTAAAAGAACCCTTGTACTTTTTGCAAAGACTAGCAACATCTGTAGTTATTTTTCTAAAATACGCTACACCTTCGGTTTGTTTAAGATTAAGAATAGGGCGTAAATGCAGCTCCCCTGCTCCTGCATGTGCGTAATAAACAGCCTTTTGATTGTATTTTTTCATCAATGCAGAAAACTCTGCTATGTAATTAGGTAAGTCTGCCAATGCAACTGCCGTATCTTCTATACAAGCCACAGCTTTATTGTCGCCAACCATATTACCAAGTAAGCCTAAGCCAGCTTTGCGCAGTTCTACTGCCATTTCTATCTCATCACCTTTCAATACCGGATTGTGGTAACTATTTGCTGATTCCTTAAGAGATACTAGCAAAGATGTAATTTGTTGTTGTAAATCTTCTTCAGTATTGCTTTTAAGCTCTAATAATAAGATTGCTTTGGGTTCACCCTGAACAAAAAAGCGATAGGGTTCGTAGGTTTTATTCTTCTTAGTGCACTCTAAAATTACATCATCCATCATTTCGCAAGTGTGCAAATTGTGCTTCATTGCAACTATAACATCGTTTAAGCAAGTTTCTAAGCTTGAATAATGTGTTGCGACCATTGCGGTATACGTTGGTGGCAATGGATCTAATTGAAGTGTAATTTGGGTAGTAAAAGCAAGTGTGCCTTCGCTTCCACAAAGGAGTTTACAGAGGTTTATTTCTTCATTAAAATCGCCAAAAACCGATGTATTTAGCAAACTATCTATAGCATAACCCGTATTTCTGCGGTGTATTTCGGGTTTAGGAAACTCTTTCCAAATTTCTTGTTGTACTTCTTCAGGAGCTAATTCGTCATAAATAGTTTTGTAAATCTTTCCTTCAAAAGTATTGAGCTTAGTCTTTTGTAGAAAAGCTTCTTTTGTTAGCGAATGAAACTCTACCTCTTCACCATTAGAAAGTATGGTTTTTATAGCTACTACCTTATCGCGGGTAACACCGTATTGTATAGAAGTGGTTCCGCTGCTATTATTGCCTACCATTCCTCCTAGCATACAACGATTGCTAGTACTGGTATTAGGGCCAAAAAAAAGCCCGAACTGCTTAAGGTAGCTGTTTAATTCGTCTCTTATAACACCTGGTTGAAGGGTTACTGTTCTATTATCTTGGTCTACAGAGATAATAGCTGTAAAATGCTTAGATACATCTACTACAATCCCATCGCCAACGCATTGACCCGCTAAGGAGGTTCCTGCGGTACGAGGAATTAAACAAGTGTTGTTTTCTGAAGCAAAGCTTATAAGTTGCTTAATCGCGTTTTCGGTTTTAGGATAAGCAACTGCCAGTGGTATTTTTCGGTATACCGAAGCATCTGTAGCATAAATTGTAGTGTGCAGCTTGTCTATAAAAAACTCACCTTCAAAAGTTTTCTGAAAATTAAGTAACAGCTGCTTCATAGTGTGGTATTAGTTGCTTTTAAGCTAGTTAAGAAAAAGCAACTAGTATTTAGTTGTTGTTTGTGTAAATGTAAAAAACTTCTTCAACAAAACTTTGTATTATTTTAAACAATACTGTGGATTGCGAAGGGTTAATAAGGAATTAATACTTTAGCTTTTTAGATAAAAAAAAGCACAAACCTCAATGAATTGTGCTTTTAAAAATTTTACCGTTATACTTTGCAACGGTTAGGGTTTTTACTATATTTTATAAAAAATCTATATTTAGGTTTTTGTTTGCGTAATCCCAAAGGTCTTTACCAACGGTTTCGTCTTTAGCATAATCTGCTATAAACGCAGGAGCTGGATAACCGGTCATTTCACCTTCTCCATTTGGGCCTATATAACTTCCACCCTCAATAGCTTCGGTTGCAGCGTACAAACTAGAAAAAGCGCCTTGGCTAGCACTCATATGAGGAAATTCGTTAATCATACTTGGATTATCTGTTCTCAGTAATTCTGTTTTGCTTATTCCAGGATGTGCTGCAACAGATATAGTAGAAGAACCTATTTTATTTAAACGTCTTTGCAGTTCAAATGTAAAAATAAGGTCTGCAACTTTGCTTTGTCCGTACTCTCTAAACTTATCATAGGGTTTTTCTAGCTTTAGATTTTCGAAGTCTATTTTCCCGTTTTTATGAGCAATGCTACTCAGGGTTACTATTCTGCTGTCTTTTGTAGCGTTAATTAAATGGAATAAATAAGCAGTTAACGCAAAATGAGCCATATAATTAACACCAAATTGCAGTTCATAACCATCTTTTGTTTTACTAGCTGGTGGAAACATTACACCTGCGTTATTAATTAAAACGTCTAGACGATCGTGTTTTTTTACTATACTTTCAGCAAAGATCTTTACAGAATGTAGATCTGATAAATCTACGATTCCTGCTTCAAGAATTGCTGTAGGGCATTCTTCTTTTATATCTTGTATGGCCTGATTTATTTTGACTTCATTACGCCCCGCTACAATTACAAATGCGTTTTTCTTAGCCAATTCCATAGCTGTTTGAAAGCCAAGCCCCGTATTGGCGCCTGTAATAAGAATGGTTTTCCCGCTTTGATCTTTTAAATTATCTGTTGTCCAATTCATAATGTTATAGTCCAAAAGTTGTTTTAGCGTGATGGGTATCCATATATTCTTTCATTCTCTTTATTTTTCCGTTTTCGAAAATAAATAGAAAATGGTAGGAATTTTCATAGTTTGTACCTAAAGCTGTTTTGGCTTTTAATTCAGCTTCAGCTGCAACTTTATTGTCTTCAGCAATCATTGCTATAGGTTTAAAGTCTACGCCTTCAGGAAAAAATTCGGAACTCTGAAAAAACGCTAAGAAAAATTCGGCATCGTGTTCTCCAGCAGTACCTAAATATTCAGGTTTCCCAAGAATCCACCAACTAAAATCGTCTGTTATCATTGTCTTTAGCTTGTCTACATTAGAAGCTCTCATCGCTTCAATAAAATCTGCCGCTAGGGCTTTATTTTCTTTTAGTTCCATTTTTTCAGTATTTACAATATTTATTTCCTCTTTTTTTTCTGGTTGATTACAGCTTGTAATAAACGAAGTAAATACAAGTGCTATAATTGCTACTTTAAACGATTTTTGAATGTTCATAGATGTTCTTTTATGGTTTTATAATTGCGAATTTATACACTATACTTTACTTTTGAAAGTAGTTACACTTATGGGAAGTAATAACATATATGTAAGTAATGTTGAAAATCAATAAGTTATGAGAGAAAAAACTTTAGAAGAATATATAAATTGTCCTTTTCACTTGGCTATGAATACTTTAGAAGGCAAATGGAAGTTTGCCATATTGTATGTGCTTTTAGATAGAGGAACCCTGCGTTTTAAAGAATTGGAACGGTCAATTCCAGATATTTCTACCCGTATGTTGGTAAAAGAATTAAAGCATTTAGAAGAAAAGAAAATTGTTATTCGCAAGGCTTATGCTACCGTGCCTCCAAAAGTGGAGTATTCCTTAAGTGAAATAGGTAAAAGTCTCCAGCCTGTAATAAAGAGCATTTCTAATTGGGGAGAATTTTATTCTGAATCTCTTTCGAAACAAAATAATCGTGAGCTCACTTTGTAGCCTACACATAGTGTATACTACTTCTAAATTTATTACGTTTAAAACAGACTAAAAATGATAAATTTTTAAGGTTTACTAAACAATACCCACTTAATTTTAAAAAAAGATAATAATATGAAAAAATCAATTTTTGTAATAATGTTACTTTTAGCAATGGGATGGCAGACAAATGCTCAAGAAATTGCAAAGAATGCCATTGGTGTTCGTCTTAGTGAAAGCGATGGTTTTGGGCCAGAGGTTAACTTCCAAAGAGCTTTGGGAGATGCAAACCGTCTAGAACTTGGCGTGTCTTTTCACACTAAAAGTAATTGGAGTACCGTAAAACTAACTGGTATTTATCAATGGGTTTGGAATATAGATGGTGCTTTTAATTGGTATGCTGGCCCAGGTGCTGGTGTTGGAGCTATTACATACGATTATGCTAAATTCAACGGTTTATACTACGAAAAAGATGAAGACACAGACATTTATGCCTTTGCAACAGGGGCTGTAGGTATAGAATACAGTTTTGATTTCCCGCTTTTAGTGTCTTTTGATTTTAGACCACAATTTAATTTTGGGTATAGAGAAGATATAAGTTTTGACGTAGGCTTAAGTGCACGTTATCAGTTTTAATTATTCATATTACAGAGTAATTATAAGAAATGCCCCACACTAAAAGGGGCATTTTCCTTTTTAAAAAACAGGAAAAAACCTGTTTCATAAACCATTGATTTATTGCATTTTTATAAGATTCAATAAAATCATGAATATGGACAAGCATTATGTAGATATACATTGCCACCCCTCATTAAAACCCTACAGTAAAAGTTTTAAATATAAGCCTACAAAACAAAATGCTATAGACCCAAATAGAAAGAACTCCATTTGGCATTATAGTCCTCCAAATTTTCTAGAAAAATTTGTAAACAAAATACTTACACTCACAAAATTCACTCAAACAGATCTAACAACATTAGCAAAAGCAAATACAAAAGTAGTTGTAGTTGCTCTTTACCCTTTTGAAAAACACTTTTTTGGCAAAGAAATTATAGGAATAAAAGGCGTAACCGATGTATTGGTAAACCTTGCTGCAAGTATTAGTCAATCGCGTATGGATTATATACGAAGCAATATAGACTACTTTGCAGATTTAATGGACGAGTATCATTATTACAAACAGCTTCACAACCAAGTTGTACATATTGATGGGCTTATTTATACCTATCGCTTGGTTAGAAACTACAAAGACATTGAAGCTAATTTTGCTCAAGAGACAGCTACTAAGAAAATCATAAACATAGTACTTAGCATAGAAGGAGGTCACAGCTTTAATACGGGGCTTAATATTCGTAAACACATGGCTAGTCCTACTGAGGTGAAAGGTAATATTAGTGCGATAAAAAATTGGGAACATCGTCCTATGTTTATCACTTTGGCACATCATTTTTACAATGAATTATGCGGTCATGCGCGCAGTATTTCTATAGGAATGCTCAAAGAAAATCAAGATTGGGGCTTAAATACAGGGCTTACAGAACTAGGCGTAGAAGTTATAGATTTATTACTAGACAATAAAGACTCTAAAAGAATACCTATAGACGTAAAACACTTAAGTACAAGCTCGCGTAAGGCCTATTATAATTTATTAGACACTAAATACGCAACTGAAGATATTCCGGTAATTGCCAGTCATGGAGCCTGTAACGGAAAACTTTCTATAGTGCAATGGAACCAGCTAGGTATTGACAATCACAAAGAATGGTTTTGTGATATAGATATAAATTTTTATGATGACGAATTAATACGCATAGCTCGTACAAATGGTATTTTCGGGATTCAATTAGACCAACGTCGTATAGGTAGTGCAAAAGCTATTTCAGCTAGTAAGTCGTTTTTTCCAAACAAGAGAAATCAATTAAAAAAGAAGGCGTTGTTAGTTTGGAGACAAGTACAACATACAGCTCAAGTGCTTGACAAAGAAGGTCTTTTTTGCTGGGGAATTCAAAGTATAGGCAGTGACTTTGACGGTATTGTTAATCCAATTAACGGTTTATGGACTGCCGAGAATATGAAAGATTTAGCCGAAGAAATGAAAAATCACGCTGAAGCTTTTCTTTCAGAAAACATAAATGAGCTTAATGGTTTTAATAGAATTAATGCCGAAACTATTGTAGAACGTGTTATGCACTTAAATGCAATGGAGTTTATAAAGAGAAATTACTAGCGTTTTGCAACACTTTTCTTTTCTGCTATTGCTTCTCTGTAAAGCTCTTCGTATAAAGGAACTATTTTCTTAGTATCGTAGATCATAGCTGCCTCAATGGCTTGTTTTTTAAACTTTGCCAAAGCTTCGTCTGTGCCTAATATTTTTAAAGCATTTTCTGCCATTTCATCTACGTTGCCTACATCGCTTAAATATCCGCTAACGCCTTCTATGTTTACTTCAGGTAAACCGCCTGTATTACTTGAAATAACTGGCACCCCACAGGCCATTGCCTCTAGTGCTGCCAAGCCAAAACTCTCCTTTTCTGAAGGAAGTATAAAGAGGTCTGTAAAGCATAAAATTTTATCTACTTCGTTGCTATTCCCTAGAAAAAGTACTTTTTCTGAAATACCCTTTTCTTCACATAATTGTTCGCAAGATTCACGTTCTGGACCTTCACCAACTATAATTAATTTTGAAGGTATTTTTTTATGAATTCTGTCAAAGACTTCAATAACATCTTGTACTCTTTTTACCTTTCTAAGATTACTTACGTGAGTTAGTATACGTTCATCCTTATCTGCCATTAAATCGCGCTGACAGTCTGTAAACGGATTTATTTTTTTGGGAATATCTATAAAGTTTGGAACTACGTGTATTTCCTTTTTTATATTGAATAAATGCAGTGTATCGTCTTTTAAACTTTTAGAAACAGAAGTAACCACATCGCTATTATTAATACTAAAAGTTACTGCAGGTTTGTAATACGGATGGTTTCCAACTAAAGTAATATCTGTACCGTGAAGTGTAGTTACCATAGGTATAAAGATGTTCTCCTCTTCTAGCATTTTCTTGGCCATATAACCCGCATAAGCGTGAGGAATAGCGTAATGCACGTGTAAAACTTCTATTTTGTGAAGTTTTACCATATCTACTAATTTACTAGAAAGCGCTAGTTCATATGGTTGATAATGAAATAGTGGATATACAGGAACCGAAACTTCGTGAAAGTGAATATTTTTTGAAAGTAATTCTAACCTAACAGGTTGTTTATAGGTTATAAAATGCACTTCGTGGCCTTGTTCTGCGAGAGCCAAACCCAGTTCTGTAGCTACTACACCACTCCCGCCAAAGGTAGGATAACAAACTATTGCTATTTTCATATTTATACGCCCACAGTGTGAGTATCATTTAATTGTTAGAATAATCTTTATTGTTAAATCAATAATCTATAGCTTCGTAAATGGCTTCCTGTATTTTGCTTCGTAAATCAGATTTTATCAAGCTTCGGTTTTCCGAATCTGGAAAAGTTCTATTCGATAAAAACACATAAACTATTTCTTGTTCTGGATCTGCCCAAGCAAAAGTACCCGTAAAGCCACTATGGCCAAAACTCGTCATAGACACACAACCACAAGTAGGTCCTGAGGTTCCTAATTGAGGTTTGTCAAAGCCTACTCCCCTACGTACATCATCATTACAGTAATAACAGGTGTTAAATAGATCTAATATCTCTGGATTAAAATAGCGTTTACCGCCATAAAAACCTTTCCATAAATACATTTGCATTATTTTGGCAACATCATTTGCGTTGCTAAATAAACCCGCATGACCACTTACTCCACCTAGCATTGCAGCTCCTTGGTCGTGAACATAACCTTGAACTTTCTGTTTTCTAAAAATATTGTCCTGCTCTGTAGGAGGAATATTGTTTTTTGAAAATCTTTCTAGAGGGTGATAGCCTGTATAATTAGCTCCTAAAGACTCGTAAAATTTTTCCTGAACAATTATTTCCATAGGCTTTCCGAATTTCTTTTCTAAATATTTTTTCAGAATATAATACGGAAGGTCACTATACTTGTACGCTAAACGTGAGTTTAAATCGCTTTCGCGAATTGTTTTATAAATTGTATCTATATAATCTCTTCGCATATATAGGTTTTCTGCAACCTGAACATTGTAATCTTTTCCAGGAATTTCTGAATAATATTTTGAAGAAACTGCTGTTTTATCTTCGTTAAGTGTATGTCTGTAGAAAGGAATCCACGCTTTAAGACGTGCATAATGCGAAAGCATTTGCTTTAAGGTAAAATTTGCTTTGTTTGAGTTTTTATACTCAGGTAACATCTCTGAAAGTTTAGTGTTTAAACTCAACTCCTTTTTGTCTACTAACTGCATTATAATAGGCAGCGTGGCTAATATTTTTGTTAGAGACGCTAAATCGTATACACTTGTATCTTCTACATCTATCTTATTGTCGTATTCGTGATGTCCAAAATTTTTCTGATAAATAATCTTTCCTTTTCTAGCGACCAATATTTGAGCGCCAGGATACATTTTTTGTTGAAGTCCTACCTTAGCAAGCGAGTCTATTTTTTTTAATTTATAACTATTTACTCCTACACTCTCTGGAGTACCGTATTGAAGTCTGCGCAGTGATTTTGTATTAAGCATAGTGTTTAAAGGAAAATCTTCACCTAAAGAAACAGGTAGTCTTCCTTTTGCTTCACGAGCACCAAAAATAAGCTGAGCCGAAAGTTGTTGCGTAATCTCACTATTTTGATAAGACATAATAACGCCTTCAAAATTCTTCGTAGTTTTTAAATCTAGCATAGCATATGGCCTTGCAAATACGTCGAGAATAACGGTGTTTGTATGTGCTATCTCGTATATCCACACTAATTCGTTAGAGCTAAACTGAAAGCTTTTCCACGGGTTGTCATTGCTTTTGTGAAAGCCTATGATTACATAGTTATACTCTTTTAGTTTTTGAATGTAGTCATCTAAACTATTTGCTTTTACCCAATCTACTTTGCTGTATTTATTTAATTCCTTTAAGTAGGTTTCTCCACTGTCATCACCAAAATTTACATAAGCTATTTTTTTGGTCTGTAAATCTTTTATGGGAAGTATGGCGCGATCATTTTTTAGTACTGTTATAGCGTTATCCATGGCTTCTTCATAAAGCATATCGTCCTTAACTGTGTTTAGCTCCTCTACCAGATAGTCTGTGTTTACAGGTTTGTAATTGCTTAAGCCTACTTTATACTTGGCATAAAGAATCTTTTTGACAGATAAAGCTAATCGCTCTTCAGTAATAACTTCTTCGTTATACGAATTTATAAGATACTCCATAGCTTTTGGGATATCTTCAGAAATAAGCAAAACGTCGTTTCCAGCTAGGAAAGCAGCAAGTTCTATCTCACCAGGTTTTTTAAAGTTTGATGCTCCTTTCATATTTAAGGCATCCGTAAAAATAAGGCCGTTAAAGCCTAATTCGTTTATAAGAAGATCAGTAACCACTTTTGAAGAAAGTGAAGACGGATAATTCATCTGTATCTCTAGTGAAGGCACATTTAAGTGTGCTACCATAACGCTATTAAGACCTTCGTTTATAAGTTTTTTATAGGGGTAAAGTTCTATGCTGTCTAGGCGTTCTCTAGAAAAATCTACGGTAGGTAAGGTTTTATGGCTATCCATATCTGTATCGCCATGCCCGGGAAAATGTTTTGCACTTCCCATTACCCCAGCGCTTTGCATACCTTTCATAAAAGCGAGTGATTTTTCGGTTACATTATCTCTGTCTTCACCAAAAGAACGATTCCCAATAATTGGGTTTTTAGGATTTGTGTTTATATCAACTACAGGTGCAAAGTTTATATGTACCCCCAAACGTTTAGATTGTTCTCCTATTCGTTTGCCTACTTTTTCTACAATTTTATTATCTGTAATTGCTCCTAAAGTCATATTCCAAGGAAAGGCATAAGTAGAGTCTAAACGCATTGCTAGCCCCCATTCTGCGTCCATACCTATCATTAAAGGTACTTTTGCGAGCGACTGAAACTCGTTGTTTAATTTTGCCTGACGTAAAGGCCCACCTTTTGAAAAAATTATACCTCCAAGGTGATAATTTGTAATTAAGTCCTTTATTTTATCTGTCTTAGACTTTGGGTCGCTAGAAAAAATATCGGCCATAAAGAGTTGCCCCATTTTTTCTTCTAAAGTCATATGGTCGTAGATGCTATCTACCCACTTTTTTTGATTTACAAAGTCTTTTTTAACAATTAAAGGGTTGTTGTCTTGCGAAAAGCCTACAAGACAATAGAATCCAAAAAATATAGGAAACAAAATATTTTTCATACCTAAGAAAAGTTATTATGATAAAAATCTATTGTGCCAGCTTTCATGAGCAGGAACTTCCCAATTTTCAAGATATTCGGCTTTTGTATTAACGAGGTTATTAAATACTATCGTATTTTTTGAAACAGATTTGTCTTTGGCCATTTTTCTGAAATCGGTCAAAGGTTTATACGCGATATAATCTCCTGAATAAAATGTTACATTCATTTTATCTAGTAAGTCTACGTCAAATTTATCCTGAAGCGATTGTATAAAATGTACAGAAGCATCTATGCTACAGCCTGAAGCCGATGCATTTTCCTGATTAAGCCCGATAACGATAAACCGATTGTATTTTATCTCTAATCCAGCTTCAAGATTAGCTCCATGAGCAGTCCATTTTGTTAAAAAATCTATGGTAAGCTCATTAATTTGAGCAACTTCATCGTCGCTCAATTTTCTATTTGCCTGATATATCCATATTCTAGAATCATCTGGCAGGTTTTTAAAATCTGTAAACATTATTGTTGTTTTTTTAAACTGAAAGCAATTCTTTTTACTAAGAAAAGCTTACGGCTTATAAGCTGTATAGACTATGCCTAGCAGCTAGGTTTATAAATCTTCGGCATTAGCAATCATCTCGGCAACATCTAAAACCTGAACGTCTTCTTCTGCTTCTTTTGCTTTTACACCATCCGTAATCATGGTATTACAAAACGGACAGGCGGCGGCAATAATTTTTGGCGCTGTTTCGAGCGCTTCTTCAGTGCGTTCTACATTAATGTCTTTAGCACCTTCTTCTGGTTCTTTAAACATTTGCGCGCCACCAGCACCACAGCAAAGCCCACGTGATTTGCAACGTTTCATTTCTACAAGCTCTACTTCTAGTTTATGAAGTAACTCGCGCGGTGCTTCATATTCGCCATTAGCTCTTCCTAAATAGCAAGGGTCGTGAAAAGTAATACGCTTTCCTTTAAATTTACCACCTTCTACTTTAAGTCTACCCTCCTCCATCAATGATTTTAGAAACTGGGTATGGTGCATTACCTCATAAGAACCACCAAGTTCTGGGTACTCGTTTTTAATGGTATTAAAACAATGCGGACAAGCGGTTACTATTTTCTTTACTTCGTACGCATTAAGTACTTCTATATTTGTCATTGCCTGCATTTGAAACAAAAACTCATTTCCCGCTCTTTTAGCAGGATCTCCAGTACAGCTTTCTTCTGTTCCTAAGACAGCAAAGTCTATATTTGCTTTGTTAAGTATTCTTACAAAGGCTTTGGTTATTTTTTTTGCACGGTCGTCAAAACTCCCTGCACAACCTACCCAAAACAATACTTCAGGTTGTTTACCTTGGGCCATATATTCGGCCATTGTTGGGACTTTTATTGAATCACTCATTTGTTTAGCTTTTAAGTTCTAACTTAAATTTAGAACTTTTGAAATTTTACACTTAATCTTTAAAAACTTCTATGGTTACTTCTTTCTCAACCAAATCTGTAAACTTCCCTTTGTAGCGAGTTGCCTTCACTAAATGGTTATCTACCCAATGATAGTTACCACCACGAGGTTTACCCATTAACATACTGTGGTATTTAAAACCGTGTTTTGCAAGCCAGGTTTCGGTTACTTCGCGATGTTCTTCTGTACGCGAAGTGAAAAAGCATATAATATGTCCTTCATCATACCACTTATTAAGGGTTTTTAAGGCATCTGGAAAAGGCAAACAGCTAGCCATACGTTCGGGTTCCTCATTAGGAATATCGTCTGTAATGGTGCCGTCTATATCTATCAAGTAGTTTTTTATCCCTTCTGGAAGTATAGGGCTTACATGTTCTCCCTTTTCTACCTTATCGTGTAGCATTTTTTCTACTTCTTCTTTTTTCATAGTGGTTTTTTAAATAAAACTATCTTTTGTTTTTATACTATAAACTAGTTTTCGTCTTTCCAGTTTAATCGGTCCATTTGGTTATAAGGCCAAGGAGCGCCATTATTTTCAATATTTGTCATAGAAACGTTAAGTTCTGTTGGAGCAGCAGATTGCTCCATCACCAAATACTGACGCATTTCCATAATAATACTCAAAGGGTCTATACTTACTGGGCAAGCTTCAACACAGGCATTACATGAGGTACAAGCCCATAGTTCTTCTCGACTAATATAATTGTCTAATAACTGCTTATCGTCTGGTTTAAACTCGCCGTTTTTGTCTATGTTTTTACCTACTTCTTCTAGACGGTCGCGAGTGTCCATCATAATCTTTCTAGGTGAAAGTTTTTTCCCTGTAATATTTGCAGGGCATTCGCTTGTACAACGCCCACATTCTGTACAGGTATAAGCGTTTAGCAATTGAACTCTGCTTAAATCCATCACATCGCTAGCGCCAAATTTTGCAGGAGCTTCCGTTGCTCCTTCTGCTGGAGCAGCAAATGGATCTACGTTGGGATCCATCATCATCTTTACTTCATTAGTAACAGATTCTAAATTTTTAAACTGTCCTTTTGGAACTACTCTTCCGAAGTAAACATTTGGGAAAGCCAATAAAATATGAAGGTGTTTAGAAAAGTATAAATAGTTAAGAAATGCTAATATTCCCAATATATGTAACCACCAAGCAGTACGCTCTATAAGGTGTAATGTGGTTTCAGGCGTACCGTTAAAGAAATTTGCGATATATTTTGAAACTAGATTACCGTTATTCATCTCTTGAAAATGAATGTCTGTAGCATTCATGATAAGAAATAGCGCCATTAATACCATTTCAAAATAAAGTATGATATTTCCGTCGTTTTTAGGCCATCCCTTCATTTCGGGCTTCCAAAAACGCTGTAGTTTTAAAGCGTTTCTTCGCAACCAAAAAATCACGACAGAAACAAACACTAAAAGCGCTAAAATTTCAAAAGTGCCAATTAAAAAGCCGTAAAAGCCACCTAGGGATGAAAATATTCTATGTGTGCCAAAAATTCCGTCGATTACAATTTCTAGAACTTCAATATTTATAATTATAAACCCTAAATACACAATAATGTGCAGAAATCCAGAAATAGGACGTACAACCATTTTTGATTGCCCTAGGGCTATTCGTATAACATTACTCCAGCGTTGGGAAGTATTGTCTGAGGCATCAACTTTATGCCCTAATTTAATGTTGCGTATTAACTTGCGTACATTGATTGTAAAAAAACCAATACCTGCAGCAAGGGCGATTACAAAAAGTATATTAGGAATGTATTGCATGGTTTATTCGTCTGGGTTGGCTGGTGATTCGTATTCTTTATTCTTTTTACCGAAAACAGAAACATGTACATAGCGTTTCGGGTTTAATTTTACGTCTTGTAGTAACTGTTCTAGCTGTCTTGAAGCTCCTTCAAGATTGTTGTATAGTTTGTCGTCATTTAATAGTTTACCTATAGATCCATCTCCATTATCCATTCCAGAAACAATAGTATTCATATTATCTACAACACTTTGTAGATCACTTACTAACTTTCCTGTTTCAAGCTTTGCTAAGGAATCTGTTAGTTTAGATAAGTTTCCAGTGGTTTTGTCTAGATTGGTAAATGTATTGTCTAGTTTTCCTGTATTGTTAGAAAGTATGTTGTTTAAATTTTGAGAAACCCCCGCAAATGAATTAAGTGTAGTATTGAGATTTTGGATTGCTTCTTTTAGGTTTTTTCTGGTGTCTTTATCTACTATAGAATTAACACTTAGCAAAAGTGTATCTACAGTAGCTAAGGTATTGTTTACTTTTTTCTCAAGTGGTCCTAATGCTTTAGATACCGCAGTAAGCATACCATCTTCTATATCGCCACGAAGAGTATCGCCACTTTTAGCCATAACTCCGTCATATTGAGGAAAAATCCCTAAAGACTTTCCGCCAATTATGCCTGCGCTATAAATTCTTACAATACTATTTTTAGAGAAGTTAAAGTCTTTTTCAACAGAAAACTTTACTACCAGTCCTCCTTTTGAATTAGCAAAAGTTATGTTCTGAACCTTCCCTACTGTAAGTCCGTTTATTGTAACAGGAGCTGCTTGAGCTAAGCCTTCTACATTGTCGTATTTAACATAAAATTCCCTGTTCTTATCCAGTAAGTTTGTGCCTTTTAAAAAGCTATAGCCAAAGATTAAGAGCAAAATAGCTCCTATGGCAAGGATTCCTGTTTTAACTTCTTTAGATAGTTTCAAGTGTATATTTTTAAAATTTGAACAAATTTAAGTGATAAATATAAAGAAAGCACGCTAATTTGCTTTCGATTTTAACACTTCAGAAAGATTAAGCTTTTTACCCTTTTTAAACGCAACGATATATGCTGAAGGATACCCTTTTTGCTTAGCATAGGTTTTCATAACCTTAATTTTGTTATAGTCTGATGTTTCACCGTAATAATACTTAAAAAGACCACCTTCTTTATCGCGAACAACATCCTTAAGACCTTTAAAATTACTAGGCTTAGGGTCTAATTTTTTACTGCTTGCAGCCAGTTGTACTTTAAAAGTTACATCTTGGTAGATATCTTCTACAGTAGTTTCAATTACTTTATCTACTTGTATTTGCTCTATTACGGGATCTTTGAGTTTTTCGGTTGTAACAGATAAGCTACTAATATAAGACTTTATAGCATTACCTATTTCGCGAGCCATTTCGGTTTGCCCCTTAGTAGAATTTAAGTAAGCACCTTCTTTTTTGTTTGTTAAGAAACCTGTTTCTATTAAAACACTAGGCATATAGGTATTGTGAAGTACCCAAAAGCCCGCTTGCTTTACACTGCGGTCGTTTTGCTTTAAATTGTTTACTATGTTATTTTGCACTAAACTGGCTAAAAGTATACTCTGGTCTAAGTATTCTTCCTGCATTAATACCATTCCTATCAACGATTCGGGAGCATTGGGGTCAAAACCACCGTATTTTTCTTGATAGTTTTCTTCGAGGTAAATTACTTCGTTTTCTTTTTTTGCTACTTCAAAATTAGCCTGACTCTTATGAAGTCCTAGAACAAAGGTTTCGGTTCCATAGGCATTACTGCTGTGCGCATTGCAATGTACAGATACAAAAAGATCTGCATCTGCCCTATTTGCTATAGCAGCACGTTCGCGTAGCTCTATAAAAACATCTGTTTTACGCGTGTAGATTACCTTTACATTAGGTAGCTTCTCAAGCTCGGCTCCTACTTTTAAAACGATGTTAAGTGAAATTTCAGATTCTTTATAGCCATTCCCTTTATTTCCATGGTCATGACCACCATGACCAGCGTCTAGTACAACAACAAATGTTTTTATCGGGTTTTCTGCCGCCGAAGCAGTTAAAGAAACCATAAATAATAGTAGCGTAAATACAAAAGTTGAAAGTTGTTTCGTTCTCATATAATTAGTAACGATTGATATTATTGATTATTTGTTAGTTTAATTTATATTTTTTTTGAAATTAACCCTCTATGCATCAATTTGTAATACAACTGATTTTAAAAGAGTTAGTATTATTTTTAATTTAAAATTTAGCTAACCCAAAATATGAAGCTACCTTGTTATTAGCTGTTTATGGGTTAAGCATACTTTCTTTTTGCCAAAAAATTGAATTAAAAAAACGTACCCGAAAAAATATGTTTATTTTTGACCGTTTCAAATACCGAGCCAAATCTACAAAATAATAGCATCAGAGCATTGCAGACTAACAGGCATTACTTAACAATCTTCTTAACATTCTTGCTTTTAAGCGGTACAGTTTTGCATGCCCAAGACCTACCTCCAAAGAATGAAACTAATATCCCTAGAACAGATACAACAGAAGAATTAATTGAAGCTAAAGAAGATACCCTTACAGTAAACCTTAAACCAATTATTGATGAAACCAATGAAAAGGCTCAAGACACTGTAAAGGCAGACTCAATTAAGCCGGTTAAAGAAACACTTACAGATATTGTAGATTATTACGGCGAAGACTATGTTTTGCTTAACCGAAAGGAAAGTAAAGTGTATATGTATAACAACGCTTACATTGTTTATGGCGATATGCGTATAAATGCAGGCTTAATAATTTTAGACTACAATAAAAACGAAGTTTACGCCAAAGGAATAGACAGCGCTGGGGTTTATAGTCAGCGTCCTGTGTTTGTTCAAGCAAATAATACAGTAGAACCCGATTCTATACGCTATAATTTTGATACTGAAAAAGCTTTGGTATACAACAGTAGAACCGAACAAAATGGCATTAATACTATAGCTGAAGTTACCAAGAAAGTAAACGACTCTGTGGTTTATTTGCGAAACGTAAAGTTTACAACTTCAAAAAATATAGACGATCCCGAGTATTATTTTTATACCCGTAAAGCAAAGTTCGTCCCTAAAAAGAAAGTAGTTACTGGGCTTACTAATATGTATATAGCAGATGTGCCTACCCCAATTGGATTGCCTTTTGCATATTTTCCGTTAACAGATAAACGCACTTCCGGATTTATAATTCCTTCTTTTGGGGAGAATAACAACCGTGGTTTCTTCTTTCAGAATGGTGGGTATTATTTTGCTATTAATGAATATTTAGATTTAAGTGTTTTGGGAGATTATTACACTAATGGTAGTTATGCGCTACGCGGTGAATCCTCCTATGCCCTTCGGTATAAATTTAAAGGAAATATAAGTGCGCGTTTTGAAAAACTTGTAGAAGAAGAAAGAGGTTTCCCAGATTTTAGTGAAACGAGTATTTACAACATTCGTTGGACGCATACACAAGACACAAAAAGCAGTCCTAACTCCCGTTTCTCGGCTTCTGTAAACATAGGTAGTAGTAGTTATTTTACAGAATCTATAAACCAAACCAACAATGCGAGTGCGTTAGTAAACACTTTAAGCTCTTCTATTTCGTATTCCAAGACTTTTGAAGGCGAACCCCAAGTAAACCTTTCATTAGCAGCCACACACTCACAGAATACCAACACTCAGGCAATTTCTATGTCCTTGCCTAATTTGAATGCGAGTGTTTCAAGAATTTATCCTTTCGCTCCAAAAGATGGAGTCAAAAAAGGAATTATAGAAAACATTAACTTTCAGTACGACCTTACTGCCGAAAACCGCATACAGACAACAGATTCATTATTTTTTAAATCTGAAATGTTTAACAATGCACAAATTGGCGCCCAACACAGTATTCCTATTACAACAAACTTTAAGATATTTAAATACTTAAGTGCTTCTGCAGGAACTAATTTTCGTGAAACTTGGGTGTTAAAAAGCACAAGAAAGTTTTATGACGAAACCGCAGATAATGGAATTGGCGCAGTGGTACAAGACACAGTATCTGGTTTTGAGAGCTATCGTACCTATAACTTTTCTACTAGCTTAGGAAGTACACTTTACGGTTTGTTTAACTTTGGGAATGATTCTAAAATACAGGCTATTCGCCACGTGGCACGTCCATCCATAAGCTATAATATAAACCCAGCTTTTGACAGGTATTACGATGAATTTATAATACCAGAAACAGCAGATGAAGCTGCCGGTGAGATTGTTGAGTATTCACGTTTTGAAAACACCCTCTACGGTGCGCCAGGTAAAACCTTTTCTAGCAGTATAGGTATGTCTCTTAGCAACACCTTTGAAGCTAAAGTACGCGATAGAGATACCACTGCCGTAGAACCTAAAAAAGTTACTCTTTTAAATAATTTAAACTTTTCTACTGCCTATAATCTAGCTGGAGATTCCTTGCAATGGAGTCCCTTGCAATTTACCGGAAGCATACCAATTATCCCTAAGTTAGATTTTAACTTTAGCGGTACTTTAGATCCTTACGCCTTAGATAACAACAATAATAAAATTGATGTTTTTAATATAGATAATGGCGGTAGTTTATTTAGATTGACCAATGCCAATGTGAGTATAAATTACTCTTTTTCTAGCAAGGATTTTGACGGTAGTTCTCGTAAAGAGTTAGATAGAACAGACAACGAAACTTTTAGAAACGGAGGACGTCCAGACGACCTTTTTGGAGACGCTACAGATATTTACGACGGACAAATATACCGTAAAGACGATGAAGATGAAGATGTTGATAAAACCGATGTAGAATGGTATAATTACAACATTCCTTGGGATATGCGTTTTGCTTACACCATAACCTATGGCAATGGGCAGCGACAAAATGAAATTTCTAGCCAGTCGTTTATGATGAGTACAAACTTAGAGCTTGCTCCGCGATGGACGGTAGGTGTTTCTTCGGGTTATGATTTTAAAAACAAAGGTGTTACCCTTACCCAGTTTCGTTTTCAACGCGACCTAGAAAGCTGGCAAATGAGTTTTAACTGGACGCCAATTGGCAGTATAAACACCGCTTGGTATTTCTTTATAGGAATTAAATCTTCTGTACTTAGCGATATTAAGTACGATAAACGTCGTGAAAGCGATAAGTCTCTTTAAAATTAGTGTTGTTTAAATTCACTTTTAAAAATTGTTACTGATGAAAAAAATAATTACTACCACTAACGCCCCTGCTCCTATTGGTCCTTATAACCAAGCTGTACTTAACGGTAATATGCTCTATACTTCTGGGCAAATAGCGATAGACCCAAAAACGGGAGAATTGGTTACGGCAGATATTAAAACGGAAACCAAATTGGTAATGGAAAACTTAAAAGCTATCCTTACTCAAGCAGGTATGACTTTTGAAAATGTGCTTAAAAGCTCCATTTTTGTGAGCGATATGCACAATTTTGCTGCAATTAATGAAGTGTATGCTACCTATTTTAACGAAGCCACTGCCCCAGCCCGCGAAACTGTAGAAGTAGCAAATCTTCCTAAGTTTGTAAATGTAGAAATTTCTGTAATCGCATCGCTTTAGTGAGTTTTGTGTAGTTTAGTATTTCTGCATAGTGTTGTAATTACACTTTGTTATTTTAAAATTAAACTTTTTAAATATGGATACTTCAGCGCAATTAGCTAATAGATTTAGAGAGGTTGTTCTTAACGGTAAATGGATTGCAAATACTAACTACAAAGAACTTCTTAACGATACAACTTATGTAGAAGCTAGCCAGCAAATAGGTAGCTTAAATACGATAGCTGCTTTAACTTTTCACGTTAATTATTACCTAGGTGGAGTGCTTCAAGTATTAGAAGGCGGAAAACTAGAAATACACGATAAATACAGTTTTAACTTTCCTCCTATTGAATCAAAAGAAGCTTGGTTAGCACTAAAAGAAAGCCTTTTTACAAATGCTGAAAACTTTGCAACTGCAATAGAAAAACTTCCTGCTGAAAAATTAGAAAAACCCTTTGTAAATTTGAAATACGGCAACTACCGCCGAAACATAGAAGGTATGATAGAGCATTGTTACTATCATTTAGGGCAAATATCACTATTAAAAAAGCTTATAGCCGAAAGTTAATAACAACTACTCCTCGTTTTCCTTAGGCGTAGTTCCTTCAGATTTAAAGTGAACGGGATAACTATTATCGTCTGGAGTTACTGGTAGCTCAGATTCTAAAATCAATTTCTTATTAAACAACTTCTGATAAAGTTCTCTAAAGGTGTTAAAATCTACAGAATACGAGATACCTGTACCTTGTTCAAATATTTGATCTTCACCTATAAACTGTAAATCGGCTTGACGGTTAAAGAATTTCATTCTAAGGCTTCCGTCTTCATTTATTAGCCATTGCACTTCTATATCGCCTGCTACAGATGTTTCGGTGGCACCTCCTACCGGCACTCCTACTTTACCATTTATTAATATACGTTCATTAATTTGTGTAGAAAGTGTAATCCCAAAACGGTCTGCCGTTTCTTGGTCTGGGGTTTTATTACCTACAGAATAATCTAAGCCCACACGAAATTTACCGTCCTGATCTGCAAAGAGATTGTTTACCAAGCCAGAAACTCTATCGGCTACAGTTCCTGCAAATGCATTAGAACCTGCGTAATTATCGCTTACAAACGAATTTGAAGCTAGTAAAAACAAGGCTTGGTTTTCCATTTGTTCTTGATTCTGTAATTTGTACTGCAACTCGCTTTTTAAAGTAGAACTCACCCTAGGGAAATCTATATTAAAACTCAGTTCTGGCTGTGCTAGTTCACCGTCTAATTTTACATAAACTTCTACAGGTATTTTGGTGTTTGCTGAAGGGTTGTCTAGTAATACCGAAGGATTAGCTTCGGTTTCGTACACCGCACTTAAGTTTAAGTTAGCGCGCTCTGGAGCACCATCCCAGGTAATATTACCTCCGGGTACCACGCCTATGTTACGTTGTATTATACCGCCGTACCTAAAATCGTATTCTCCTTCAAAAACCTGAAAATCACCAAACATCTGGAATTTTCCGTTGGTATTAATTTCAATTAAAAGAATTCCAGCTCCGCGCCCCTTTAAAGTTGAATTATTCTCCTGATCAACTACCACTTCTACTTCAGCGTTTTTATTGATGTCTAATTCAAAATTTAACGACAAGCCTTTAACGTTTTCAGTTACTACCGTTTCCCCGTTTATACGCGCTCTTTTTTCAGCAGGAGAAAGAAAATACACAAACGAATCATCCCCAATAGACTCGGTATCGCTAATAGGAATTTTAAATGTAGTGCCTTCTTGAGTGGTTGCTTCTACGTCTATTACTAATTCATTTATAGGCCCAGCAATTTCAGCTCTTCCGCTTATAAATGCTGTACCGTAATACAATTCATCTTCATCTGGAGGCGTGTCTAGCACTAAAAGTCTTTCGGGTGCGTCAATATTTAAATTTAATTCCCACTTGCTAAAATTGTTATGTGTTGCATTTCCGTACAATATGCCTTCCGTTTTATACTTTGTATCTGTAATATTGGTTCTGGCAATTTCCAGTTTGTTTTTAGTTACAATTACCTGAGCGTTGTTGTCTATGTCAAAATCTGTATTTAAATACGGAATTTTTAACCCGCTGTTTTCCAAGGTGAAACGCCCTAATATATCTGGTGACTTGTAATTGCCAGAAACCCTCGCATTTCCTGTAATAAACCCTCTAATATCTGTAATTACATCTGCCCCAAATGGACTAAATGCCTGCATATTAAACTGATTTAGGTTCACATCTAGCAGTATTTGCGGGTTTTTAGTAGATACATCTATCTCTCCAAAAGCGTTTATAGATTTTATATTATCGTTTACTAAAGTGGTATTTATACGGTACTTAGTAAGATCTTCATTACCGTCTATATTTAAACTTAAATCGCCAAATGGAATCTCATTAATCTCTACACCATCAACAGTCACCGAGCTATTTGGGTAATAAGCGCCGTTTTTCTGAATAAAATCGAATTTACCATTCATATTACCGTTAAGACGTAAGCTATCTATTTCTGGGGTTATATTACCTACATTAACATCGCTAAATTGAACTTTTATGTTTTTATAAGTAGAATCGCGTAGTGTTCCAGCCATTTGTATAAGCTCGTTGTTATGGCTAAGCACAAGCGAATCTATGCGGACTTCTCTGAAATTATCATCGAAAACCACTTTGTTTAAACGGTTGTTGTTTTCATTTAAATACCAAACATTGCCTTTGTAGGTAATATTAGATTTCTTTACCCCTATCACAGATTTACCTGCAGGGTTAATAGTGTGATATAAAGAGAGGTTAAAAAGGTCTTCTTTCTTAGGTCCACCAGCAAATTCTGAACGTACATACATAGTATCGTTCAGGGTTTTATTTATAATATTTACATCTTTCACATTATAGAAACCAGTATAAACAGAATCGGCAGCTATATATGTGTTATATAATGGGTTATCGTTGTCTACTTGAATATTTAGTTTACCTATATAATTGTTGAATAACAGTATTTCTGGAGAACGGAAATCGAGTTGAAACTTAGACTCATCTGAAGAAACCGAGCCTTTTACACGGGTGTTATCCCCTAACTGTAACTGAGGCACAAAGAGGTCTACAATCTTATTGTAAATTTCAAATTCGTAATCTATATATTGGTTTGTGGTAACCTCCCTAGGGATGTAATTTGCATAGATACTCGCAATCCCATTCTGAAAGAGATTAGGAATGTCTTCTATTAAAAACTGCCCGCTAATGTTTCCGCTTATGATATCTGGTGAGTTTATATCAATAGTACGCACAGAATCTTTAAAAGAAGAAGTTATGTTGAAATCATCAAAATAGTAGTAATCGCGTTCATTTTGATAGAAAGTCTCACTAAAATTAATGGTTCCCACAACATCGTCTATGTTCTTTCCATCCATATTTACCACTACTTTTCCTGTAAAAACAGAAATACTATCACGCGCTATTAAGTTTAACTGGTTTAACTCTGCAAACTCTACATCGGCTTCAAAATCTAGGTGGTTGGTTTCTTTTGAAGCATCTATCAAGCCTTTAAAATTCAGTTTTAAATTAGGGTCATTAATAGAAAGTTCACCGTTAAAAAGTGGGTTTTTAAGATTTCCTGTAACTTCAATGTTTTTATACTCATATCCTTCAAAATTAAAAGAAGTTATTTCGCCAGCAATCTCTGTATTTACAGTGTTCTTATTAAAACCACTACCGTCAAAATCTAAGTTGGCAGTCATTTTACCTAAAGAAGTGGTATTGGCTATTTTACCGAGATTAAAGTTGTTTAAAACCAAGTTTCCTTTGTAATACGCATTATCAATATTATTGATGTCGCCTATCATTAGGTCTAGATTTGCTTGCCCAATTGTAGATTCTAAAACACTCTTAGTTTTTAATTCATTTTTTACTATTGAAGTGTTTCCGTCAAGATTAAAATTCTTTAACTCTTTTAATTCTTCGGGTATTACTTCACCTAAAACACGTGGCATAAACCTCCTTAAATCGAAATAATTTGTTGCTACCCTATGGTTTGTCGCAATAATAGAATAACCTTTGTCTAGGTCTAATATATTCTGAAAGCTATAGTCGCCTTTTATTGTGGTAGACGAAGTTTGTAAGTTGAGATTTGTAGCTGTAAAATCGTTTAGAATCCCTTTTAATTCGGTATCTACAGCAATAATCTGGTCAGGGCCAAATTCGTTGTAGAAACCATTTAAATCGTTTGTAGCTATTTCTGAATTTTTTAAAGTAGCTGTTATAATTACATTGTTTTCAAAATCGGCCATTCCATTTTTTGAATAATCTAAATCTATATCCCCCACTATAGAACTTTCGGAAGTTTTAAGATTGAGATTTTGCAATGTAATATTTGTGGGTGTATAGGTAAAAGAGGCTTGTAAATCTTCTATCTGAAAGCCTCGAGCGGCAACTAAAGACAAGTTATCAATATTAACTTTTACCTCTGGACCGTAAATATTTAGGCTGTTTCCGCTAACATTTACGTTATCTAACTCAAAAATAGTTGGGGTTTCTAGGTTTTCATCAATAATCTTAACCTTGCTGTTGGCTAAACTCACTTTATTGCCAATAAGTGAAAAAGGAGATGTGCTAGGTTCACCAGAGTCAAATTTATCTGCAAAGATTGACAGGTTGTCGTTGTCTTCGTCTTTATACGTTTTTACATAAAGTTTGGCTTGATTTAAGTAAATATCATCAAAGCCTAAATCACCCTGAATCAAACTGCGAAAGTTTATGATGTTTGTTTGCAGTTCTTTACTGTAAATAAGGGTATCTTTATGATGATCTGCTATATAAACTTCCCGTATATCTACTTCCCCTTTCCAGTTTAAACCAAGGCGTTTAATGTTGATATCTGTGCCGTAGGTTTCGTTTAATGAATCGGTAACCTTATGGGCTATCATTGTTTGTACCGCGGGAATAGAAAAAATAATAACTATAAGCACAAGCAGTAATACAATGATTACAAAGGTGCGAGCTATTATTTTTCGAAGCTTTTTGATGAGTTTTTTACTTTTTAACTATTGTTTTTTATAGCCTACTAATTTACATTCTCTGTGAGTAATATAAGTTGTTTTTTAAGCATTTTTATAATCGGTTACCTATAAAAATTTCAAGCTATTTTCTAAAATATATAAACTTAGACTTCCTATTCGTTATTTGAATAGTTTATTGGTCTTATAATTTCATATTTTTACATCCAATAAACATACCCTTTTTACTTTGACACAAAAAAATTGCTATATACTAGGTATTGAATCTTCTTGCGACGACACTGCTGCAGCCGTAATAAACAACGGTGTTATACTCAGTAATGTTGTTGCTACGCAGGCTATACACGAACAATACGGTGGTGTGGTACCCGAACTAGCTTCGCGCGCGCATCAACAAAATATTGTACCAGTTGTACATCAAGCTTTGCAACAGGCAAATATCGATAAAAATCAGTTATCTGCCATTGCATTTACACGTGGACCAGGATTAATGGGGTCTTTGCTCGTAGGTACTTCATTTTCAAAATCTTTAGCGCTAGGTTTAGACATCCCGTTGATTGATGTAAACCATATGCAAGCACATATTTTAGCGCATTTTATTAAAACTGAAAAACAAAGCACACCAAACTTTCCATTTTTGGCGATGACTATTAGCGGTGGCCATACGCAAATTGTAAAAGTTACAGATTACTTTAAAATGGAAGTGATAGGCCAAACCATAGACGATGCTGTGGGCGAAGCTTTTGATAAAACTGCAAAAATACTAGGCCTGCCCTATCCTGGCGGTCCTTTAGTAGATAAATACGCTCAAAAAGGAAACCCTAAAGCGTTTAAATTTCCAAAACCCAAAGTGTCTCCAATGGATTTTAGCTTTAGTGGTTTAAAGACTTCGGTGCTTTATTTTGTAGAAAAAGAAGTACAGAAAAACCCAGAATTTATTGCTGAAAATATAGAAGATATCTGCGCGAGCATACAGTTTACAATCGTAGATTACTTGATGGATAAGCTTAAAAACGCGGTAAAAAATACGGGAATAAAAGAAATTGCTATTGGAGGTGGAGTATCTGCAAATAGCGGAATTAGAAAGGCATTAAACGAAGCCGAAAAAAAATACGGCTGGAAAACACATATACCCGAATTTGAATTTTGTACAGATAATGCCGCTATGATAGCCATAGTAGGCGAGCTAAAATACAAAGAAGCTAATTTTGCCGAAAACAATGTCATTGCCTCTGCTAGAATGAAGTTTTAATATTGTTTGATGAGTTACAGGCGATTGCTTTAGTTTGAATGTTGAACGGAGTTAGAATTACTAATTAGGGTTTTGGTTAGGTTTTATCCAGAATATTTCGAGATAAACGTGTATATTTAGGAAGTTGTTACAAGTTATCTGCAAACTGTATCCAACAGCACAAACAACACATTTGGTTTTGCCGACACATAAGCCAGCGTTTAAAAACTAAAAGAGCTGTTTCTTGTCTTTGAACTCTAAAAACCGTGTTAAGATTGTGAATAAAAATATAGAAACAGACCGACCAAAACAGTAAACTTTATTAACTTGTACAGTAAAATAAGAGATAATGATTAAAGAAAGAATTGACATAGAAAATATTGACGGACAATTATTTGAGGTAAAAGTAATTGACCCAGACAGTTCTAAGCCTGCTTCTTTTACACATTATTTGCACAATCATAAAAATGGAGTATCTCAATTTTACAAAAAAGATGCACTTTCTTACGTAAAAGAAATTCTTGAAAAAGAATATCCAACAGAAAAGGTCACAAATAAAGTTGCAGAAGAAGCACTTCAATATTTAATTTTTGACCTAAATAAATCTATTCCTTTTCCAGCACCAAAAAAACCGAAATTTAAGTTTATCGACCTTTTTGCAGGAATTGGTGGATTTCGTCTAGCTCTTCAAAACCTTGAAGGAAAGTGTGTTTTTACAAGCGAATGGGACAAATATTCAAAACAAACTTATAAAACCAATTTTGGAGAAATTCCGTTTGGAGATATAACAAGACCTGAAACAAAAAATTATATTCCAAACAATTTTGATGTGCTTTGTGCAGGTTTTCCTTGTCAAGCATTTTCTATTGCTGGAAGACGTGGCGGATTTGAGGATACAAGAGGAACATTGTTTTTTGATGTTGCAGAAATTATAAAAAGAAAACAACCAAAAGCAATTTTTCTTGAAAACGTAAAAGGTTTAAGAAACCACGACAAAGGAAAAACATTGGCAACAATTTTAAACGTGCTTCG
Organism: Aequorivita sp.; assembly: GCA_048264505.1. Taxonomy (GTDB): domain Bacteria; phylum Bacteroidota; class Bacteroidia; order Flavobacteriales; family Flavobacteriaceae; genus Aequorivita. Next base: position 160,816 of record JBLXDA010000001.1, read on the forward strand.
AGAAGATTTGGGCTATTATGTTCCTGAACCTCAAATATTAAATGCAAAAGAATTTGGCGTTCCTCAAAATCGTGAACGAATTTTTATTGTAGGTTTCCGCAAAGATTTAGAAATCACAGATTTTCAATATCCTAAACCTACAAACAAGAATACTGCTTTAGTTGATATTTTGGAAGAAAATGAAGTTTCAGTAAAATATTATCTTTCTACAACATATCTGCAAACGTTAAAGAACCACAGAGCAAGACACGAAAGTAAAGGAAATGGTTTTGGTTATGAAATAATTCCAAATAACGGTACTGCAAATGCAGTTGTTTGTGGTGGAATGGGTAGAGAAAGAAATTTAGTTTTTGATGATAGACTAACAAATTTTAAACCAATAACTAACATTTCAGGAAAGGTAAATCGAGAAGGTATTAGAAAGATGACACCACGAGAATGGGCAAGATTACAAGGCTTTCCAGACAATTTTAAAATCATAGTTTCAGACGCACAAGCATACAAACAATTCGGTAATTCAGTTGCAGTTCCTGCAATTCAGGCAACAGCGGAAAAAATAATAGAAAAACTTAACTGCAAATGATTACAGGAAATAAAGGAGAATGGAGCGAAATTTATGCACTTTTCAAATTATTAGGAGATAAACAATTATTCCTTGGAAATAAAGACATTGAAAAATTAGAAGGTTTAGTTTATCCAATTATTAAAATACTTCGTTCTGAAAACAACGGTAATTTTGAATATTCAATTCAAGATGAAATCATTTTAGTTTCGGGAGATAAAGAAATTTTAAAAATCCCTATTTCAGACTTTAAAGTTAAAGCCTTTTTTCTTTTAAATGCAATCAAGCAAAACAAAGAGAGGACTTTTTCCGTGCCAGAAATTGAAGAGTTTATGCAATCTATAAATTGCTTTTCATTGAAAGCAAGTTCTACTGTAAAAACTGATATTAAAATTGTTGTTCACGACCAAAGAACAAATCAACAACCAACACTTGGATTTAGTATAAAATCCCAACTCGGAAGCCCTTCTACTCTTTTAAATGCAGGTAAAACTACAAATTTTATTTATAAAATTATTGGTGCAAATTTAACAGAAAACGATATTCAACAAATCAATTCAATTGCTTCTAGAAGTAAAATAATGGATAAAATTATTCAAATTCAAAAGAATAGTGGGCAATTTGATTTTATAAAAACAGAACGACAAATATTTTCAAATAATCTAGTTTTAATAGACAGTTTATTACCAGAGATTTTATCACAAATCGTCTTTGATTTTTATTCAAGCGAGTTTTCGCATCTCACTGATTTAGTAAACAAAACGGCTGAAAAAAATCCATTAAACTTCGACATTGAAAACGAACATAAATTTTACGAATACAAAATAAAACGCTTCTTGACAGATGTTGCACTTGGAATGATGCCATCGAAAGTTTGGACAGGAAAATATGATGCTACAGGTGGGTATTTAATTGTAAAAGAAAATGGAGACGTTTTATGTTACCATATTTACAACAGAAATGAATTTGAGGACTATTTGCTTAATAATACTAAACTCGATACAGCGAGTTCTTCTCGACACGGTTTTGGGGAAATTTATAAGGAAAACGGACAGTTGTATTTCAAGCTGAATTTGCAAATTAGATTTAAGAAGTAGCCAACGTTAAAAACCATAAACATTTGCAATTCGTGCCAGCCAACCTTAACCACGTAACTAACCATACACAAACCTGTTTATAAATTGCTCAAAAAAAAATATCCAATGGCAAACAATAGAAATAAAAGGTAAAGTATTTTTAGCTGATTCGCTCGCTATCATTATGTTTGGAATAGAAATTCCTACCACAGCGTATGCTATCTGGATATTTTTTAACTGGCATATTTTAATGTTGCAATTAGGTGAAAAACCTGAATTAGCAGCCAATGAAGACTACTAAACTGAATGATCTAAAAAATGACACCCAATTCTGAAGATATCGTAAAACGGCTTAGAATAGCCCTTAGTCCTTGGAAACTGGATATTGTAGAAAAGCGTATGTTTGGCGGTACCTGTTTTCTGTTTAAAGGAAAAATGTGTGTTGGGGAAACTAAAACGCGGCTTATGGTGCGTGTACCTGCTTCAATGATGGATCAAGTACTCACAAATTCATTTGTAAAACCAATGGATTTTACCGGCAAACCAATGAAAGAATTTATATTTGTTACTTCACAAGGTTTTAATACCGAAGAAAAACTTCAAGAATGGGTTGAAATAGGTATTAGTCACGCAAAATCAAAATTAAAATAATGCAACTTTTTTACAATCCAGATATCACAAATGCAGATAGTTTAGTAACTTTTAGCAAAGAGGAAAGCAGGCATATTGTTAAAGTATTGCGTATGAAAGAAAGCGATAGCTTTACAATTACCAATGGCAAAGGTTCATTTTTTAATGCTGAAATTACAACTGCGAATCCCAAGGGCTGTTTGGTTAAGATTCTATCTGAAGAAACCCAACAACCACTACCCTACAATTTACACTTAGTAGTTGCCCCAACAAAACTTAACGATCGTTACGAATGGTTTTTAGAAAAAGCCACCGAAATAGGGATTTCTGAAATCACCCCTATTATTTGTGACCATAGCGAGCGGAAACAAATAAAAGCAGAGCGTTATGAGAAAATCCTTCAAAGTGCGATGAAACAATCTCTAAAAGCCTTTTTGCCAACCTTAAATCCAGCTATTTCATTTAAAGAGTTTATCGCTTCAGAAAAAGAAAATGACGGATTAAGATGTATAGCACATTGTGAAGAAACCAATAAGAAATCATTGAAATCTGTACTGCTTCCCAAGACAAAAACAACCATATTAATTGGACCTGAAGGCGATTTTTCTTCAGATGAAATAAAGCTTGCAATCCAAGCTGGTTTTCAAGCTGTTGCTTTAGGCGAAAGTCGTTTGCGTACGGAAACCGCAGCTATCGTTGCTTGCCATAGCGTTGCCTTTACAAATGAGTAGTATGTAAAATGCGATAAGGATTATGGCCTATTAAATACTTGCCGCCGTTGCTGCAGTAATTGTAAAATTCTTGTTTTGTGTAAACCCCACTAAACTAAGTGAATCACCTTCTTCTACTATTTCTGGAATAGTTAAACTTACGCGATCTTCAGTTTTACCTAAAGAAATTTCCTTTTGGACTACAACAACATTCACATTAGTGAGTTTACGTCCACCGTTTTCACCGCGTTTTACATTTGTTTGTTTTTTGTTGATTACAAGCGCTATTTTTAGGTTTTTACGCGCTACATCACCTGTAACCTCATAGGTAAGGCTTAGTTGTTTTCCATTCTTCTCAATGTCTGAAAACAGTATAGTATTCTCTGATGTTTGTTTAAGAAATTTAGCCAGGCTGTTTTCCATCTTTGCTTCATTAGAGCCTACAAACTGTATATCGCCATTTACAATTGCTTGAGGTGTATACACCGTAGAACCACCAAATTTAGCGCTATAGCTGTATTGCATATCTGAATATTCCTTTTTGCTAAACACATCTTTCCACCCCAAACGGTTCCAATAATCTACGTGATATGAAAGCACAAACACATTCTTATCTTTATACCTTTCAGAAATCTTCTCTAAAAGAGCATCTGCGCTTGGGCAACTACTGCAACCTTGCGATGTAAATAATTGTACCAACGCAAAAGAATTACTAGCTACAGTGTTTTCTGTTTCAGTTGTGGTAATTGTTTCATTTTTAAACGAACTAAGACCGTATAATACCGGAATTATCAATAGCGAAACGAGGATTTTCTTCAACATAATTTTTTAGAATTTGTCCGCCCGTATTTAAAAAGCTTACAAGAAATAGATTTTAGAAAATTGTTTAGGTGTTTATTCTTTCTGAATTTGTATTTTTGAAACTATGCGAATACCTTTTTTTAGCTTGTTGTTTTTTGTCCTGACTGTGAACCTTTCAGCCCAGGAAATTGCCCTGTTGCAGTATGGTGGCGGTGGTGATTGGTACGCAAATCCAACGGCTTTACCCAATCTGGTGAAATTTTGCAACAGCAATATAAATACCGCTATAGCCGGAAAACCTCAAACGGTAAGTCCAGGAAGTGTAGATATTTTTGATTACCCTCTGGTACATATGACGGGGCACGGAAATGTATATTTCTCTTCAGAAGAAGCCGAAAACCTTAGAAATTACCTATTGAGCGGTGGCTTTTTATACATAGACGACAATTACGGTATGGATCAATATTTACGAAAAGAGATTGTAAAGATTTTTCCGAATAAAGAACTTAAAGAACTTCCAGCAACATTCCCTTTGTTTAGTTATGTGTATAAATTTCCGCAAGGAATGCCAAAGATCCACGAACACGATGGCAGTAGACCACAAGCTTTTGGGATTTTTGTAGAAGATAGATTGGTATTGCTATATACTTTTGAAACAGATCTTGGCGATGGTTGGGAAAGCCCAGAAGTACATAACGACCCACAGGATGTAAGATTAAAAGCATTGCAAATGGGTGCCAATATTGTAAAGTATGTATTCGAAAATTGAGCTATTTCAGTAGTTTTTTAAGTTGAATAAATTCTATAACCTCAAATAACAGTTAGCTTCCCTTGTTAAACAAAGCCCTTTTAAATACGAGCATTCAACAGTTTATAAAAACGTATACAGACGATGTTTCAAAATTAGCCTTTGCGGGAAGTCCTTTTGAAAACGTAAGTACAAAAGAGCTTATTCAGCAAATAGAAAGCTATAGGAAAGCCGAAAAAAAGCTCCCTACTTGGTATAATGCAGACCATATAATTTTTCCACCAAAGTTAAACCTCGAGCAAACTTCTTCCGAAATTACAGCTCAATACAAAGCTTCCTTGGTAAAAGGAAATACAATTGCCGATATTACAGGTGGTTTTGGTGTAGACAGTTTTTATTTTTCTAAAAATTTTAAAACCCTTCACCACTTCGAAACTAATCGCGAACTTTCACAATTAGCCGCTCATAACTTCGAAGCTTTAAAAGCTACAAACATTCAGTGTTTTGCCGAAGATGGGTTAAAAGAGGTTTTAAATACAAAATACGACCTTATTTATAGCGACCCTTCACGCAGGCACGCTAGTAAAGGGAAAGTGTTCTTTCTAAAAGATTGCGAGCCTAATATTCCTGCTCATATTTCTGAATTAACAGCTCAATGTGAAGTATTGCTATTAAAAACCTCTCCTATGCTTGATATAGCTGTAGGCTTAAATGAATTGCAAAAAGTCTCGGAAATACATATAGTGGCAATAGAAAACGAAGTAAAAGAATTGCTTTGGCTTATTTCTGAAAATGCCTCTACCCAACCGCAGATTAAAACCGTTAATTTTACAAAAACGGCTGTAGAAACCTTTAGTTTTAAATGGAATACTGCTGCTGAAGCAAGCTATAGCTCAGCTCAAAAATATTTGTACGAACCTAATGCAAGTATTCTAAAAAGCGGTGCTTTCCATTTAATTTCGGAAGCTTACAAACTAGATAAGTTTCATAAAAACACCCATTTGTACACTTCAGATACACTGCAAGACTTCCCCGGAAGACGTTTTTTAATTGAAGAAGTTGTTCCGTATACAAAAACAGATATGCGGAAGGCGCTACACTTTAAAAAAGCAAACCTAAGCATTCGCAACTTCCCAGAAAGCGTGGCTGTGCTTCGCAAAAAGTGGAAAATCGCCGATGGAGGCGATAAATATTTATTTTTTATCACAGACCTAAACGATAAAAAACAAATGCTCGTCTGTTCTAAAGTTTGATTGATTAATAAGTAGTGATGAATGATTAGTGATTAATAATTAATGATTGAAATTTAAAAACCATAAAGGATCCTTCCCTTTTTTTAGGAAAAGTGGCCCCGACATTTTCGTCGGGGGTCGGAAGGGGTAAAAATTCTTGATTTAGCATTACAATCACCACAATAAAAACCAACAATTTGCAGGAACGCGCGAGTTAGTTTTAATTTAAAAGTATTGAATAGTAAATTGTGCGAAAATGAAAAAAGGCTTAGAGTTATATAACTCTAAGCCTTTGGCTTTAGTAGTGATCGCGCCAGGATTCGAACCTGGGACCGTCTGCTTAGAAGGCAGATGCTCTATCCAGCTGAGCTACGCGACCAAATACAAAACAAAAAAACCGAACTCAATGTCCGGTTTTTGTCGGGGTGGCAGGATTCGAACCTGCGACCTCCTGCTCCCAAAGCAGGCGCGATGACCGGGCTACGCTACACCCCGTGAACAGTAAAAAATAGTTCACTGTATTTTTGGAGTTTTTAAAACTCTTTAATGCGGAGAGACAGGGACTCGAACCCTGGCGACGGTTACCCGTCGACAGATTAGCAATCTGCTCCGTTACCACTCCGGCACCTCTCCAATTTTTTTTGTTATGAACTTAACATCCTAAAATGCGGTTGCAAATGTAGGTTTATTAATGATATAACACAACAAAAATTACACGTTTTTTTCTACTATTTTTTTTCTTCCTCTTTTTGAGCCTTTTACAATCGAAAAAAAATTAAAAAAAATATTTATTCTGGGTACTCTACTCGTAGATGGTAGATATTATTAAGCTTTTTCTTTAGCACTTTCTTGATCATCTCTATTTCTTTGAATGTAATATTGGCATTCAAAAATTGTCCTTGTGCCATTTGATTATTGATTATTTTCTCCACAAATTCATCGATAATAGTAGATGATGGCTCTTTTAAGCTCTTACTAGCTGCTTCTACGCTATCGGCCATCATAAGTATAGCCGTTTCCTTAGAAAATGGTATAGGCCCAGGATAAATAAAATCTTCTTTATTTGCTTCTCCTTGTTGCTCTCGCTCTTTTTTGTAAAAATAATACACCAAACTTGTTCCGTGGTGTGTTCGTATAAAATCTATTACTCTGTCTGGCAGATTGTTTTTTCGCGCTATTTCTATACCTTTTATAACGTGATCTATTATTACTTGAGCACTTTCTTTAGGGTCCAATTCGTCGTGGGAGTTAATAGAATTCGCTTGGTTTTCTGTAAACATTGTAGGGTTTTGCATCTTACCTATATCGTGGTATAAGGCTCCTACCCTAACCAACATACTATTTGCGCCAATTTCGTTAGCAGAAGCTTCGGCTAAGTTTGCTACATTTAAAGAGTGGTGAAAAGTTCCTGGCGCTTTGTTTGAAAGTTCTTTTAATAATTTTGAATTGGTATCACTCAATTCTAAAAGCGAAACATCTGAAACAAGTCCGAAAATCTTTTCGTAAAAATAAATTAAGGGGTGTGCAAACAATGTGGCAAGTCCGCAGAGAATGAAATATTGAAAATTCTGCCATTCCATAGTTTGAATATTTCCTTCTTGAATTACGAAGAAAGCAAAATACCCCAGTATATATATTAAGGTTATTTGCCCAACAGAAATAAAGAGGTTCGCTCTTTTATAAAGTTCTGAAACGGTAAGTATAGTAACGATACCCGCAATAAACTGCAAAAACATATATTCAAAACTATTAGGCACTATAAAACCTAACAATAAAATTGTAAGTACATGTACAAAAAGCCCAACTCTAGGGTCAAAAAATGCTTTAAGTATAAGAGGTAAAATACAAATAGGTACAACATATACATAGTCTGCATGTACTTTAAGAACAAGCGTGGTTAAGAAAACCATTAAAAATATATTGAATAATATAAAAGTGACCTTTGTATTGTTGTTGTATATATAGGGTCTGTAATTTTTCAGGAATAAGAAAAGCATTAAAAATACTAAAGAAACGAGCATAAAGTAACCTACCAAAAGCCATAAGTAATTGCTCTTACTCCATATCTGACTATCAAATTCAGCCTTTAATGAATTTAAAATCTGAAACTTATCACCTTCTACAACTTCACCTTTAGCTATAACACGCCCTCCTTTTTCTATTATCCCACGGTTGGGGTTAATCGCTTTTATTTCTGCTTCAACAGCTCCTTCAGTTAGTTTTCTGTTTAAAGTTACATTGGGTACAAAAACCTGGTTTAAAATAGTATATAACAGTACTTGAGTATCTTCAATATTGTTCTTTTCTACGAGTTCGCGTATTTTGTTGTTCAGATTGTCCTTTTTAAACAATTGAGAATATATACGTTCCTCTATCTCGTTTCCATTTTTTAAATAAATAAGCCTATCACCTTCATAGGTATGTATTTCGTCTGTAATACCATTTGTATAAGCGTCGTGTATTAAACTTATGCCCAAACTTTCTACTATGTGTTTAGGAGTACTGTATAGGCTATCTATATATTTAGTTTCTAATTCTGTATGAAAGTTTTTTACGACACTTGCTTCTGTTACTTTGTCGTAGTCAAAATAAGGAATGGAGTTAATACGGATTCTATCTTTTTCTTTTTGTAAGCTATCTTCATTTTTTTTTATTGTAAAACTAAATGGAGCATAAAGATTTTCGTACTGCCAAGGTTTTCCTTTTTGAAAATCGTACTTAAACTGCCCACCTTTCGGAAGAAAATAAATAACTAATAATGTGGAGAATACAAACAGAAAAACCTTGTAAATAAGGGATTGGTTTTTTGCGAATAAAGCGAAAAGGTTCTTCATAGATAAATAAGTTATCGTAAAGGTATAAATTAGGAACGAGTATTTCCAAATCCAATGGCTGCAAAGATTGATATTTAAGTTATAAATATGTAATTTCGCAGTCCTTATTTCAAATTAAAACATAGTAGCATGAGTAATAAAGTAGTTATAGTATCTGCAGCCAGAACACCAATAGGTAGTTTTATGGGAAGTCTTTCTTCCTTAACAGCCACCCAGCTTGGAGCTGCGGCAATAAAAGGCGCATTAGCAAAGATAAACTTAGATCCTTCTAAAGTTGAAGAAGTTTATATGGGTAATGTAGTTCAGGCAGGTGTTGGTCAAGCTCCTGCAAGACAAGCAGCTATAGGTGCTGGAATCCCAGATTCTGTTCCTGCTACAACAGTAAATAAAGTATGTGCTTCTGGTATGAAAACTGTAATGCTTGCTGCGCAATCAATTGCTCTAGGCGATGCAGATGTAATTGTTGCAGGTGGTATGGAGAGCATGAGTAATATACCGCATTATGTACATATGCGAAGCGGAACTAAATTTGGCCCTGCTACCCTAACAGACGGAATGCAAAAAGATGGTTTAGTAGATGCCTACGACCATAATGCAATGGGTACCTGTGCAGATCTTTGTGCAACAGAGTACAACTTTAGTCGCGAAGATCAAGATGCATTTGCAGTACAATCGTATGAGCGATCTGCAAAAGCTTGGGCTGAAGGAAAATTTAAAGAAGAAGTTGTTGCGGTTGAAGTCCCTCAACGACGCGGCGATGCAGTTGTGGTTTCTGAAGATGAAGAGTATAAAAATGTAAAAATGGACAGGATTTCATCTTTACGTCCAGCTTTTTCTAAAGACGGTACTGTTACAGCAGCAAACGCTTCAACAATAAACGATGGCGCTGGAGCTATGGTTTTAATGAGTGAAGCAAAAGCAAAAGAATTAGGATTAACACCATTAGCATATATAAAGAGTTATGCAGATGCAGCACAGGAACCTAAGTGGTTTACAACTGCACCGGCAAAAGCACTTCCTAAAGCAATTGCAAAAGCAGGTTTAGATATTAAAGACGTAGACTTTTTTGAGTTTAACGAAGCTTTCGCAGTGGTTGGTCTTGCAAATATGAAAATACTAGGCCTTAACGACAGTAATGTAAACGTTAACGGTGGTGCTGTTTCATTAGGACATCCATTAGGTTGTAGCGGAGTTCGTATTATTATTACTCTGCTAAACGTCTTAGAGCAAAACGACGCTAAAATAGGAGCCGCAGCAATTTGTAATGGTGGCGGTGGCGCTTCTGCTGTTGTAATTGAACGTATTTAAACAACCGTAATTAGTTATATTTTCTGAATGGATTACGGTATCTCCAATTTAAGTATTGTCCCACTTCGAGCTGAGGCTTCCGATATGAGTGAAATGGTTTCGCAGGTACTTTACGGCGAACATTTTAAAATACTGGAGACCCGTAAAAAGTGGAGCCGTATTCGCTTAGCTTTCGATAAATACGAAGGTTGGATAGACAATAAACAATACCTTTCTATTACTGAAGATGACTACGCTAATTTTGATAATTTAAAACTAAAGCTTTCCGCAGACCTAGTAGATTTTGTAACGGCTGCAGACAATCAATTGTTTTCTATTTGCTTGGGAAGTAATGTAAATGCAACAAACTTTCTACAACATACCTTTGAAGGTAAAGCTGTTGTGGATAAACTTCCTAAAGAACACCTTATAGAGACCGCACTACTCTACTTAAACAGTCCTTATTTATGGGGTGGCAAGAGTCCTTTTGGAATAGATTGTAGTGGTTTTACACAAATGGTTTATAAACTAAACGGCTATAAATTACTTAGAGATGCAAGCCAACAAGCTACTCAAGGTGATGCCTTAAGTTTTATTGAAGAAAGCGAACCTGGCGATTTAGCCTTTTTTGATAATGATGAAGGTAAAATTACCCATGTTGGTATTATCATGAAAGACAATTATATTATACACGCGCACGGCAAAGTGCGTATAGACAGAATAGACCACAGCGGTATATTTAACTACGATGTCCGTAATCACACTCATAAGCTTCGTGTAATTAAACGAATTATCTAAAAGTAAAAAACCCACTGAAGATTCAGTGGGTTTTTTATATTCAATTTTTTTGAATTGCCTTATTTACCTTGAGCTTCTAGAGCTTCAAGCTTTGTTTTAGCTTCATTATATTTAGCATCTTCGCCTAACTGGCTGTAAATATTAATCATATAACGAAGTACATTTTGATTTTCAGGATTAATTAGAATCGCTTTTTCTAAAAATGGCACCGCATCTCTATACGATTGCTCACGCTGGCTTTTTAATTCATCATATCTTTTATTATCTGCAGCCGAATTGCCTAAGCTATTCATTTCTTCTACAATTTTATCTTCATTAGAAAGCGTTAAGGCAGCCATATTAATTAAAGCAGCTTCGTAATCTGGCTTTAATTCTAAAGCTTTAGTGTAATACTCTTTTGCTTTTTCTTTGTTATCTAATTGATCATTACTAATCCCTAAGTTGAAATATATTTCTGGGTTTTCAGGATCTGTAGCTACAATTTTCTCCATTAGTTCATTGTATCTAGTATTGTCACCCATTTTATAGCTCATATCTGCATCTGCACGCATAAGGTATACATCATTTGGGTTTTCTGCTCTTGCTTTTTCCATTAAAGTTTTAGCCTTCTCATTATCGCCTCTTTCAAGATAGATAAGCGTCATATTACGCAATATCTCACCTTTTCTAGATTCGGTAACACGAGCTTCTGGTTTGATATACTCACCAGACTTTATTGCAAAATCTCTAAGTTTTTCATCACCAAAAGATTCTACTTCGCCTGTAGCTTTATTTGTTGCTACGTATTCTTTAGTAACACCGGTATAGCCACTATCTAATAACATTTGATAGTATTTCAGGGCATTGTCATAATCCTTACCATTAACAGCATTACCAGCGGCAAAATACAAATCTGAAGTATCCTTTTTAGTAACCATATAACTTGTATATAGTTTTTCGGTAGCTTTATCGTATTGTTGTGCGTTTTGGTCTTTAATAGCGCTATTTATTAAAGCAGCTCTTAAATTTTGTAAATCATCACTCAATTGAACTTCCATCTTTTGGTCTAAAGAAAGTGATGTGCTAAAAGCTTCAGCGGCACCTTTTAATTTAGTGAAATCTGTACCCGCAGATCCTAAAAGAGCTTTTCCTCTTAAAGCATAAAATTGTGCTTTCACACTATTGTCTGCACTACCAAGTAATGCTTCGGCTTCTCCTAATGAAGCAAGTGCTTCGGTATATTCACTTGATTTAATAGCTTTTTCAGCTTTTTTTATTTCTTTTTTTTGTCCAAATGAAATAGCAGTCGCAAAAGCAAGCCCTGTTATTAAAATTCGTGTTTTCATGTGTTAAATTTTATTCGTTATTTTCGGTTTGTGTTTCGTTATTATCAAGAGTAGTGCCATCATTTTCTTGGTCTATTGACTCTTGATTTTCTTCATCTTCATCTTTCATTGCTTTTGCAACTGCAGCAATAGCATCGTCTTCTCTTACCTTTATTAAACGTACTCCTTGTGTGGCACGCCCCATAACACGTAGATCAGAAACAGCCATTCTAATTGCAATTCCAGATTTGTTGATAATCATTAAATCGTCATCGTCTGTTACGTTTTTAATGGCGACTAATTTACCTGTTTTATCGGTAATATTAATAGTTTTAACACCTTTTCCACCGCGATTAGTTATGCGGTAGTCTTCAATAGATGAGCGTTTACCGTAACCGTTTTCAGAAACTACTAGTATTTCTGAATCGTTTTCGTTTACTGCTATCATTCCTACCACTTCATCATTTTCATTACCAAGAGTTATACCTCTTACACCAGACGCATTTCTACCCATTGGTCTTGTTTTCTCTTCTTCAAAGCGAATGGCTTTTCCAGATTTTACAGCAAGCATAACTTGACTGTTACCTGTAGTTAGTTTTGCCTCTAGTAATTCGTCGTCTTCGCGAATTGTAATAGCATTAATACCGTTTGTTCTAGGTCTAGAATACTGCTCAAGTGGAGTTTTCTTAACCTGTCCCTTCTTGGTAGCCATAATTACATAATGGTTGTTTATGTATTCTTCATCTTTTAAATCTTGGGTACAGATAAATGCTTTTACTTTATCATCTGGCTCAATATTTATTAAATTCTGAATAGCTCTTCCTTTTGAAGTTCTTGTTCCTTCAGGGATTTCAAAAACACGCATCCAGAAACATTTTCCTTTTTGGGTGAAGAACAACATATATTGGTGATTGGTACCAACAAAAAGATGTTCTAAGAAATCTTCATTTCGTGTAGCCGAAGCCTTTTGACCTACTCCACCTCTATTTTGTGTTTTGTATTCAGAAAGTGAAGTTCGTTTTATATAACCAGCGTGCGAAATAGTTAATACTACTTGCTCATCTGCTATTAAATCTGTCATACTTACATCACCTCCAGCATATTCTATAACAGAACGACGTTCATCGCCATATTTTGCACGAATTTCTTCTAGTTCTTCAGTGATTATTTGCATTCTACGCTCTTTACTCGCAAGAATATCTCTATAATCTTGAATAGTTTTCATTAACTCATCGTATTCAGAACGCAATTTGTCTTGTTCCAGACCTGTTAACTGGCGAAGGCGCATCTCTACAATTGCCTTAGCTTGAATTTCTGAAAGTTTAAAAGCTTCAATTAACTTCTCTCTTGCTTCATCTGCATTAGAAGAAGAACGTATTAAGCGAATTACCTCGTCTATATTATCTGAAGCAATAATTAATCCTTCTAATATATGTGCGCGCTCTTCAGCTTTGCGAAGTAAATACTCTGTACGACGTACAACTACTTCGTGACGGTGTTCTACAAAATAATGTATTAACTCTTTTAAGTTTAACATCTTTGGTCTTCCTTTCACCAAAGCAATGTTATTCACACTAAAACTAGACTGAAGCGCAGTGTATTTATATAAGGTGTTTAAAACGATATTAGGAACGGCATCGCGTTTTAAGATATAAACGATACGCATCCCTTTTCTATCACTTTCATCGCGAATGTTTGAGATACCTTCAATTTTCTTATCGTTAACCATATCGGCGGTTTTTTTAATCATATCCGCTTTATTAACTTGATAAGGAATTTCAGAAACCACTATACATTCTCTACCGTTTACTTCTTCAAAATTCGCTTTTGCGCGCATTACAACACGACCGCGTCCTGTATGAAACGCTTCGCGAACGCCTTCATAGCCATATATAATACCTCCAGTAGGAAAATCTGGAGCTTTGATGTGCTGCATAAGCTCATCAATTTCTATATCGTTGTTTTGTATATATGCTACGGTACCGTTAATAACCTCGGTAAGGTTATGTGGTGGCATATTTGTAGCCATACCAACAGCAATACCACTAGCTCCATTTATTAAAAGACCAGGTACACGTGTGGGTAGTACGGTAGGCTCTTTTAGAGTATCGTCAAAATTTAGTTGATGATCTACTGTATCTTTATCTATATCTGCAAGCATGTCTTCAGATATCTTCTGCATTCTTGCTTCGGTATAACGCATTGCCGCTGGACTATCACCGTCTACAGAACCAAAGTTACCTTGACCGTCAACCAGCATATAGCGCAAACTCCATTCTTGTGCCATACGCACCATTGCATCATATACAGAAGTATCACCGTGTGGGTGGTACTTACCAAGAACCTCTCCCACAATTCTCGCAGATTTTTTATGAGCGCCCGTTGCTCGAATGCCTAATTCGTGCATTCCGAACAAAACCCTTCTATGAACAGGTTTCATTCCATCGCGAACATCTGGCAGTGCACGTGACACTATGACCGACATCGAATAATCGATGTAGGCAGATTTCATTTCATCTTCAATGTTAATAGGGATTAATTTCTCACCTTCAGCCATAAAAAAATATTTTTATTTATCGTTGTTAAACTAATGGAGCAAGTTACAATTTTTCATAGGTATAACAGGGGTTTTTACCTATGGTTATTCACCAATTTATTAACAAATTTAAGGGGTAAATTCGTTAATAAGTATCATAATTTATGCTTTGAAATACACTATATATTTTGTCCTTTTACGAAAATGATATCAAAGAGGAATAGTTTTTGTCCTATTTTGGTTAATTTAGTAGCAAATAGAAGAGCCCAATATAAAAATATGGATGATAATTTTTCCCCCAGAGTAAAAGATGTAATAGCTTATAGCAAGGAAGAAGCTTTGCGCTTAGGCCACGATTTTATTGGCACTGAGCACTTAATGCTTGGATTATTAAGAGATGGAAATGGCAAAGCTGTAACCATTCTTAATGCACTTGCCATAGACTTAAATCACTTAAGACGAAAAGTAGAGATTTTAAGCCCTGCAAATCCAGGGATTACTACAAATACAAACGATAAGAAGAATCTTCACCTTACCCGTCAAGCTGAACGAGCCTTAAAAACAACATTTTTGGAAGCAAAATTGTTTCAAAGTAATTCTATTAATACCGCACATCTGTTGTTGTGTATTCTTAGAAATGAAAACGATCCTACCACAAAACTGTTGAATAAGATGAAAGTAGATTACGACGCGGTAAAGGATCAATTTAAACTTATGATAACGAACGACGACGATTATATAGACTCCCCTAGTGCCGAATCATTTCCTAATGACGACGATGCTTCAGCTGAAGACGCTAATAAAGAAAACCTCTTTTCTGGTGCGGCTTCCAAAGCAAATAAGAAATCTAAAACGCCAGTGCTAGATAATTTCGGAAGAGATTTAACAGCATTTGCCGAAGAAGGAAAACTAGATCCTGTTGTAGGGCGTGAAAGTGAAATACAACGTGTATCGCAGATATTAAGTAGAAGAAAGAAAAACAACCCTTTACTTATAGGTGAACCTGGTGTTGGTAAATCTGCTATAGCAGAAGGCCTAGCCTTGCGTATTACACAACGTAAAGTATCTCGTATACTTTATGACAAAAGAGTTGTTACCCTAGATTTAGCTAGCCTTGTTGCTGGTACAAAATACCGCGGTCAATTTGAAGAACGCATGAAAGCCGTTATGAACGAGCTAGAAAAGAATGACGATATTATTCTTTTTATTGATGAAATACACACAATTGTGGGTGCAGGAGGCGCTACCGGTTCTTTAGATGCTTCAAATATGTTTAAACCTGCCTTGGCAAGAGGCGAAATACAATGTATTGGTGCTACTACCCTAGATGAATACCGTCAATATATAGAAAAAGATGGTGCCTTAGAAAGACGTTTTCAAAAAGTATTAGTAGAACCTACTACTGTTGAGGAAACTATAGAAATACTATCTAATATTAAGGATAAATACGAAGCACATCACAATGTTATTTATACAGAAGAAGCTATTAAAGCCTGTGTAAATCTTACAAATAGGTATATGACAGAGCGTTTTCTTCCAGACAAAGCTATAGATGCTTTAGATGAAGCAGGTTCTCGTGTACACATTACCAATATTCATGTGCCAGATAAAATTCTAGAAATAGAGCAAAAACTTGAAGAAGTACGCGAATTAAAAAATACTGTTGTTAAAAAACAGAAGTATGAAGAAGCGGCAAAGCTTAGAGATGACGAAAAAACATTAGAGAAAGAGCTCGCCGTACAGCAAGAGAAATGGGAAGAAGATTCAAAACTTCATAAAGAAACCGTTTCTGAAGAAAATGTAGCCGAAGTTGTTTCTATGATGACTGGTGTGCCTGTAAACAGAATAGCTCAAACCGAAAGCACTAAACTCGCTGCTCTCCCAGACCGAATTAAAGGTAAAGTAATTGGGCAAGACGAAGCAGTTGCTAAAGTGGTAAAAGCTATACAGAGAAATCGCGCCGGATTAAAAGATCCTAATAAACCTATTGGTTCCTTTATTTTCTTAGGGCAAACAGGAGTTGGTAAAACACAACTTGCAAAAGTATTGGCTCGCGAACTGTTTGACTCAGACAATGCGCTTGTACGCATAGATATGAGTGAATATATGGAGAAATTTGCTATCTCTAGATTAGTGGGAGCACCTCCTGGATATGTAGGTTATGAAGAAGGCGGACAGTTAACCGAAAAGATAAGACGTAAACCATACGCTATTGTACTTTTAGACGAAATAGAAAAAGCACATCCAGATGTGTTTAATATGCTTTTACAAGTTTTAGACGATGGCTATTTAACAGATAGTTTAGGTAGAAAGATTGATTTTAGAAATACTATTATCATTATGACCTCAAACATTGGTGCTAGACAGATAAAAGACTTTGGTCAAGGTGTAGGTTTTGGTACTTCAGCAAAAAAGAACCAAGAGGAATCGCACACTAAGAGCGTAATTGAAAATGCATTAAAGAAAACATTTGCACCCGAATTTTTAAATAGAATTGACGATGTAATGGTTTTCAATGCCTTGGAAAGAGAAGATATCCATAAGATTATTGACATTGAGCTCAATAAACTTTTTGCGCGCATCGCAGATTTAGGATACCAGCTTACTTTAACTGAAAAAGCCAAAGATTTTATAGCAGACAAAGGCTTTGATAAACAATATGGAGCAAGACCGCTTAACAGAGCAATCCAAAAATACATTGAAGATGCACTCGCCGAAGAAATTATAAACAGTAGCCTGCAAGAAGGTGATGCAATTACAATGGATCTTGACGAAAAAACAAATGAGCTTACTATAAAAATTGAGAAGAATAAAAAACCTACAGAATCGTAGGTTTTTTGTTCTTTAACTAAATTTGCCTACCATAATTAATTTATTTTTAATAACTTAGTAAGGTATTTGTTGTTTTATGATCAAATCTCTAATTTATGATTTTGGTGAAATAGATGTTTTTAAAAATTTCGTAATTGCTATTTTTAAAGAAGGTGTAACTGTACAACCTGAATACAATAAACATCTAGAAGAAATTGCTTCAAAGTATTTTGCTAACAGACCCTTTGGTTATATTACATACCGAATAAATAGTTATGCCGTAAACCCAATGGTATATCTTGAAACTTCAGAAATTAAAAATTTAGTTGGGTTTGCTGTAGTTAGTGAAGACGAACAGAAACTGATAAACACTAAAATTGAAAAATTATTTCTCAAAAAACCACTTAAAGCTTTTAAAAATCTCGACGATGCAAAAGATTGGATTAATGCTCTTGTAATAAAAGAAACATCAAAAACCCAATAATCGTTTTTTTTAAGTCTTTAAGTTTAGCTAACTTTCTCTATAGCTTAACCAAATAATATTTCAGAATCTATATCTAGCGAATCTAGAAATGCCACAGTAGCATGTATGTCTTCGGCAAGTATTCTATCTTCTTCAATAAAAGAAACTACAGAACGGTATGGCTTTAAGAATGATTCAATAAAAGGTGAAGATTTTTTAGTCTCTCTAAACTTTAGCGCTTGTGATGCGTTCATCAATTCTATAGCCAAAATGGTCTCTAGATTATTTAATATTCGCAAACACTTTGTAGCTCCATTAGCACCCATACTTACGTGATCCTCTTGCCCATTTGATGAAACAATAGAATCTACAGACGCTGGTGTAGCTAACTGCTTATTCTGACTTACAATACTAGCAGCTGTGTATTGTGGAATCATAAAACCACTATTTAAACCAGGATTATTTACTAAAAACGCTGGTAAGTCGCGTAAACCAGAAACTAATTGATACGTCCTCCTTTCAGAAATATTACCCAACTCAGCTAGAGCAATTGCTAGATAATCGAAAGCCAATGCCAATGGCTGTCCATGGAAATTTCCTCCAGAAATTATAAGGTCTTCTTTTATAAAAATATTAGGATTGTCTGTCACCGAATTAATTTCGGTTTTAAATGTTTTATGAACAAAGTGTAAAGTGTCTTTTGAAGCTCCGTGAACTTGTGGAATACAACGGAAAGAATACGGGTCTTGAACATTTTTCTTTTCAGAAAGGCCTAATTCACTTCCTTCAAGAAAATCTAAAATCTGCTCGGCTGTTTTAACCTGCCCACGGTGTGGCCTCACTAGATGCACCAATGGATGAAATGGGCTCATATTACAATCAAAAGCATCTACAGAAACAGAACTTATTAAGTCTGCTAAATACGATAACTTATAACTCTTTAATAAGCAATAAACTCCATAGGCACTCATAAATTGAGTACCATTAAGCAATGCCAATCCTTCTTTAGCTTGAAGTGTTATAGGCTCCCAATTAAATTTATTAAGCACTTTACTCGAGGCCATACGCTTACCGCCGTAATACACTTCTCCTTTACCAAGTAATGGCAGTGATAAATGCGCAAGTGGCGCTAAATCTCCAGATGCCCCTAGGCTTCCCTGAGTATATATAACAGGTAAAATATCGTTATTGTAAAAATCTATCAATCGTAGTACTGTTTCTAACTGAACTCCACTATAGCCATAACTAAGTGATTGAATTTTTAATAACAGCATCAATTTAACGATGGGTTTTGGTACAAACTCACCAGTTCCACAGGCGTGAGACATCACGAGGTTTTCTTGCAATTGCGAAAGATTTTCCGAAGAAATTTTCACATTACACAAAGAACCAAAGCCGGTATTTATACCGTAAACTGGCGTTTGGTTATCCTTCATTTTTTGAATAAGATACTCGCGAGATTTATTTATATTAAGCTGTGCTTCTTCTGAAAGCTCTAAAGTTTTATGGTTTTCTATGATATCCTTTATCAGTGCTAAATCTAGAATTTCTGAACTTATATAATGTGTTTCTTGCATTGCCTGTATATTCTTTTCGCAAAAATACTGTTTTTTAATTTTCACACCACCTTTCTTAGTTTCAAAAACCATTAAAAGCTATTAATTGCCTTAAAAACAGTTGATTAAAATTAGTTTGTATATTAGATTGAAATGCCAATTCTATATGTAATTTTGCAATCAAATATAAATCAATAAATACATGAAAAAAGTTAGTTTAATTCTTTTGATTCTTTTTATAGTTTCCTGTAAACAAGAAGAAAAATCTCAACATACTGTTGTTAGTGGTACGGTTGAAAATAATGATGCTCAAACTGTTGTTATTCGCGGTAATGGCTTTGAGCAAAAAACACCAATTAATGAAACTGGTGCCTTTTTAGATACGCTTAATTTGCTTAGTGATGGTTTTTATGAACTGTACGTTGGTCGTGAGCGAACCGGAATATATTTAGAAAAAGGCAAAAGTCTTAAAGTTACTCTTGATGCCGCAGAATTTGACGAAACCCTATCGTATACTGGCGATTTGGGAAACATCAATAACTTTTTAGCCGCAAAATATATGTGGAATGAAAAGAATTTAGACTATAAAGACATCTTTTCAAAAGATGAAAAAAGTTTTATAGAAAAACTTGATCAAAATCAAAAGAGTTATGACAGCCTGTATAATGCTAATGCCATAAAAGACGAAAATTTTAAAACAAAATTAGCCGAAGAAGACACCTACTCTCGCGCTATTATGATTGAAAGTTATAAGGAAGCACATAAATATTATAATGGACTTCCAGAATTTGAAGTTTCTGAAGGTTTTTACGAAGCGCTTAAAACCATAAATTACAAAGACACCCTTGCTTATAGAAATTCTATAGCCTATCAAAACCTATTAGATACACATTACAATAGATTGGCTTCAGAAGAAGCTAAATCAAATCCTGATGCAAAGCACGCTATTACATTTCTTAAAATGATTGATACAAACCTGCCTGATGGTTATGCAAAAGATAAAATAATGGCTTCCTTTTTACAGTTTGGCCTAAAGGCAGACGAAACATTAGAAGAAGCTTATACTATCTACAAAAACAGTAATCCTAATGCAGAAAGCCTCGAAAAACTTACAGAGCGTTACAACAAATTAAAGCTGTTGACAAAAGGGAACCCCTCTCCTGTTTTTGATTTTGAAAATCACAAAGGCGGAACCACTTCATTAGAAAGTCTTAAAGGCAATTATGTTTATATAGATGTATGGGCTACGTGGTGTGGACCTTGTTTACGCGAAATACCTGCACTTAAAGAAGTTGAAAAAGACTATCACGATAAAAACATAAAATTTGTGAGTATCTCTATAGACATACCTAAGGATTATGAGAAGTGGAAAACAATGGTAACTGAAAAGGAACTTTCTGGTATTCAGTTAATTTCAGACAACAACTGGAAATCTACATTTGTACAAGAATACGATATTTTAGGAATTCCTAGATTCATTTTAATAGACCCACAAGGGAATATCGTTTCTTCTGATGCTCCTAGACCTTCAGATTCAGAATTGAGAAAAACATTTGATGAATTGTTGTAAACAACATTAAAACACTTTTAAGCCGCCAATTTAGCTGTATAATCTAGCATAATTGGCGGTTTTTTTATTCTGAAGCACTATCGGTTTCATCTTCTGGTCTTGCAAAGAGTGCTAAATAAGCTTTAGATATAGCATCTATAATATCGCTAGCCATTACAGCCTCATAGTCTAATTGTGCCGCTGCAATATCTCCCGCGCTACCGTGCATATAAACCCCAAAAACCGAAGCCAATAAAGGGTCGTAGCCTTGCGATAGTAAACCAGTAATTATTCCGCTTAGTGTATCGCCGCTGCCCGCAGTAGCCATACCAGGGTTTCCACTAGTGTTTAAGTATAGTTTTTCGCCGTAAACGGTAATCGTATAAGCTCCCTTTATAATTAAAACTACTTGGTGCTTATTTGAGAATTCAATGGCTTTCTCTATCTTTTGGTAATCGTCCTCCCACTCACCTATTAGGCGTTTTAATTCACCAGGATGTGGTGTTAAAATAGAATTCTTCGGAAGTAGTTTTAAT
The DNA here is from genome assembly GCA_048264505.1 of Aequorivita sp. Lineage (GTDB taxonomy): Bacteria > Bacteroidota > Bacteroidia > Flavobacteriales > Flavobacteriaceae > Aequorivita. The sequence goes on from JBLXDA010000001.1 coordinate 182,249, forward strand.
ACATCTTCATTTTCAGAAATAATATTTAAGGCATCAGCATCTATTACAAAAGGTATGTCATTTTTCTGAAATAATTTTTTTAAGGCTTCGGCTGTAGCAATATTTTTACCAAGCCCCATTCCTACTCCTATAGCCGAAGGTTTAAAATCTATTTTTATGTTACTTATATAATCATCTTCAGCATCTGTAATAACCATAGCTTCTGGCACCGAAGTTTGTAGAATGTTATAGCCGCATTCAGGCACATAAGCTGTAAGCATACCAGCGCCTATCTTAAATGCTGAAGTTACTGAAAGTACAGCAGCACCCATTTTTCCATAACTTCCAGCAACTATTAAAGCGTGACCATAAGTACCTTTGTGATCAAAAGTATTGCGAGGCTGGTAAAAACGTTGTGCTTCAGCTTTGGAAATTAGCTGTGCCATAGGCTCGGTATTCTGAATATATTCTGCGTCTAGACCTATATCTAAAATATCGAAAGAAGGAACAAAAGAAGCTGTTTGAGGCAAAAAGAAAGCGAGCTTTGGCGTTTGGAATGTAAGTGTATGATTGGCTTGTAACACAGCTTCTCTATCTTTTAACCCCTTGTTTGCAAATAAACCACTGGGTATATCAATCGCTAGCTTAAACGCATTAGTCTTGTTTAAATACTGTATTAATTTTTTAACCCAACCATCAGGAGAGCGGTTTAAACCTATACCAAAAATTGCATCTACTATAATATCTTCGTCATTTATTTCAGGAAAATCTGCTTCACTTGTCATAAGTATAGGCCATTCCTTGGTAATATTTTTTATTCTATCGTAATTCAGTAAAAAATTCTTAGAACGCTTATCACTGCAGTTTACTATATATACAACTACATTATAACCGTATTCTATTAGTAACCTGCCCACTACTAAACCATCACCCCCGTTATTACCTATGCCGCAAAATATTCTAATGGGCACCGGAGCGCCATCTAAGCGCTGGTGTAACCAATTAAATAGTTGCATACCCGCACGTTCCATAAGTGCTTCAGAGGATAATTGTTGTTTCTCTGTGGTTATTTTATCTGCTTCATTTAATTGTGCAGCGGAAAATATTTTCATCTGTATTTATTTAAAAAATTTATTCTGGCAGGTTTGTTGTTTTAACAATTATCAAAGATAGCAACATTAGTTGCATTGTTGAAAAGAACGTTTATAACTAATTGCCAGCCTTAGTCATAAAGCGCTTAATAATTTATAATTTTAAAAAAAACCACAATGGAAACACGAGATAGTCTACTACTCCGTATGCGCCCAGAAATTCCTTCCGCAAAAGTTAACGATTTAATGTCTGCAGATGAATGTTTTCAAAACAAAACATTGCGACCAATTACAAAACTTCAGAATGATTTATTGCTGGCGGTTTTTAAAAATTATGCTTCTAAACACAAAAACGTTTTTTATGACCTAACTATTGAAAAAAGGTTAGATTATATTGAAAACGCTATCCACAAGGATATGAAATTTAGAAACTCACTAAAGGGTATTATTATTGGTCAATTTACTTTGGAAGAGTTTGATATTTACATTCAAAACTCTTCAGCTTTAAACAAACGTATGATGGATCTGGTAAAAGAACGCCTTAAAAGTAACATTCAACTTTTGGAATACGAGTATATATAAGGTTTGTTGCCCTTTTTAGGTTTTGATTAAAGTAAAGATTCACCGTTTAGATTAGTTGTTAAAACATCGCTCATATAATCAAAAAATGGACGAAGCAATTGATAGTGGTGAACTAAATTGTCTTTAAAGTCTGAAGCAAATACTTCTTCATCTGTAAAGTGATGGTTTACAAAGAAGCTTTTAAGCCTAATTAAATCTATGTTTTCATCCTCTTTGCTAAAGCCTTTGGGTGCTGTTTTCACAGCGTATTCCTGGTTAAAACCTCCAAATGCTTTTTTAAAATCTTTTTGTGCTAAAATTTCTCGAATTTCAGAACTATCCATTTCAAATTCTTTTCGAATTCGCAGTAGATCTTCTGGGTTTGGACCAAAAAAACCACCAGCCATTAAACAATTTCCCGGTTCTAAACGCAGATAATACCCACCACGACGGTGTGCTCCTGCTCTACTAAAACTCACGCTTCTATGAAAATTATAGGGTGTCTTGTCTTTGCTAAACCTAATATCGCGGTTAATCCGGAATACTTTAGTTTTTGCAATTTCATCTGTAGCGTTTAACTCTGAAGCTACAGTTGCATAAAATTCTTTTAATGCTTTTTCATTCGCTAAATACTCCTTTTTATGCTCCTGCATCCATTCGCGGTTATTGTTTTTTTTAAGTTTCAGTAAAAACTCGAAAGAAGATTTTGGAATGGTTGAATTCATTATTAATTGTTTTAAAAGTAAAGATAAGTTTTAATGCGTGAAGGAAAAACCAGAACAATTCATATAAATTGAATTTTAGTAAATTTCTTATTTATCAAAAAATCTTATATTTATAACAACCTTAAAACCAATTTGATATGAATACTACTACAAAACCCACTACAGCTTTTTGGATAATAGCAGTTATTGCACTTTTATGGAATATAATAGGTGTCTTTTTTTGGGTAACTGAACACTTTTTAATGACTGAAGAAATGAAGGCTGCTTATTCTCCCGAAGAGCTTGAATTAGTTAACAACGCACCATCTTGGGGCATCTACGTATACGGTATTGCTGTATTTGGCGGTTTGTTAGCAAGTATATTATTGTTGATGCGAAAGAAATTGGCCGTTGGTATATTTGGTATTTCTCTACTGGCAATATTAATACAGATGGGACATTGGATTTTTGTTATGGACGCCATAACTGTTATGGGGCCTAGTGCAGTAGTGATGCCTCTCATTGTAATTGCAATAGCTATTTTTGAATATTTTTATAGCAAAGGAGCGGCTAGTAACGGCTGGATTTCATAGTTTTAGAATATAAATAAAAACAATATCCCCCTTTTAGTAATAACCAAAAGGGGGATATTTTATACTAGTAAATTATACTCAGTCTTTGAGATTATATTTAACAACTTCTTTAAGCATTCTCCAATATACGTTTTGATTTTCTATAGAGGTAATTTGGATATATAGTACGTTTTGCAAAACGGTTTAGTTTATCACTATTCACCATTTTAATATACACTTTCTTCGTAACACCAAAATACTCGTAGGTAGCACCATCTAAATAGGTAATCTCTAACAGCATTCCTTTATGCTGAAAATCTGCAATGCCAGAGTTTGTTATAGTTTCTGTATATTCTTCTAGGTTTGCAGCCTTGGTTTCAGGGGCTATACTTACCAAAAAATGATACCCATCTATAATTTTTCGGCTATTTATTTCGGCTTCTTCCTTTAGTGCATCTCCATCTTGAAATTTATCTGGGTGCCATTCTTTAACCAAATTGCGATAACTGGTTTTTAAAGCTTTAAGCTCAATATCTTTTTCAACCCCAAAGAGTTTTTTGTATTCGTTTATGCGTTTCATTAGCCTGTTTTTAACGGTCGCGAAAGTACAGCTTTATATTAAAGGAAAAGTGATTTCCTAAGTATTTCGGGTATACTGTTTAAAATGAATTTTTAAAACTGTTTATTTTACAAGAATCTTAGGTGTTATAGTATATAAATTCGCACCTTCTTCTTTTTAAGACGACTGTTGTTTAATGTGCTTACTAATTGGTTTGCAAGTACTGACGGTACTGCTACAAACGCACAATAGTGTTTTAACTCGATAGCTCCCAATTGATCGTTGGCAATATTTCCTTGCTTGATAAACAGCCCTACTATATCGCCTTTTGATATTTTGTCTCTTCTACCTCCAGAAATAAAAAGTGTTTCCCATAATTCCGCTTGCTGTTTTGCTACTTTAGGGATTTCTATGGGTTCTGTTTTATCTATAAACTCTGGCAAGAGTTGGTTTTTCCATTTTAACACATAGGCTGTACCTTTTTCATTAACCCTAGCTGTTCTACCGTTTCTATGAGTAAATTCAACAGAAGAATGTGGTAACTCATAATGAATTATAAATTTTAATTCCGGTATATCTATTCCCCTTGCGGCAAGATCTGTAGCAACTAAAATTTGACTTGTACCATTTCTAAACTTTATAAGTGCTCGTTCTCTGTCTTTTTGTTCCATTCCGCCAGAAAAACACGTATGGCTGATGCTATTTTTACTTAGAAAATCGCTCACCAATTCAATACTATCTCTAAAATTGCAAAAGATGATTCCTGGTTGGTTTCCTAAAAACAACACTAGCTTAAGTAAGGTATCCAATTTGTCTTTATCGGGAGAAATTATTGTTTTTACAGCAAGCTTTTTATCAGGCTTGTCCGATAAATAATTAAGCACTACTGGTTTGTCTAATTTTACAAACTTTGGAACACTAACTCCTTGTGTAGCAGATGTTAATATGCGTTTACTTACAGCATCTAATGAATGTATTATTTCACTCATTTCACTTTCAAAACCTATCTCTAAAGACTTGTCATATTCGTCTAAAACCAAGGTATTAATACTCGTTTTTGAAAATCTGTCATCTAGAAAATGATCTAAGATTCTACCCGGTGTACCAACCAAAATAGCTGGCGTATGCTTTAATTCTATCTTGTCCTTACTCTTAGCTCTACCTCCATAAACCGCATTTACTTTAAAACCAGAACCCATATTGCGAATTACTTGTTCAATTTGGATTGCTAGCTCGCGAGTGGGAACCACAATTAAAGCTTGTACTTGGGTGTTATCGGTATCTAAATTTTTAAGTATGGGCAATAGAAACGCCAAGGTTTTCCCTGTACCTGTTGGTGATAAAAGAATAGTGTTTACTGTTTTTTCAATTACAGCAATAGCTTCTACCTGCATAGCATTTAAAGCCTCTATATTTAGCTTTGCTAAAATAGCTTGTTGATTTTTCACTTCGTTCACCATTATTTCTTTTTCTTTTTCTTCTTTTCAGGAAGTTCAGTTTTGGGAGGCATTATTGCTGTCTGTGCTAATTGATAGGCAAGTATTTTATCTATAAGTTCTTCCTTGGTCAAATGATGGAATACTGTACTTATCTTTTCTTTAAACTCGGCAGAAATGGTTCGGTTGGGCTTTGTTTTAAATATTTTCTTAGCCCATAGCAGTGTATTGTTCTCCTCAGTGCTTTGTGCATCTGGTTTCTTCATTTCTGTAAAAACAATTCCTAATTCTTCCTCAAACTCTGGGATTTCAAAAACTTCTTCTTGCTGAAGTATGGTTACTGAAAGTCCCTTTGCTCCTGCTCTAGCCGTACGCCCACTTCTGTGAACGTAAGCTTCAAAGGTGTCTGGCAAATGGTAATTGATTACATAGCTAATCTCTTTAACGTCTAGTCCTCTTGCGGCAAGATCTGTAGCTACCAGTATATCTATATTTCCTTCCCGAAACTGTCCCATTACTCGGTCGCGAATGGCCTGAGTAAGGCTTCCGTGAATAGCTCCTGAAGAAAATTTATTGATAGCTAGATTTTTAGCTAGTTTATTGACTGCGGCCTTCGTCTTACAAAAAATAATGCCTCGCTCACCTTCTTTTGAATTCAAAAAATGCAATAAAACATCGAGTTTTTAAATAGGTTCAACCACCATAAATTGATGCGCTATACCTTGATGCCCCATAGTTTCCATATCTGCTTCTATATGCAACACTTGCTTATTCATATAGTTTTGAACCAATTGTTTGATGGTTCCCGGCATAGTGGCTGTAAACAATAGTGTTCTTCTATTCTTTGGAATTTCCGATACAATTACATCTAAGTCTGTTTTTAAGGCGCTTACCATTTCATCTGCCTCATCTAGCACTAAATAGGCTACATCTTTAAGGTTAATAGCATTGCGCTTAATTAAATCTACTAAACGGCCAGGAGTAGCTACAACAATATGAGTAGTGCTTTTTAAACGTTCTATCTGAGGTTTTATAGGGATGCCGCCACATAGAGAAGCTATAGAAATATCTTGGTTGTAAGTGGCGAAGGATTCTAGATTTGAATGTATTTGATGTCCCAATTCTCGTGTAGGCGCAAGTATGATGGCTTTTATAGAAGTATTATTAGCATCTATAAGCTGAAGTAATGGCAAGCCGAAAGCAGCCGTTTTTCCACTCCCCGTTTTTGCCAATGCAACTACATCATTGGTTTGTGTTAAAATGAGCGGTATTGTCTTCTGTTGAATATCTGTAGGTATTACAATATTTAGCTCTGTTAAACTGTCTTGTAATTGTGGGTTGATTCCTAAAGCGGAAAAAGTATTGGGCATAAAATGTTTTTGGCAAAGATAGGCAGGCTTTTGATGGAAAGTGGTGCTATTTGCTATTTTACCTTTTTATTAATTAAAATAACCTAAGCATTTCTAATCTTACCCACACTTGCACTTAAATTAAGTAAGCTGTTTTTTTTTGACTATTGTATAAAACAATTAGTTCATAAAGCATTCTTTTTCAGCTGAAAACTAAAAGTTTATAATAACCCATGCTCCGAAGCAAACTTGTAAAGCGCTATAGTATTGCCTTCAATTTTTAGCTTTCTAAAAATATTGCGGCGGTGTGTTTGCACTGTAAAGCTAGAAACAAATAGTTTGTCTGCTATTTCTTTAGAATTATAACCTTTACAAACCATTTTAATTACTTCGGCTTCACGTTTTGTGAGGTTGTATTTCTTTAAAAATTCATCTAAATAACTGAAATCTGAAGGGTCGTCCTCTGTTTTTTGAGAAAAATCTGGAAACTTACTATTGCCATTTAAAACTTCAAAAATTGTTTCTGACAACTTTTCTAGGTTGTCAGATTTTAATATATAGCCTTCTGCTCCGGCTTCTTTACATTTTTCTGCTAGTTCCTTAGAAAAATACGATGTAAGCACCAGTATTTTTACAGGAAGCTTCATGTGTTTTATTTCTTCTAAAACCATCAACCCATCCTTAGCTGGCATATTTAAATCTAATAATAACACATCTGCATCTGCAAGTAAAACAGACTGCATTAATGCATTGCCATCATTAAAGGTAGCTACAATATTAAAGCGATCATTTTTTTCTAGTATTTCTGTAATACCATTAATTATAAGCGGATGATCGTCTGCAATAATTAGCTTTATTTTAGTTTTGAGGGAAGTGAGGTCTCCTTGCATCAAAAATTTATATTTAAAGTTTTAATTTATAGTTTGTTATATACTCAATTAAGCAATTTTTCTTACAATAGGCAATTCTGCTATTACAAGCGTACCTTTGTTTTCGTTTCCGTTAATTTCTATAGTGCCGTTTAGGTACTCTACATTGCTCTTTAACATCTTTAAGCCTACGCCATCCTTAGAAACAGTACTGTTTATCCCTTTGCCGTTATCTTCTATATAAATAGTTACAGCATCTTCTAACTCTACAAGCTGAAGTATAACATGAGAAGCTTGGGCGTGTTTTATAATGTTATTCATTACCTCTTGAACAATGCGATATATTGTAATACAATAATCTTCACTCCAGGTACTTGTATCGTCTAATCCTTCTATTATTTCTTCAACTTTTAATTCTTGTGAAGTATTTACAGAATTTATTAAATCGTGAATTGCAGGTTTTAGTCCGTATTTCTCTAATGCTATTGGCATTAAACTATGACTTATATTGCGAACGTTATCGCTAATATCTACTAATAGTTTTTGAGTTGTTTCTAATTTTTGAATTGCACTAGGGTCGTTTTTAACCGCGTCTTTTTTAAATTGTTTTAGGTTTAAAATCGCTATTGAAAGCATAGAGCCTGTTTCGTCATGAAGCTTATGGGCTATTTTTTTTCGCTCTTGTTGCTCTGTATCTTTAAGAGACTTTGAAAGATTTATTTTATGTTCTTGGTCTAAACTTATAATTTGTGCCTCATGCCGTTCTTTTAATTGTTTTCTTCGCAACCAAAGTGAAAGCACTAAAAAGAAGAGTATTAAGAAAATTATCCCCCCTATAAAAAGCATTCGCAGCCGTTCAGCTTCTTGCTTCTTCTTAGTGAGTCTGGTTTCTAATTCCCGTTTTTGCCTTTCGTAAGCGGCTTCAGATTTTAGCGTGTTTACTTTTTCGTTTTCGGTAAACAGTGTTCTTTCAAGCTCCAGTTCTTGCGTTTGATAATGGAACGCTTTTTCAAAATCACCTTTCTCAGTATACAAGGTTTTTAAATATCCAAATAACTCTTTTAAGTTTCTGTTCTCTCTAGATTTTCCTTTAAAAACAGTTTCGGCATCTAATAAATATTTTTCAGCCTCTTTCCATTTTTTTTGTTCTATAGCCGATTTTCCCAATACCGAAAGTGAACTTGCAGCTGCTAGATCTGCACCTATTTCTTTTCGTAAGTTATAAGCTTTCAATAAACGTTTATCGGCTTCAGTGTACTTTTTGGTGATCAATAAAAAGTTTCCGTAATTGTGATTGGCAAAGGCAATTCCACCCTTATCTGAAGCTTCTTCAAAATAGTGAATTCCTTTTTCGTACAAGGTATCCATCGCCTCAAATTGTTCTTTCTGACTGTAAACTGTCGCTAGATTTACATAACTTAATCCTAAGGATTTATTATTAGCGCCAAGTTTTGCTAATGCTATACTTTTTTTATAATAAACAATTGCCTTGTCAAACTCCTTCGCATTTCTAAAAGCAATTCCTATATTATTATAGGCTCTTAAAAGCCCCATAGTATCTTTTAATTTTTCACTTAGGCTGATAACCTTAAATTGTATTTTAACAGCCTTATCGTACTTTGTAAGACGTGAAAGATTATTTGCGTAATTAGCATATATAATAGCTTGCGATTTCTCGTCTTTGCTGTCTTTAGAAAGCTCTATTGCTTTTTCAGATAAGCTTAAGCTTTCTAAATAATCTCCTTGTGAGGCAACAGCAACACTGTATCTATTGTATAGCTCTGCTAACCTTTTCTTATTTAAAGGTTTAAGTTTTTCTTCTAATGAAATAGCGGTAATTAAATGCTCTTCTGCCTTGTTGAAGTTTCCGAAAGTTAAATATTCCCTTCCTAAATTTCCTAAAGCAACTGCTTTTCCTTTTGAGTACGTAATCTTTTCAGATAAATTATAAGCGAGGGAGTCGTAATGAGCTGCTTGTTTGGGTTTTCCTAGTTGAAAATAAAGGTTTCCATAAGTAATATAACTATCTACCTCCCCTATTTGGTCTGAATTTTCTTTGTAATGACCTAAGGCTTCTTCTATATCTTGAAGTGCTTTTTCCTTTTCATTTTTACTGAATAAAATTGCTCTTTTTAGCTGTAAGCTAGCAATCTTAGATGCAGAATCTTCATTTTCTATACGTTGTGAAATACTATCTAAATCGTTCTGCCCATAACCGTTTAAGTAGAATGAGCATACTAAAAGTAAGCTTAGGGTTTTCAAATAATTTGAAAGAAAAATTGAAGTAAAATGCTGTAGGTTCTTTAAAGGGGGAGTCACTTTATATATTTGGTTTTAATTAGTTTAAATGGGGTATTGTGACGTTTAAAAGCTTATAAATATAAAACAATTACATTAATATTTAGTATTGTGTAAATCGATTTCAACCTACAAAAACACAAACACAATAGATATACCACTGAAATTCAACTATCTAAAATATAGAATTTAAAAAATATATATTTATTTAATGACATCAAATTACTGAAAGTATTGAATATATTCCAAAGTAAGCATAAAAAAATGCAATTCCTTATTGAGGAATTGCATTTTTATAAAAGATAATTTAGTTTTATTTTTTTACTCTTTAAGCGAAGCCATATCTATTACAAATCTATATTTTACATCTGCTTTCACTACACGATCAAAAGCTTTATTTATCTCGTTAATATCAATCAATTCTATATCTGAAACAATATTGTGTTTTCCACAAAAATCCAGCATTTCTTGGGTTTCTTTAATTCCACCTATTAAGGAGCCTGCAATTCGTTTACGACCGCCAATTAAACCTCCACCGTGAAATGGCTCTAAAGGTTCTACTGCCCCTACAAGTACCATAGTAGCGTCTACCTTCAATAAATTAATATAAGGGTCCATCTTGTGCCCAACAGGTATAGTATTCAGTATAAAATCAAAACTAGCGCTATGTTTAGCCATTTCTTCTTCATTATTGCTGAATAGCACTTCGTGAGCGCCTAATTTTTTGGCATCTTCAGCTTTTGAAGGTGACGTTGTAAGCATCACAACATGCGCTCCTAAGGCATTTGCAAACTTAACTCCCATATGCCCTAGGCCTCCAAGGCCAATTACACCTACTTTATCTCCTTTTTTAACCTTCCAATGGCTAAGTGGTGACCAAGTAGTAATTCCGGCACACAATAAAGGCGCAGCAGCTGCTTGGTCTAAATTTTCTGGAATACGCAGCACAAACTCTTTATCTACAACTATACTACTAGAATAACCACCATAAGTTTGCAATCCTTTTTGATGCTTATCCTCGCTGTTATAGGTATAGGTAGCACCATTTTCACAAAACTGCTCTAAATCATTTTTGCAGTGTGTGCATTCTTGACAGGAATCTACCATACAACCTACTCCTACCAAGTCTCCATCTTTAAAGTTTGTAACATTTTTACCAACAGCAGTTACGCGACCTATAATTTCATGGCCAGGAACAACAGGATATTTTGAACTTCCTCCCCATTCGTTTCTCGCTGTATGTATATCGCTGTGGCAAACTCCACAGTAAGTAATCTCTATTTTTACATCCGTATCGCCAAGGTCTCTACGCTTTATTTCCATAGGCTTTAAAAGATCCTTTTCATTTTGTACTCCGTATGCTTTTGTTATTGTAGCCATTGTATTTAATTTAAATATTATTAAATCTACTTCTTAAAGTAATTATATGCTTTTTTATTTGTGTTATGTAAAGGTATTTAAGCAAAATTTAAAAGGGGTTAATGCTTTGTTAATACTGAGTGCAGGCTTAAATTTTAAAATAAAAAGTAAACATTTGTAAAATAATTTAAAGTAAAACGCTGTCTTAATCGTCTTCAATAGTATAAGGCTGTAAAAACCTCCATGAAGGACCAAAATAAACATCTTGTAAATGATTCTATCCAGAAGTTTGGAGGTAGGTTATTCGGCTTTATACGCAATAGAGTACGTACGGAAGAAGATGCCGAAGATATTCTACAAGATGTTTGGTATCAGTTAAGCAATTTTACAAATATTGCCGATATAGAAAATATAGGTGCCTGGCTACACAGAGTTGCTAGAAACAGAGTTGTAGATGGTTATAGAAAAAAGAAAAACGACAATTTAGAGGATTTAACCTCTAAAATAGATGAAGATTTTAACGCTAACGAAATAAGAGAGCTTCTACTTCTAGACGATTCAAGCAACCCTGAATTATCACTGTTTAAGGAAAACTTTTGGGAAGAACTAATGGAAGCGCTACTAGAACTGCCAGAAAAACAACGTCAAGTGTTTATATGGAATGAAATTGAAGATTTAACACTTCAACAAATAGCAGATAAAACGGATGAAAATATAAAAACGATCATCAGTAGAAAAGGCTATGCCGTAAAACACTTACGCAAAAAATTAAATTATTTATACAACGAATTAAATCTATAAAACTATGGAAACTAACGCCTGTAAACGATATGGAAAAAAAATATGCGGAGGCTTATTTTTTCTATTATTACTCTTTGTGCTTCCCTTTGCTATACGCGAATTGTGGAATGCTATACTCCCAGAAATTATGAATGTATCTACCATAAACTACTGGCAAGCACTAGGATTATTTGTACTTAGCAGGATACTATTTGGCGGTTTTGGAGGAAGAGGAGGAGATTGTAGTAACCACAAAGCTTCCTTTAAAAAAGCGAGCATAAAAGAAAAGTTTATGAAAATGACCGATGAAGAAAAAGCAGCTTTTAAAGCACGTTGGAAAGACCGTTGTAGTAAATAAACAGTTGTTTAAGTGAAACAAAATTGTTTGTAATTCGTCATTTAGTGTGTAGACACACTAGTTATTACTGAATATTCATTTTTTAAGATTACACTATGTTAGAAATTGCACCTTTAAAAAATAATTCAACTCCTTATTTTGAAGAACCACAAGTTTTGGTCTTTGGTAGTAATATAGACAGCAATTTAAAAGCTCAAATTATTCAAAAGCAATTAGTGAATATCTCTGGCGTTACCGATGTAAGCGTAGACATAGAAGATTGGGAACGCGTGCTAAGAATAGAATGTAGTACTCAAACAGTTTCGGAAGTACTACAAGCAAAAGTGCAAAGTTTGGGCTTTAAATGTTACGAACTAAGAGAGTAAACTATTTTCTTTTAAATTTAAATCTAGGCTGTTTACTTCTTTTTAAGCTTACCAGAAAATCTAGGTACAGTAACAGATGTTTTGGATGTATTTATAAAATAAACCCCTGTTAAAAGTATACCAGCAGCTATAACAGACTGAGTAGTTATTTGTTCGTCCAGAATATACCAACCAAGTAAAAGCGCTATAATAGGGTTTACATAAGTAGAAGTAGCTACCTTGTCTGGCGAAACTGTTTTTAATAGATAATTGAAAGAAGTAAACGCTACTATACTTCCAAAGACAATAAGTAAAATCATACTCCACTGTACAGATTGCCCCCAATTATTTGGCGCTATCCACTCTTCGCCAAACACTAAACTTGCTATAGCAAGGGTAATACCCGCCGTAAACATTTGATAGCCTGTATTAACAAAAAAGTTTTTAGGTAAATCTGCCTTACCAACAAAAAGACTACCATAGGCCCAACTTAGCATACAAGCAAAAATCATAAGCATCCCCAACCAAGTGTACTCTTGAGTTATTAATTGTTTCTGGGCCACTAGCAAGAAAACCCCCAATATTCCTAAACCTACGCCTACTAAAGCCATTGGTTTAATTTTTTTACCCTGCAAAATCCGCATTAAAAACAGTATCACTAAAGGTTGGGCCGAAATCTCTAGGGCAGCAAAACCGCTGTCTACGTATTTTAATGCCCATACTATTAATCCATTGCCAAAAGAGAGAAAAAGTACCCCTACTATAAAAGCGTTTTTAAATTGTGCTTTAGTAATAGCAAGACTTTTACCCATTGCTTTCGAAATAATAAAAATGAGTAAACCTGCAGTTGTAAACCGAATAGAAGCTAAAAAGAAAGGAGACAATTCTGCTACTGCAACTTTATTAAGCATATAAGTAGATCCCCAAATTACGTAGATGGAGAAAAATGCCAGTATTATTAAAAGTGTATTTTTTGGTTTCAGCTGTTCTTAGATTATTAAAACACAAAATATATTGTTAAGCTATAACTTATCTCTTCTTGCGTTTATTGTAGTTTTTATCGCCTCTTGTTTTTGGTTTTTTGTATTTCTGCTTAATTATGCGTTTGTAAGAACCTCCTTGATTAATCTTCTTGTTTTTTTCCTTCTTTTCGTGAAAAGCAGGTCCTACTTCTTCTAATTTATTTGGGTTGTTAATCTCTACAACCTTTGGCTGTTCTTCGTAAGTAAGCTGTTTTGATATTTCAACATTTGCAGGAAATGGAAGCTCCTCAATTTGCAAATCCATTAATTCTTCAATGGCAATTTTTGCATCTTCTTCTTTCTCTGTGTACAGCAATATAGCGGTTCCCTCCTGCTCTGCACGTCCAGTTCTTCCTATACGATGCATATAATTTTCAGGAAAATTAGGAACGTCAAAGTTTATTACGTGGCTTATTTGCTCTAAGTCTAAACCACGAGCCATAACATCTGTAGTTACAAGAATACGCGTCTTTTCGGCATTAAAATTTTCAATGGAACGAATTCTGTAGTTCTGGGTTTTGTTTGAATGTATTACCGCTACTTCACTTCCGAAGAATTCATCTAAAATATCAAAAAGTAAATCGGCACTTTTCTTATTCGGAACAAAAACAAGTACTTTTTTATAATCACTTTCATTCTGAAGCAATTCCTTTAACAAATTGGCTTTAGTATAAAAGTTTTGCACTTTATAAGCGTATTGCGTTATATTTTCTAAAGGAGTACCACTTACAGCAACAGACACTGTGGTAGGCGAAATAAAGAAATCGTGAATAAACACATTTACATCGTCTGTCATCGTTGCCGAAAACATAATGTTTTGACGTTTATTGGGCAGTAATTCTAAAATATTTGTAAGCTGAAAACGGAACCCTAAATCTAGCATTACATCTACTTCATCTATCACTATTTTTTTAATAGCTTTAAGCTGAAGCGCTCTACTCAACACTAAATCGTACAAACGTCCAGGGGTGGCTACAATTATATCTGCTCCTTCGGCTACAGCTTCTTTTTGACGGTTTATATTTGTACCTCCAAAAACGCCAATTACACGTACCGAAGAATATTTTCCAAACTTTTCAATTTCTTCAACCACTTGTAAAACCAATTCTCTGGTAGGAACCATTACCAATATCCTCGGATTTATATCTTTTGAAAACTTCAAATCCTGAAGTATAGGAAGCATATACGCAAAGGTTTTTCCTGTACCTGTCTGCGCTATCCCTACCATATCTGTACCAGACATAATTACAGAAAAAGATTGCGCTTGTATAGGCGTAGGTTTCTCATAGCCCAAATCGGCAATGGCGTAATGCAGTTGTTTGCTTATGTTAAGCTCGTTGAATGATTCCATTGTTGGTTATTTGGTACAAAAGTAGTGAATTGTAAATTGAGGCTTCTACCCTAGGCTTCAGCTTGTAAAAACAACATTAATCCTCTGGTGGGTGCCCGTGAATTTCTTCAAAAACAGTATCGAAATTGTCACGTAGGTAGCTTCTTAATTTTAAGCGGTAATCTTCCTTTAACCAGCTTATAAAGTTGTGTGTGCTCTTGCTAATACACTTCGAATATTTTTCAATACGATGGTCTATATCATCACCTAACATTTTTGCTAAACCTAAGGCGTCGTATACATCTTCGCTGTTTTCAATACACATTTGGGCGTGGTGAGCTATAGAACGCTCAAGCACTACTTTTGAAGACTCACCTTTAAAAGTTGCATCTTGATAGGTCTGTTTTATATCAAAATAAACATCCTTGCTATTTGCAAACTCTGCACGTAGCTCGTCTGGCATTTCATAACGGAAATTACTCTCCAGCTCCTCATCGCTCATTAAGCGATCCATATAATAATCTGGCGATCTAAATATAGCTTGCCAATCTAGAGGTGCTTCCCAAGGACCAAAACGCTGATAGTTATTCCCTAAATCGATAACCGAAAACTTAGACTTGTTGTTTAATATTCGGGAACCACGGCCTATCATCTGGAAATAGAGCGTTAATGAACGGGTTGCTCTATTTAATATAATAGTATCTATTGTAGGTTCATCAAAACCTGTAGTTAATATACTTACAGAAGTTAATATAGCATCTGGGGTTTCGTGAAACCAACGCAATATTTGTTTTCGTTGCTTTTTTGTTGCGGTATTATCTAGATGCATAATAGGCAAGCCCTCAGCTTTTAGATGATAATACACTTGTATAGATGTATTTATACCATTGTTGAAAATTAAGGTTTTCTTACCTTTAGAATGATTTAAATAGGCTTGGTAAAGCTGATCTAGCATTCCTACCGCAGAATATAAATCGTCTGAAGACTTTACCGTATAATCACCATTAGAACCTATTTCTAGTGAGGTTAGCCCAACATTGTACTGAAAAACTTCTACTTGTGCTAGAAACTCATTATCTATTAAAGACTGTATGCTTTCACCTACAATCAATTCCTGATAATTATCCTTCATAGGAAGGTTTCTATTGGAACTTAAGGGTGTTGCGGTAACTCCTAAAATAAATGACTTTTCAAAAAACTTAAATAGTTTAGTGAAGGAATTGTAATGCGCCTCATCAATGATTACAAGGCCTATATCCGAAATATCTAGTTTGTTATCTGTTAAACGGTTGTTTAATGTTTCAACCATCGCCACAAAACAGCTGTATTTTGCTTGGTCTGAAAGGTTTGCGGTGCTGTTTACTACTTTGTTTACCACACCAAAGCTTGTTAGCATTTCTGAAGTTTGCTTACAAAGCTCAACACGGTGTGTCATTACCAACACTTTCTTGTTGTGTGTTTTTAAGTACTGACGAACAATTTCAGAAAAAATAACGGTCTTACCACCACCCGTAGGTAATTGATACAGCAAATGATAATCATCTGGCGCCGTTTCAAATTTTTCAAATATCTTATCTATAGCCCCTTTTTGATAGCTATATAATTCTTTATCTGTTTTTTTTTCTTGAATTGTGTCTTTGGCCTCAATCATAAAAAATTGTTGTTTTTGGAGGTTTGCAAAATTACACCCTTTTAAAGGTTTTGAAAGAAATTTCACAGAAATAATTACAAAATATTTTTCTGAAGGCTTATTTATGCTTTGTTTTTAAGTAAAGTTGCTCTACTTTTTCACGTGCCCAAGGCGTTCTTCTAAGGAAGGTAAGACTCGATTTTATTGAAGGATTACTGTTAAAGCAGTTTATTTTTATCTTTTCGCCTAAAACATCCCAACCGTAATAAGCTACTAAATATTCAAGTATATCTACAAGTTTAACACCGTGAAGTGGATTGTTAGGTTGTTGGTTATCAGTACTCATTTATATGCTTGTTTAAATAAAAAATAGGTGTTTCTAGAATTGTGGTCTGCAATAATTCTGAAAATAAACTACCAATCTATAGGTCTGTAGTCTTTTAGAAACTTACCACTCCAATGTTTTCCAGAGTTTATACCATCTATTAATGGATCCATTACTCTTGCTGCGCCATCTACTATATCTAGTGGCGGCTGAAAATCGTGTAGTTCTACTTTGCGTTTCGCTAATTCTACAGGATCTTCATCTGTAACCCAACCTGTATCTACAGCATTTATATATATTCCTTCTTTGGCTAAACTACCCGCGGCGGTATGGGTTAACATATTTAGCGATGCCTTGGCCATATTAGTATGTGGATGACGGTCTTCTTTAAAGAAACGATGAAACTTACCCTCCATAGCAGAGACATTTATAATGTGTTTTTTGCCGGTGTTTTTTTTCTTCATCAGTTCACCTAGACGGTTGCAAAGCACAAAAGGTGCAATTGAGTTTACTAACTGAACCTCAATCATTTCGGTGGTCTCAATTTCACCAAGCCTTAAACGCCAACTATTTGTCTTCCGAAGGTCTACTTGTTGCAAATCTGCATCTAGTTTTCCTTCAGGGAAAACCTCTTTTGCACTTAATGAGTTATCAAAACTATAAGGTATTTGCGAAAGTTTTGCAGAAGCGCGCAAGCCTATTCCCGGTTCGGCACCGTGCCAGGTTACAGGCAAGTTTTTATTGGAACTCGCAGCTGTTACTGTTGTTAATGATTTAAGTTCTTGCAAACAGCCCATATGGTCGCTTAGCAAGTTTTTTATAAATTGAGGGTGCTCATCAAACGGCATTTCTTCTTTTGCCATTAAATGATGGTAAAAGCCCGCAGGTCTTCGTACGGTTTGTGCTGCGTTATTGATAAGTATATCCAGGTTTTCGTATTTCTGTTCTATATAATTACAGAAAATCTCCACACTGGGGATATGTCGAAGATCTAAACCGTGAATTTTTAAACGATCTGCCCATTTGTGAAAGTCTTCTTCTTGACCAAAACGATAAGCAGAGTCTATAGGAAACCTCGTAGTTGCAACAACCGTTGCTCCTGCCCTAAGTAACATTAAGGCTATATGATAGCCAATTTTTAAACGAGAACCCGTTAAAACCGCTACTTGCCCTGTTAAATCTGTTGTTTGAAAGCGTTTTGCATAGTTAAAATCGCCGCAGTCTGTACACATAGTATCGTAAAAGTGATGCAATTTTGTAAATTGAACCTTACACACATAACAGTTTCTAGCGGTCTTTAGCTCTAATACTTTCTTTGATGTTATAGCTGTGGGCTGTAACAGTTTTGGCGCCATAAATACCGCATTTTCACGAGCACTTCTTATGCCTGTTTCTTTACGTGCGGTTCTATCTTTATTTGCTTTTTTGCGTTTAGCGGCTTTCTTAGCATCTTTTTTTCTTCTAGAAAACTCCTCGCGGCTAGGTCTAGAAAACATTCCTGAAGCTTTTATTAACGCAGTGCGTTGCTCCTTTGGAATTTCAAAAATTTGATTGGTATTGCTATTTAAACGCTCTAGTATAGCGATACATTTTGCGATATCTTCAGCAGAAATCTCTTCGTTATCATCGTTCATAGTATTAGCTGTTTTAGCTAAATCTTCATTTTCCCTATTGGGAATTTCCATTTCAGGAAGTTGCTCTGCCATAAAAATAATATTTCGGCAAATATAGTCACAGTTTCAATGTTTAAAACATTTAATTGTAAATCATAATCATTTGTGATGTCATTTTTTTTTGAAGGCAACCTAGTTTGAAAAGTTTTGCCCTTCTTTTTTCCCAAAATCTTTCCTAAAATAACTTACTGTGGTTATTCTAGCTTCTAAGGTTAATTTAAAAGTACTCTCAAGTTTGCAGACTTCGTTTCAGATTTTAAAGTGATAAAATAAAGCCCAGTTGCGAGCTTCACCCCTGTTCTACTAGTTCCATTCCAAGATATTTTTTGATTGCCAGAAACCATTTCGTCTACTAAAGTATTAAGTTTTCTTCCTTGAACATCAAATACTTCTAATTTTACTTTTTCTAAATCTCTAATAGTGAATTCTAGGGTTGTAAGCTCATTAAATGGATTGGGATAACAAGTAAATTGAAGCGTGTTGTTATTGGCAATCTCATCAACATTTAAAATTTCACTAGGAGAAATTCGCGTGTAATAAACATCTTCACCGCCATTAAGTGTATTGCACCAAGATAGATGTGCATACTCATTATCGCTTACCATATGAAAATAATCGCCCATTTTGTTCTGCTGTGGATAGCCTATAGTTGGATCAAAAGATTGAGATAATGGTTCATTATTAGACCAAGATTCGCCTTCATCTTCAGAAAAAGAATAGTAAAGCACTGAATCTATTCCGTTAGTTGCGTCTCGTGTATCTAACCAAATTACATCAATGCGACCGTTAGGCGCAACAGACATTGTTCCAAACCATTGATAGGCATCTTCGCCTATGTCTGTATTAATTCTAACTGGAGGCTGAAATGTAGCTCCGCCATCGGTACTTTTAGCAAACATTACATCACCAGGATCATTATTTGAAGCTCTTTTTACCGAAGCACATACATAAACATTACCCCTCCCTGGTCCATTAGAAACGTCAACATCTACCCAAGCTTGACCTAATAAACCTGCAGGATTTATAGGTTGACGACTATTTAAATTCCCGTCCAAGTTAATGAGAGTAGTACTATCCCAAGTAACATTTACTAAAGGATCTTTAGCCGAAATTGATTTAACAAGCACTATACCCAAAGAGCTAGTCCCAGTTATATACAAAGTCCCTTCTGAATCAACTGCTAATGTTCCCCAAAAAGGGTTGTTGTCTATAAAAATACAATCTTCAAAACTATTACTACCGTCTGTAGAGCGTGTAAATGCGCCGTCACAGCTAGTAAAAGAAGAGGTCCAAAAGGAATAATTATTTGCTTTTCCAATGCCTTCAGTTCGGTCAAGTCGCATCCATTGTTTATCACCACCTTTTGCGGGAATTGATGTACCCCAATCTTGGCCACCATCAGTTATTTTGAATACCGAACAAATAAAATCTGGATTGTTTGTAAGCGAATTATAATAAAAATTTCCATCAGCATCAAAGTCTAAAACAGGGTCTGAACGAAATACACCTGGTTCTAAAACTTCTTGAAACACCCAAGTTAATCCACCATCTATCGAATAGCCGTTACCGGCTTGACGAAAATTACTATTTACAGAGTCAAACTGTCTCCAGCCAATTACAATTCTATCTGGATTTGTAGGATCAATTGCAATAGAAGTTTCATTTCCCGCGTCGCCAACTATATTTTGGCCATTTTCATCTACATTTACTTGTCTTGTAAAATATTTTGACGTAGTAACATTGTAGGCTGGACTTCGTTGCATATTAGCTCTTGAAACGTACACATAGGGATCATCCTGTACTTCGTGATGACTCTCCCTCTGGCTTTGAGAAAAAAGAATAGAACTTCCCATTATAAAACTTAAAATGAACAAAAGTCTGAAGTTAAAACACTTTAGCTGATATTTCATTGTTATAAAATTTAAGGATACTTAAAATTACAACAAATTGATTAGAAAGTACTTATAATAACGGTTAATTGTAATATCGTTTTTTTAGAAAAAAATTAAGATTCCTTTTACAAAACACAGCTATAAGTATTAAATATTTATTAAAATATATTTTTTAATGTAAAATACGCAGTTTAAAACGTATCTTCACTTAAACTAAATTAGAAGAAAAATGAACACTAAAGGAAAAGGCTTATTAGCATTGTTGGGCGTTGCAGCAGGCGCTTTTGCATTTTGGAAATACAAAAACATGTCGCCCGAAGAAAAACAAAATCTTAAAGACAAAGCAAACGCTACGGGACAAAAAATTAAAGAGAAAGCTGGTGAAGTTGAAGATGCTATATCTAACAAATACGAGCAACTTAAGAACACAGTAAAAAAAGAAGCTAGTGATTTAACTAGTTAACAACTACCTAAATATTTGGCGAAAAAAAAATCCCACAACTTGTGGGATTTTTTATTTTATAAAAAAGCTTGTGATTAAATTTTAGTAACCTTAACAGCATTCATTCCTCTTTGACCTTTTTCAAGTTCAAAAGAAACACTGTCATTTTCTGTAATTTCATCAATAATACCACTTACGTGGGTAAAGTATTTTTCGTTGTTTTCATCATCTATGATAAATCCAAATCCTTTTGATGAATCATAGAAAGAAACCTTCCCTTTTCTAACAGGATCAAACGCTTCACGGTCTCCTTCTTCTTTAGGTGGAATACCTAAAACAATATCTTCGGCTTCTATTTCTACTTTCATAGACGGATCTGGTGGCGTATCTACCAGGTTACCATTAAAATCTACATAAACAAATTCACTTCCAGGAGTCTTATCTGCTTTTCTAGCTTCTTTCTTCTTTTGCTTCTCCTCCCGTTTTTTCAACTTTGCTTTTTCCTTTTCTTTTTTACTGTATGTCTGTTGCGATTTTGCCATTATTAATTTTAAAATTTTGAATAAAAAAAGCCATCCACTAGTATAGGCAGATGACTTATTAATTAGTTATATGGGGTTAAATGTTCTATTAGTTTACCTAGATGGACTTTAATTGTTAATCATCCTTAGGATACAAATATACAGTAAATTAACGGGTTAAAATCATAAAAATGAGTTAAGATAATATGATATTAAAAAAAATCTGTTATAAATGGGCTCTAAACTAATGAAGAAAACTCACTAATAAATGTCTTAAATACTTACTTAATCACCAAACTAATAAGCCAATACAATTAATTTTACTTAAGGCTGAAAGCTTGTTTAGTACTACAAAATACTTATTTACTTATTTTAATTTATCTGAATGCATTTTGCGAAGTTTTGCAAGTTTAGGAGTTATTACAGCAGAACAATAACCTTGTGAAGTATTATTTGCGTAGTAATCTTGGTGATTATCTTCGGCAACAAAAAATTTAGACAAAGGGCTTAGCTCTGTGATAATAGTATTTTCATAATAAGGCTGCACTTCTTCTAAAACAGTTTCAGCTATTTGTTTTTGTGTTTGGTCATGATAAAAAATTACAGATCTATACTGTGTCCCTCTATCTGCTCCTTGCCTATTTAAAGTTGTAGGGTCATGGCTAGTCATAAATATAAATAATAAGTCTTTATATGAAACTATCGCTGGGTCAAACGAAATTTGAACCACTTCGGCATGTCCTGTTAACCCACTACATACTTCACGGTAAGTAGGTATTCCTGGAACATTTCCTCCAGAATAACCTGAAACTACTTTTACTACTCCTCTTACTTGATTAAATACTGCTTCAGTACACCAAAAACATCCTCCACCTACAGTCATTTGTACTAATTTTCTATTTTCCATATGTTCTTCTCTATTCATTCTTCAAAAATACTAACTGTACTTTTTAAGCTCTCTAAAGTAAAGTTAAAGAATTTTATAATTGATAAATTTTAATTGTAATTTGAAAATTTATATCTTTCAAAAAAATTATTTTTAAAAAAGCCCTGATGAATAAAAAATTACTCCTATCCCTTTTAGTTTTAGCAATTAGTACTACCCTATTTTCACAAGAGAGACCTATAGAAATTGTAGAAGAAGCAAAAGCAAATAGACTTTTTCTCTATGGTATAAACACAAATGAGCAAGACTTAGATGTTACAATTACAGTAGAAGGAACTAATTTTAGACAAAGTAAGAGCGTTCCTAGACCCGTACGTATTCCTGCGGCTTCAAAAGTGTTACTTAGCAACTTAATTGTAGAAAGAGGAAAAAGAGCGAATTACACTTACACTTTAGTTGTAAACGACAGTCTATCTCGTCGCGCCTTGCGAAAAGATTTTGAGCCTGTAAAAATAGAACCTAAAAAGAAAGTAATTGTATATATCCCAGAAAACTGCACAAATTGCGATACCCTAGTTTCTAATCTAGATAAAAGTAGATACCTATATACAAGCTATCGTTTTGCAGATTCACCCGATTTAAAAAAACAATTAGCTCCTGCATTTTCTAATGCAACGGTTAAGATAGATTCATTAACGACTCCTATAATTAGTTTAGGTGGCGTTCTTCACGTTAAAATTGACGATTACGATCAATTATTAGAAGAGCTAAATAAATAGACTTAGCTTTTTTACTTTTTTATACAATTTCATAAACTTTAATAGCGATTGTTAATTGTATACTCTGTATTCGCTGGGACTCTGTCCAGTTTTAGATTTAAAGTGTTTGCTGAAATGATTTGGGTATTCAAAGCCTAATTGATATGCTATTTCGCTAATGCTCTCTTTAGATTGAAGCAATAAGTTTTTGGCTTTTTGTATGATTAATAAATCTATATGTTCTTTTGCGCTTTTGCCTGTCTCTGCTTTTAAAAGATCACTTAAATAGTAAGGTGAAAGATTTAAAGCTTCACCACATTGAGTAACAGTTGGCAGACCCTTTTCGCTTAAATTCGATTTAAAATAAGTCTGTAAATAATTTTCAAATTGCATTAAAACGCCTCTATTTATACTTTTTCGAGTAATGAATTGTCTACCGTAATAGCGTTGACAATATTTTAGTAAGGATTCTAAATTAACGGCTATAATCTCATTAGTATGTGCATCAATATGCTGATTGTATTCGCTTTCTATTTTATGTACAATATCTGTAAGAGCTATTTTTTCTGTTTCAGATAAATGAAGTGCTTCTGTTTCTTCATAATTAAAAAACTTATATTCCTCTAAAACCTGTTGTTTACCTGTTTGAAGCATAAAATCTGCATGAACCAAGATAGTCCAAGAATCTTGAGTTTGAGAAAAATCTGAAGAGCTAGAAGAAATTACTTGATTAGGAGCTATAAAAACCAAAGAACCTTCTTGAAAGTCGTATTGATTTCTTCCATATTTTAAAACAGCTTGCTGATTTCCTTTTAAAGAAATAATAAACATATCTAGGCTAAAACGCTGTTCTATTAAAGCGGTATCTAGTATAAAATCTGAATGCCTCACCACCGAAATTAATGGGTGCTTAGGTTTTGATAAACCAAATAATTGATGCATTTCAGAAATAGTTTTAATGGGAATAACGAAATTTTCCATAGTTCAAAATTAAGTTAATTTTTGCAAAGCAAATAGATAGGTTTGAAGTCTGTGATGTAAAAACGAATCAAAAATATAAGCAACCAAAAACAAACCTACAAAACCTAAGCTCACCCCTTTCCAGAATTCATTATTTAAGCTAAAAAACAAAATTCCTGATACTACAAAAAGAACCGCCCAAACCATTTTTAATTTACTGAAAAAGGCATCATCTTTTTGTACCTTTATGAGTTCTGTTTGTACAGCTTTTTCAGGATTTATGATTAATTCTTGTTGTACTTTTTCTATATGTTTTGGACGCATAATCATTTGAAAGCTACTATAGCCCATAATGACCAATAACAATAATGAAAAAGGCAACACTATTCCTTTGTAAAAGGTTTCTTGAAGGTTTACAAAATACAAGAAGCATATAAGTGCTAAAATAGATAGTGAAAAACCTATTCTACCTTGTAAAACTTCCCCTTTTACCCATTGGGTAGTATGTTCTATTAAATTCATATTAGTTCATTAAAATAGGGAAGCAAATTTCTACTTCCCTATTATGTTAGCTATTTGTTTTCTATGTACGTTTTTAATTCTTGATTAAATAATTGATACCCCAGTAACATTTGTTGTTCAATTGTTTCTATACCGGGAACATCTGCTCCATGCAGACCATCAGATTGAGTAAATTTTGTAGTTCCATCGGGAAGTCCTTCTAATTCATAAACGTGAAAGTCTTTTAGACCAGCAAAAGCATCGCCTGTCCAACCAAAAGCAGTGCCTTCTTCATAATGAAAAATATTTCTTTCAAAAGTTAAACCGCCCCCTTCAGGGTTTAAAAATTCTACTTTTACAGTTCCGCCCTTTATAATTTCACCTTCTGCAGAAATTACAAGACTGGTCCACTGGTTCCATTCTGAAATATTCATCAATGTGCTCCAAACATCCTCCTTAGATGCATTGATAACTATATCTGTTGTAATGTGAATATTTTCGTGTTTCATTTTTTAATCTTTAAAGTGAATTTGGGTCTAATGAAACACTTTCGTCTTTGCGTATCGTCCAAGTGCGCTCTTGAGTAGCCTTTATCCACGGAATAATAGCTTCTGGTATAACATTTCTAAATAATGAATTATCTTCTTCTGCTACTCTTATCATAGCTTCAATCATTTCTTGTGGGTCTAATTGATTATCTAAACCTCCCGATTGAAATACAGCTTCAATAGTTTCCATTTTAGAAAGAGAGGTTTCGGGATTAAACCATTTTAACATAGTTTCTGCTCCTCGGTCGTTAAAGCCAGTTCCAAATACACCTGGATTTACAGTACATATTTCTACTCCGGTTCCCATTAATTCATCTTTTAAGCCTTCGGCTAAACCTTCTAAAGCGTGTTTTGTAGCAGTATAAACAGCTCCAAACGGCACAGTAATAAGACCTCCCATAGAAGAAGTGAATATAACTTTACCCGATCCGCGTTTAACCATTTGTGGTAAAAAGCCTTTTGTCATTTCTAAAGTTGCAAATACATTTACCTCAAAGTTTCTTCTAACGTTTTCCATGGGAATATCGGCAACTGGCCCCGTTTCCATAAAACCTGCGTTATTCATTAAAACATCTATTTCTCTTTGAAAAACCCATTGTCTATCACTTTCTTTAGTAATGTCTAAAACAATAACTTCTAATTCTACACCTTCCTTTTTAGCTTCTACGAGCAAAGCAGTTTTTTGAGGTTCTATTTGTACTCCTGCAATTACGTGATGTCCTTTTTTTGCTAATCCGATGGCTGTTCCTTTTCCAAAACCAGAAGCAGCGCCTGTAATTAATATTCTTTTCATTCCTAAGTTTTTTAGATTGTTACTGCAAAGGTGGTGTACATAAAGACTTTAAAAAGATACAAATTGCTGAAGCTTAGATATATTTTGAGGATTTGATGTTATTAACTAACAAGAGTAGCATTATTGAGTTGAATCATTTCTTATCATACATCAATGCCAGTGCGTTTTATAAAATCTAATTTTACATTAAATAATTTATAAAACACAATGCGATGAAAACAAGACAGATAGAGCGCATAATAAATCCACCACAACCACATATGGTTGGTGATGGTTTTAGAGTTCACCAATACATACCTTCAGGTATAGGCGAAGGCTTTCAAAGAACAGATCCATTTATTATGATGGATTACAACAGTAAGTTTTACTTTCCTCCTACAACTACTCCACGCGGGGTTGATGTACACCCACACAGAGGTTTTGAAACTGTAACAATAGCTTACAAAGGCAGCGTAGCTCATCATGACAGCGCGGGTAATAGTGGGGTTATAAATGAAGGTGATGTGCAATGGATGACTGCTGCATCTGGTATATTACATAAGGAATATCACGAAGAGAATTTTAGTAAAGCTGGAGGCGATTTTCAAATGGTTCAACTATGGGTAAATCTTCCCGCTAAAGCTAAAATGAGTAGTCCAAAATATCAAGGTATTACAAATGAAGAAATTACAAAAGTAATACTTCCTAATAATGCTGGTATAGTAGAAGTTATAGCTGGAACTTACAATAGTGAAAATGGAACAGCAACTACCTTTACTCCTATTAATATGCTAAATGCTAAATTGAATAAAAATGGAAAAGCTACTTTTAGCTTTCCAGAAAATTACAATACAGTACTATTAGTTGTTGAAGGAAATATTAAAGTAAATAACACTGAAGAAATACATACAGATAGTCTAGGGCTATTTGCAAACCAAGGTGAAACATTTACCGTAGAAGCTTCAGATAATGCAGTAGTTTTAGTGCTAAGTGGAGAGCCTATAAATGAACCTATTGCAGCACACGGCCCTTTTGTAATGAATACCCAAGCAGAAATTATACAAGCCATAAGCGATTATAATATGGGTAAATTTGGATATTTAGAATAACTAAAAAAGTAAGTACCTTAGAGGAGTTTTTATTAAACCAATAGCGCTTTTAAAAAAAAGGCAAAAAAATTAATATAAAACTCCTTTTTTAAACTATATAACTATGTCTAATTTAAAAACAATTATTCCCGAACGAGCAGCAAATATTGGCAACTTTATGGTTGGCCGTTTATTGCCTTTTCGGAAAAAAAGAATGGTAGGTCCCTTTACATTTATAGACCATATGGGACCCATTTCGCTTAGCGAGACCGAAAATCTAGACGTAGCCGCCCACCCTCATATAGGTCTTTCTACATTAACCTATCTATTTGAAGGCAGTATTATGCATCGCGATAGTTTGGGATCTGAAATAGAAATTAAAGCCGGAGCTGTTAACTGGATGACAGCCGGTAAAGGAGTTGTACACTCTGAGAGAACACCAGATTACCTTCGGAATAAAAAGAAATCTTTACACGGTTTACAAATTTGGGTTGCGCTACCAAAACATTTAGAGCAAATGGAGCCAAAATTTCATCATATAAGTGAAGATAAAATTCCGCATTGGAATACAGACGGCGTTTCTATTAAATTAATAGCGGGTGAAGCTTTTGGAAAAATATCTAGCGTGCCAGTACACAGCAAACTTTATTTTTTAGAACTGAAAAGTAAAAAACGACAAACCATCAGTATCGGTAAAGAGCTTTATGGTGAAAGTGGATTATACATACTTCAAGGAAGTATTAAAAGTGAAGGCAATACCTACGAACCAAAACAGATTTTAGTTGCAACCGACAGTACACTTTGTGAGTTTGAAATGGCCGAAAACACTACTGTCTATATCTTTGGAGGAGAAGCTTTCCCCGAAGAACGCCATATTCATTGGAACTTTGTAGCTTCAGATAAAGCAATTATTGAAAAAGCTCGAGAAGATTGGAAAGCACAACGTTTCCCAAAAATTCCAGGAGAAACAGACTTTGTTCCACTTCCTAGCTAATCAGTTTTAAAGTTTTTATGTGCTAATTCCTTACGCACACGGCTAAGACTCTCTGGTGTAATTCCTAAATAAGAAGCTATCATCCATTGTGGTATGCGCAATAATAAATCTGGGTAAGTAGTTATAAAACTCAAATACCGTTTTTGAGCAGTAGCGCCAAGTAACAGATTGATGCGCTGTTGCATATGCCTAATGTGGTTGTGCAATAAAGTATCATTAAATTTACTAAAAGCAGTACTTATTTCATTCACTTTAGCAATAAACTCCTGCCCTATTAAAACAACCGTAGTGTCTTCTATAGCTTCAATAATGGTTTCGGAAACATCGTTAAAATAAACACTGCTTCTATCTACTATAAACCAGTTTTCTGGAGCAAACTGTATTACGTGCTCTTTTCCAGATTCGTCTAGCATATAGGATCGCAACAGCCCAGATTCAACAAAAAAAGAATGTTTGCATACAGCGCCTTTGTTTAAAAGAACAGATCCTTTTTCAACTTGTAATCGCTCTAAACCAGAAGTAGCTTCTGCTGCTTCGTCTTCACTCAATGCTGCATTTTTTAATAAATACGAATAAAAATTAGTAGTGTTTTCTGAAGCCATAAAGAAGTGAATTTCGTTCTGTTTTAAAAATAGTGCTTTTCTATAGAAACATCTAAAAAGTGTTATACAAACTTCTGGCACTTTATTTGTTTGCTCATAATGAGAACATTAAAATCCTAGCATTATGAGAAACTTCAGAAATATGCCCACCGTAAACGCCGGAAGTATGGCCGACATTGCTTTTTTACTTCTAATTTTCTTTTTAGTTACATCTATGATACCCAAAGACAAAGGGATAACGCGTAATTTACCGCAAGCCTGTCCTCCTGGAGCTGATTGTAATATTCCTATAAAAAAGAATAATCTTTTTAGTATTAGTGTAAATGAGCTAGGTGAAATTAGAGCGAATGAAACAGTTGTTCCGATAACCGAATTAAAAGAAATGCTTAAAAATTTTATAGACAACAATGCAGATGCTTCTTGCGAATACTGTTCAGGTGAAAAACTTATGGCTTCTTCAGACAATCCACGAAAAGCTTCAATTTCATTGTCTATACATCGTGAAACACCTTATAATAGATTTATTAGCGTTCAAGATGAAATAGCAAAATCTTATTTTGAATTACGCGAAAACTATGTAACTAAAGTGTTAAAAACCAAAATAGATCTTTTATCTGAAGCAGAAATGAAGCAATTACAACAAGCTTACCCAATAAAAATTATTGAAGGGTCTTTGTAAGAAACTAAAACACTTAATTCTTTTCGTGTTCCTCCAGATCTTTTCGTAAGTCTAATTTTCGCAATTTGGGGAAGAATATTCCTGTACCTATAACGGTTAAAATAGTCATACTTCCACCAAAGACAACTGCGGTAACGGTTCCCATCAATTTTGCTGTAAGTCCGCTTTCAAAAGCACCAAGCTCATTTGATGAGCCAACAAACATAGAGTTTACAGATGCCACTCTACCTCGCATTGCATCTGGGGTACGCAATTGCAATATAGTTTGACGTATTATCATTGAGATACCATCTGTAATTCCACTTAAAAAAAGCGCTATTACCGAAATCCAAAACCAAGAAGAAACTCCAAAAACAATGATACAAACACCAAAGCCAAAAATGGCTAAAAGCAGTTTCATACCTGCATTTTTGTTAAGGGGAAAGTGTGCCGATGTAAACATTATAATAAGCGCTCCTACTGCGGGTGCAGCGCGAAGTATTCCAAAACCTTCTGGACCAACTTTTAGAATGTCTTGAGCAAATATTGGAAGTAAGGCCACTGCCCCACCAAAAAGTACTGCAAACATATCTAAGGTAAGTGCACCAAGAATTACTCGAGTGTTAAGAACAAATTTAATTCCTTCTTTTAAGCTTTTTAAAACAGGTTCGCCAATATTTGGGTTTAAGATAGGCTTCTTTGGAATTTGAGATAATAACAATAAAGCCATAAGTGAAAAGGCAAAAACAAAACACATAGACCAGTGTACCCCTATCCAATGTATAAAAAATCCTCCCGCGGCTGGGCCAACAACAGCGCCCATTTGCCATACAGAACTACTCCAAGTAGCAGCGTTAGGATATATTTTTTTTGGAACCAATAAGGAGAATAATGAAAATATTGTAGGCCCTAGAAAAGCACGTACAATTCCGCCAATAAAAACCAAAAAATAAACAGAATACAGTATAAAGTTTGTAGAAAGCCCTTCAACTATTCTGGGCCAAGTTAATAAAAACAAGCCAAGACTTACTATAGAGAAACCAAAGATACACTTTATAAGTAGGCTTCGTTTTTCACTCTGATCTACAATATGACCAGCAAAAAGAGCCATAGAAACTGCCGGAATTACTTCCATTAAACCAATTATACCTAGAGAAAGTGGATTTTTGGTTAAGCTATAAACTTCCCATTCTATCACTATAAACTGCATAGTCCAAGCAAAGACCATTGCAAAACGAACAAGTAAAAAAATATTGAATTCCCGAAATCGTAATGCAGCGTAGGGGTCAGTTTTCTTCATGTAACAGAAGTGAGATTTGGAATGAAACGACTAAAAAGATAAAGTTATTCTACTGTAAATATAGCGCTATACTAAGCTAAAAATAGCAATAGCGTACAAATAAAAACGTACAAAGCGCAATAAGCCAAACAGCAAATAATTTCTAAATTTATAATGTATCATTCCTGCCGCCATACTTGTCATAGAAAAAGGAATAGGCAATAAGGCACCTACTACTATTAGAAAACCTCCCCATTTGCGTATGTGCTTTAAGTGCTTCTTCATCTTCCCTTCCATATAATCGTACACACGTGGAATGGTAAAAACCCATTTCCCAATAAAGTATGAAATGATACCCCCTATATAGGAAAGTGTTGCTAAAAGCGATAAATACAAGATTGGTTGCGGCATTTTATCACTCCACGCTATAAAAATTTCTGGTGGAACAAGACCCAAAAACGATTCTGAAACTAGAAAAACTAGTAAAATATTTATGGGAGCATAGGTTTCGGTTATGTATGTAAAGAGATTGCTGAAATCTACTACATATAAATCTATAATTACTAAAGCAACAACAATTAAAATTATAGGAAGAATAGCCTTTTTTAAGCTCTGCCCTACAAACGAATAAAACCCAGTGTATTTATAATACAAGTGGGTTCTTTTTAATTTATTTGTTTCAGATTTTCTTAAAGTGTTCATTTTTAATCTGTAATACTATATTGTTAACAGTATAATGCTTTTATTTAATTCTATAAGCATTTATAATAGGCTACAAATATAAAGTTAAATGCACTTACACTGCAATCATTTAGCAATACTTTGGCGGTTAAGAGTATGTTAAAGACTATTTCACTATCAAGCTATTAAAAGCTGAAAAATCCTTTGAAATGTTAATATACTGTTAAATCATTACTTTGTATTACATAGTACTGTAACAATTATGAAACTATAGCGTCTTTTAGATATAACCCAGTAAATTTATTTATTATGAGAACTTTAGACAGTAACAGATTAACAGAAAAAATGAAAACTTCCAATGCATATACTTGGAATATGAAAAGAAGATTTCGCTAAAACATATTAGAAACCCTTAAATATTATAATCATGAGAACATTAAACAGCAACAGACTATCAGAAAAAATGAAAACTTCCAATGCATATACTTGGAATATGAAAAGAAGATTTCGCTAAAACATATTAGAAACCCATAAAAATTATAATCATGAGAACATTAGACAGCAACGAGAAACAGCACAGACCATACAATTCCAAAGCTTATATATGGAATACAAAAAGACGTTATAAGTAACGCGCTATAAAACTAAAAAAGAAATTAGCCATGAAAACCTTAAGAAACATTCACAAGAGAATTAAATGCGGATCTCAAAAGCAGCATACCCTACATTATTTAAGTGCCAACCAGCATTTGTTTGAGGATCCCACAATAAAAAAAACATGCAGATACATATATTGATCCCTATAAAGCTGAAAGCTTATTAAGGCTGAATAGATACTAAATCTCTTCAGCCTTTTTTTATTTTTTAGGCTTTGGATTGTATTTGCGAACAGGTTTGGGTTTTGCCACTTTCTTCTCTGGCATTGGCCCTCTTAAATGAATAACAAGACCATTTAGAAAATTGCGTAAAAACTGATCGCCACACTCCATGTATTTTTCATGGTTTTCATTTCTAAAGATTGCTCCTAGCTCACTTTTACTTACTGCAAAATCTACTAACGAACATATTTTTACAATATCATCATCGCGAAGTTTATGTGCTACGCGTAGTTTTTTCATTATGTCGTTGTTTGTAAGAGCCATATATTTTTAGTTGAATAAATTCCTATTGCGAAGGTATCATTTTATGTAGTAAACCTTAAATAGCTGATATATTAAATTTTTATTCATTAAGTGAATAACTACAAATACAAATCCTATTGGTTTTACCTACCCTCCAGTAGGCACCATATAAACTGGAGTTTTAGTATGTTCTAACACAGTTGAAGCTACTGTGCCCAAAAATAGCTTTTCTAGTGTACCATGGCTATGAGTACCCATTACTATTAAATCTGCATTCCATTTTTCTGCGTACTCTAATATAGAGTTTGCTGTATCGCCTTCGGCTAAATGAGTTAATACTGTATTATCTCCTAAGTGTTTTACTGTTTTATCTAAAAAATCTTGAGCTACTTTTACAAACTCCTCTTGAATTGTATAATCTACAGGAAAAGAATAACCTTCATACCCCATAAAAGGTTCGTATTGCATACCGTAATAACGTACTTCAGATAAAACGTGCATTAAACAAACTTCTGCTTGCATTAATTTTGCAAGTTCATAACCCATGTTTACTACTTTTTCAGAATTTGGGTTGTAATCTAAGGTGATTAGTACTTTTTTCATAAGTATATTTTTTTGTGATAAGAAAATTCACATTAGTAATCTTATAAGTAAAGTTAAAGCTCCTAAATTTAATTTTATAAGCTTTAGACAGAAATTTACTAAAAATATACCTGATTTACCCATTTTATTGAGCAGCTCACTTCTCTTAACTAATCACCTTCTTCTAATTTAAAAAAGTCATTTACAGGCTTGTTAAAAACCGCGGCCAATTTTAACGCCAAAAGTGTAGAGGGTACGTATCTATTAGTTTCAATAGAATTAATAGTTTGTCTTGAAACACCTATTTTTTCAGCTAATTCTTGCTGAGTGAGATCGAGGATTGCCCGTTCTACTTTTAATGTGTTTTTCATGAATTTTTCTTTTTTAAAAACCAAAACGTCATTAAATACACTATAAGTAAAAACCATAAAATTTGGAAATCACCCAAATCTTCAAAATTTGCCTTTTCAGGTTTTATTAATAAAAAGGCAAGGTAATTTATTAATGGTTGAATTAACACATACACTATTCCTATAATAAATGAAAAAGTGAATGCTTTGCCTCTTAAGTTTTCAACGAGCTCATCTTCTATCTTTTCTTTTGAAATTACTACAATTAGCAAGCCTAACAAAGACACTTTCTTTAAAACCGACTTTAATACTGTATACTCACCATCAAAAAACTTTACAGCAATTAATATAGCAAAAGAGATAAAAAGTAGCCCCCACCCTATTTTCTTCCACGAATTAGAAAGTTTAAAATTAATGAGCCAGTTTAACCGGCGTTCTTCAGCATTACATATTTTTTGATTGTCCATAATAATATATTTAAATAAGCTAACTTAGCATTAAGACAAATATACTATATTTTTTGTAAAGCCAACTTTACATTTTATAATATTATAAATACTAAGCGCTAAAAAGCTTATTTTTAGTTACTTATAAAAAAAGAAAGTGAAAATTATTGCTTTACTACTATAGCGGTGGCTTTGTTACCAGTTAAAAGGTTCCACTCATAGGAAGCCAAGAGGTTACCAATATTGTCATAGATGTTTAGTTGGGCTGTATTTGGCCCAGAAGACCCTTGATTAATTGCTTGAAAGTCTACTTTATTAAATCCATCTTGTAGTTTAACATCAAAACCTTTAAAGCTACCTTCTAGCCTAGCCTGAGACACTACAATTTCGTCGTTTACATAAACGCGTATCATATCTCCATCAACAAATTCGTGATCGCGATACATAAAAGTTGCAATTGTTGCCGAAGTTTTAAAGTCGCCTAAATATTGATCTTTTCCGTACTCTGGCTTTTCTTCTTTATCTTTAGTGAAGTATTTTGGAGTTTTATTGGTGCTGTATTCTAGCAATCCATCTCCATTTTGCATATCTAATTGTTTTTCTTTTTCTTTTCCCAAATCAGAATTATTTGGGGTGTTTGGATTTTTGGTATTTGTAAGCGAAGGCGATTTAACCGCAGGTATTTCAAAGCCTGAAGAGCTATTTATATTTGAATTTGACGATTCAAAAAGCGGGGAATTACTTGGAAGCTCTATTTGCGAAAAACAAGCAACGCTTATTAAAGCAAATCCTAAAAAATGTAAAGACTTAATCATTATAACAAATTTAAAAAAACTAAGTAACAACAATTAAACCAAAAATTGTATTCAATAAAATATAATATATTGTTAATTTAAAAATATCGTTTATTATTTTTTTCCGCGTTTACTTCTCCAGATAAAGTATAAAACCACGGCACAAAGCGGCAATACAATATATATTATTACATCTGCAGGATTAGATAAATCTATAGGATATTCACTAGGTTTTGGAACTTCAGTAGGTTTTTGCGAAAATGCAGTTTCAATAAATACTAAACTTGTTGCTAAAAATGTAAAAATTCTCTTTTTCATAACGTTTTTTTTAAAGTTAAGTAAAAATAAAATAGCATAAAATTTTAACAACTTCTGTTAACTATTTGGAAATTACAGTAAAATGTCATACTATGCCGTGTTATTATTAAAAACAAGGAGAATATATGAGACAACTTAAAATCACGAAACAGGTAACCAACCGTGAAACAAAATCATTAAACAGTTATTTACAGGATGTTAGCAAGATAGATTTGATAACAGCAGAGGAAGAAGTTGAGTTGGCACAGCGAATTCGTGAAGGAGATCAAGCCGCTTTAAATAAGTTGAGTAGAGCAAATTTACGTTTTGTGATTTCTGTTGCAAAACAATACCAAAATCAAGGATTGAGTCTTCCCGATTTAATAAATGAAGGAAATGTAGGTTTGGTAAAAGCTGCTAAAAGATTTGATGAAACTCGAGGCTTTAAGTTTATATCATATGCTGTATGGTGGATCCGTCAAGCTATTTTGCAAGCAATTGCAGAACAATCGCGTGTAGTGAGATTACCTTTAAATAAAATTGGTGATATTAATAAAATAAAAAAGGCTTCTATTCATCTAGAGCAAAAGTTTCAGCGCGTACCTACGGCAGCAGAAATTGCTAATGAATTAGATTTTAGTGAGTCTAAGGTAAAAAGTTCACTTAAAAACTCAACCAGAAGTTTATCTATGGACGCCCCTTTTCAGGAAGGTGAAAATGATAATAATCTTTACGATGTATTGAGTTCTGGTGAAAGTCCTAATCCAGATAAAAATTTATTGCACGAATCTCTTCGCATAGAAATAAACAGAGCTCTAGACACCTTAGCTCCTCGTGAAGCAGATGTAGTAAAATTAAACTTTGGTTTATGTGGCCAGCCTCCAATGACCCTACAAGAAATAGGAGATACTTTCGATTTAAGCCGCGAAAGAGTGCGCCAAATTCGCGAAAAAGCAATTAGAAGATTACGACAAACTTCTAAAAGCCACATCCTTAAAAAGTATTTAGGATAATTTAAAAATGTTAAAAAATAGCTTTACTTGCTATTTTTATGAATTTCTTTAGGACAAGTATTATTTCTGCGGTTATCTTTATAAGAATAACCATCATACAATGACAACAGAAATAATACTTGTTTTTTCTATTCTATTAGGAACAATTATTCTATTTGCATTTGAAGTTTTTTCGGTAGACAAAATTTCAATGCTACTTATTGCTGCCTTGTCGTTAACAGGATTAGTTAGCCCAACAGAAGCAATCTCTGGGTTTTCAAACACTGCAACAATTACAGTACTTTCGTTAATGATTATTGCTCTTGCTCTAGAAGACAATGGTGTAATAGCTTCACTGGCTAGGCTTCTTAAAAATTTGCATATACTTCCTTTGTTTTTACTCCTTCCCCTACTCATGCTAATAACGGGTGGTATATCTGGTTTTATAAATACTACAGCTGTAGTTATTGTTTTTATAAAAATTATATCAGAATTATCTAAACGTTTTAAACTGCCACAAGCAAAATTATTATTACCTATATCTTTTGCAGGTATTTTAGGAGGAAGCTGTACCTTGATGGGCACTTCTACAAACCTGATAGTAAATTCTGTAGCGCGCGATTTAGGTGCTATGCAATTTAGTTTTTTTGAATTCACCCTCTTTGGTGTAGTTTTCCTATTAGTTGGAATTACGGTAATAACTTTAACTTCAAGATGGCTTCCTAAAGATGCTAGGGAAAGTTTAAAAGACAGTTATAATATAGAAAATTACATAACTACTGTTGTGATAAATAAAGATTCAGATTTAATAGACAAAAACATTGAAGAATCTTTTTTATACAATAATCCAGACATTACTATATTAAAACTCATTCGAAATAAAAAAAGCACAAATGCACCTGGAAAGTATATTAACTTAAAAAGTCAGGATAAATTAATGTTATTGTGCGATTTAGAAAACCTTGCAAAACTACACGAAGCAAAAGGGTTGGGTGTCCATAAAACACAAGACAATGAAACCGATGAGAGTTTTGGAGATGAAAACAATAAAAAACAAGGTGATTTAGGTTTTATAGAACTTCTTATTTTACCTGGGTCCTTATTAATAGGTAAAACATTAAAGCAATTAAGGAAGCAATCATTTCAAAACGCCTTTCCTATTGCTATTAAAAAGAGGAAAAACATTCGCAACACAAAAGAACGCTTAGTACGTAAAAATATCACTAAAATTTCATTAAAACCTGGTGATAGATTATTGGTTGAAGTACCTAAAAATGAAATAAATCAGCTTTACGAACTAGAAAATATCGCTGTATTGCGCGAACATGAGCCTATTGTAAGCATAAACAAAAACAAACGAGCTATATCTTTTGCCATCCTACTTTTAGTTGTAGGTTTAGCCGCAACTGGGGTACTCAGTATATTAATAAGTTCTATAACGGGCGTGAGTTTATTATTACTTACACGTTGTTTAGATTTAAACGATGTATATCACCGTATAAATTGGCAAGTAATATTCCTCTTAGCTGGAGTGATTCCTTTAGGTATTGCAATAAATAACACAGGAGCTGACACTTTAATTTCAGACTATTTACTTGCTGTATTATACCAACAATCTAATATCGTTATTATAGGAGTTATTTTCTTAATAACGATGTTATTGAGTAGTGTAGTAAGTAATAATGCAACCGCAATTATAATGACGCCAATAGCCATTGCTGTTGCCGTGGGTCTTAATCTAACCATGAAACCCTTTATACTCGCCGTATTATTTGGGGCTAATTTTAGTTTTTTTACACCTATGGGATACCAAACAAATACCTTAATTTACGGTATGGGGTTTTATAAGTTTAAACACTTTTTTATAATTGGTGGTATACTTTCCCTTATCTTATGGATAATAGGTACACTTTTGCTTTCAACATTATTTTAAAAATCCTCACAATGAATAAAAGACATTTTTCAATAAGTGATTCAATCCCAAGTTTATGGGATAAATTAGATTATTGGCTAGACGCCATAATTATGAAGCTTCCCAATTTTGTTGCGGCTATATTAATAATGATTCTCTTTTATTTTATTGGTAGAGGGTTAAAAAGATTGTCCTATAAAGTATTATTTAAAAAAATAGAAGCAGAGTCTGTAAAACAGATGCTTGCAAAAATTGTTAACGGAAGTGTCATTCTCATTGGATTTTTTATTGCTTTAGGTGTAATGCAACTAGACAAAGTGCTAACCTCGGTATTAGCTGGAGCTGGTGTAATTGGTTTGGTCTTAGGTTTAGCTTTACAAGGAATTCTAGGCAATACCTTCTCTGGATTAATGCTCTCTTTTTTACCTAAAGTACGCATAGGCGATTTTATAGATACCCAAGGTAAAACAGGCTATGTAGAAGAAATTAATTTGAGAAATGTTACCATAAGACAGACCGATAATGAATACGTAGTAATTCCAAACTCTGTTTTTATAGAAAACCCTTTTACAAATTACTCGTGGTCTGAGCGTTCTAGAGTTGAAGTTAGTTGCGGTGTGGCTTATAGTAGTGACCTGCAGCAAGTGGAAAATCTTGTTGTTCAAATTATATCTGAAAATTTTAAGCAAATTAACGAAGAGTATGTTGAATTCTTTTATACAGAATTTAGCGATAGTTCCATAAACTTTATAGTGCGCTTTTGGATAGATAGCAGAATGCCTAAACCAAAACTAGAGGCCCAACATCAAGCTATAAAACTTATTAAGAAACACTTTGATGAAGCGGCTATCGTTATACCTTTCCCTATACGCACCTTAAACTTTGGGAATAACAAACTATAAATAGCTTCAATATCATTCAATAATTTTTAACATCTTAGGTGTTCTATTTCAATATTTTAACAATTCACTTTTAACAAAACAATAGCATCTATTAACTAACTTTTTAGAGACCTCTGCTGGTATCTTTGTACTACAAACCTTAAAAAACTTAGTATTATGAAAAAAGTTATTGCATTAACCATGCTAGCAGGAGCTTTAATTGCAACGTCCTGTGTTTCGAAAAAAAAGTATGTAGAACTTGAAAGTCAGTATAATGACACTCGCTCTACCCTAGCTAAAACACAACTTGAAAAAGAAGAAGCCGAAGCTAAATACGCTAAAATTGAGGAACGCGTAGCTAGTTACAATTCAAAGATTCAGTCATTAACAGACTCAAACAACAGTCGTCTGCAACAATTTGAAGGCGTTGTAATTTCTGAAAATGACAAACAAAAAATGAAAGCCGCTCTTGCCAATGTAGATCCCCAAGAATTGGCTCAAGCAAAAACACTTAAAGATTCTATGAATCTTATTGTTTCACAAAACCTTAAAAAAAATCTAGACAATAGTCTAGTTGGTGAAGGTGAAGAAGATGATATCAATATTGATATTGATGAAACAGTAGTAATGATTACTATTTCAGATAAACTATTGTTTACATCTGGAAGCGCTAGAGTAAATTCAAAAGCAAACCCACTTTTAGAGCGTTTAGCCAATGTAATTAACAGTGAGCCAGCTCTAGAGGTTATGGTAGAAGGTCATACAGATAGCCAAACTGTAAAACCAGGTGCTTATATTAAAGATAACTGGGAGCTGAGTGTAGATCGTTCTACAGCAGTAATACGCAAGTTGCAAGACGATTATGGCGTTGCTCCAGAAAAACTAATAGCAGCAGGTAGAAGTAGTTTTCACCCACTTACTGAAAATGAAACAAAAGAAGGACGTTCTAAAAACAGAAGAACACGAATAGTTATTCTGCCTAACTTAGATAAGTTCTTAGCAATGCTTACTGCTAATTAAATAGCAAAAACACTTGTATTAAAAAAGGCGATTCACAATGTGAATCGCCTTTTTGTTTATGCTAGTATTATTACTTAGTCATAGCAGGTCTCACCTCTATTTTACTAGGTAATGTACGTGGATTCATCTTTAATAAATCTACTACAAGTTCTCCTAGATCTTCTATCTGTATCTTCCAAGCATCGCTTTCGTCTGGCTCATTACCATTAAAATATGTAGAAACAGAGCCTGGCATAATCGTACTTACTTTTATACCGTATTCTCTTAAATCTAGCATTGCAGCCTGAGTAAATCCTGTTACTCCAAATTTACTTGCGTTATAAGCACTCCCTCCTTTAAAGAAATTGGTACCCGCCAAACTAGAGATCGTTATATAATAGCCTTTGTTCTTTTTTAATTGATCTACAGTAGCTTTTAAAGTATAAAATGGGCCTGTAAGGTTGGTGTCTATTGTTTCTTGCCATTCTTTAATTGAAATATCTTCAATAGAGCCAAAATGTCCTAAACCTGCATTTGCAATAACTATTGAAATATCGCCAAAAGCGTTAACGGCTTCGGCAACTGCTTTTTCTTGACTTTCATAGCTGCGTACATCTGCTTGTATACCTATTGCTTGTGCCCTATCATTTCCTGAAGCGTTTAACGTTTTTGCTGCGGCTTCAGCGGTTTCTTTAGTTCTTCCCGTAATCGCTACGTTTATACCTTCTTTTAGCAATGCTTGCGCAATTCCGTAGCCTATTCCTTTTGTACCGCCAGTAATAAGAGCGGATTTATTTCCTAAATCATTCATAGTTTATATTTTTTTTCAAATTTACAAATCAGCATTCCTAATCTTATTAAATTCTACTTAAATTTGAAATATGAAGCTGTTAACTTTTCTTTTCCTAACTTTTTTATTTTTTAGTTTTTCTTCCGAAGAAAAAATGCAACAGCCTTTAGTAGATTTAGAAACTCTTTCAACAGAATTTAGCTACGAAATACGCTATGCCACGCCCAATAATTTTATAGGTGAAACGCTATATGATTGTGCAAAATGTATGTTGCGCCCCGAAGTAGCTGAAGCGCTTTTACAAGCAAACCAATATTTCTGCGAGAAAGGCTATCGAATAAAGATTTACGACTGCTATCGCCCATTAGATGTTCAAAAAAAAATGTGGGCAAAAGTACCACGACCTACTTATGTTGGCAATCCGTACGGCAAGGGCTCTATACACAACAAAGGTGCTGCTGTAGATATTACTTTGGAAACTTTAGAAGGCTGTTATGTAGAAATGGGGAGTGATTACGATTATTTTGGCAGAGAAGCGCATATAGACAATTACAATTTTAGCGAAGAAATACTTCAAAATCGCAAATTATTTTTTGAAGGGATGCGCAAATTTGGCTTTAAAACAATACGTACCGAATGGTGGCATTTCAGTTTTAGAAAAAATAATAGCTATAAAACGCTTAATACTCCACTACCCTGCTCTAATTAATACTATTTTCAAAAAAATACTTTGTAAAAAACACTTGGTTTTAACATAAAATCACTTTTTAAATGAAGTATTTTACAATAGTATTACGAATGATTTTATTAATAATTTATGTGCGTTTTTCTTTAATTAAAGTATTCTTAAAGCTTAGCTAAACTGTATGCAAAATGTATCTTTGCAAAAAAATTATAACTGTGGAGATTTCTATAAAAACATTCCGATTGATCAGCACTTTAGAAGCTATTTCTTATCTTTTACTTTTGGGTATTGCTATGCCATTAAAGTATATATGGGATATGCCTAAAATGGTAGAAATTGTAGGTATGGCACATGGCGTTTTGTTTGTGTTATACGTAGGTGGTGCTTTCTATATGTATAAAATATTAAAATGGTCTATTAAAGATTTATTTATAGTTGTAATATGTTCTGTTCTTCCTTTTGGGCCATTTTATGTAGAACGTAAATATTTATAATGATTAAAGAAAACGTATTGTATTACAGCTGTATGCTTCAAGAATACCTTGTAAACGAAGGTAT
Source organism: Aequorivita sp. (assembly GCA_048264505.1). GTDB lineage: Bacteria > Bacteroidota > Bacteroidia > Flavobacteriales > Flavobacteriaceae > Aequorivita. The sequence continues at coordinate 223,477 of JBLXDA010000001.1, forward strand.
GGCTGATGGATGGGCTATTTTTTTAAACCTAGTCGTTAACTGTCTAGTCGTATTGCTAGTCGTTGGGATTCTCGATCTTGTTTTTAGAAAATTTATTATAGAAGCATTTAAAACTTTTAGCGATAAGTCTAAAACTACATTCGACGATTATCTTGTAAAGAGTAACTTTCCAAGGTTTATTGCCCATTTAGTACCCTTGATTATCGTTTGGCTACTTATTCCAATAATTTTTGTAGAATTCCCTGGCACTACAAGTGTGCTTTTAATTGGAGCAAAGGTGGCTTTGGTTGTATTATGTGTGTATATTTTTAGAAGTATTTTACGCACTACACGTAACTTTCTTGAAGAAAATGAGCGCTTTAAGGATAAGCCTATGGAAAGCTATGTACAGGTAATTATGATATTTATCTGGGGTATTGGCATCTTTTGGATTATTCAATTACTTACGGGCTATTCTATAATTAGTTTTACAACACTTGGTGCAGCTTCTGCGGTAATCTTGTTGATTTTTAAAGATACTATCCTAGGTTTTGTTGCGAGCATTCAGGTTTCTGTTAACGATATTGTACGTATAGGCGATTGGATTACCTTTAGTAAGTTTGGTGCAGATGGAGCGGTTACCGAAATAAATCTTGCTACGGTTCGCGTTCAAAACTTTGACAATACCTTCACTACAATTCCAACCTATAGCTTAATAGCAGACTCCTTCCAAAACTGGCGTGGAATGCAGGAAAGTAGAGGCAGACGAATAAAACGTTCTATTTTTATAAAACAATCTTCTATAAAGTTTATCTCTTCGGAAGACATAGAGAATTTGAAAAAAATTCAGCTAATAAAACCATATATCGAGCATAGACAGAGAGATGTAGATAAGTTTAACCGAATGAATGAAGTAGACAAAAGTCTATTAATAAACGGGCGTAATCAAACAAATCTTGGTGTTTTTCGTCATTATGCAGATGCTTTTTTAAATGAAAACTCTGCTATTAACAAAGATCTCTTTATGATGGTACGTCATTTAGCGCCTACAGACAAAGGGGTACCTTTAGAGATTTACTGTTTTAGTTATGATAAAAGATGGGAAAACTACGAGCATATTCAAGCAGATATCTTTGATCACTTGTTTGCAGCCATTCCGTATTTTGGTTTAGAAATTTTTGAATTGCCTACAGGAAAAGACCTTCAGTCATTAACATAGGTTAGTCTGCTAAACGGTCTTTTACAAATTCTATTTCTGTTTTACCGTGTGCGGTAGGGTTTCCTGCTTCGTTGAGGCTAACCATTATAATTTTATCAATACTTATAATCACTTCACGTGTCATTTTATTACGCACCTCACAGGCTAGGGTAAGTGATGTATTGCCAAAACTTTTAACCTCTATACCTATTTCAACTATATCGCCTTGTTTTGCAGAGCTCCTAAAGTTTATTTCACTCATAAACTTGGTTACGGTACGCGGGTTTTCAAGTTGTATTATAGCGTATAAGGCAGCCTCCTCGTCTATCCATTCTAACAACCTTCCGCCAAAAAGAGTTCCATTGGGGTTTAAATCTTCGGGTTTAATCCATTTTCGAGTGTGAAAATTCATAATTTTAGTATTTCTGTAAAGATAATTCTTTAAAAAAATATTGAAAAATAATACACTGTAACTTTAAGTTTATTAGATAGACTTATATTTACGGAAAATTTAATTAATCTTTTACCTTGTCCTCCGCCCTTGCGATTTATCAAACATCTATAGCTGGAATTGGGCAGACCATCTTACTTTAACATTAAACATTTAAAAAATGAAAATTCTTAAAACACTTACAATTGCTTTTTTATTAACTGCTATTGTACCAGTTTCTGCTCAAACGGCTGATGAAGTAATCAATAATTATTTTGAAAACACAGGCGGAAAAACAAATTGGGAAAACTTAAAGGGCATAAAAATGAGTGCTACTGCAAGCGCTCAAGGAATGGAGATTCCTGTAGAAATTTACCAAACTAAAGACGGTAAACAATTAGTGAAAATTAATTTTCAAGGGCAAGAAATCACTCAATTTGCTTTTGATGGTGAAAACATGTGGACGACTAATTTTATGACTATGCAGCCAGAAAAAAGTGACGCAGAGTCTACTGCAAACATGAAAAAACAATCCAAGGATTTCCCTTCCCCATTTTTAAACTACAAGGATAAAGGTTTTACTATAGAAATGATAGGCAAGGAAACTAAAGAAGGAAAAGAAACCTTTAAACTTAAACTTACTCAATCTCCTATTATGGTTGATGGTGTAGAACAACCTAATGTGTCTTATCATTATTTTGACACTGAAACCTTTGTGCCAATTGTTTCTGAAAGTGAAATTGCTCAAGGCCCTATGAAAGGTCAAATGAATATTAGTACTATGAGCGATTACCAAGAAGTAAGTGGTCTTTATTTTCCATTTGCACTTTCTATGGCTGGTCAAGGCATACAGATTAAAGAGATTGTCTTAAATCCAGAAATAGATATGGCAATGTTTGCGTTTCCTGCAACAGCAGCTCCCGTAGAGACAGTAAAAGAGTAACAAATAGTTTAAAAAACACAAGCTTCCTAATCCTTTTTAAGTCAAAAAGTAGAGTTTTTAAAGAAAGGCTACTAATTAAAAACCACACATCCACAAACATACAGTTAAGTGAATGTGTGGTTTTTTAGTAAACTTATTTATTGATATAGATAGTTTTACGGTTTGTAAACTCTTTAATTCCATGAGCGCTAAGCTCACGCCCGTAACCACTTTGTTTTATACCGCCAAATGGTAAACGCGGATCACTTTTTACCAATTCATTTATAAATACAGCGCCTTCATCAAATTGTTTCGCTAGCTTTTCTGCAGCTTCAATATTTTTGCTGAATATAGAAACTCCTAAACCAAATTTTGAATCATTAGAAAGTGAAACAGCTTCCGCTATTGTCTTAAAAGTTGAAACCGAAAGTACAGGTCCAAAAGTTTCTTCTTTAAAAACAGCCATATCTTTGGTTACATTAGTAAGAATAGTAGGTTCAAAATAAGCCTCGTTACGCTTACCACCAATAACGAGCTCTGCCCCTGCGCTTATAGATGCTTCTACTTGTTTCTCTATATCTATAGCTAAATCTGGGCGTGCTAAGCACCCTATAAAGGTTTCTTTGTCTTCAGGATTACCACTTTTAAGTGTTTTTACTTTTTCTACAAGCAGCTTGACAAATTCTTGGGCTATAGATTCGTCTATTAATAAGCGTTTACCCGCAATACAACTCTGCCCTGCATTCTGAAAACGCGCCTGCACACAAGTATTTACAGCGCTATTTATATCGCAATCTTTTAAAACTATTAAGGCGTTGCTGCCTCCCAATTCTAAAACAGTCTTTTTTATGTTTTTTCCAGCTATAGCAGCCACAGAAGATCCCGCAGGACCGCTACCCGTTAGTGTAACCGCCTTTATTTTTTTGTTGTTAATTACTTCTTCTACGGCATCACTTCCTATTAATAAGCTTGTAAAACAATGCTCTGGAAAACCAGCTCTTTTAAAAACCTTTTCAATATTTAGAGCACTTCCAAACACATTTGAAGCGTGTTTTAAAACCCCAATATTCCCTGCCATTAATGCCGGAGCAGCAAAACGAAATACTTGCCAAAACGGATAATTCCAAGGCATAACCGCCAGTATTACGCCCAAGGGCTCATAGCTTACATAACTTTTAAAGGCATCTGTATTTACTAATTCGTCTTTTAGTTGACGCTCAGCATTTTCGGCATAATACTCACATACCCAAGCGCACTTTTCTATTTCGGCAATTGCCTGACTTATGGGTTTCCCCATTTCCAAAGTCATAGTTCTTGCATAGGCTTGTTTGTTATTTTTTAATTCGGAAGCGGCCGCTAACATTAGCTTTTTTCATTCAGCAAATGAGGTATTTCGCCAACTGTAAAAACATTTATCTGCTTTTTCTATAAGTGCTGTAACTTCTTGTGTAGTATGATTTTTATAGGTTTGAAGCTTCTCGCCCGTATACGGATTTACAGAAGTGGTGGTTTTCATGGTTTTTCTTTTAAAAGTATTGATTTCAGTAGTAAAACAACTAAGGATTAAGAGCTTTTTAACGTGAAAAATGTTAGAAATTTACCCTAAAAAGATACCTTAACTTTTGTAGATTATAATACATTTGTGGAAAATTTTATCGTTATCTAAAACAACAATAACTAGCCTCATTTTTTTAAAGGCGGTTTTATAAATACAACTTTATTATGAAAAACACAGCACTTACACACATACACGAACAATTAGGCGCCAAAATGGTACCATTTGCAGGTTATAATATGCCTGTTTCTTACGAAGGCGTAAATGCCGAACATGAAACTGTACGTAAAGCGGTAGGTGTGTTTGATGTATCGCATATGGGTGAATTTTTAATTACGGGCCCTAATGCGTTAGATTTAATTCAAAAAGTATGTAGTAACGATGCTTCAAAATTAGTAGACGGTCAAGCACAGTATAGCTGCTTGCCTAATGAAACTGGCGGCGTGGTAGACGATTTAATTATTTATCGCTTTGAAGCAGAAAAGTGGTTATTAGTAGTAAATGCTTCAAATATTGAAAAAGATTGGAACTGGATTAGCAAGCACAATTCAATGGGAGCAGAAATGCGCAATATTTCTGAAGACTATTCGCTACTTGCAATTCAAGGCCCTAAGGCTATTGAAGCTATGCAGTCTCTAACTTCAGAAGACCTAAGCGCTATAAAATTCTACACTTTTAAAGTTTCAGATTTTGCTGGAATACCTAATGTAATCATAAGTGCAACTGGGTACACCGGAAGTGGTGGTTTCGAAATTTACTGTAAGAACGATGAAGTTGAACAAATATGGAATAAAGTATTTGAAGCTGGTAAAGATTTCGGCATTAAGCCTATTGGCTTAGCAGCAAGAGACACACTTAGACTAGAAATGGGCTTCTGCTTATACGGAAACGACATAAGCGATACAACTTCGCCTTTAGAAGCTGGTTTAGGATGGATAACAAAATTCACAAAAGACTTTACAAATTCTGAAAATTTAAAAAAACAAAAAGAAGAAGGCGTAAAAAGAAAACTTATAGGCTTTGAACTAAACGATAGAGGCATACCGCGTCACGATTATGAAATTGCAGACAAAGACGGTAACATTATTGGGATTGTAACAAGTGGTACTATGGCTCCTTCATTAGGCAAAGGTATAGGAATGGGCTATGTAACTGTTGAAAATAGCGCAGTTGGTACAGCTATTTTTATTCAAATAAGAAATAAGCCCGTAGCTGCAACTGTTGTAAAAACACCATTTTACAAAGGCTAATGTTAGATTATCAAGCCATATTAGATGAAATACACAACTCTTTAAAGAACACGAATAACACAGGAGAAGTAGCGAGTTATATTCCTGAGTTGGCAAAGATTTCTAAAGATAAGCTTGGTATTCATTTGCAACTTATTACAGGTGAAAGCCATACTGTAGGCGATGCTTTTGAAAAATTTTCTATACAGAGTATTTCCAAAATATTTTCACTTACAAAAGCTTTTCAGCTTGAAGGTAATAATTTACTGGAGCGCGTAGACGTAGAACCCTCTGGAAACCCTTTTAATCACCTATCCTTACTAGAATTAGAGGATGGTATTCCTAGAAATCCATTGATAAATTCGGGAGCTATTGTAATTGCAGATATATTGCTTTCGCATTTAGAGAACCCGAAAGAAGATTTTTTAAATTTTGTGCGAGATTTGGCCCACGATCCTACTATTTCATACAATGAAAAAGTAGCCGAATCTGAACGAATTACAGGCTTTAACAATTATGCTGCAGCCAATTTATTAAAAGCCTATGGCAATCTAAACAACAAAGTTGAAGACGTTTTAGATTTTTATTTTCATCAGTGTTCTATAATGATGGATTGTAAGCAACTTACTAATGCTTTTTTCGTTTATGCAAATAGCGGTAAGTGTTTAAAAAATATAACGCATATCTCTGCTAGCCAAGTAAAACGAATAAATGCAATTATGCTAACTTGTGGTTTTTATGATGAAGCTGGCGAGTTTGCTTTTGAAGTGGGACTTCCTGGTAAAAGTGGCGTTGGTGGTGGTATTGTTGCTTTATTACCACACTGTTATACAATTGCTACTTGGGCTCCAGCCCTCAACCCTAAAGGAAACTCTTACTTGGGTATGCAAGCCTTAGAACAGTTTACCACAAAAACTAAATTGTCTATTTTTTAGCTTAGACAATTGCCTTTAATGATGAAAAAAGTAGAAAGCCAACGTATTTTAATTTTGGGAGGTAGTGGTTTCATAGGCAATGAAATTTACAAGGAGCTCTACCCCTATTTTGATGTGCATTGCACTTATTTTCAGCAACTAGGAGCTTTTTCAGAAAATCAGGTTTTTCACAAATACTGTGTAGAAGAAGATTCATTATTCTTATTGTTGAATAAAATTAAACCTACGGTAATAATTTCGGCTTTAAAAGGAGATTATCTAAAGCAGTATAAAGCTCATAGCGAAATTGTAAATTATTGCTTGTTAAACACTCATTGTTCGGTTGTTTATTTATCTTCTACTGCTGTTTTTGATGGAAAATACTCACATCCATCGTATGAAAACGACACGACTTATTCTGAAAGTTTAGAGGGGAAATTTAAAATTTCTATTGAAAAACTTTTGCTAGAAAACATAGCTACTCAAACAACAATAGCGAGGCTCCCGCTTGTGTTAGGCATAAACTCACCAGAAGTGCTTCACTTGCGTCAATGCATAAGAAATCAAGTAGCTTTTGATGTGTACCCTAATAGAGTGATTACAACCACTACCATTAATAAACTAAGCCAACAGATTCACTATATTATTAATCAATCGCTCACCGGAATTTATCATTTGGCAAGTAATGATATGGTGCATCACGAAGATTTGTTTAGAGAAATAACTTCAAAAATAGGAAATAAAACGCCTATCTTTAAGAGTGTTTATAGCAGTAATGACATAAGCTATAAAGCGATACTTTCAAAAGAAAATACACTTCCTGATTATTTGCAAACTACTGTTGTGCAGGTTGTTGAAGAGTGTAGCTTAAACGAAGAGATTACATCAATAAAATAGTATAATTATGAAAGCATTTACAGAAAAAGAGATTACTGAAAAGTTAAAAACGTTTGAAGGATGGGATTATCAAGAAGGTGCTTTACACGCTATTTTTGAATTTGAAAATTTTAAGGAAGCATTTTCTGCAATGACCAGAATAGCTTTTGAAGCAGAAAAAATGCAACATCATCCAGAATGGAGCAATGTGTACAATTCATTAGAAATTTATTTAAATACGCACGATGCAAACGGCGTAACAGAAAAAGATTTTGAGTTGGCAAAAATTATAGACGAGCTCATAGGCTAAAGTGAAGTAAATTAAACTAAAAGCTATAGGTAATACGAGCTATATAGACTTTGGTTTTTGAATTTATCTAAAAATTGGGTTTTGGAAATTGTATTTTTTTATATTTGAACATTCTTTTTTCAAGAAAAAAATTAATAAATAACATTAGATAATTATAGTATGGGAAGAGCTTTTGAATTCAGAAAAGCAAGAAAAATGAAACGTTGGTCAGCGATGTCTAAAGCTTTTACGCGTATAGGTAAAGACATTGTAATGGCAGTAAAAGAAGGAGGTCCAGACCCAGACTCCAACTCTAGACTACGTGCTGTTATACAAAATGCCAAGTCTGTAAATATGCCTAAGGACAATGTAGAACGCGCTATAAAGCGTGCAAGCGATAAGAGCTTGGGTGATTATAAAGAAGTGCTTTTTGAAGGTTATGCTCCTCACGGAATTGCTATTTTAATTGAAACGGCTACAGACAATAACACACGTACTGTAGCTAATATTAGAAGTTATTTTAACAAATGCGACGGTAATATGGGTACTTCTGGCTCTGTTTCGTTTATGTTTGATCATACGTGTAATTTTAGAATAAAAGACAATGATTTTGACCTAGAAGAGCTTGAGTTAGAATTGATTGATCACGGTGTTGAAGAAATTTTCAGAAACGAAGATGAAGAAGAACCAGGCGTAATGATCTATGCTCCTTTTGAAAGCTTTGGCTCTATTCAATCATACCTAGAATCAAACAATATTGAGATTTTATCTTCAGGTTTTGAGCGTATACCACAAGTTACTAAAAAACTTAACGAAGCTGAAGCTGCAGACGTTGAAAAACTCTTGGAAAAAATTGAAGAAGATGATGATGTACAGAATGTATATCACACTATGGAAGAGTCTTCAAGCGAATAAATACAGTAAGGATACTATTCTTTTTTACCTACAACACCTTTAAAGAAGGAGCGTAATTTTATTGTATCTGCTTCTATATCTCCTGTTGGGTAAAATGGGCTGTCTATTATTACTTTTTTGTTTTTATAGTCGAAAGTTACGCTTATAATTGGCACATTAGCAGCCATTGCAATATAATAGTATCCTGTTTTCCAAACGTCTACTTTTTTTCGGGTGCCTTCAGGTGAAAGTGCTAGACGAAATTCTTCCTTTTGATCAAATATTTGTGCAATAGATTCAACTTGATTTTTACCAGAATTTCTATCTAGTGGCGCTCCCCCAACCCAGCGGAAATACCAACCTATAGGCCAAACAAAGAGTTCTTTTTTGGCAATGAAGTTTATTTCTGTTTTTAAAATTTTACGTGTAAAAATTGCAATATAAAAGTCGTGCCAGCTAGTATGTGGAACAACTATAATAACAGACTTTTTTATTGAAGGTGTAAAATCGCCTTCAATTTTCCAGCCCATTAATTTTTCAAAAATAAATTTAGCAATTGCCATAAAGTGATGTGTATACAGACTACATCTTAAGATATAGTTCCTTGAGTTTTTGTGGTGTCATTATGCTTTCCCAGTTACTACCCAAGGCATTTTCCCATAGTGGAACCATTCCTAAAGCTACATTAATCATAGTTTCTAATTGTTCCTCTGTAAGGTTTTTACAAACTCCTTGTGGAATTTCAACGCCGTGTTTTTCAACCATTTTATTAAACAAAGCAACATCTTTTGGATAATAGTCTTCCAAATACTGAAAAACAATACAATTACCTACACCGTGTTTAGTACCTAACACATACCCAAGACCATAGCTCATAGCGTGTGCTACTCCTACTTGCGAATAGGCAATGCTCATACCACCGTGCCAAGAAGCCATCATTAATTTAGCTTGGGCCTCATTTTCTGAAAGTGAACCTTCTAAAAATATCTCTAAACACAATTCATATGCCTTTTCGCCATAACTCTGACTAAACGCATTTAAAAAAGTACCGTTTAAAGATTCTACACAATGAATAAAGCAATCCATACCTGTATAAAACCATTGGTTTTTAGAAACCCCTGTAGTTAACTCAGGGTCAAGAATTACTTGATCAAAAGGTGTAAAATCGCTATTTATCCCCAGTTTGCGTACAGGACCTGTTAGTACTGTAGTACGTGAAACTTCTGCGCCAGTACCAGAAATAGTAGGTATCCCTACGTGATAAACGGCTTTGTTTTTCACTAGATCCCATCCTTGATAATCTGAAGCACTTCCAGCATTGTTTAGCATAATTGCAACTGCTTTAGCGAGATCCATTACGGTACCGCCACCAATTCCTATAATTCCTGAAGGAATGTGGGTAAATTCTGCTTTAATATTTTGTACTAATTCATCAACTTGAGAGGTTTTAGGCTCCTCTTCGGTTGAAATAAAAAGTAATTTGTCGTTAAAACGAAGATTGATTCTATCTAAAAATGCTTTATTATTTTGAAAAGCATCATCAACTAGAAAAACAAATGGAGCTTTTTCCTTTTTCTGTGGTGTAAGTATACTGTTTAGTTGATCAAAACAGCCTTCTCCAAAAACCACTTTGGGAACCATCGGGAAATTTCTGAATTTATTGTTTACTGTATCAGGCTTTTCTTCCTTTAGTAATTTATTAGCTCTAGCAAGATCTTCTGGAGTATCTATCTCTACACCGCTTGTATTAGAAACAACCATTTTTATATTCTTGCCGTATTCTAAATAGCGAATACACTCAATTTTTTCTACAGCTTCTAACGAACGCATTGGTAAGTTATAAAAATCCATTATAGCTTGTTTTCTAAAAGCGTAGATCCCTTTGTGTTTGTAGTATTGAACTTCCACATTTTTATCGCGTGGATAAGGAATAGGAGAACGAGAAAAATAAAGTGCAAAATTATCTTTATCTACAATTACTTTCACACAATTTGGGTCTGAGATTTCTTTCCAATCGTGTATTTCGGTCATAAGAGAAGCTAAATCTATTTTTTCGGCATCAGGTTCATTAAAAACCGCCAAGACCTTCTCTAGTCCTTCCCTACTGGTAAACGGTTCGTCACCTTGAACGTTTACAACTATATCTATATCCATATTGGCTACGGCTTCGGCTATACGATCGCTTCCACAATCGTGTTCCTTCAAGCTCATAATAGCTTTGCCTCCATAGGATTCAATTTCTTTAAAAATAACATCGCTATCTGTTACCACATACACTTCATCAAAGAGGTTTGTGGCTTTAGCAGCTTCATATGTTCTAACTATTACAGGCTTACCAGCTAAGTCCTGCATTAATTTTCCGGGAAAACGTGAGGCGCCGTAACGCGCGGGAATCATTGCTATTATTTTCAAGTCGAATTATTTAAAATGATTTCAAAAATAAGAAGATTATGTTCGTGGGATGCTTTTTTTCCGAAGCTTTTTATAAAACTTAAAAAGTATAAAAAATAAAACTAAGACTAAAACGAATGCCAAGACAGGTATAAATATTGAAGCAAAGGCCATTACGGCCGCCATAGCCGTTTCTACCGTGGCTATTATTGGGTTTGCGACACCTGCTGTTGTGGTGGTTGAAGTTAATCTAGCTGCAGAAGCATTTCCTTTTATAGCCGCCGCAGTACCGCCTCCCGCAATAATTGCTAAAGACCAAGTTACTACAGGGCTTAAGTCTGAAACAGTTGCTACCATAACTGCTGTTCCTGCTACGGTTGCTAATGGTATAGCGATAGTATCTAATAAATTATCGAGCCAAGGAATGTAATACCCTACAATTTCTACTGCTGTAGCAACAGCCATTGTTATTACAGCAGCTGTATTTCCTATCCATTGCCAACTTTCATTTAAAGGTATTACATCGCAATAACCTGCAAGACTTAATATGAGTAAAGGCAAAAAAACACGAAATCCAACAGCAGCAGCTAGGCCAATACCTAAAAATATGCTGATAATAATTTCAAAAGTTTCCATACTGTTTATATTGAAAAAAGAACTGTACGTTTAAGTGAAATTACAACTTCTGAAAGCTACAACAAATATTATGTACAGGATAATAATTCACTAATCTACAAAAAAATCATCCTTAAAACCTATTAAATACAATTTTTCACGAGCACGAGTAATGGCAGTATACAGCCAGCGGAGGTATTCCTTGTCTATGCCATTTGGCAGATAAGGCTGTTCTACAAACACAGTATTCCACTGCCCTCCTTGCGATTTATGACAGGTTATTGCATAGCTAAATTTTACCTGTAGCGCATTAAAGTATTTATTGTTTTTTACGGCTAGAAATTTTTTATACTTAGATTTCTCATTAGCGTAATCCTTCATTACTTCTTGGTACAAACTATTAGACTCTTCATAAGTAAGCGAAGGAGTTTCAGAAGTAAGCGTGTCTAATAAAAGTACGGTTTCTAAGGGTTTCATATTAGGATAATCTACCATTCGTATTTTCACTTCCGCAAAGCGGAAACCGTATAATTCCTTAAACGAAAATATTTCTAACACCTCTACTATATCGCCATTGGCTATAAAGCCAGCTTCACTAGTATTGTCTACCCAAAAATAATTATTCTTTACCACCATTAAATAATCGCCTGCAGACAGTTCAGAATCCTGAAAGAGTATTCGTTCGCGTATACTTTGGTTGTATAGATTAGCTCTTTTATTAGATCGCACTATAATTACAGTGTCTTCATTACCTAAGGAAGAATAGCTATCATTAATAGCGTCCATAATTTCTTGTCCATCTACCGGTCTTATAATATCTGGAAAATTAATACCAGAAAATTTAAAGGCTTCGTATAACTCATCGTCTAAACGCTCTCTTATTCTAGTAGCATTTTCTAAGATACCACTATCCTTTTGTTGACGTACCACTTCGTCTAGCTCAAGATATATTACTTCGCGGTTGTAATGATTTTCAAGAACTCTAGCGTCTAAGGCTGGGCTAATAGCAAGGTGAACAGGCGGCAATTGTGCAGAATCACCTATTAATAATAGTTTACAATTATTGCCACTATACACATATTGCATTAAATCATCTAGCAAGGAACCGTTTTCAAATAGTTTAGAATCTTGGTTTATATCGGGTATCATAGAAGCTTCATCTACAATAAAAATTGTATCCCGATGTTTATTTTGCTGTAGGCTAAAAGAAACAGATCCTTTTTCACTTTTTGGAAAGTATATTTTTTTATGAATGGTAAACGCCTGCTTATTTGAGTAGTTGCTTATCACTTTTGCAGCTCTACCCGTTGGTGCTAGTAGGACGGCGCTTTTTTTTACTTTGGAGAGATTTTTAACCAAAGAACCTACAATTGTTGTTTTTCCTGTTCCGGCATAGCCTTTTAATAAAAAGGTCTCATTTTTGGAGTTACTCAGTACAAATTTAGCTAGTAATTGGAGTGCAATATCCTGCTTTGTAGTGGTGTTATGGGGGAAATCATTTTTTAAAATACTGTAATAATCTGATACATTCATCATTCGCTGCTATCAATGAGGGTTTAAAGATAGGTATGATTTTTTCAGAATATACTTTTGTGAACAAAAAAAAATTGTAGATTTGCGATAGACCTTTTAGTAAAATCAACACTTAAATAATATCAATAATGAAATTAGTAATTCAGATTGTTCTTTGGATTGTCATCATCTTCTTAGGCTGGAAACTTTATAACTCGGTTATGGGCCCCGTTGAATTCAATAAAGTTAAAGAAGCGCGTTATGCCAAAGTAATTAATAATTTAAAAGACATTCAAGCTGCAGAGCTTGCACACAAAGAAATTACAGGAAAATTTAGTGGTGACTGGGACAGTCTAGTACGTTTTATTGATACTGCAAAATTTGCAATCACACAAAGACGTGATACGAGCTATGCCGATGTTGCAAAAAACAAAGCATTCGGAATTACCGAAGGTTATTTTATTGAAAAATCTTTAATAGACACTTTAGGATTTACTTCCATTAAAGATTCCCTTTATAAAGGAACAGACAGATATAAAACTATGATGAATATACCAATTGAAGGTATAGACGCTAAGTTTGAACTTAATGCTGGTACTATAGAAAAGAGTAATGCTATTTATTCTGTATTTGAAGCAAAAGTTGCTAAAAAAGTACTCTTAGCAGACCAAGACAAAGATCTTCTTACACAAGAAGTTCAAGTACAATCTGTAGATGGTGTTAATGGACCTGATCTAAAAGTAGGTTCTATGGAAGATGTGAACACTTCTGGTAACTGGCCAAAAATTTACGATTCTGCAAAAGACTAATAACATACAAAACACTTTAAATAACAGACTGTCCGTTCAAGTTTCATTGAACGGGCTTTCTTTTTTGGTTACTAATCCCGACCAAGAAGAAGCTGTTTTCTTTATGGAAAGAGCACTGGATTACAGTACTACTCCAGAAGAGTTATTGTTAGATATTGAGTCTATACTCTTACAAAACGAACTGTTAAACACTAGCTTTGCAGAAGTTAATGTGGTATATGCTACAACCATATACAGTCTAGTACCGCAAACCCTTTTTGATGAAACCAAAGCAAGTGAATATTTAAAATTCAATTCAAAAATACTTGCCAATGATTATATTGCGTATGATCTTATTGAGCATCAAGACCTTGTAGTTGTTTATGTTCCTTTTATGAATATCAACAACTTTTTCTTCGAAAAATACGGTTCATTCAGCTATTATCACAGCGTGAGTGTTATGCTGAAAGCTATTTTAAAAGAAGAAAAGTATTCGCTGCCAAAAATGTATTTACATTTTCAGAAAAACAGCTTTGAATGTATTGTGCTTTCTAATGGCGAATTACAATTATGCAACAGCTTTACATTTAAAACAGCTGAAGACTTCATCTATTATGCCCTTTTCTGTATGGAACAGTTAAAGTTGAATCCAGACACTCTGCCTGTTATTTTATGTGGCGATATAGAAAAAGAAGATCCTAATTATACAATTGCATATACTTATATACGCAATCTTGAATTTTTAGAATTTGAAAATACTGCTTCAAAAAAATTGATAGCAGACAAACCACACCATCATTTTATTTTAAAAAACCTGCACGAATGCGAATAATTTCTGGAATATATAAAGGCAGAAGACTTACGGCACCAAAAAACTTACCTGTTAGACCCACAACCGATTTCGCAAAGGAAGCACTTTTCAATATTTTACGAGTACGGTATTACTTTGATGAAATTTCAGTATTAGATCTTTTCAGCGGTACGGGAAACATCAGCTTTGAGTTTGCTTCTAGAGGTGTACAAAATATAACAGCTGTAGATGCACATATGGGTTGTGTGCAGTATATCAATAAAGTTTCGGAAGAGTTTTCTTTTCCTATCAACACTATAAAAGCAGATGTTTTTAAATACTTGGAAAATGCAGCGGGTAAATTTGATGTTATTTTTGCAGACCCTCCTTACGATTTTGAAGTTTCTCAGCTTGAAAGCATTGTAAACACAGTTTTTGAAAAAGAAATGTTAGCAGAAGAGGAAGGAATATTAGTTATAGAACACTCAAAACAAAACGACCTTTCTTCATTTCCCCATTTTGTAGAAGCCCGCAAATACGGTGGAAATGTTTTCAGCTTTTTTAGTTAAACACAATTATGATTCAAATCCCCACTGAATTAATTGAATTAGAATTTATGAAAATTGAATTCTACGAACACTTTATGATTGTCACTCCAGCAGATGGTGTAGTAATAAATGAAGAAAATGTAAAAAAAATTCAAGAGCTAGCTGCTAATTTTTATAAAAACAGACCTTTTGGATATATTTCAAATAGAGTAAATGATTATTCTAGAAATATACCCCCAAAATTTTATACACTACAGTTTCAAAAATTATTTGCATTCGCTATAATTTATAAAACAGAAATCACATTAGAGGTTGCAAATTTTGAAAAACACTTTATAAAAGTACCTTTCAAGACCTTTAAAAGGTTAAGTCTTGCAAAAAAGTGGATGTTAGAACAACAGCAGCTCTAAAAATAAAAAAAGCAGGCCTATAAGCCGGGTTCTGTTACCAAAGCAAGTTTGGCACCTTATCATTTATCTAGACGTGTAGTTACCTACACGCTCAATCTGCCTACCCTCCTGCATCGGGCGGGAACCCTCAAGCACAGGTTTACGTGGCATTTCACCGCATAGAGTTTACCTGGTTTCACTACAGCATTACCTGTACATACTTTCTGCTGCACTTGTCCTATCTGCCTGAGGCAGACGACGGCCGTTAGCCGCTATGCTTCCCTATGGTGTCCGGACTTTCCTCCCTCCCGATTGTTATCGGGACGACGATAAGGCGGCCTGCTGCGCAAAAGTACTCTAATGTTAATAAATATAGGAAAATACAAAGCGCTATTTTTTAAAAAACCATTGTACATCTTTATATTTGCTTACTTGTGCGTATTACAACTTTTTGAATCCTTTTTTCTGAATACTCACAACTTAAAAAAACTATGGAACACTTCATTGTATCTGCTAGAAAGTATCGCCCTGCCGTCTTTAAGGATGTTGTTGGGCAACAGGCTATTACCAATACACTGGAGAATGCTATAGAAAATAACCACTTGGCACAGGCATTGTTATTTACTGGTCCAAGAGGTGTTGGTAAAACTACGTGCGCACGTATACTAGCAAAAAAGATTAACCAAGATGGCACCGAAAAGGAAGATGAAGATTTTGCTTTTAATATTTTTGAACTAGATGCTGCTTCTAATAATTCTGTAGACGATATACGTAATCTTATAGACCAAGTAAGGATACCACCTCAAGTTGGTAAGTACAAAGTGTATATTATTGATGAGGTACATATGTTATCGCCTTCAGCATTTAACGCTTTTTTAAAAACACTTGAAGAGCCACCAAAACACGCTATTTTTATATTAGCTACTACCGAAAAACACAAAATAATACCCACTATCCTCTCTCGTTGTCAAATTTTCGACTTTAGAAGAATTGGGGTGCGCGATATTAAAAATCACTTAGCAGATGTCGCTAAAGCCGAAGGTATAGAAGCTCAGGATGATGCGCTACACATTATAGCACAAAAGGCAGATGGCGCCTTGAGAGATGCCTTGTCTATTTTTGATAGAGTAATTAGTTTTTCTGGTAAAAATCTCACTCGCGAAGCGGTTACCGAAAACCTGAATGTATTAGACTACACTTGGTATTTTCAAATTACAGATTTACTTATAGAAAACAATATCCCAAAGATATTAGTTGCCTATAACGATATACTTTCAAAAGGTTTTGACGGTCACCATTTTGTAATGGGACTTGCTTCACACTTTCGCGATTTGCTTGTCTGCAAAAACCAAGAAACCATTGACCTCCTAGAAGTTGGTGAACAAGTAAAGAAAATGTACTTTGAGCAATCGCAGAAGGCAAATACCCAATTTTTAATTGATGGTATTGAAATAGCAAACACTTGCGATTTAAAATACAAAACCAGCCAAAACCAACGGCTGCTTGTAGAGCTTTGCCTTTTACAACTTGCATCGTTGACATTTCAGGGTGAAAAAAAAAACTTAATTCCAAACTAAGGGCTAGTCTAAAAACTGGCAGTTCCCCTTATTTTGTAATTCCTCCCTCCTATTTTAGGAATAAAAAAAATACTTCTGAAACCAATATTGCTTCAGAAGCAAATCCTTCACAAGAATCAAACAAAGTTGAGTCTGAAACTTCAGTAACAAAGGTTCAAGAGCCTGAAGAAAAAATTGCGCCTAAGCACAATGTAAATCCTGAAGACAATGCAGTAAGAAAGGAAGTTAACCTGAATCCTCAAAAAGTAATTGAGCGACCTCAAATACTCGCAGAACGCAACGCTAAAAAAGTATCTGCTCTTTCGCTAAAAAGCATACAAAAAAAGCAAGAAATAAAACAAGAGCTTGATGCAAACCAACCCGATGTAAAGAATCTTCCTGTAACAAAATTTACTGAAGAAGAAATGCAAACGGCTTGGGAAGAATACACTAAAACTGTTGAAAGTGATGGAAAATACAACCTTCTTTCGCATTTAACGATGGGGGTTCCTAAACTAGAAGGAACCATAATACATCTAGAATTTCCAAACCAAACAATAAAGACGGAAGTAGAACGCGCTAAGTACGAGTTACTTGGGTTTTTACGTGAAAAACTTCAGAATTACGATATAGATTTAGCTATTACCGTAAATGAAACTGTAGAGAAACGCTATGTTTATACCACTCGCGAGAAATTCGAAAAAATGAAAGAAAAAAACCCATTGTTAGAAAAACTAAGACAGGAATTCGACTTAGATATTTAATACAAAGAGAATTATATAATACTTATTTACTATGCTTGGCTTAAAACTTCCTACAGACCCACGATGGATTAACATTGTTGAAAAAAACATAGAAGACATACTCACAGACCACGCTTGGTGTGAGCAAAAGGCTTCTTCAACAGCAATATCGTTAATTGTGAGTTTTCCAGAATACACAGAACTCACCCAAGAAATGATAGCTTTAGTAAAAGAAGAAATAAGTCATTTTAAAATGGTTCACGATAAAATCATTGAACGCGGTTGGGTTTTAGGGCGCGATAGAAAAGATGATTATGTATTACAAATAGTACAATTTTTCCCTAAAGGTGGAAGCCGAACCACACAATTAGTTCACAGATTACTTTATGCTGCACTTATTGAAGCGCGAAGCTGCGAGCGTTTTAGACTACTTAGTGAAGAGTTAGAAGACAAAGAACTTGCAGAGTTTTATAGAAATTTAATGGTAAGTGAAGCTAATCATTACACTATGTTTCTTGGTTTTGCCCGTAAATACGGAGATAGAAAAGAAGTAGATAAAAAATGGGAAGAGCTTCTCGTTTTTGAAGCCGAAGTGATGAAAGACCTTAGTAAACATCAATCTATTCACGGCTAAGTGAAAATATATTTAACAAGCTTATCACTAAGGAAAATACAATTTATATTTAGCTTAAATTATGTCTAAAAAAGTAGCATTAATAACAGGCGGAAGTCGTGGTCTAGGAGAAAATATGGCCCTATCTATCGCAAAGAAAGGACTTGATATTGTTTTAACGTATAACAACAATAGTGAAAAGGCATTAGCGGTTGTAAAAAAAATTGAAGCTATTGGTCAGCAAGCAATCGCTTTACAATTAAATGTAACCGATTTTAAAGATTTTACTAACTTTTTTAAATCGCTTGAAAACGCTATTGAATCAAAATTTGGTGTTTCTAAGATAGATTTTCTTGTAAATAATGCTGGTATAGGCATTAATGCAGCCTTTCAGCAAACAACCGAAGAACAGTTAGATTTACTCTATAATATTCAACTTAAAGGACCTTTTTTATTCAGTCAGCAAGCTGTATCTTTTTTAAACGATGGAGGTGGAATTATTAATGTTTCTACAGGACTTACACGTTTTACTTTGGATGGATTTTCTGCCTATGCCGCTATGAAAGGAGCGATAGAAACTTTGACCAAATACCAAGCTAAGGAATTGGGAAAACGAGGCATAAGAGCTAATGTAATTGCTCCCGGCGCAATAGAAACCGATTTTGGCGGCGGAGTAGTTAGAGATAATGAAAAAATGAATAAAATTATAGCTTCTAATACTGTATTAGGTCGCGTAGGTTTACCAGATGATATAGGAAGTGTTGTCGCTTTTTTATGTACAGAAGACGCTAAATGGGTTAATGCTCAAAGAATAGAGGTCTCAGGTGGACAAATGATATAACAGCTTTTATAGCTTGTAATAATTAAGAAATAAATAAAATACTGTGCTTACAGGCTCATAAAATAGATAGCAAGCATTTTTTAACATTTTTATTTTTTCACCACAAAATTCTACAGCTGCTAAGACCAAACCCGTAAATCCCTGCCTTTTAAAAACTTAAACCAAAAGTCTAAAAAAACAAATCTTTTAAACTGTTAGAGACTTAAAATAAAAGCTTATATACCTAATAATAGGTATATGCATTTGTTTCTAATTTATATAGGTTTGCGAAAATTATAATTTAAATTTTAACCCAAAAAAATGAAAAACCCCTTAAAGATCCTCACACTGCTTTGTTTATTAATACTTGCGGGATGTTCTGAGGACGACAGCCAAGAAGAAACTCCTATAGACTCTTCAGCATGTACAGAATGGAATAATTTTAACTCAGCTTGTTTAAGTAGCTTGCCAAATGGCACTGGATCTTTTGAAGCTGGAATAAGAAGTAGAGCTTGTGTACTTTCTGAAACAGACGACGTTTTAACTTTAAACGTAATCGTAGAACCTATAAATGGAGGTATAAGCGATAATGAAGAATACGAAGGAATAAAAATTACCTATACTGGAGGTACACAAATTGAGCTTTCCAAGAGTGATTTTAACAATGGGGGAACTATAGAGCGAACTATAGAAGTACTTAAAGCAAATTACGATCAGTTTGTATTAGATAATTTTAGTAGCGCTAGCGCGTCTTTATTTGTAAATGTAGAATGTGTTACTACGGTTGTTCAAAACGATAGAACGGTACAAGAATTAATAGATGACGGTGTATCATTTGATGATATCATTAATGTACACGGCTATTTTATTACAGATATTTACGGGAAAAAATATTTGGACGGAATAATTATATTTTTACAAAGAAGTTCGAATAGTGTTATTGGTGGTACAGTAATGGCTCCACAAGACCATCCTCAAGAATTAAGTTGGGACGATGCCTTGGCGCTATATCCAGACTCTGGCTTACCTAGTTCAGATGGACAGTGGTCAATACCGAGAATAAGAGAATTTCAATTTATGATTAGTAATATAGTTGCTAGTACAGAAACACACCCTAGTTGGATACGTCCTAATGGATACTACTGGACTGCCGAAGAGGTTAATGATGGATTTGGAACATCTGCTGTTGGGTACTATGTTGGCGCTAGTTCAAATAGTTTTAATGCGTTAAAATTTAGAGAAAACAAGATTAGAATAATCAAGAATTTTTAAATCACAAATAGACATAAAACATAAAAATAGCTGGGCGTTTCCCAGCTATTTTTTTTTGAGTCAAAATATTTATTTTAAAATACCGCTTAATTTACTTCCATAGTTGAAGCTAATTTTTCGTTGTATAGACTTTTAACGATACCGTCGCTCAATCCTATTTTTGGAACGTACATATTTTTTGCCTTACTCCATTTCATAGCCGAAAGATAGATACGTGTTGCTGGTATAACCACGTCTGCGCGATCTGGATTCATACCTAGTTCAGTAATACGTTCATCATAAGTTAATGATTTTAGCAACTCGTAATACGAAGAGAGGTAAAAATAACTAAGAGGTTTTCCTATTTTTTTACCACTGTATTTGTAAATAGTATTTATGTTTCCGCCACTACCTATCATAGATATTTTACGGAAGCCTTTTGTTTCTTTCTTTATCCATTCTTCCATTTCTTGCCAGATGGACTCATCTGCACGACCTTCTAAAAGTCGTACTGTACCCAGCTTAAAACTTTTTGAAGTAATATTCTCACCATTGGCAAAAACCGTGAGCTCGGTACTTCCTCCGCCTACATCTACATAGAGAAAAACCTTGTCGTCTTGTATTAAGTTCTTTAAGTCTGTAGATGCTATTATAGCAGCTTCGTCTTTACCATCAATAATATTAATGGTTAGACCGCTTGTGTTCTTTATGATTTCTGCAACTTTACGTCCGTTAGAAGCCTCGCGCATTGCAGAAGTAGCACAAGCTCTAAAACGCTTTATATTATGCGTTTTCATCAACAACTTAAAAGCAGTCATAGCATCTACCATTCTGTCTGCACTGTGATCAGAAATTTTTCCGTCTAGAAAAACTTCAGCTCCCAACCTTATGGGTACTCGTACTAAAGATGTTTTTTTAAAAATTGTATCTCTTCCCTCCTGTTCTATTACGGTAACAACAAGTAAACGTATGGCATTACTACCAATATCTACTGCGCCGTATTTTTCAATGTTTAACAAATTAATATACTTCTAGTTTATTTAAATAATACTCATACATTTTGAATTGAGAACGTATAGCTGGCTTTTTATTTTTTAAATAAGCATTATCATTTTTAATGCTTATTACCCGAGCTTTTACGTTGTCACTCCATCCTATTTCAAAATTTTCTAAAATCTCAGCTTTAATATCTTCATCGTAGATAGGGCAAGATATTTCTACTCTATTGTCTAGGTTTCTTCCCATAAAATCTGCCGATGAAATATACACTTTAGGATCGCCACCATTTTCAAAAATAAATAATCGCGGGTGCTCTAAATATTTTCCCACTATGCTAATGGCTTCAATATTTTCGCTCATCCCTTTTACGCCAGGTATTAAACAACAAATACCGCGAACAATTATTTTAATCTTCACTCCTGCACGGCTAGCTTCGTATAATTTGTCTATCATTTTAAAATCTGAAAGACTGTTTAATTTCAACTTAATACCACTGGGCAAACCTGCTTTTTTATTCTTTATTTCTACATCTATTAAGCTGTAAAGAGCCTTTCGAGTGTAGTGAGGCGATACGATAAGATGGCGGTATTTACGAACTTGATAGTTTACTTCAAAAAATTCAAATACCTTATTTATCTCTTTGCAAATCTTTTGATTTGCTGTAAAAAGCGTGTAATCTGTATAAAGTCTTGCTGTAGATTCGTTAAAGTTACCAGTACTTATAATGCCATAACGAACTTTCTTTTTGTTTTCAATTCTTTCAACAAGACAGGCTTTACAGTGAACTTTTAATCCTTTAACACCAAAAATCAATCGAATATCTTCACTTTGAAGCAGTTCTGCATACTTTATGTTTGCCTCTTCATCAAACCTAGCTTGAAGCTCTATTTGCACAGTTACATCTTTACCATTTTTCTTCGCATTAATAAGCGAACTGGCTATATGCGAAACTTCTGCTAGACGGTATATTGTAATCTTTATAGACTTTACTTTTGGATCTAATGCTGCTTCACGTAAAAATTTTACAACATACATAAAGCTTTGATAAGGTGCGTGTAACAAATAGTCCTTCTTTACAATTTTATCAAACAAGCTCCCTTGTAAGCTCAAACCAGGGATAGGCAATGGTTCTTCAGCTTTGTACTGAAGATCTGGACGTCCTAATCGCGGAAAATTCATATAATCCCTACGGTTGTGATAACGCCCGCCAGGTATTATACTATCTGTTTTTTCTATGCCCATTTTATCTAACAAAAACTGTAAGGTACGTTTATCGATACTCTTGTCGTAAACAAACCTAACTGGATCTCCAGTGCTTCTATTTTTTACAGATTTTGAAATTTTATCAATAAAACTTCGGCTTAAATCACTATCTATATCTAGTTCGGCATCACGGGTTATTTTAATCATATGTGCCGAAATAGTTTCGTATTTAAAGATGTTGAAAATATTGTGTAGACAATGACGAATAAGGTCGTCTAGCATAATAACATACTGCTTCTCCCCTTGTTGTGGCAGCACGACAAAACGATCTATCGTTCTAGGAATTTCAATTAGCGCGTAGTTGTGTTTTGCTTCAAAAGTATCGTCATCCTTACTCATAACCATAGTAATAGCAAGGTAAGCAGCACTGTCTTTTAAGTGCGGAAACTCTTCAAGCTCTCCTAGCATGATAGTCATCATGGCAGGGCTTACATTTCTCACAAAATATTCCGAAATAAACTTTTCTTGTTCGGGTGAAACTTCGGTTTCGTCAATTATAAATATATTTTCCTTGCGTAGTTCCTTTTCAATATTCTTTAAAATATTTAAACTATGAGCCTGCTGAGCAATTACTGTTTGGGTAATTTCTTCTAAAAGTTCTTTAGCCGAAATGCCTCCCAAAAAGTTACGTCCCATCTTTCCTGCTTCTACAATACGTTTTATAGTAGCATAACGCACTTTGAAAAATTCGTCTAGATTATTTGAAAATATTCCTAAAAAACGAAGCCTTTCTATTAAAGGAAGTTTTTTGTCATTCGCTTCTTGTAACACACGTGCATTAAACTGTAACCAGCTTAATTCTCTGTTGTTGTATTGATTGCGAACTTGTATTTGAGTATCAACTTTTTCTGTCATTATTTAAGATCTCGTGGAAATATTGTTTTTACGGTTTTACCCGTAGTTATTTCGCTCCATTTTTTTTCGTCAAATTGTAACATCACAAAACCACAAGTTGGAACATTGTCAATATAACGGTTTCCAAGCATATTTACAACAGAAGTAAACGCGTGATTATGCCCCACAATCATCACTTTATCTAAAGTGTCTGGGAGAGATTTAATAATTCGCATTACATTTTGACCGCTAAAATCGTATAATTCGTGCTTCGTTTCAAAGTCTGCATCACTTATACCCAAAGCTTTTTTAAAGTATAATGCTGTTGTATATGCACGTACAGCATCACTGCTTATAATTTTTTGAGGTACTTCTTCAATTTCTTTTTTAACTTCTTTAGAAACTAATACACCATCGCGCTTTCCTCTTCCTTTTAAAGGTCGTTGGTGATCCTCCACATCATGTTTCCAAGAGGATTTTGCATGTCTTACTAAGTAAATTGTTTTCATTTAAAAAATATAGTTTCTTGTTTAAAGTTTCAGTTTTTTTTATACTTCAAAAATCGTAACTGAAGCCTTAAGCGTTATTAATTAGATATCAAGGAGCTAGACGTTCAATAGTCCAATCGTCATTTTTTAAAGTATAGCGTATTCTGTCGTGTAATCTGTTGGGGCGTCCTTGCCAAAACTCAATAGAAATAGGTCTTACAAGAAATCCTCCCCAATCTTTTGGCTTCGGAATCTCTTTGTTTTGGTATTCTTTTTCTAGTTCTTTAAGTTTTTTCTCTAAAACTTCTCGTGAATCTAAAACAGTACTTTGTTTAGAAACCAATGCTCCTAACTGGCTTCCAACGGGTCTCGAGTGAAAATAGTTTGTGGAGTCTACTTCAGAAGTTTTTTCAACGGTTCCTTTAATAATTATTTGGCGCTCCATATTTGGCCAAAAGAAGGACAATGAAACCTTGTTATTGTTTGCTATAGCTTTTCCTTTTTCACTGTTGTAATTGGTGTAAAAATAAAAACCATAGGCGTCGTATTTTTTTAAAAGCACTACCCGTCCTTTTGGAAAACCGTCTTCTCCAATAGTCGCAATGGTCATTGCATTAACTTCATCTACACCACCACTATCCTTAACTTCATAAAACCAAGTTTGAAATTGTTGCATCGGGTTTTCATCAACTAATTTTTCTGAAAGTTCCCCTTTTTCGTATGATTTTCGGTACTCGTGAAGCTTCGCTGCCATAGTTCAAGTTTTCACGCAAGTTAAGAGTTTTAAATAATCTTTAAAACAGTAGCATATTAAATATGTATTAAAATTTAAGTGCTGTTATTTACAGATAAAAAAACTGTTTTTTACGGTTTAAAATTTAGAAAGAAAACCGTTTTCCATCTTCTGCCAGTTCTACATTTTTAAAAACTTCTTGTGCTTCATTCTTAAAAAGCTCAAAGTTTAGGTAGCGTCCAGAATAATGGCCTAGAATTAAAGTATCAACCTTTGCTTTTCTGGCAATTACCCCTGCCTCTTTTGCGGTACTGTGCTTGGTTTTATCGCAAAGATGGTGATGCTCTTCTAAAAAAGTAGATTCGTGGTATAAAACAGTCGTTCCTTCTATTTGCGGAACCATCTCAGGATTATAGGCTGTATCACTACAATAAGCATACGACTTTGGAGCAGGAGGATTATAAGTTATTCGCTCGTTTTTAATTAGCACACCTGCTTTATTTTCTACATCAAAACCCTGTTTAATTTTGTTGTAATAACTTAAATCTATATCAAGCCTTCTGGCTTCCTCTATGTTAAGTTTGCGATCGTCTAATTGTTCTTTAAAAAGGAATCCATTAGTATAAACCCTGTGTAATAAAGGAATTGTTTCAACCGAAGCCTTACTATCTTCAAAAAGTAATTGAGGACTTGTTTCAGTTAGTTCATGAAAATACAAGGGGAAATTGGTATAGGTTTTCCCTAACTTTAAAAGAAGTAAAATAGCTTCTTTAATTCCTTTAGGACCGTAGATATGTAATTCTTCTTTTCTACCTAAAAGCAAAAAGGTAGATATTAAGCCTGGGAGTCCAAAAAAATGATCTCCGTGAAGATGTGAAATAAATATGTGTTTTATTCTAGCAAACTTAACTTTACAACGCCTAAGCTGCACCTGAGTGCCTTCACCACAATCTATCAAAAACAAATGTCCTTTCATTTCCAAAACTTGCGCTGTGGGATGCGCGGAAGCTGTTGGTGTTGCAGAATGACATCCTAAGATTGTTAAATTCAAGGGTTAAAATTTAAAATTAAAAATTAGCCTTCGGCCTTTGCTTAGGGCTTGATTGTTTAGCAAAAGCAAAACAACATTTTCTTAAAGATAAGATTTCTTTTAAAAACCTAAGTCACGTTCTATTTCCTCCATCTCTATGATGTCTTCAGCTTCCTGAAGTGTTGGCACTACAATCATTTCAAACGGTATTTCGTCTATATCCATAGCGTCATTAACTATAACAAAAGATTGTTTTGTTTTACGGTGAAGGTTAGACGTTTTAAGGAATTGTAATAAATGAGGTAGTTCTAAAGTATCGTATTTTAAAAGGTTTAGCACCACATTCTGACCTTTATACTTAGTGGGAATCTGCGCTTCAATAAAAGAAGCGAAGTCTATAATATCGTCCTTTTCATCTTCAAGGACCACAAAATTTTGATGATTCTCAATCTTCATTGTGTTTTATTTTTGAAGCTAATAAATAAATTACCGCCATACGTATGGCAACACCATTTTGTACTTGCTCAAGTATAATAGACTGTTTGCTATCTGCTACATCACTTGTAATCTCAACACCTCTGTTTATAGGCCCAGGGTGCATTACTACAATTTCTTTATTTAACGAATCTAGTATGTTTTTATTTAAGCCAAATTGTTGTGTGTACTCTCTTGTAGTTGGAAAATAACTAATGTCCATTCGCTCGTTTTGCACGCGAAGCATATTTGCTACATCACACCATTCTAAGGCTTTACGAAGGTTGGTTTCTACAGTAACACCAACACTTTCTATGTATTTAGGAATAAGTGTTTTAGGGCCGCACACTTTAACTGTTGCTCCAAGCTTTTGAAGTGCAAATATATTAGACAATGCAACTCTAGAATGCAGTATATCCCCAACAATCACAACTTTTTTACCGGCTACATCTCCTAGTTTTTCACGTATAGAATAGCTGTCCAACAAAGCTTGGGTTGGATGTTCGTGAGCGCCATCGCCAGCGTTAATTATACTTGCATTTACGTGTTTTGAAAGAAATACCCCAGCTCCAGGATTAGGGTGGCGCATAACCACCATATCTACTTTCATAGACAGTATGTTGTTTACTGTATCTATAAGTGTTTCTCCTTTTGCAACCGAAGAGCTTGAAGAAGCAAAGTTTATAACGTCTGCAGAAAGTCTTTTCTCTGCGAGTTCAAAAGAGAGTTTGGTACGTGTACTGTTTTCAAAAAAGAGGTTAGCAATAGTAATATCCCGTAGTGAAGGCACCTTTTTAATAGGCCTATTGATAACTTCTTTAAAATGATCTGCTGTTTCGAAGATGAGTTGAATATCGGCTTCGGTTATGTATTTAATCCCCAATAAGTGGTTTACACTTAGTTCGCTCATTTTAAATCTTCGGTTTTATATTCGTTTTCTATTTCGAATTTTTTTTTAATTTTTCACTAGATATACAGCGTCTTCTCCATCGTTCTCTATCCAACATACTTTTACCTTCTCGCCATTAATAGCGTCTACTTGTCTGCCGCGATAATCTGGCTGTATAGGTAGATGACGGCTAAAACGACGGTCTATTAACGTAAGTAGTTCTATCTCTAAAGGCCTCCCAAAAGACTGCATAGCTGTTAATGCAGAGCGTATACTTCTTCCGGTAAACAAGACATCATCTATAAAAACCACTTTTTTATCTTCAACAATAAAGTCTATTTTGGTTTTATTAGCTTCTAATGGCTTGCCACTACGTCTAAAATCGTCGCGGTAAAAGGTAATATCTAAATACCCTAACTGTATGTTTTTAATCTTGTAATCTGTTTCTAACAGGCTTTTAATGCGTTCTGCTAAAAACACACCTCGTGGTTGAATACCAATAAGTACCGTATTTGAAAAGTCGTCGTGATTTTCTATCAATTGACAGGCCAAACGATTAAGCGCAATGTTTATTTCGGTTGCGTTCAATAACACTTTTTGGCTCATAGGAAGTTCTGAATTAGATTCAGAATACAAAATTACACTATTTTTTTGGTTTGAAAAGTCCTGCACTTAAAATTGATTAAAATCTCTAGCTTTTATAGGCTTAGATTAAAACCTAAATTCTTGCTAAAAAGGCATAAAAAAAAGCCTTCCGAAACATCGAAAGGCTTTTTATTATTTACAAATGATACGATTAACTTTTACCGTCCATTTTGTCTTTAAGTGCTTGTAATGCAGAGTTTGCATCACCAAGTGTTGGTTTTGCTTCTGCGTCTGCTGCTTCTTGTTTTTTCACAGCTTCTTTTACAATCTTAGCTTCTTCCTCTTTGTGAATAGCCATATGTGAAGCTACCACTTTCTTGAATTCTTTGTTGAACTCAATAATTTGGAATTCTGCTTCATCACCTTTTTTCAACATAGATCCATCTTCTTTTTCAAGGTGACGGCCTGGAACGAATGCTACGATATCGTCATTAAATTTAATAGTAGCACCTTTGTCTACTACTTCATCAATAGTTGCAGTGTGCTTGCTACCGATAGCAAATTCACCTTCGTATTTATCCCAAGGATTCTCTTCAGTTTGTTTGTGACCTAAACTTAATTTACGGCCTTCAACGTCTAATTCTAATACAACCACTTCTAGTTCGTCTGCAATATTTGTAAACTCACTTGGGTGCTTGATTTTCTTAGTCCATGAAAGATCGCTTATGTAGATAAGACCATCAATACCTTCTTCTAATTCAACAAAAACACCAAAATTAGTGAAGTTGCGAACAATACCTTTGTGGCGTGAACCAACAGGGTATTTTTTAGTGATATCTGTCCATGGGTCTGGCGTCATTTGCTTGATACCTAAACTCATTTTACGTTCTTCTTTATCCATTGTAAGGATAACTGCTTCAACCTCATCACCAACATTTACGAAATCTTGTGCGCTACGTAAGTGAGTACTCCAAGACATTTCACTAACGTGGATAAGACCTTCAACACCTTCAGCAACTTCAATAAATGCACCGTAGTCTGCAATAACAACTACTTTACCTTTTACTTTATCACCTACTTTTAACTCTTCTCCAAGAGCTTCCCATGGGTGAGCGTTTAATTGCTTAAGACCTAATTGGATACGCGTTTTATCTTCATCAAAATCAAGAATAACAACGTTTAGTTTTTGATCTAGCTCAACAATCTCATTCGGGTGGTTGATACGAGACCAAGAAAGGTCTGTAATGTGGATAAGTCCATCAACACCTCCAAGATCAACGAATACTCCGTATGAAGTGATGTTTTTAACAACACCTTCAAGTACTTGACCTTTTTCAAGCTGCCCGATGATTTCTTTTTTCTGCTCTTCAATATCTGCTTCAATAAGCGCTTTGTGAGAAACAACAACGTTTTTAAATTCGTGGTTGATTTTAACAACTTTGAATTCCATTGTTTTACCAACGTATACGTCGTAATCGCGGATAGGCTTAACATCTATTTGCGAACCTGGTAAGAAAGCTTCTATACCAAAAACATCTACGATCATACCACCTTTTGTGCGGCATTTTACGTAACCGTTTACGATAGTAGCTTCGTCGTGAGCCGCATTTACGCGATCCCAAGCCTTAATGGTTCTAGCTTTACGGTGGCTAAGTATAAGTTGACCAGTGCTGTCCTCACGAACATCAATCAATACTTCTACTTTGTCTCCAACTTTTAAATCTGGATTGTAACGGAATTCGTTTAAAGAAACAACACCTTCACTCTTTGCGTTAATGTCTATGATTGCATCACGGTCTGTGATGTAAACCACTTTTCCTTCAACAACCTCGTCGTCTAAAGTGTCAACGAAATTCGCTGCTACTAATTTTTCAAATTCTTCTAGCTTACCATCATCGATTGGGTCTATACCCTCTTCGTAGTTGTGCCAGTTAAATTCTTCAAGAAATTTTTCAGGATTACTTTCCTTTAAGGAAACTTCTCTTTGTGGTTTTGTAGTCTCCACGTTTTGAGCTGCAGTATCTTCTACCTGCACTTCTTCTTTGTTTGCTTTATCAGCCATTTGTTTTGAAATTGATTCTTAATGCAAAAACACTAAAAATCAACGCTTTGTATTCTGCGTTCCTTCAAGATTGTAATGCGACTATCCCACAGAAGGGTTTGTTTTTGTTTTGTTTTTAATTCCTCTTATTCTTGACTCGTCGCTAAGAGGGGTGCAAAAATACTATTTCTCTTTTGATTTTCAAAACTTTAAACGTTTAGTTGCTTAAAAAGTATATAAAAAGTACAACTAAAGCATTATCTCCCTATATTGAGGTTTTTAAAACTCAAGAAGACAACCAATTATGAAGTTTATTTTATCTCTTATTATTGCTACTATCGCTCTAAATACTTGTTCTAACACAACTAGCGAAAAGGAGCCCGAAACCATCGTATTTATCAACAGTGCAAAAGTAGATTGCACTGGAGTTGTTGCTATGAAATGTTTACAAATACAAGAATCGGAAACCTTAAAACCTAATGAATGGCAAAATTTCTACAGTACTATTGAAGGTTTTAACTACGAGCCAGGTTATATTTATAAACTATCTATTACTAAAGAAAAACTAGATCCTGAAACAGTGCCAGCTGATGCGTCTTCTATAAAATACAGTTTAGTAAAAGTGATTGAAAAAACACTGGATAAAAAAATGAGACTTAACGATATTTGGGCGCTAAAAGCAATTAATGGCGAAGCTGTAGATTTAAAAGCACTTACAGCTAGACAGAAACAACCCGTTCTTGAAATTCATTTAAGCGAATTAAAAATCATCGGAAACGACGGTTGTAACGCTATATTTGGAACTATTGAAACCTTAGATGAGAACAACATCTCTTTTGGTTCAATAGGCAGTACTAGAATGGCCTGTCCAGATATGACGCTACCTACACAATACACTAACGCATTAGAAAAAACTAAACAATATTCTCTTAAAGACCTACACTTGTATCTTTACGACAGTGAAGGAAATGAATTGCTGAAGTTTCTAAAAGTAGATTAGTATAGCTTAAAACAGCAATCCTTGCCCGCCTTCGTCTATTTTTGAATCATCAACATCATTTGCTCCTTCTGAAGTATTGTCTTTTGAAGCTTTCTCTTTTGGTGTGCTATCTTCTGAAGCATTCTCAACCGTAGTATCTTCTTCATCGGCTACAACGTCCATTTCTTCTGGTTCAACAGGTGTTGGAGGCTCATATGGAAGTGGCTCCAGAGTGTTTATCTCTAAAACTTTTTCCTTTGTAAGCTGATTACCCATCGCGCCAATTCCTTTTACAGCTATAAACTCTTCTAGGTTTAACTCTAGGTTATCCTCACGCTCCTGTCCTCTTTTTTTAGCAAATACTACTTCGGCCATAGGGCGATAGTCTGTAAATATTTTTTCTAAATAACTATCTGGATGGTCAGTGATAATAGTTTCTTCCTTATCTGGATGGTCTATTAAAAATCGTTTTACATAAAACAACTCTTTTTCGCCTTCCCAATAAATAGCACTCAATGGTTTTTTAGGATCCCACTTTTCAAGGATTATCATATCGTCGTCAAAACGAAGCGTTAAATCTGGAATTACCGTTTTTACTACTCCTTTCTGATTTACTATAAGCAATCTATCTTCTTTTCTAAATTCGCCCAATAGCTCTCCTCTATCGTCTGCGTTTAAGCGTTGTACAGAATCGTCAAACCATATTTTACGAGGTTTTAAGGTAGAAAGTCCTTTTTCTTTTAACTCTATTTTCTTAATAGTGTATTTAGTAACTATATTACCTTTAGAGTTTCTTCCTTTCACCAACTGATCTGCAAAATCTAGATCAAATTTCAGCTTTTTAATGCTTCCACTTTGGCGTAAAAAGATACTTATTACCTCTGCTTCACCATTAGGGTTTGCAGTAAAATAGAGTACTTTAGAGCCTTTTGAGCCGTTGGTCATATCGTATTCTCTATCGCGGGTTGTAGAAGTAACAGAAAAACGCTTCACGTAGTTTGCGCCTTTTGCCCCATCGCGGTAAATCATATTATAGATAGTACGCTTGTCTTTCTTTTTAAAAACCGCAACGTGAATTATGCCTTTGCCTACAAAA
This sequence comes from Aequorivita sp., assembly GCA_048264505.1. Lineage (GTDB taxonomy): Bacteria > Bacteroidota > Bacteroidia > Flavobacteriales > Flavobacteriaceae > Aequorivita. The sequence goes on from JBLXDA010000001.1 coordinate 255,190, forward strand.
GTCTTCTGGTCTACTTTAGTAACCATCATAATACCGTTTTCTGTAAAGACAATAATATCGTCTATATCACTACAATCTGTTACGTATTCGTCACGTCTTAAACTAGTACCTACAAAGCCTTCAGCGCGGTTTACGTAAAGCTTTGTATTTCTAATAACAACCTTAGTAGCTTCTATATCTTCAAAGGTTCTAATTTCGGTTTTACGTTCTTTTCCAGCTCCGTAATCCTTCTTTAGCCTCTTAAAGTAATCTATTGCGTACTCAATTAAGTTTGCTAAGTGATGTTTTATCTGAGCTATACTTTCTTCTAACGCATCTATTTTTTGTTGCGCTTTATCGATATCGAATTTTGAAATTCTTTTAATTCGTATTTCTGTTAAACGAACGATATCCTCTTCGGTTACGGCGCGTTTTAAATGGGTAGTATGCGGTTTTAACCCTTTGTCTATCGCTGCTATTACACCTTCCCAAGTTTCTTCTTCTTCTATATCGCGATAGATTCTGTTTTCAATAAATATACGTTCCAAAGAAGCAAAATGCCATTGTTCTTCTAGTTCGCCTAGTTGTATTTCTAGTTCGCTTTTTAATAATTGTACTGTTCTATCGGTACTTACGCGAAGCATTTCAGAAACACCTACAAACAGGGGCTTATTATCTTCAATTACACAACCTAAAGGCGAAATTGAACTCTCGCAAGCCGTAAATGCATATAGTGCATCTATAGTTTTATCTGGAGAAATACCGCTAGGGAGATGGATTTGAATTTCCACTTCGGCAGCTGTATTATCTTCAATCTTTTTAATTTTTATCTTCCCTTTGTCATTGGCCTTAAGTATAGAATCTATTAAAGACGAAGTATTTGTACCAAAAGGAATTTCGGTAATTACAAGGGTGTTTTTGTCCAGCTGATTAATACGTGCTCTACTGCGAATTTTTCCGCCACGTAAACCATCGTTATAATTGGTAACATCCATTATACCTCCTGTTGGGAAGTCTGGATAAATCTGGAACCTTTTACCCTGCAAATGCTTTATAGACGCATCTATAAGCTCTATAAAGTTATGTGGAAGTATTTTTGTGGAAAGTCCTACTGCAATACCTTCCCCGCCTTGGTTTAAAAGCAAAGGAAACTTAACGGGAAGATTGATAGGCTCTTTTCTACGACCGTCATAAGAAGACTGCCAGTTTGTAACTTTTGGGTTGTAAACAACGTCTAAAGCAAATTTTGAAAGTCGAGCTTCTATATATCGCGAAGCTGCAGCACTATCGCCAGTAAGTATATTACCCCAGTTTCCTTGGGTGTCTATCAATAAATCTTTCTGGCCTATTTGCACCATTGCATCGGCTATACTCGCATCCCCGTGTGGGTGATACTGCATAGTATGCCCTACTATATTTGCAACTTTGTTATAACGCCCATCGTCTAGATCTTTCATAGACTGCATAATACGGCGTTGTACTGGTTTAAAGCCGTCCTCAATAGCGGGAACGGCACGTTCTAAGATTACATAACTAGCGTAATCTAAAAACCAGTCGCGGTACATACCCGTTACCTTTTTAATGGTATCTGTAGATGTATCGTCGTTTACGCCCAAATAATCTGGACCTTCGTTTTTTTGCTCTTCGTTAGTGTCGAGATCGTCACTCATTTGTTATAGTTCCTAGTTTCAGGTTTTAGACTTCCGTTTCAAAGTTAATTGTACTAATTATTTTTTCAGAATAAATTTTATTGATTTTAGGCTGTAAAATCCAAATTCCAATTATATAAAACCAAAAAAGAAAAAATTCACTTGAATAATCAGAAAAAGTTACTTCTTTATTCATTTCAATAGATTTAATTGTTTTTGAACAAAAATACATTACATAAAACATACAAAACATTGAAAATAAATGAAATGGTATTGTTAGTCCAAAATCAATTTTAATTAATTCATTTAATGGTCTCCATAGTATTAAAATCATTATATATATTAATGGAAAAAATATAAAAAATTTAAACTTATTAAGGTTTAAATCTACCTCCTTTGGGAGTAATTTATGCAAACCAACCCCAATCGAATAAAACCAACCCATAAATAGAATCATAGAGATAAAAACATCTATAGATATTATCGTATTTATAGGGTTAATAATACTATTTAAATTTATAAAACTAAATAAGATTGGCGCTCCGAACATCAGTATGAAAATCTGCCAATGTTTCGCTTTTAGAAACAATTTAATTATCATTTAAATAATATTAGTAATTCTTTTTATCAAATTTATTTAAACATTTTCCTTAAAATGAGGTAAGGCAAATACCTATTGCCAACTAATTACCTAATGCCTACTCTTCCACTCTATCCAGCTCCACCTTCAAGTTATCTATAATAAACTCTTGTCTATCTGGGGTGTTTTTACCCATATAAAACGACAATAGCTCCTCAATACTCATAGATTTATCTAGCATTACAGGGTCTAAACGGATATCATTACCTATAAAATGTACAAATTCGTCTGGCGAAATTTCACCCAACCCTTTAAATCGGGTGATTTCGGGTTTTGGTTTTAGCTTTTCTATAGCGTTTACTCTTTCGTCTTCTGAATAACAATAAATGGTTTCTTTTTTATTTCGAACTCTAAACAGAGGCGTTTGCAAAATGTACAAATGCCCTTCTTTAATTAATTCTGGGAAAAACTGAAGGAAAAACGTTATTAAAAGCAACCTAATGTGCATTCCATCTACATCGGCATCTGTTGCGATTACTATGTTGTTGTATCGCAAATCTTCCATAGAATCTTCAATATTCAATGCGGCTTGCAGTAGGTTGAATTCTTCGTTTTCGTAGACAATCTTTTTTGTCATTCCGTAAGTGTTCAACGGTTTTCCACGCAATGAAAAAACAGCTTGAGTGTTTACATCACGACTTTTAGTGATACTTCCACTTGCAGAATCACCCTCTGTTATAAAAAGGGTAGATTCTAGATTGCGTTCATTTTTAATATCTCCTAAATGCACGCGGCAATCGCGTAATTTTTTATTGTGAAGGTTTGCCTTTTTAGCGCGGTCTTTTGCAAGCTTTCTAATACCGCTTAGCTCTTTACGCTCTCGCTCTGCCTGAACTATTTTACGCTGAATAGCATCTGCCGTTTCAGGATTTTTATGTAAAAAATTGTCTAATTGCGTTTTTATAAAATCGTTTATAAAAGTACGAACGGTAGGCAGGTCACCTCCCATATCGGTAGAACCCAGTTTGGTTTTTGTCTGACTCTCAAAAACAGGCTCCATCACTTTTATGCTTATAGCCGAAACTACAGATTTTCGAACATCGCTAGCGTCGTAGTTTTTATTGTAAAATTCGCGTAGTGTTTTTACCAATGCTTCGCGAAATGCTGCTAAATGTGTTCCTCCTTGTGTTGTATTCTGCCCGTTTACAAAACTGTGGTATTCTTCGCTGTATTGAGTTTTACTGTGTGTTATTGCAACTTCTATATCTTCTCCTCTAAGATGAATAATTGGGTAAGCCATATCTTCGTCAGAAATGGTTTCCTGCAATAAGTCTTTTAGTCCATTTTCAGAATAAAACTTTTCGCCGTTAAAATCTATCGTCAAACCTGGATTTAGGTAGACGTAATTTTTCAGCATTTTCTCTACATACTCGTTACGGTATTTAAAGTTTTTAAAAATAGTTTCATCTGGAACAAAAACAACCTTGGTTCCTTTGCGTCTTGAAGTTTCTTCAATTTTTGCATCATCGGTAAGTTCTCCTAAAGAAAAGCTAGCTGCTTTTAACTGATTGTCGCGAACAGATTCTACTTTAAAGAATGAAGAAAGTGCATTTACTGCTTTGGTACCAACACCATTTAATCCCACAGATTTTTTAAAGGCACGACTGTCGTACTTACCTCCAGTATTCATTTTTGAAACAACATCTATCACTTTCCCAAGTGGAATACCACGACCAAAGTCGCGAACTTTCACTTCTTTGTCTTTTATGCGTACCTCAATGGTTTTTCCGGTACCCATTACAAACTCATCTATACTGTTGTCTAAGACCTCTTTTAGAAGAATATAGATACCGTCATCTGGAGAAGAACCGTCGCCAAGTTTCCCTATATACATACCAGGGCGCATCCGGATGTGTTCTTTCCAGTCTAGCGAGCGTATATTATCTTCGGTATATTGCGTTTCTGCCATAGCGATTTTAGTGTAGGGTTGCTAATATAAATATACGTGAGCACTTGTGAAACCAATAGCTTAGAAAGTAATTAACAATAAACAACTTTTAATTGTTAGTAAATTAGCTGTGATAACAATTTAACGCTATTTAAAAGATTTAAGCTATAAAAAATCGCAAACCGTATCTTAAAAAATACAATTTAAGATACGGTTTGCAGTAAACTATAAAAAAAGGGGGTTATACATTAAAACGGAAATGCATCACATCGCCATCTTTTACTATGTATTCCTTTCCTTCTACTCCCATTTTTCCGGCTTCTTTTACCTTAGCTTCGCTGCCAAAAGTTACAAAATCATCGTATCTAATAACTTCGGCACGTATAAATCCTTTTTCAAAGTCTGTGTGTATAACACCTGCTGCTTGAGGTGCCGTAGCGCCAACAGGTATGGTCCAAGCGCGTACTTCCTTTACACCTGCTGTGAAATAGGTTTGAAGGTTTAGTAGTTTGTAAGCGCTTCTAATAAGCTTAGCAGAACCTGCTTCTTCTAGTCCTAAATCTTCCAAAAACATTTGGCGTTCTTCAAAAGTCTCTAGTTCTGTAATATCTGCTTCGGTACCAACGGCAAGCACTAATACCTCTGCATTTTCACTAGCAACTGCTTCTTTTACTTTGTCTACATAAGCATTTCCTGTAGCAGCAGAACCTTCATCTACATTACAAACGTATAACACAGGCTTATCTGTAATAAACTGAGAGTTTTCTATATATTCTTCTCTTTCTTCTTCAGATAAATCTATAGCGCGAACAGAAACACCAGCCTCTAAACCAGCTTTCACTTTAAGCAAAGCTGCTTCTTCTTTTTGAGCCTCTTTATTTCCGGTGCGTGCTGCACGCTTCACCTTTTCTAATTTCTTGTCTACAGTTTCTAAATCTTTTAACTGAAGCTCTATATCTATTGTTTCTTTATCGCGAATAGGGTTTACATTACCATCTACGTGTACAATATTATCGTTATCAAAACAACGAAGCACGTGAAGTATAGCGTCTGTTTCGCGTATATTACTTAAAAACTGGTTTCCTAAGCCTTCACCTTTACTAGCTCCTTTTACAAGACCAGCAATATCAACTATTTCTACAGTTGCAGGAAGAACACGCTCTGGGTTTACCAGCTCTTCTAATTTTAATAATCTAGGATCTGGAACATTTACAACCCCAATATTTGGTTCTATAGTACAAAACGGGAAATTAGCACTTTGTGCTTTTGCGTTGCTTAAACAATTAAAAAGAGTGGATTTTCCAACATTTGGCAATCCTACAATACCTGCTTTCATTTAGTATAAATTTTATGAGTACACGAGTTTTACACCCAGTTTTCATTTAAGAAGCTGCAAATATACAGCTTCATTTTAGACTTTCAACAAATGGTTTAAATTGCTTTTAAGAAAAAAAAACTTAAATAATTTATAATAATTTTAATGTTTTTTAACATTTATAAGTTTAACTTTACGTCCTAAACCTTAAATATCCAATACATTATGAAAAAACTAATTTTAAGTTTAGCAGTAGCTGTTTTATCTGTTACTGCAATACAAGCACAAGAAGCTAAATCTATTCAGGAAGCTGCTACAGTAGAATCTGCAGTTAAAATGGATGCTACTAAAGCAGAAGTAAAAAGTGAGATGAATACTAAATCTGATGAAGCTACAATTTCACAAAAGAAAGCGATGAAAGATGCAGAGCGCGAAGCTTCAGACAAAAAGAATGCGGAATTAGTAGAGAAAAAGAAAGCAGAGTACAATACTAAAAAAGCTGATGTTAAAGCAGATATAAAAACTCTTGAAAAGAAGAATGTCAATAAAGCAAAAGCTGAATTAAATTCTTCAGAAGACTAGTAAATTTTTACTTTCTAATAAAAAAACGCCCTTTAGACATATGTTTAAAGGGCGTTTTTAGTATAAGCATTAAGCGTATTACTCTTTATGCATAAAAGATTGCTTAGCCAATAGTTCTTCTTCTGTCTCTACGTGGTCGTCATCTGGCACACAGCAGTCCACAGGACATACAGCCGCACATTGGGGTTCGTCGTGAAAACCTTTACACTCTGTACATTTATCTGCTACTATAAAATAGATTTCGTCGCTTACTGGCTCTTGTGCGTCACTTGCATTTACTTCTTTACCATTAGGAAGCACTACTTTGCCTTCTAAATCTGTTCCATCTGCATAACGCCAATCATCAGCACCTTCGTAGATGGCTGTATTTGGGCACTCGGGTTCACAAGCACCACAGTTTATACATTCGTCTGTTATTATAATTGCCATGGGATTTACTTTTTCTAACTTTGTGCAAAGTTAACTCCTAACAATCGCAACTCCAAACTAAGTATGCAATTAAAACAAAGAATTTACGCTTTTACCGCTCTGGGAAAATTTTTAAAAGAAATTACTTCTGAAAAAGAGAATGAAGAAGTAGAGAAAACATTCCGTTTAGCTGAAGCTGAGAACGGATGGTTTACTTCAGAAAATATATGGTTTAGTATAAATAGCTGGGCAGAAGCACTTTCTGAAGACAATTTAGCAAAATGGGTTTCAAACTATACTATTGAAGATACCAAACCAAAAACCGTAGCTATAATAATGGCTGGAAATATTCCGTTGGTTGGATTTCACGATTTTCTTTCAGTTTTACTAAGCGGAAACAAAGTGTTGGCAAAACTTTCTTCAACAGACAAAACGCTTTTGCCTTTTATCGCAAATCAATTAATAGCGATAGAGCCAGCCTTTAAAGATTATATTAGCTTTACCGAAGGAAGGGTAACAATTTTTGATGCTGTAATAGCTACAGGAAGTAATAATACTGCTCGTTATTTTGATTATTATTTCAGCAAATACCCCAATATAATCCGTAAAAACAGAAACTCTGTTGCCGTTCTCAACGGTAATGAAACCGAAGAAGAACTTAAATCTTTGGCTAATGATATATTTAGGTATTTTGGCCTTGGTTGTCGCAATGTTTCAAAAATATACCTTCCAGAGAATTACGACTTCGAACCTTTTTTTAATGCTATGTTTAGCTGGAAAGAGATTATAAACAATCATAAATACATTAACAATTACGATTACAACAAGGCTGTTTATTTAATGGATAGCTTCCCGTTATTAGACAATGAGTTTATGCTGTTAAAAGAAGACAAAGGCTTCTCCTCTCCTATTTCGGTTGTTTTTTACGAAAAATACAGCTCTCTTGAAAATCTTAAGCAACAACTAGAGCTTGAAAAAGAAAATATACAATGTATCGTTTCTACTAGTGGATTAAAAAATGAAATCTCTTTTGGAAAAGCACAAAACCCAGAATTATGGGATTATGCAGATGGCGTAGATACTGTTAATTTCCTGTTGAAACTTCAGTCATAAAATATTTATAAATACCAGAATTTTAGCGACATTATTCACATCTTTGTAGTATAAATTTTCCCGAAATGAAAAAACACAACTTTAGTGCAGGTCCCTGCATTTTACCACAATCTGTTCTTCAGAAATCTGCCGAAGCAGTAGTAAATTTCAACAATTCGAACCTTTCATTAATAGAAATTTCCCATAGGAGTAAAGACTTTGTAGAAGTTATGGAAAATGCCAGAAGCTTAGCTTTAGAGCATTTAGGACTTCAAAATAAGGGATATAAAGCCTTATTTCTACAAGGAGGTGCTAGTCTTCAGTTTTTGATGACTGCATACAATCTATTAGAGAATAAAGCTGCTTACTTAAATACGGGTACTTGGAGCGACAAAGCTATAAAAGAAGCCAAATTAATGGGTGCTACTGTTGAAGTTGCTTCTTCAAAAAGCGATAACTTTAGTTTTATCCCAAAAGCCTATAATATTCCTGAGGATGCAGATTATTTTCACTGTACTAGTAACAACACTATTTTTGGAACTCAATTACAACATTTTCCAGATACAAAAGTACCTTTAGTTTGCGATATGAGTAGCGATATATTTTCGCGCCAGTTAGACTTTTCTAAATTCAGTTTAATATATGCTGGAGCTCAAAAAAACATGGGACCAGCTGGAACTACTTTAGTTGTAATAAAAGAAGATATTTTAAGCAAAGTCACTCGCCAAATTCCTTCTATGCTAGATTATAAAATTCATATTGATAAAGACAGCATGTTTAACACTCCTGCAGTGTTTCCAGTATATGTTTCTATGTTAACCTTGCAGTGGTTAAAAGATGTAGGCGGTGTATCAGCTATTGAAAAAGTAAATACTGAAAAGGCCGAATTACTATATTCAGAAATAGACAAAAACCCACTATTTAAAGGTTTTGTAACGAATAAAGAAGATCGTTCTAAAATGAATGCTACCTTCAACTTAACAGATGAAGCTTTAAAAGCAAACTTTGACGATCTACTAAAACAAGCTGGCATTAATGGTCTTAATGGTCATAGAAGTGTTGGTGGCTACAGAGCTTCTATGTACAATGCACTACCACTAGAAAGTGTTCAGGTTTTGGTAGATGTTATGCAAACACTAGAAAAGAACGCATAAAAACCCTTATTTAATAAATACAATTTTAATTAAAAGATATCCCTTCACGGAAAAAGACATGAAAGTATTAGCAAACGACGGAATTTCAAAAAGTGGAATTACAGCTTTAGAAGATGCAGGTTTTGAAGTATTAACAGTGCAAGTAGCACAAGAACAACTTCAAAATTACATCAACGAGCATAAAGTTGAAGTATTATTGGTACGCAGTGCTACCAAAGTGCGAAAAGACATTATAGACAACTGCCCTACTCTAAAAATAATAGGTCGTGGCGGTGTGGGAATGGATAATATAGATGTAAGTTATGCGCGCCAAAAAGACATCCATGTTATAAATACACCAGCAGCTTCTTCCTCGTCTGTTGCAGAACTAGTGTTTGCACATTTGTTTGGAGGAGTACGCTTTTTACACGACTCAAATAGAAACATGCCTTTAGAAGGCGATACACGCTTTAAAGAATTAAAGAAAAATTACGGTGGTGGGCGCGAATTACGCGGTAAAACAATAGGGATTATTGGCTTTGGACGAATTGGTCGTGAAGTAGCTAAAATTGCATTGGGTTGCGGTATGAAAGTAATTGCAAGCGATCAGCAAGTAGGCGAAGCAGATATAACGCTAGATTTTTATGACGGGCAAAAAGTGGTTTTAAAAATAAAAACAGAACCCGTTTCAGAATTAATAAAACACAGTGATTTTATTTCACTACACGTACCTTCACAAAATGGGTATATTATAAATAACGATGAAATCTCGCAAATGAAAGATGGTGTAGGTATTATTAATGCTGCTCGCGGTGGAGTTCTCAATGAAAAAGCCTTGTTAGAAGGTATAGAAAGTGGCAAAGTATCTTTTGCAGCTTTAGATGTATTTGAAGATGAACCTAAGCCTTCTTTAAAAGTACTTATGAACGATAAAATTTCATTAACACCACACATAGGTGCAGCCACTAATGAAGCCCAAGATAGAATAGGCACCGAATTAGCCGAACAAATTATCAAATTAATGGTAAAAGCCTAGTATTTTTATTTATCTTGTTGCTCTAATATTAAATTAATACAAAAATGGCTTCAATTTTAGATTTATTAAGCAGTGATATGGGTAAGCAACTCATAAACGGCGCAAGTGCACAAACGGGACAATCAACAGATAATACCGCAAAGGTATTAAGTATGGCTTTACCAGTAATTTTGGGAGCAATGCAAAAAAACTCTCAAACCCCAGAAGGTGCAAAAAGCTTAAACAACGCATTAGACGATAATCGTCATGATGGTTCAATTTTAAACCAGCTAGGCGGCTTACTAGGTGGTGGTAGTACAGACAGCTCTCTTATGAGTGATGGTGCTGGTATACTAAGCCATGTTCTTGGTGGTAGTAAACAAAATGTAGAACAAGGCATTAGTAAAGTGAGTGGCGTTGATTCTGGCTCTGTTGCACAAATTATACAAATGGCCGCTCCTATACTTATGAGTGTTCTAGGGAGTCAAAAAAGAAAAGATAATGTAGGCGAAAGCGGCATTGGTGACCTTTTAGGTTCTGTGATGGGTGAAAACACAAATCACGACAGATCACTAATTGAAACTCTTTTAGACGCAGATGGCGACGGTAGTGTTATTGACGATATAGCCGGTATGGTTATGGGCGGTGATAAGAGTAAAGGTGGTCTTGGTGGACTATTAGGTAATTTCTTTGGAAAATAATCCATAATTTAAATTTTATAATCACACCGTCCTTTTATAATAAAAGGACGGTTTTTTTTTAATTGAAAGTTAAAAGCAATGAGCTTCGTTTTACATTTTGTAACTTTGCAAAAATCAATTATATGAAAAATATTCTTCTAATTGCAATCTTATCTTTTCTGTGCTATAGCTGCGGAACAGGATCTACCACTCTAAATAATGGAACGGCAACTACAACAGAAAAAGATACTATTCGCATTGCAAACGACAGCCTTGAATATCAAATTATAATTGTAGAACCTGGTTTTGACAGCTGGTTAGCCTCTCAACCACCACGTGGTTTTTACGGGCAAGCAAAACTAGAAGCTTCTAACATACAGTTTGTTACAGAATACAACTCTAGGGTTTTACATCCCAATAATTATTCTCCAAATTTATATACCGAACAAATTAATTACGACCCTACAGTAGATTATGGCTATGAGGTAAATTACCTACTCTACAATTACTTTGAGTTTTTTAAGAAAAAATTCAATCAAAAATTTATTGGCAGCAGAAATTGAAGAAACTTAAAGAAAGGTGGGATATAAAAAGTAACAGTCAGCTAGCGATAGTTTTTCTGGTTTTTGCCATTACAGGTAGTTCTGCAGCTAAGCTTGCAGCCCCCATCACAGATTTTTTTGAAATAACACGAGAAATGGGTTGGTATATTTACTGGCCTTTTAGAATATTAATTATACTTCCAGTATATCAAGTACTCTTAGTCTTTTTTGGATGGGTATTTGGTCAGTTTGAATTTTTCTGGAACTTCGAAAAGAAAATGCTTCGCAGTATGGGGCTAGGATTTTTGCTAAAAAAATAGGCCTTTTAAAATTCTACTTTATAGTATAAACACCCCAAGTGATTAATTCATTTGGGGTGTTTTATTATTCAGATATTTGAACTTCTATAGTTTGTGGTGTAGGCTGTTTTTTCCAGACAAAAGTGTAAAGCCACATTAAAGTAAAGGTGGGTACTACGTCTGTAAATGGTAATACTTCTTCAAGAAATACAATTGCAGAAGCTATTTTACCTTCATTACCTTTGTACATAGTAGACATTTTTTTGGCAGCAATTGGAGCCCAAATAATATCTAAAAAAGGCCCTACAACAGGTATTAGTATTGTAAGCATACCTATTAAATCGTATATAATACCAGTACGGAGTATTTTATATTTTTCGTTTTTCATAATTTAATCTATTAGTTTTCAATATAATTAAATCAAAAAACATTCCAAAAATAATTTTCTGCTAAAAATACGTTTTAACCAAGATCGCTACTTATCAGTTTTAAAAATTCATTACGTGTTTCTATAGCTTCAAATTGTCCTCTAAAACCAGAAGTTGTTGTTACACTGTTTTGTTTTTGTACCCCACGCATCATCATACACATATGTGAAGCTTCTATTACAACGGCAACACCTTTAGGCTTTAATGTATCATTAATACACTCTAATATGTCGTGTGTAAGTCTTTCTTGAACTTGCAATCTTCTTGCAAACACATCTACCACTCTAGGTATTTTACTAAGACCAACTATATGCCCATTAGGAATATAAGCAATATGTGCTTTGCCAAAGAACGGTAATATATGATGTTCACAAAGTGAATAAAGCTCAATATCTTTAATAATTACCATATCGTTATATGATTCTGCGAACATGGCACTTTTTAAGATTTCCGCTGGATCTTGACAGTTTCCAGAAGTTAAAAACTGTATCGCTTTTGCCGCTCTTTCTGGAGTTTTAAGCAAGCCCTCACGAGTAGCGTCTTCGCCTATATTATTTAATACTTTATTGTAATTACCAATTAAGTCTTCGGTTACATCTTGGTCGTATTCTTCAAAATATCTATATGAACTCATTTATTTTTGTCTTTTAGATTTTAAACCCCAAAAGTAAACCGATAAGTTGAAATAAAACAATATATTCAATTGGATTGCATTATAGCGCTATAAATAGTACTTTCACATTTTAAATTTTGACTATGATTGAAGCCCAAAATATACACAAACACTATGAAAACTTACATGTTTTAAAAGGTGTTGATCTTCATATAAAAAAAAGTGAAATTGTTTCTATTGTAGGGGCTTCAGGAGCTGGAAAAACAACATTACTTCAAATTTTAGGTACTTTAGATGCTTTTAATACTGCTGAAAGTAAATTAACTATAAACGGTGTTAACATTGGCTCGCTTTCAGGGAAAAAATTAGCTCAGTTTAGAAATGAAAACCTGGGTTTTATTTTTCAATTTCATCAATTACTTCCAGAATTTACCGCAATTGAAAACGTGTGTATTCCGGCATTTATAAAAAACACCCCTAAAACCGAAGCCATAAAAAGAGCTAAAGAACTCTTGAGCTTTTTAGGGCTTTCGCACAGAGAAGATCACAAGCCCAACGAGTTATCTGGTGGCGAACAACAACGGGTTGCAGTGGCACGTGCATTAATTAACAATCCTGCAATAATACTAGCCGATGAACCTAGCGGAAACTTAGATACCGAAAGTGCTGAAAATCTTCACAATCTATTTTTTAAATTGCGCGACGAATTTGGACAGACCTTTGTAATTGTTACTCACAACGAGGAACTAGCAAATATGGCCGACAGAAAACTAGTAATGCAAGATGGGAAAATTATAAGTCATTAAATGAATAAAGCCGAATTAAAATCGTTTTTAGACGAAAAGGTTTACGCTTACAACCAACCAAAATTTATTGAAACCGATCCTATTCAAATTCCGCATGCCTTTAGCATAAAGGAAGACATTGAAATAGCTGGTTTTTTAGTTGCAACTATCGCTTGGGGAAATAGAAAAAGTATTATAAACAACGGTACTAAGCTTATGAATCTAATGGGGAATTCGCCTTATGATTTTGTAATGAATTATACTGAAGACAATGAGCATCTATTTTCAAATTTTGTACATCGCACATTTAACAGTCAAGATTTAACTTACTTTATAAAAGCGCTTCAAAATATATACATAAACCACAGTGGCTTGGAACAGGTATTTGCTGTAAATTCTCAAGACAATACGCTACAAGAGGCTATTCATCACTTTAAAAAAACCTTTTTTGAATTACCACACCCACTACGCACTCAAAAACACATAAGTGACCCTTTAAAAAATTCTGCCGCTAAACGAATAAATATGTTTCTACGGTGGATGGTTAGGAATGATACTGCTGGTGTAGATTTCGGAATTTGGAAAAGCATTTCCCCTTCTCAATTATCTTGCCCTTTAGATGTGCATAGTGGCAATGTAGCTAGAAAGTTAAAGCTGCTAAAACGAAAACAAAACGACGGCAAAGCACTGCAAGAATTAGACAACTCCTTGCGAAAAATGGACGCCGCAGATCCCGTTAAATATGATTTTGCGCTTTTTGGTCTAGGAGTTTTTGAAGGTTTTTGAGTAATTAGCAACTATTTTTCTACTGCTTTTTAACACAATTTATCCCTTTAAAATATTGTATATTTACAGTTATACTTGTAACATATTGTTAATTACAGAGTCTAATAACGAAAGATTACGATATATTGATTGAGCCAAAAACCCCCATAGATGAGCAACAACGTTTAGATGCCCTCTATTCATATAATTTATTGGATACACTACCTGAAAAGGATTTTGATAATATTACTTCCTTAATCAGTACAATTTGTGATGTTCCTATTTCATTGGTAACATTAGTAGATGCCGATCGTACATTTTTAAAATCGCACTACGGTATTTCTCTTACAGAATCGCCTAGAAATTCTTCCTTTTGTGCTCATGCTATTTTAGAGGAAAGCAATCTTTTTATTGTTGAAGACGCCAGACAAGACCCTCGTTTTAAAGACAATCCTTTAGTCGCTAAAATGAATGCCATCTTTTATGCAGGTGTACGTTTGGTAAACCCTGAAGGATACCCATTGGGAACACTTTGTGTTTTTGATACAAAACCAAAAACACTCACAAAAGCCCAAAAAAAAGCCTTAAAGTCTATGGCTTATCAAGTTGTAAACTTATTTGAAGCCCGAAAACGCAATAGAATTTTATTAACTGTACAAAGAGAATTAAAAGAACGGAATGAAGAACTAAAAAACTTTGCTGGTGTAGTATCTCACGATATGAAAATGCCTTTGGCTAATATGATAATCACTTCAGATATATTGCGTTCAAAATACGGGCAATTTCTAGATGATCAAGGCAAAGTATACTTAGATTATATAAAACAATCTTCATTTACCTTAAGCGACTATATAACAGGGCTTTTAGAGCATTACGAAACCGAAAAAACCGCCTCTTTAAACAGTGAAAGATTTGATAGTCATGATCTTTTAGAAGACATCATAGAACTTTTAAATATAAACGTTGATTGCGAAATAAACCTTCCTGATGACAATATTGAGATGCAGGCCAATAAAGTTGCACTCGGACAAATTATCTTAAACTTAGTTACTAATAGCTTAAAGTATAACGATAAGGAAAAAATAAAAATTGATATCAAGTGTGTTGAAGAAAATGGTTATTATCACTTTGTAATTGCAGATAACGGTATGGGAATACCAAAAGATAAATTAGAAAATATCTTTGATCTATTTGTTACTACAGGCGTATTAGACAGGAATGGTAATAAAGGGAATGGTATTGGCCTTTCTACCGTTAAAAAGCTGGTAAATAGACTAGATGGCAATATAGAAGTCTTTTCTACAGTTGGTGAAGGAACCACTTTTAAATTTAATGTAAAAAAATTAAATTGTACTTAGCCTATTATTTAGGAGACCTTTAAATTGTTATTTACATTCCATTTTCTATCTTTGAACAATATTTATAGGAATGCAGTTCAAAAACCCAGAAATTCTTTACGCCCTTTTCCTGCTGTTAATACCTATATTTATTCATCTTTTTCAACTTAGGCGTTTTCAAAAAATAAACTTTACCAATGTTGCTTTTCTCAAAAAGGTAAACATACAAACCCGTAAGAGTTCGCAATTAAAAAAATGGCTCACACTTTTAATGCGTTTATTGGCATTAGCGTGTATAATACTAGCGTTTGCACAACCGTTTTTTGCTTCAAAAACCGCTTTAAACACTAAGAAAGAAACAGTTGTTTATATAGACAATTCGTTTAGTATGCAGGCCAAAGGAGCTAACGGCCCTGTCTTAGAACGCACTTTACAAGATTTATTCGAAAAAACTACTGGCGAAGATAAGTTTAGCTGGTTTACAAATAATTCTGAAAGAAAAAACACAGCACCTCAAGACTTTAAAAATGAAGTGTTTGCAATTGGTTATTCACAAAATCAGTTAACACCTAAGCAAGTTTTACTGAAAGCAAACCAACTTTTCTCCAATGAAAAAGACGTTTTAAAACGATTGATTTACCTATCAGATTTTCAACAAAAAGAAGAGTTCCCTACCCTAACGGATGATGTTATTATAGACGCTGTACACTTAAAACCGCTACACACCTCAAATTTAGCGATAGACAGTGTGTATATCGCTTCAAAAAATGCTTCTATCACACAACTTAAAGTAGTTGTTTCTAACCTTCAGCAAACAGAAGGGAAAAACAATATTTCTGAAGCACCTATCTCTTTGTATAACAACGACAAATTAATTGCTAAAACTGCTGTAAACTTCACTAATAATCCCCAAGCCACGGTTACTTTTGATATAGATAACACCGAAGCTTTTAATGGTAAACTAGAGCTTAACGACCCTAATCTTAGCTTTGATAACGCTATGTACTTTAGCATTAATAAACCTGGAAAGATAAAGGTCTTAGCTATAAATGAAGCTGATGGCAGCTTTTTACAGCGCCTTTTTGAAAAGGAGGAATTTCAATTTACACAACAAACTTTTAAAACACTTAATTACAACGAAATTCCAGAACAGAATTTTATTGTTTTAAACGAATTAAAAGAAGTGCCAGCTTCCCTAACTACTGCCTTAAAATCTTTTAGTGATAATGGCGGAAGCATTTTAGTTATTCCGGCTTCAGAAGCGAGCTTAACAACTTATAACAATATGTTGTTAACTATGAATATGGGTAGTATTGCTGAAGAAAAAACCCAAGAGAAAAAAATTGCAAAGATTGTATTTTCACACCCCTTATTCAACGATGTTTTTGAAAAGGAAACTGCTAATTTTCAATACCCCAAGGTTAATACTTTTTATGAAATAACTTCAAACGCAACGCCTGCCTTAGCTTATGAAGACAGTAAACCGTTTTTACTTCAAAATAACAAAACCTATTTATTTACTTCGGCTATAAATAAAGACAATTCAAATTTTCAGAATTCACCTTTAGTTGTACCTACTATCTACAATATGGCGCTTCAGAGTTTAGACTTAGCACGATTGTATTATACCATTGGTGAGCAAAACACAATTGCAGTGCCTGTTAAGTTGAACCCAGATGAAATACTTACAATAAAAGATGAAACGGTTCAGTTTATCCCACTTCAGCAAACTAAAGCAAACTATGTATCGCTAACTACAACTGAAGAACCAAGCGTAGCAAATAATTACCAGATTACAAGAGACACAGAATTCCTAGAGAATATAAGTTATAATTACACCCGTAGCGAAAGTAATTTACAGTACCTTAATCCTGAAGAATGGGAAGGTATTGCCGTTTACAACAGTGTAAATGATCTTTTTGATTCTATAACAGAAGCTAATGCAATAAACAGTTTTTGGAAATGGTTTGTTATTTTTGCATTGCTCTTTTTACTTTTTGAAATGCTTATCTTAAAATTCTACAAATGAAGATATTACTAAAATCTGCCACTATAGTAGATGCTTCCAGCAAGCATCACTTAAAGAAACGTGATGTTTTAATAGAAAACGGTAAAATTTTAAAAATTGCTGCTAGTATTCCTACTTCGGAAAAAACAAAGGAAATATCTTTAGACAACCTCCATATTTCTCAAGGCTGGTTTGACAGTAGTGTATCTTTTGGCGAACCGGGTTTTGAAGAACGCGAAACCATAGACAATGGTTTAAAAACAGCTGCTCATAGCGGTTTTACAAGTGTTGCAGTAAATGCAAATAGCTTTCCGGTAACAGACAGCAAAGGTCACGTTAAGTTTCTAAAAGCAAAAGCCGAAAAAAATATTGTAAGCCTCTACCCTATTGGCGCGCTTACTGTAGCGAGCAAAGGTGTAGACCTAGCAGAGTTATACGATATGCAAAGCGAAGGTGCCCTTGCGTTTTACGATTATAAAAATCCTATCGCAAATGCAAACTTGCTTAAAATTGCACTTCAATACACTCAAAATTTTAACGGATTAGTACAGTCATTTCCATTTGAAAAATCTGTAGCCAGAAACGGAATGGTAAACGAGGAAGCAAATAGTACACGTCTGGGATTAAAAGGAATTCCTGCTCTTTCAGAAGAACTTCAGATTATTAGAGATTTATACATCTTAGAATATACAGGCGGTAAACTACACATACCTACTATTTCTACTAAAAAATCTGTTGAGTTAATTAAAGACGCTAAGAAAAAAGGACTTAATGTTTCCTGTAGTGTTGCTATTTTCAATGTTTTCTTAACAGATGACGTCTTAGAAGAGTTTGATGCTAATTATAAACTACTGCCGCCTTTACGCACAAAAGAAGATGCTAAAGCACTTATAAAAGGCCTAAAAGATGGTACTATAGACGGTATTACTAGCGATCATAACCCTATAGATATTGAGCATAAAAAAATAGAATTTGACCACGCACTCTTTGGAAGCACAGGACTAGAAGCTTCTTTTGGGGTTGTAAACTCCCTAATTGGCTTTGAAGCAGCGGTTAATTCATTAACAAGTTTAAAAACATCGTTTAATATAGCTTCAGAAAAAATTGAAGAAGGATCAATTGCAGATTTTACACTCTTTAATCCAGAAACAGCATGGACATTCACTGAAAAGGATATTGTTTCTACTTCAAAGAATAGCGCTTTACTTTCAAAAAAATTAAAAGGAAAACCATACGGAATTATAGCAAACAACCAACTGCTACTCAATAAATAATGAAGAATACACCCGCAGGAAAAACAAATGCACTCATTGCCTACGCTCCATTTGTAGGATTTATGATTGCTTTTTTTATAAATAAAGACGAAAACCACGAATTTGCAACCTGGCATATAAAAAATATGTTCGGCCTTACTCTTTTGTTTATTGCAGCCTTAGTTGTACAATCGCAAATAAATATAACTGCTGGCGATATCATGTGGCTTTGCTGTGTATTGGTATGGTTGTATTGTTGGGCGATGGCTTTTTTTAACCAAAAAAAGGGAATTCCTTTTTTTAGTGAAAAATTTCAACAATGGTTTACTTTTTTAAATTAAAGTATTGATTATATTTAACTTATAATATTTACTAATCTAAATTTTACACTTATGGAAACTACTACAGACAATAGTAAAACAGTTGCTATCATTGCCTATATCACTATAATTGGTTTAGTTGTAGCATATATTATGAACAACAACAATAAATCTACATTAGGTTCATTTCACATACGTCAATCTTTAGGAATCATGTGTGTTGGGCTTGTTTTAAGCATAGTAGTAAGTTTTATTGATATATCTATTCTCGGTTGGGTAGTTCAAGCAGGAATCTTTGTATTGTGGATCTTGGGCTTAATTAGTGCTGTACAAGCCGAAATGAAACCTGTGCCTGTTCTTGGAGCGCAATTTCAAGAATGGTTTAAAGGAATTTAATTTATACTAATAAATAAGCTGAGCTTTTCTATTTTTGCAATCTATGGAAAAGCAAACATTACTTTTAGAACACAATTACAGACCTGCAAAAAATACTTTAAACAATCCACCAGTAATTATCATGCTTCACGGTTATGGTAGTGATGAAAACGATTTGTTTTCGTTTGCTAGCGAATTGCCAGATAGCTACGTTATAATTGCACTTAAGGCACCAATTAAGCTAGAACCCTACGGTAACGCTTGGTACAATATTTATTTTAACGATAGCCAAGGTAAGTTTAGCGATGACGAACAAGCTATAGAATCTAGAGAATTGGTTTCTAAATGTATAGATGAAATTGTTGATAAGTATAAAGTAGACGCTACTTCTGTTACCCTCTTAGGCTTTAGTCAGGGTACAATTTTAAGTTTAGCAGTAGCGCTTAGTTATCCCGAAAAAGTAAAAAACGTTATTGGCTTAAGCGGTTATATAAATGAAGCTATACTAAAAGAAGGTTATTTAAATAACGATTTTAGCAAGCTGAAGGTCTATAGCTCCCACGGAAGTGTAGATCAAGTAATTCCTGTAGACTGGGCTAGAAAAACACAACCTTTTCTTCAAAATTTGAATATAGCCTGTACGTATTCAGAATTTCCAGTTGGCCATGGAGTTGCGCCACAAAACTTTTATGAGTTTAAAAACTGGCTGGAAAAGCAGTAATATTTAGGCTTTTTGCATTTTCAAATTAATATGATGGGTATAAAAAGGAACCAAGTGTTTTTAAATCTAAATCGTTATTTTGATTAAGTGAATATTCTAAAATCATTTCACCCCAAAATTTGCCATCGGTATAGTCTGCAAGTATCCATTTGTGATTTAAAAATTTCAGTTTATTAATTTTCATGTCTCCATTCATACCGTCAAAAGGTACAAGGGGATTGTTGCCTTTTTGCAAATTGTAATCGTAAATCTGATCAGAAACCATAGCCTCTACCTGCGCAGCTTCATAACCCATTTTTTCAAAATAAGTCATTGCATTATCATTGCCTTGTAAGGTAAAATAATCTAAATCGTTAATTTTATACTGAAGCGTATTAATAGAATCATTAGATGCCATAACCTTTGCTTCAAGTGTTTCTATACGATTTTCTTGAGATTCAAAAATGCTTTTTTCATTCATATATTGATAAATGATAAAGAGTAGCGCAAAAAGAAACAGGTATAAAAAAATTTTATTTCTCATAATTAAATAGTTATAGTAAGTGTATCATAAGCCAAGTGAACATTTTTGGGAAGTTTTTTTTCTACTTCCTCATGAAACCCCATTAAATGACTAATATGTGTAAGATATGTTATTTCTGGCTTTACTTTTTCTACAAAGTCTAATGCTTCAGAGAGGTTAAAATGCGAATAATGTTGTTCTTCTTTTAGTGCATTAACAACCAATACTTTAGTGCCTTTCACTTTTTCGATTTCAGAATCAGACATCGTCTTTACATCTGTTAAATACGTAAATCCTTCTATGCGAAAGCCTAAAACAGGAAGTTTATCGTGGTAAGCCTCAATTGGCACTACTTGCTTGCCTCCTATAGTAAAGTTTTTGTCTTTTGTAATTTCAAATTCTTCAACACTTGGAGCTCCAGGATATTTATTTACAGTTTCAAATATATAAGCAAAGCGCTCGTGTAACGATTTAAATACGCGTTTATGAGTATAAAAAGGCATATTGCCTTGTCTAAAATTAAACGGACGGATATCGTCTAAACCAGCGGTATGATCACTGTGTTCGTGTGTTAAGAGGATTCCATCAACTTTATTAACATTTTGGCGTAACATTTGCTGTCTAAAATCTGGACCACAATCAATCACAAATGAAAATTCGTCCCATTGTAACAAAACAGAAACCCGTAAGCGTTTATCCTTAGGGTCTGTACTTTTACAAACAGGGTGATTGCTACCTATTACTGGTATTCCTTGTGAGGTTCCGGTGCCGAGAAATGTAACCGTAAATTTTGAATTCATTACAGCAAAAATAATGGTATTTTTTTTGTTTGCCTATTGTATTTGCTACCTTTGTTAAATAAAAAAATAGAACGCTGCTATGCCAGAAACCATAATTGGAGACAAGGAGTTTGAGAACATTCCCTCTATAAAAAGTAAGGCCTTACGAATTAACCTAAACGAGAATATTTACGGTACGTTTGCCGAAATTGGAGCTGGACAAGAAACAGTGCGCAATTTTTTTAGAGCTGGGGGTGCTTCAGGTACCATAGCTAAAACGATGTCTGCTTACGATAAAGACTTTAGTGATGCCATCTATGGCATAGAAGAAGACGGCAGATATGTAACCGAATCTAGGTTACAGAAAATGCTTTCGCATGAGTTTAGATTAATAGAAGAACGAATTAATCGCGATAAACACCCTAATAGATTATTCTTTTCGTACGCAAATACTGTTGCCACTATAGATTTTGCTAAGAAATACAAAGGACATGGTTGGGTAGGTATACGATACCAAATAGACCCTAAAGAACCCTATAACGAAATTACTTTACACATCCGTTTTCATGAAAACGATGCCCAATTACAGCAAATAACCCTAGGAACTCTTGGTGTAAACCTTATTTATGGGGCTTTTTACAAGTATGACCAGCCCAATAAACTGTTGCGTTATCTGTATGACCATATAGATAAAGACAAGATTGAAATTGATACCATTAATTTTTCTGGACCGCGTTTTAAAAATGTTGACAATAGATTAATGAGTCTTCAGCTTATTAAAAATGGAATGACAGATGCTGTTATGTTTAATCCAGACGGACATAATGTGCTACCTGCACGAATTTTATATAAGAAAAACATCTTAGCCCTTCGCGGTAGCTTTAGACCTGTTACGAAAGTGAATATAGATATGTTTGAACGTTCTTATGAAATGTTCTTAAACGAAAACAAGGTAGAAAAAGATAGAACCGAAGTTATTTTTGAAATTACACTTTCCAATCTTAGAGCTGAAGGGGAGATTGATGAAGAAGATTTTATGGATAGAGCAAGGTTACTCTGCTCTTTAGGGCATACCGTAATGATCTCAAACTTTCAGGAGTACTACAAACTGGTAGAATATTTCTCTAGATATACAAAAATGCGAATGGGCCTTGCTATGGGTGTTAATAATTTGGTAGATGTATTTGATGAAAAGTATTATCGTCATCTAAGTGGTGGAATCTTAGAAGCATTTGGTAAATTATTCTTTAAAGATTTAAAAGTGTATTTATACCCAATGAAAGACTCAGAAACCGGAGAATACACCAATAGCGAAAACCTTAAAGTACACCCACGTATGAAAGAATTGTACAAATTCTTTAAATACAACGGCAAAGTGGTAGATATTACAGACTACAACCCAGAAAACATGGATATCTTTTCACGCGAAGTACTATCTATGATAGAAAAAGGTGAAGATGGATGGGAAGAAATGTTACCACCAGGTGTTTCCGAAATTATAAAAAGTAAACATCTTTTCAATTGTAAAAATACAAGCTTAGAAATAGATAGTTAATCTAGAATTTGGGCTGCGTGGTCTTTGGTTTTAACCTTGTCTATTACGCGGCTTATAATACCATTTTCGTCTATTACAAAGGTTTTACGATGTATCCCATCATAGGTTCTACCCATAAATTTTTTGGGTCCCCAAACCCCAAAACCATTGATAACCACTTTGGCTTCGTCTGCTAATAAAGGAAACGGAAATTTGTATTTTTCTTTAAAGTTTTTTTGTCTTTTTTCACTGTCTGCACTTACGCCAACTAACTCATAACCTTGTTTTTGCAATTCTTCGTAATTGTCGCGTAGGTTACATGCTTCGGCTGTACAGCCTGGAGTGCTCGCTTTTGGGTAGAAAAAAACAACCCATTTTTTTCCTTTATAACTTGAAGATGAAATAGTATTTCCATCCTGATCATTTACTTCAAATATTGGAGCCTTATCTCCTACTTCTAATGTTTTCATTATCCTTATTTTTGCATAAAAGTACTTAAAATGACTAAGCAAGAAAAGGTAAGATTTGTTATAGATACGTTAAACAGCATTTATCCACAGGTTCCCATACCTCTAGACCACAAAGACCCTTATACTTTATTGATTGCCGTTTTGCTTTCTGCCCAAAGTACAGATGTTAGAGTAAACAAAATTACACCATTGTTATTTGAAGTTGCAGACAACCCTTACGACATGGTAAAACTATCTGTTGAAGAAATTAGAGAAATTATAAAGCCTGTAGGCTTATCTCCTATGAAATCTAAAGGAATTCACGGGCTTTCAGAAATACTAATTGATAAGTACAACGGGCAAGTTCCTGCAGATTTTGAAGCTTTAGAATCCTTACCAGCAGTAGGTCATAAAACAGCAAGTGTTGTAATGAGCCAAGCTTTTAATATTCCAGCCTTTCCGGTAGACACGCATATACATAGATTACTTTACCGTTGGGGTTTTACAAACGGAAAAAATGTGGTGCAAACAGAGAAAGATGCTAAAAGATTGTTCCCTAAAGATGCTTGGAACTTACTTCACTTACAAATTATTTGGTACGGTAGGCAGTATTCGCCTGCTAGAGGGTGGGATCTAGAAAAAGATATAATTACCAAAACTATAGGTAGAAAAACTGTGATTGCCGAATATTATAAAAAACATCCGAAAAAATAAATAAAGACAAAACGTAAAAAACCCTGAAAAGCTAATTCCAGGGTTTTCCAAAGTTTAGTTTAGAAGTGCTTCAAACTTCATTTTATGGTAATCTATAACACTTAAAGCCATCGAATAATCCAGAAGAAACTTTATGGTTTCATCTTTTGGAACAAGATTTTTATTCACGTCGTCCACACGTGATGTTTCAGAGTAGTATTTTTGCATAAGTTGTTTTTTAGAGGTTTATTTCCAAAATAACGTAACAAAAATCACTTTATTGTATCAATTGGTTAATATAATATTATGCTTATCAATAACTTTACGCAAATTAATTAGTGCATAACGCATTCGTCCTAGCGCTGTATTGATACTAACGCCTGTTTGCTCACTTATTTCCTTAAAACTCATATCTTTATAAATACGCATTATAAGGACTTCTTTTTGATCATCTGGCAATTCTTGAATCAATCTACGTACATCGTTTTCTACCTGACCTTTAATAATTTGCTTTTCAATATTTAGTGCATTATCACTTAACACCGAAAAAATATTGAAGTCTTTATTGTTTTCAAATTTCGGCATACGATTGTTTTTTCTAAAGTGATCTATCACTAAATTATGTGCAATACGCATTACCCAAGGGAGAAATTTACCTTCTTCATTGTAGGCTCCTCGCTTTAAAGTTTTAATAACCTTAATAAATGTATCTTGGAAAATATCTTCAGCGACATCCCTATCGTAAACTTTGGAATAAATAAAACTGTAGATTCTTTGTTTGTGACGTGTAATTAACTCACAAAGTGAAGATTCATTACCGTTCATATAAGCGCTAACTAAAAGCGCATCAGATTTTGTGCCTTGTTTCATATCAATACTTCTTTAAAAAATAAACAACTATGGTTTTGGTTGCTTAGTTACAATGTTTATTTGTTTAAAAGTAGTATTCTGCTATAGGCAATAATTTTTATATATGACGTTGTGAGCCGTAAATATAACAACAAAGAATTTATATATGCAAAAAAAAGGTTAAATTTTTATGTTAAAAATATTAATTTCTTCAAATGCGTATTGCTAATACCTATATAGTATCTTTGCAAAAAGCTTTAAAAAAGGAGAACATATTTTGATTACCGAAACCCTAGACACCAAAAAAAACATCCAGATACTGGGTGCTAAATTGCACAACCTTAAAAATATTTCTGTCTCCATTCCTCGCAATAAACTAGTGGTTATTACGGGGCTTTCAGGCAGTGGAAAGTCAAGCTTAGCTTTTGACACCCTCTACGCAGAAGGACAACGCAGATATGTAGAAAGCCTCTCTAGTTATGCCCGACAGTTTTTGGGAAGACTAGACAAACCAAAAGTAGATGCTATTAAAGGTATTGCTCCTGCAATTGCAATAGAGCAAAAGGTAAATTCTACAAACCCGAGGTCTACCGTTGGCACTTCTACAGAAATCTATGATTACCTAAAGTTGTTATACACTAGAATAGGTAAAACTATTTCCCCTATTTCTGGTAAAGAAGTAAAAAAAGATACTACAACAGATGTTGTAAACTTTATAAAAGAGTTTGCTGAAGGCGAAAAATTATTGCTCCTCGCTCCTATTCATTTGGAAGAAGGACGCACTATGGAAAATAAAATCCAGGCCTTAGCTCAACAAGGTTACTCCAGAATAAAAATTAAAGATGAAGTTTTACGAATTGATGAATTAACCTCTAAATCACTTCCGAAGAAAATAGATTTAGTGATTGACAGAATTATCACTAAAGACGATGAAGATTTTTACAACCGTCTTGCAGATGCTATCGAAATTGCTTTTTTTGAAGGTAAAGGCGAATTGTATATTGAAACGCTCACCACAAAAAAAATTACAGAGTTCAACAATCGTTTTGAAGCAGATGGTATGATGTTTATGGAGCCAAACGCACATCTTTTCAGCTTTAACAATCCTTATGGCGCCTGCCCTACTTGCGAAGGCTATGGCGATGTAATAGGTATAGACGAAGACTTAGTAATCCCAAACACAGCCTTATCGGTATTTGAAAACGCTATATTTCCATGGCGAGGCGAAAGCATGAGCTGGTACCGTGACCAATTGGTTAACGCAGCTTATAAATTTGATTTCCCTATCCACAAACCTTGGTTTCAACTTACAGAAGAACAAAAACAACTAGTTTGGGAAGGCAATGAATCTTTTGAAGGACTAAACTCATTCTTTGCATTTTTAGAATCTAAGAGCTACAAAATACAAAACAGGGTTATGCTCTCTCGCTATCGCGGAAAAACAAAATGTGCAAATTGTAAGGGAAAGCGACTTCGACCTGAAGCGGCTTATGTTAAAATTAACGGTAAAGCAATACAGGAGCTGGTAGAATTACCTTTAGATAAAGCTGCCGATTTTTTTAAAAATCTAAAACTATCAGATTTTGAAGAGAAGGTCGCTAAAAGATTATTGTTAGAGATTAATAACCGACTTAAATTTTTACAAGATGTAGGTTTGGGCTATTTAACTTTAAACCGAAAATCAAACACCCTCTCGGGTGGCGAATCGCAGCGTATAAACCTCGCAACTTCGTTAGGGAGTAGTCTAGTGGGGTCTATGTATATACTAGACGAACCCAGTATAGGACTTCACCCAAAGGACACCGAACGGCTTATAGTAGTTCTTAAATCACTTCGCGATATAGGCAACACTGTAATTGTTGTGGAACACGATGAGGATATAATGAAAGCCGCAGACCAAATAATAGATATTGGCCCAGAAGCGGGAACATTTGGTGGTGAAGTGGTAGCTCAAGGTGATTTCGACGAAATATTAAAATCTAATTCCCTTACCGCAAAATATTTAAATGGCGAGATGGAAATTGAGGTTCCTAAAAAAAGACGTACTTCAAAAAATAAAATCACCATTACTGGAGCGCGACAAAACAACCTTAAAAATATAGACGTTACATTTCCATTAAATGTGTTTACCGCCGTTACGGGTGTTTCTGGAAGTGGAAAAAGTACTTTAGTAAAAAAGATTCTCTACCCTGCGCTTATGCGCGAAATTGGTGGTTATGGCGAAAAACCCGGACAGTTTTCTGAAATAAAAGGGAATTTTGAAACAGTAAAAAGTATAGAGTTTATAGACCAAAATCCTATAGGCCGCTCTAGCCGAAGCAATCCCGTAACCTATATTAAGGCCTATGACGACATACGTAATCTGTACGCTTCGCAAAAACTGTCGGACATACGCGCATATAAAGCCAAGCACTTTAGTTTTAACGTAGATGGCGGTCGTTGTGAAACCTGTAAAGGTGAAGGCGAAGTAACTGTAGAGATGCAGTTTATGGCAGATGTACATTTGCTTTGTGATACTTGCAGTGGCAAGCGCTTTAAGAAAGAAGTTCTGGAAGTTACATTTCAAGGCAAAAACATAGACGACATACTAACCATGACGGTAGATGACGCCTTAGCCTTTTTTAGTGAACACAAGCAAAATAAAATTGCAGCAAAATTACAACCATTACAGGATGTAGGTTTGGGGTATGTTCAACTTGGACAAAGCTCAGCTACGCTTTCTGGCGGTGAAGCCCAACGTATAAAACTCGCCTCCTTTTTGGTGAAGGGTACCTCTAAAGACAAAACAGTCTTTATATTTGACGAACCTACAACGGGACTTCATTTTCACGATATTAAAAAACTATTAGCTTCTTTTTACGCTTTGCTAGACAGAGGCCATACTGTAATTGTAGTAGAACACAACTTAGATTTAATTAAGTGTGCAGATCATATTATAGATATGGGTTACGAAGGTGGAGAGTATGGCGGTCAAGTAATAGCTACAGGAACACCAGAGGAAATTGTAAAAAACGATAAATCCTTTACTGCTAAATACTTAGCAGAAAAGATTTAATATAAGTATTCATCTATTCTAAGTAAATCTCCCGCGCGATTGTATCGCGTGCTAACTTTCTTATATATACTTCTCCTTATTTTATAAACCACTCTACGCGGAAACTTGATTTTTTATTTATTAGCTTAATTTTTAAGATTACCTAATTTAACAACCACTGTTAATCAGTTGTTTAAAAAACTTGGCACGGTCGTTGGTTACTCATAAAGCGTACACAGCTACTAAAGTTTAGTTTGCTAGTACAAGAATTAAAAATTGAGACTTATGAAAAACACAGCACTAATTTTCGGACTACTTTTAATAGGAGTTTTTGCAAACGCAACTACCCTAGAAAGTGAAAACAATTACAGAACAAATTATGACGGTAGCGCCTACATCTTTGTAGAAGGCGATGTAGAATTTTCTGTATTTCCAGATGGACAATTCGACTTTGTATATTTAGGACCACAAACAAGTTCGCAAGTAACCATAAGTAGCCCTAATGTTAATATAAGTTTTAATGCAGGTTACAATTACGAAACCTATGTACAATACGATGATTACGGAGCGGTAATTCAAGTAGAAAACGTACCAATCTATTACGATGCATACGGAAGAATATCTCAGGCTGGTTCTGTTGATATCCATTACAATAACAGACGTATAGTACGTGTGGGTGGTTTACAAGTTTACTACAACAACTACGGTTATTTTTCACATTACACAGGTGTAATTAATGTTTACAATCCTTATTATGTATATCGTCCTTGGCATGTATACTATGCACCACCTATTTTTAGCCATTGTGTAGTTTACGATTCGCCTTACAGAAGATACTACACTCCAGTAAGATACAGTTATCACGACCATATTGTTTATTACAAGAATCGCAACCGTGTAGCCTACCAAAATGGACGCAGAGATTTTTACCGTCCAGGTAGTCGTATATACGATAAAAATGGTAGAGCTTCTATAAACAGAAACTACAACCCAAACAGAAAAAACACTATGGTAGCAAGTAATACACGTACTAATACTTCTGTTAGAACTAATAATACAGGTAGAAATAGTAAAACAGCTACTACAACTAGAAGCAGTGCTACAACAAGAAACAATGCTACAACTAATCGTAATGCAACAACTGTAAGAAACACTAGCAATACAAATAATACCAGAGGTTATGCAACAAGCAATACAAATAGAAATGTTGCAAACACATCAAACAGTACAAACACGCGTGTAAGTAATTCAACTAGAAATAGTGTGGAACGAAACACAACACAACGTACTGCAAATAATACAAGAACCCTAACTTCAAACAGTAGAAAAAGTACAGCTTCAAAAGTAAGTACTCCTACGCGAAGCAGTACTCGTTCAGTTTCCACTAGAAGTACTTCTTCAAGAGAATCTAGCTCAAGAAGTCGCGGATAAAGATAGTTTTTGGTTGGTTGGTTAAACCCTTGTGATTCGCCTCTCGCGATAAACAGGGGTTTATTTTTTTAAGTTTATAATTAACTGAGCCATTTCATTTGTAAGCTCTCTCCTACTGTATTTTTCAATCCCCCTAGAAGTTAGTTTTATACCGTTATTCTTAAACTCGTTGTAACGCTTTTGTATTTCGGCTTTTAATTTACTTTTATCGCTATACTCAAAAAAACTACCCGATTGGGTTTCTGTTATAATCGCATTAATATCGCTTCCCTTTGGTCCTAAAGCTATAATTGGTCGCTTAGCAACAAGATATTCAAATAATTTTCCTGGAATAATAGCTCTAGTTTCATCGCTATTTATCTCTACCAAAAGCAATAACATACTTTCTCTTTGCATTCTTAAAGCTTCTGTATGTGAAACATAGCCTAAAAAACTACAATTAGAACGCAATTGAAACTGGTCGAGACTATTCTTAATATCTTCACTTAAAACCCCGGCAAATTTTAAATGTAAATCGGTTTTAAATGAAGGAATTTCAGAGCAAAGCTCAGCTAAAGATTCCCATAAAACTTCTGGGTTTCGTTCACTTAAAAGCGAACCTATATGCGAAATAGAAAACTTAGTATCCACTGCTACATCTATTGAAGCAGTAGTGTCATAGCCATTAGTAATTACTTCAATTGGCTTATTAGTGATTTCTTTAAACTCATTCTTGGTTGTAGGACTAGTAACGGTAATCAAGTCTGCAGCCTGCAAAACAGCAGCTTCTAAAGCCTTGTGCTTACGTTGTGAAGAAGTAGTAAGCCTCAGTGATTTATGATAGTGAATCGTCGTCCAGGGGTCTCTAAAATCTGCAATCCATTTTGCGTTTAATTGCTTTTGAAGTTGCATCCCAATAAGATGAAGACTATGTGGTGGCCCAGTAGTTATTATTACATCTACAGGCTTTTCTGAAATGTATTCTGAAAGAAATGTAACCGAAGGTTTTACCCAGCCTACACGAGCATCGGGTATAAAAAAATTACCGCGTATATAAAGCATCAGCTTCTCTATAGCCGAAACTTCTTTTTTAGAAATAATACCGCTACTTATTTGTTTGGTTTTCTTTTTTGAAAAAAGCTTTGCAAACTTATAGGGCTCCTTAATTGGTTGTTTTAAAATTTCAATATCTGAAGGAATTTCAGAAGAGAAATTTTCGTCAACCAAAGGGTAGTTTGGGTTTTCTGGTACGTATACTATGGGTTCTACACCAAATTCGCGAAAATATTTCACAAACTTTAACCAGCGTTGAACGCCAGGACCACCTGCTGGAGGCCAATAGTATGTGATTATTAGCGCGCGTTTCATCTATTCTTGTGCTTCTTTTTTCCGAAAGCTAAAATATAAGCCACTCAACACAATTAAAAGAAAAACTAGACTACTTACAAGGGAAATAGTACTCCCCGTTTGAATTACTTTAGGTTCAAACTTAAACTCTATTTTATTGTTTCCTGCAGGAATCACCATCGCTCTTAGCACATAGTTTGCTCGGAAATATTCCGCTGGCTTCCCATTAATATACACATTCCATCCTTCGGGATAATACACTTCAGAAAACAATGCCAATTGCGGTGTTTTTGTGGAAGCTTCATATACTAGATGACTAGGGTTATGGGTAAAAAGTTCTATCGTTGCTGTGCTGTCTCTTTCAATTTTTTGACTCGGTATTTTTGAAAGAAATTCTTTATTAAGTATTGCTGTTTTTTTAGTGTCTAGACTGTCTAAAAGTAGAATTTCTTCATTCGCATTTTCGGCTGGAAGCACATTTTCTACAAACCAAGAATCTCCGTTAGCATATGGGTTTCTTTGCGCTACTGCCCCACCATTTTTGGCCTGAGTTATAATGTAGCGTACATTCATCATATTTAAGATGCCTATATTTCCTTTACTGATATAGAATTCGAATAAATCTTGCATCCTACCTGGTTTGGCAGCGTGATACCCACCCAAAGCATTGTGAAAATAACTAGCTCGCCCACTATTAAATGCATTTGAAGTAGCATCGTACACACGGTAATGTCCATCATCTTCTAAAATCTGAAGGTCTGCCCCATTCTTCTGAAAAGGCTCATCTACCATTCTAGCTTGCACAAAATCATCTTCATTTACATACCTTCTGTCTACACCTACTAAATCTATTACAATTAAAACTGAAAGTGCAGCAATTGCAAATCCCTTTTTTAGGCTTCCTTTTATAAAAAACCAAAGTACTGCAGCTGTTAACAACACAAAGATTAATGAACGTATAGCATCAGTTGTAAATAGAGACATTCTATCTTCACGTATTGCTTCTACAAAGGGAAGTCCCATTTCGTCTCTAAAATAACTGTCGTATGGACCTGCAAAATCAAATAAAGCAGATTTAAAGAGTATAAATATTAAACTAAGTCCGCCTACGATTCCTGTGGAATACAAAAGCGCTTTTTTCTTTTCTTCTTCTTTTTCATATTGGTTAAAAAACTGGTGTAGCCCAACAACGGCAAGAATTGGCAGAATCAATTCAACAATAACCTGTATGGAAGAAACTGCGCGAAACTTATTGTACATAGGTACATACTCTATAAAAAACTGCGTTAGTCCTTTAAAGTTGTCTCCCCAAGATAAAAGTAGTGTTAAAATAAAACCAGAAACTATCCACCATTTTAGTCTGCCTCTCACTAAAAACAAAGCCAATACAGCCAAAAAGATAACAATAGCGCCAATATATGCAGGTGCCCCCACAAATGTCTGATCTCCCCAATACATAGGTATCTGACTTAATACTTGGTTTGCTTCTTGAGAGGAAGCGCCCATACGCATTAAACTTTCAACGGTTTTTGAATCTTTTGGAAATGGTTCGGAAGAGCTTCCGCCCATAAAACGAGGAATATAGAGGTTAAAACTTTCTAGCGCTCCATAGCTATATTCGGTAATATAGTCGTAATCTAAGCCTGTTTTATTGTCCTTTGGCGTGCCGTCTGCATTTATGGTTAATTCTGTTTTGCCTCGGGTTGAAGTATCTGCATACTCCTTGGTAGCTAATATATTTGTAGCGTTTAAACCTATGGCTATAAACACAGCAATCATCATAATACCTACGGCTTTAAAATAATGTGGTAGTATTTTCTTCTTATAAGCGTCAATCAAATAAACAATGCCTATGATAACCACCAATAGCATTAAATAATAAGTCATCTGAAAGTGATTCGCTACTAATTCTAAGCCCATAGAAACCGTGAGCAATAGAAACCCCCATAGATATTTTCTGCGGAAGGTGAGAAATATACCACTCAACACAAAAGGCATATATGCTATCGCGTGTGCTTTTGCGTTGTGACCAACCCCTAAGATAATTATTAAATAGGTTGAAAACCCAAAGGCTAAAGCGCCCAGAAAAGCTAGTTTATAATCTACTTTTAGCACTAAAAACAATATGTACATTCCTATAAAATAAAGGAATAGATAATCTGCAGGCCTAGGCAAAAAACGAATCGCTAAGTCTAGTTGTTTAATATAATTATTAGGGTATTTAGCACCAAGCTGATAGGTTGGCATACCGCCAAAGGCAGAATCGGTCCAATAGGTTTCTTCGCCAGTTGTTTTTCTGTAATCATTCTGCTGTTTTGCCATTCCCGTGTATTGAACAATATCACTTTGGAATATTTTCATGCCTTGTAAAACGGGGTTGAAATACGCCAGAGAGGCCACGATAAATAAAACGAAAACAACTAAATGTGGAAGAAATTTTTTATAGTTGGACTGCATAATTTGGCTTGTAAATATGAAGTGGGGAAATTATGAAAAATAAGCAAGAAACCCGAATGATTTATTGAAGGATACAATAAGATAGATTAGAAACTAGAAAACCGAATGCTTAAAAAGTTGTTTTAAACATAAAAGAAGAAGAAAACAAGCTAGTATGCATCAATCTACTTCTTCGTATTCTACATATTCGCCTACTTTTTTAGTAGTTCTTGTATTTTTTGCAGGGTTTTTATCTATTGTAATACTTCCCTCAGGCTCGCGTTGGGAATTCATATCTGGATTATTTCCGAAGAATTGCTCAAATTGTTGTCCAGCCTTTTTAGATACATAACTCATTAAATAAGGGGTAATCAGTCTAATAAAAAACTTTAGACCATAATATACCAGAACAATGATTAATATCGTTTTTAAGAATGTCATCATAATTGTAAAAATTCTTCTCAAAAATAAGCATTGATGCAGAAAAAGACGAATGTTGACTATTAAATAAATGGTAAAATCTTATATCTTTGAACTAAACCCATAATTTCATGAACATCAAATTTTTATTCGTATTCCTGTTCGGTATTGTTTGTATTACAAATGTTTCGGCTCAGTACACCGAAATGATTAACACCAATCGTCCTGGCGGCTCACAAGGGGCTTTTTCGGTAGGAACAAATGTACTTCAAGTAGAAAGTGGGTTTAGCTATGGCAAAGAGAAACACGAGCTTTTAAAGACCGAAACCAATGCTTTTGCTATAGATTATGCAGTGCGTTATGGCTTTTGGAAAGAACGACTAGAAGTGAGCCTTATGGGTGAGTTTCAATCAAATTCTGTAACAGACAACCGTTCGGCTGTAGCTAGAGAATACAGCCTTTCAAACTTTAGAAGTAACACTATAGGTGCTAAGTATTTAGTATACGACCCTTACCGAAAACGAGAACTTAAAGGTCCTAATTTATATAGCTGGAAAGCTAATAACAGAACCCAATGGGAAGATTTAATCCCAGCAATTTCTATTTATGCTGGTGCTAATTTCGATTTTGCAGACAATCCCTTCACACCAGAAGCAGAGAGCGCTATAAGCCCGAAATTTGTTCTTGCTACTCAAAACAACTTTATTGGTGGATGGGTTTTTGTAACCAATATTATTGTAGATAGAGTAACAACAGAATTCCCAAGCTATGGATATATTATTACTCTAACTCACGCTACAAACCGTTATTTTTCTATATTTCTTGAAAACCAAGGTTTTAAAAGTGATTTCTATTCAGACCAATTATTGCGTGGTGGAGCAGCAGCTTTAATAAATCAAAATCTGCAAGTAGACCTATCACTTACTTATAGTTTTAAGGATACGCCTTCAAGATTTTACGGTCGCGCAGGCTTGGCTTACCGTTTTGATATGCACGATAAAGATGAATATCTAGAAGATGACCCTAAAGACGACGGTAAAGAAAAAGATAAAGACAAAAAGAAAAAGGACAAAAAGGAAGAACGCCAAGACCAATTGAACCTTGAAGAAGAAGAAGGCGAATAACAATCTTTTATATATGATTACAGTTAAACAACTAACCACCAAAAGTGATTTAAAAAAGTTTGTCACTTTTCCATTTACATTATACAAAGACAGTAAATACTGGGTTCCACCATTAATTAAAGATGAGATGGAAACCTTAGATATTAAAAAAAATCCAGTATTTAAAAATGCTGAAGCTTGGTATTATCTAGCTTACAAAGACAATAAAATTGTTGGTCGTATAGCTGTTATTATAAATCATTTAGAAATAAATGAACAGGGAAAGAAAAAAGTGCGTTTTGGCTGGCTAGATATGGTAGACGATCTAGAGGTTACAAAAGCCCTACTAGAAAAAGTATTTGAAAAAGGTAGAGAGCACAATCTAGAATATACTGAAGGTCCTGTAGGTTTCAGTAATATGGAGAAAGCAGGTATATTAACCATGGGGTTTGACGAATTAAACACTATGATTACTTGGTATCATCATCCCTATTACGCTGAACATCTAGAAACATTGGGCTTTGAAAAACAAGCAACCTGGGTTGAATACAGACTTAAAATCCCTGAAACTATCTTTGAAAAAGTTGCTAAATTTTCGAGTATTATACGGCAACGGTATAAACTTTCTGTAATTAGATTTAAAGACAAAAAGGAAATTTTACCCTATGTAGACGATATGTTTGGTTTACTAAACAAGACCTATAACACTTTACAAACATTTGTCCCTATTCAGCAATACCAAATAGATTATTACAAGGAGAAATACTTCAACTTTATACATCCAGATTATATATGTTGTATAAAAGATGAAGCTGGAACTCTAATCGCCTTTTCTATAGTAATGCCTTCCTTTTCAAAAGCATTAAAAAAGGCAAATGGAAAGCTTTTTCCATTTGGTTGGACACATATCTTAAAAGCACAGAAGAAAAACGACACAGCTGCTTTTTATTTAATAGGAATAGATCCAGAATATCAAGGAAAAGGGGTTACAGCAATTATTTTTGAAGAAATGCAAAACCTGTTTAACGCTAAAGGTATTCACACTGTGGAAACAAACCCAGAATTAAAGGAGAATACAGCAGTGCAGTTGCTTTGGAAAGATTACAACCCTGAGCAACATAAAGAACGCAGTACCTTTAAAAAAGTACTTTAAAAAAAAAATCCACCTCAAAAAGGTGGATTTTTTTTTTAATAGTCTTATAAAAAGATTAGATCTTCTCTCCCATTGCCTCTGCAACAGCAGCAGAAAGACGTTTATAAGTTCCGTTTTCTAATCGCTCACGAATAGCATCAAAAGCTTCAAGTGTTTCCTCTATATCTTCCATAGTATGTGAAGCTGTAGGTATCATTCTTAAAAGTATTAAACCTTTTGGTATCACTGGATACACAACTATAGAACAGAAAATTCCGTGGTTTTCACGTAAGTCTTTCACTAAGGCCATAGCTTCAGGTATGCTTCCTTTAAGGTAAACAGGAGTAACACAACTTTGTGTAGTACCTATATCAAAACCGCGTTTTTTAAGCCCGCCTTGTAATGCGTTTACATTTTCCCAAAGTTTGTTCTTTAGCTCTGGCATACTTCTAAGCATATCTAAACGCTTTAAAGCACCTTCTACCAACACCATTTGCAATGATTTA
This sequence comes from Aequorivita sp., assembly GCA_048264505.1. Taxonomy (GTDB): domain Bacteria; phylum Bacteroidota; class Bacteroidia; order Flavobacteriales; family Flavobacteriaceae; genus Aequorivita. Next base: position 291,211 of record JBLXDA010000001.1, read on the forward strand.
GCAAACATTTGCGAACGCAGGTTGTACTTTAAATAGTTTATTATCTCTTCATCAGCAGCGATAAAGGCACCTGTGCTAGCCATAGATTTTGCAAAAGTGGCAAAATACACATCAATTCCGTCTTGTACTCCTTGTTCCTCTCCTGCTCCAGCACCTGTTTTACCTAAAGTACCAAAACCATGAGCGTCATCTACAAAGAAACGGAAGTTATACTTTTCTTTTAAGGCTATAATCTCTTTCAACCTACCTTGCTCACCACGCATACCGAAAACACCTTCAGAAATAAGTAAAATACCACCTCCTGTTTTTTCAGCAACCTTAGTTGCGCGTTGTAAGTTTTTTTCGATACTTTCCATATCGTTATGCTTGTAGGTAAAGCGTTGTCCTAAGTGAAGGCGTACACCGTCTATAATACAAGCGTGAGCATCTACATCGTAAACAATAACGTCGTCTTTAGAGACTAGGGCATCTATGGTAGAAACCATTCCCTGGTAGCCAAAGTTTAATAGATAAGCCGCCTCTTTACTTACAAAAGAAGCTAGTTCTCTTTGAAGTTGTTCGTGAAGGTCTGTATGCCCACTCATCATTCTTGCGCCCATTGGGTATGCAGAACCCCATTTTACAGCTGCTTCAGCATCTACTTTACGAACCTCAGGATGATTAGCTAGCCCTAAGTAATCGTTAATACTCCAGGTAATCACATCCTTGCCTTTAAATTTCATTCGGTTGGATATTGGACCTTCCAGTTTTGGGAATACAAAATAACCTTCCGCTTGTTCAGCCCATTTTCCTAACGGACCTTTATCTCTATAGATTTTGTCGAATAAATCTTTCATTAAAGCTTTTATTAAAAATGTGCGACAAAATTAATTAAATAAAAATTAGATTCTAATTTTTAGCCCTTAGATTTTAAACTATGCCAAGTAAATACTAATATTAGGGCATAAAAAAACCGATTGAAATAGATCAACCGGTTTTTTTATAAAGCTTCTGCTAAATTATTTTACAAATTCTATTTGATGAACTTCTGCTGTTTCAGAATCAATAAAGCCTTGTTGGTTCATCCATTCATCGCTATAAATTTTACTCATATAACGAGATCCATGGTCTGGAAAGATTACAACGATATTGCTTTCTGGAGTAAACTCACCTTCTTCTTCTAGTTGTTTTAAGCCTTGCATAGCTGCGCCACTTGTATAACCAACAAAAAGACCTTCAGTCTTAGCCAACTCTCTTGCTGTATGTGCTGAGCTTTCGTCTGTAACTTTTTCAAATTTGTCTATAATATTGAAATCGGTAGCAGTAGGAATTAAATTTTTCCCTAAACCTTCTATACGGTATGGATAGATTTCATTTGAATCAAACTCTTTTGTTTGATGGTATTTTTGAAGTACAGACCCATAAGCGTCTATACCTATAACTTTAATATTTGGGTTTTGCTCTTTTAAGAAACGAGCCGTTCCAGAGATTGTTCCTCCCGTTCCACTACAAGCGACCAAATGTGTAATTTTTCCAGCTGTTTGTTCCCAAATTTCGGGTCCTGTAGTTGTGTAATGTGCGTCAATATTTAACTCGTTAAAATACTGATTGATATAAACAGAGCCTTTTATTTCGCTGTGAAGTTTTTTTGCTACTTCGTAGTACGATCGTGGATCGTCTGCACTTACGTGGGCTGGGCAAACATATACCTTAGCCCCCATTGTTTTAAGCATGTCTATTTTGTCTGCTGAAGACTTAGAACTTACTGCCAAAATACACTCGTAACCTTTAATAATACTTACCATAGCAATACTAAAACCCGTGTTTCCACTAGTGGTTTCAATTATAGTATCTCCTGGTTTAAGTATGCCTTTTCTTTCGGCTTCTTCAATAATATATAATGCTATTCGGTCTTTTGTAGAATGTCCTGGGTTGAACGCTTCAACTTTTGCGAAATAATTACCCTTCATATTTTGGGTAATCTTGTTAAGCTTTATTAACGGTGTGTTGCCTATTAATTCTAACACGTTATTGTGGGCTTTTATTTCTTCTTTCATAAAGAGGGAGTTCGTTTTTAAATGCCTTCAGCTTAAAGCTGAAATCCTGATTACTTCATAATTTAGTAAGCTCAGCAGGCTGGCTTTAACGGCACAAAGATAATGTTTTTTTTTATTACTCCTTTATTCCTTCTAAATCCAATAAAAATGCATAATCCATAGCTACTTCTTTTAGGGCTTCAAAGCGCCCAGAAGCACCACCGTGTCCTGCATCCATATTAGTGTGTAACAATAAAGTATTTGTGTCTAGCTTTAAATCTCTTAATTTTGCAACCCATTTTGCAGGCTCCCAATATTGCACTTGGCTATCGTGTAAACCTGTGGTTACAAGCATGTTTGGGTACTTTTTAGCCGCTACATTATCATAAGGTGAATATTCCTTCATATAATTGTAATATTCTTCTACATTAGGATTTCCCCATTCGTCATATTCTCCTGTAGTTAATGGTATAGAGTCGTCTAGCATAGTTGTAACAACATCTACAAATGGCACCGATGCTATAACTCCATTGTAAATTTCTGGCGCCATATTTATGATAGCCCCCATTAAAAGACCTCCTGCCGAACCGCCAGAAGCGTATAAATGATCTTTAGAGGTATATCCTTCTGAAATTAAATATTTAGAAGCGTCTATAAAATCTGTAAATGTATTTTTCTTCTTTAATAATTTTCCATCTTCATACCACTGTCTTCCCATATATTCACCTCCACGTATATGCGCTATTACAAAAATAAAACCACGGTCTAACAGGCTTAAACGCACAGAAGAAAAATAAGGGTCTACCGTAGAACCATAAGATCCGTAGCCATAAATTAAAGTGGGGTTTGTTCCGTCTTTTTTAATTCCTTTTCTATAAATTACAGACATTGGTATTTTTGCCCCATCTTCTGCTGTAGCCCATAAACGCTCAGTTTCATAATTATCCTTATCAAATTTTCCACCTAAAACTTCAGTTTCTTTTAAAACTGTTTTCTCTTTAGTTTCCATATTAAAATCTAATACAGAAGCCGGCGTATTTAATGAATTATATGCGTAGCGTAATACCTTAGTATTAAACTCAGGGTTTTGGGTAGTAAAAGCAGTATAAGTTTCATTGTTAAAAGGCAAGTAATAATCTTCTGCACCTTCCCATTTCTTTATTCTAATCTTACTTAAGCCGTTGCTGCGTTCACTTACAACTAAATAGTCTTTAAAGATATCTATGTCTTCTAACAGCACATCTTGACGGTGTGGAATCATATCTTGCCAATGCTCCTTAGTAGTTTTAGCTACTGAAGTTTTCATCAATTTAAAATTGAGGGCTTTATCCTTGTTTGTTAGAACATACCAATTATCGCCATAGTGCGATATACTGTACTCCAGTCCTCTTTCGCGCGCTTGAAATATTTTAAAATCGCCTGTAGGATTGTTGGCATCTAATATGCGATACTCTGAAGTAAGTGTACTATAACTACCTATTACTAAATAGTCTCTAGATTTAGTTTTGTAAACATAAGTACCAAATGTTTCGTCTTTTTCGGTAAATACAAGTTCGTCTGTAATAGGGTCCGTACCTAATGTATGACGATAAATTCTATCTGCACGGAGTGTTTTTTCGTCTTTTCTAGTATAAAAGAGTGTTTTGTTATCATTACCCCAAGTTGCACTTCCTGTTGTTAGAGGAATACGTTCTGGATAGATTTCACCTGTTTCTAGGTTTTTAATAAAGATATCGTATTTTCTTCGGCTTAGGGTATCTACGCCATAAGAGATAAGCTTGTTGTCTTCTGAAACATTTATACCAGACAATCTGTAGTAGGAATAGTCTTTTGCCATTTCGTTAACATCAAAAAGAATTTCTTCCTCGGCGTCTAAAGTTCCTTTTTTACGTGTGTAAATAGGGTAATCTTTTCCTTCTTCATAACGAGTTATATAGTAATAACCGTTTAATTTATAAGGAACCGACTCATCATTTTCCTTAATACGCGACTTCATTTCTTGAAAAAGATCCTCTTTAAACTTTTTTGTATGCGCTGTCATCGCATCGTAATAGGCGTTCTCGTCATTTAAGTATTTTATAACTTTCTCATCTTCCGGATTGTTAAGCCAATAGTAGTTATCTGTTCTAATATCGCCATGTGCCACTAGTTGTTTAGCTTTCTTTTCGGCTTTAGGAGGAGTAATTTTCATAAGAGCTGTTGGTGTTTGCTGCGCATTTATTGAAGCCGCAAAAATAAGTGAAGCAATTGAAACGAAGGCGATTTTTTTCATCATTATACAGTTGTTATTTAGCATTACAAAGTAGTAAATTTGCAGCAAATTAAAACAAAAAAATATGTTTGGAGATTTAATGGGTATGATGGGCAAACTAAAAGAGACCCAAGAAAAAGTAGAAGCTACAAAAAAGCGATTAGACAATGTGTTTATAGATGAGCAAAGCAGTGATGGATTATTAAAAATAACCCTTACAGCAAACCGAAAGATAAAAAGTATAGAAATTGACGATAGCCTGCTAGAAGACAAAGAACAACTAGAAGACTACTTAATTTTAAGCTTAAATAAAGCGATAGAAAAAGCTGGTAATATTCACGAAACTGAAGTTGCAGCGGTAGCAAAAGAAGGGATGCCAAACATACCTGGAATGGATATGTTTAAATAAAGTAGCTACTTTATATATTTATTGATAAACTTAAAGTGGTTTTGGGTATCTCGCAATGAGCTATAACCAGAAAGTTCGTCTTTCTTTTTTCCTTTAGCGTCTAAAAACATAAGATTTGGAAACACCTTTTCTGTATTGTATTTAGTGAGCAACACTTTGTTATAAGCCATTTGTTCTTCTGAAATAAGATCTATACGACGTGGATAATCTACTAAGACTAAAACCATGTCTTCGGCTTTTGCTATAAACTCTGGGCTTTCAAAAAAATCTTCTTTTAACATTTTACAGGGAGCACACCAATCGCTTCCTGTAAAATATAGCAATATGGGCTTATCTGTCTTTTTTGAAATCTTTTTAGCGTCTTCTAAATTAGTTAACCAATTTAATGAACTTGTCTCTTCCTGAGAGAAAGACAAAAGAGATATAAATAAAAAGATACTAAAAGTGAGGTATTTCATCTTAAATGTAATTTAGAGTCTTGTTTGAAAGCATAATTTATGCCAAAGATGATATAAAAAAACAGAATCCCCAAAAAATGGGGATTCTGCGAATCAAATCAAAATCAAAATCAAAAATCAAATTAATTTTCTTAGTTAATTAATCTGAATTCTGTTCTTCTGTTTGCAGAGTGTTCGCGTTCTGTACAAGAAACACCATCTGCACATCTATTCTTTAATCTATTTTCTCCGTACCCATTAGCTACTAATAAGCTTGGGTTGATTCCTTTAGATTGTAAGTAACTTGCTACAGCCTGAGCTCTTCTTTCAGATAAGTCTTGGTTAGATGAGCTAGTACCTCTAGAATCTGTATGAGAAGCTATTTCAAGTTTTACACCTGGGTTTTGAGCAAGAACTGGCATTAAGCGAGTGTCAATAAGGCTTTTTGCTTCTGAAGTAAGTGTAGCGCTTCCAAGGTTCCAGTTTATTGGTAAAGCTTGGTATTCTACTAAGGCACATTCTACTTCTTTCCAAGTAGTTAAACCACCTTTATCTTTCAATACTTCTTTAGATACAGTTTTGTATTCTGCAGGAACTAATTCCTCTACAACTTGTGCGTCTTTTACCATTACTGTTTTTGTAATGTTAGCATACTCAGCAGGAATTTCCACTTCTTCAACACGAGCTGGCTCTATAACAACTTTCTTAGTATAGGTTGCATCTTTTGGAGCAATTGGGCTACTGTTTGTAGAAGCGTCATTTGCCAAACGAATTACTGGTACAGTTGTATACTCAGCAGGGTATCCTTTATAACACCAGTAACGACAATCGTCTGGGTTAGAAGATGCGCAATCTGGTGCTGGTGACCCTAGCTCCCATTGTGCGTATGCTGGTTTTACTTCTATAGTTTCAGAATCATTAGAAAAAGTAGCTGGATCAACACTTAAAGTAGATGCTCCTTGTTTTTTTACATAAGTAATTGTTTCTGTTCCCCATTTTTCTGGTATTACAACAAGTTTCTTACCTGCTTCTTTTACCAATACTCTTTCTGTTACAGTTTCATACTGCGCTGGAATTGTTTTTAGCTTTTTATAAGCCGGTTTAGTCATTACTTGTACGGTTTCATTTACATACACTGCTGGAGTAGTACAACGAACATAACATTTTCCCGGTTCTGGATTTGCGGGTAAATCTTGTGCGAAAGTAGTTCCTACTGAAGCAATAAAAAGTAAGCTAAAAAATAATTTTAGTTTCATAAATAACTTGGTTAAAATTTAATTGATATTCATTTTATACCATTTTAGACACCACTAAATAAAATAAGTCACTCTTTTTCTATAAAATTTTTTATTTTAAAAAAAACACCAAATAATCTTTTTAAGAATCAATCATTTTACCGATATTTCAGCCAACAATGATTTAATTATTTAAAAAAAAAATTATGTTTGAACTAAAAAAGAGTGGTGATAAATTTCACTTTACATTAAAAGCGAGCAATGGCCAAGTAATTCTTTCTAGCCAGATGTATGCATCAAAAGCCTCTGCAATGAATGGAATAGAGTCTGTTCAAAAAAATTGCGGTGACGAAGATAGTTTTGAAATGAAAACTGCCAAAAACGGTAAGATTCATTTTAATATTAAAGCTAGCAACGGACAGATTATTGGTAGTAGCCAAATGTACGCTTCAGAAAGCGGTGCCAAAAATGGTATTGAATCTGTACAAAAAAACGCCCCTGGTGCTTCTGTAAAAGAAGTAGAATAATTTTATACAATAAAGAACCCGTAGCTTACTGCGGGTTCTTTATTTATACTTGTTTAATACACTTAAAAAGTGCTGGTGCATTTGGTCTGTATAGTCTAAATGTGTTACAATTCTTAGCTTCCCCTGCCCCATTTCACTAATTTTTATACCTTTTTGAAGTAAGTCATGTATAAATTTATCTTCAGAAACTGAATCTATAAGGTAGAATATTACAATGTTAGTTTCGGTAGGTTCTACACTTTTTATATATGCTTGTTGCGATAAAGTTTCGGCTATTTCTGAAGCTTTTTTATGATCTTCTGCCAACCTTTCTAACTGGTTGTCTAAGGCGTAAATACCCGCAGCTGCCATAAAGCCTATTTGTCGCATTTCACCACCAAGGACTTTTCGAACACGCATCGCTTTTTTCATTATCTCTTTATTCCCTAATAAAACACTTCCCATAGGCGTACCCAATCCTTTGCTTAAACAAACCGATATGGTATCGAACACTTTGCCGTATTTTTTTGGGTCTTCCTTTTTTGCTACAAGCGCATTCCATATTCTTGCACCGTCTAGATGCAATCCTAAATTATTAGCAGTACAAACCGTCTTAATTTTTTCAAATTCAGCAAAATCATAACAAGCGCCTCCTCCTATATTTGTTGTGTTTTCTAAACAAACTAAAGTTGTAAGCGGACTGTGGTAAAAATCTGGAGGGTTAATACTTTCGGCTACTTGAGCTGCGTTTATCATTCCGCTTTTACCATCTAGCAGTTTACATGACACACCACTGTTAAAAGAAACACCTCCACCTTCAAAATTATACACATGAGACCAATTATGAGCTATTAATTGTTCACCTGGCTGGGTGTGCATTTTTATAGCCGCTTGGTTTGCCATACTGCCAGTGGGAAAAAAAAGAGCCTCATCCATCCCAAACATTTCTGCTAGCTTTTGCTCTAGTTCATTGACAGTAGGATCTTCTTTATACACATCGTCACCAACTTCAGCATTAATTATTGCTTGTAACATACCCGGGCTTGGCTTTGTTACAGTATCACTTCTTAAATCTATTTTCATTGTAGTTATTTTTCTCGGAAAAATCTTCCTTTTTCGTCAAAGCTCTTTATCATTTCAGAAATTTTCTCATCTAGTTTAATCAACAAAAGTGAATTATTATAATCGGCATTTCGATTGTTGTTAGCTTCATTTGCTAGATCAAATTCTTTGAATTTTTTTTCAAAAATCTTTCCATCAAAAACAAACTTATAGGCTTTGTGGCAAGACTTTACAGACATATTTCCATAAGCATTACTGTCTTGCTCAACACTTTCGTAGGGCTTAACAGACTCTTTTATTAAAGTTTCTTTTTTGCTTAATATCTTTTTAAGATCCTTGCTTCGGTTTAAACTCATAGGCATATAGCTTCCGCAATTATCAAATTTCTGCAGTTTTAAAACCTCATCACTCTCTTTCCAAAACAAATAAACGGCGTAATATGTAGAACGCGAACTACACAAACTGCCGTCTGGCATAGTAAACATTTGTACATTTCCATCACAATAGTCTTTTAGGAAGAAATACTCTGGGTTTTGTTGTAACTCTAATTCTGCCAGCTTTTGTATAACCATTGAATCTACAAAAGCTTCATCATTTTGGGCACTAGCTAAGCTCACAGCAAAAAAGGCAAAAAAGAATATTTTTTTTATCATAAGGCAACAATTAATACGGGTTAGATTACGCTAAACGTTTTGCTAAGAAAGTATAAAATTAGCCGAAAAATTCGTTATGCTCAAGAGTTAATTCTATTTTTGTAGACTAACTGTATTTAAAAGAAGTTTTTCAATATAGTTTAACTTAAGTAATAAATTAAAAACACTTATAAATAGGTGTAAACTAAAACCCACTACTCGGGTAAAAATATGATAACAACAGACCAAATTAAAGACCTTAAGACGCGGTTAGATGCCTTGAGGCGCTATCTTTGACATTGCTGGTAAAAGCATTGAAATCACTAACGACGAAGAAAAAACATTTGACCCAAACTTTTGGAATAATCCTCAAGAAGCCGAGGCTTTTATGAAGGTATTACGAACCAAAAAAAAATGGGTAACAGACTACCAAGCAGCAAAAACACTTACTGAAGAAACAGAAATTCTATTCGAATTTTTTAAGGAAGGGGAAGGAAAAGCCGAAAATGTAGAAGCCACTTTTACAAAAGCCGAAACCGCTATTGAAGACTTAGAGTTTAGAAATATGCTAGGTGAAGATGGCGATGCTATGAGTGCTGTATTACAAATTACAGCTGGAGCTGGCGGTACAGAAAGTTGCGATTGGGCGCAAATGCTAATGCGTATGTACCTAATGTGGGCTCAAAAAAATGATTTTAAAGTAAAAGAGCTTAACTTTCAAGCTGGAGATGTAGCTGGAATAAAAACGGTAACTCTAGAAATAGAAGGCGAATACGCTTTTGGATGGTTAAAGAGTGAAAACGGTGTACATCGTTTGGTGCGTATTTCTCCATTTGACAGCAACGCAAAGCGACATACTAGTTTTGCTAGTGTTTATGTATATCCACTTGTAGACGACACTATAGAAATTGAAATTAACCCAGCCGATATCTCTTGGGATTTTGCTCGAAGTAGTGGCGCTGGTGGACAAAACGTAAATAAGGTAGAAACTAAAGCCATCCTTACCCACCACCCTACCGGTATTGTTATTCACAACAGTGAAACGCGAAGCCAGCTAGACAATCGCGAAAAAGCTATGCAAATGCTAAAATCGCAATTGTATGAAATTGAACTCCGAAAACAATTAGCCCAACGTGCCGAAATTGAGGACAGCAAACTAGCAATAGAATGGGGCTCGCAGATTCGCAACTACGTATTACACCCCTATAAACTTGTAAAAGACGTTCGTACAGGCCACGAAACTGGAAATACAGACGCTATGTTAGACGGTGAAATTGACGCGTTTTTAAAGGCGTATTTAATGATGACTGGGCAGAAAGAAAAGAGTGATGAATTATAAATAACAAAAAATGGTGTTGGCATTTTAAAATGCTAACACCATTTAAACTTATGTTGTATTATATAAGTTATTCTAAAGTTTAAATAGTAGCTAGTGCTTTTTAGTTTCAACTCCGTTTTTTTTCAACAAAATCTACCCCCCAAAACACTAATACTAAGACTAAAAAAATTCCGGAAATATATTTTGCGGGTTCAAGACCACCATCGCCAATACCAATAAAGCCAACTACTCCAAAGACTATTGAAAGTATAATATATATTGCTTTCCAGTGAAGCATCTTATTTTTAGTTTATGATGATTAAAAAATACATCTAAAGTTAAAACATTTTATTTCAACTTTATAAAAAAAAACGCATATTTATTCACATAAACTATTAATCTTCAACAACTTTAAAGTATTCTTTTGAAGATATTCTTTTTCCATTTTTATTATAACCTTCTAGTGAAACCTCATAGGTACCTACAACATCAGAAGTGTAAAAAGTAACGCTATGACTTGCTGTTTCGAGCTTAACAGTAGCATCCCATAGTAATTGTACTCTGTAATCTGGAATTCTAGACAAGGTTTTTTCAACTGAATAATCTGGGCTGTAATACTGTTTGTTTTTTACTAAAGGAAGTAAGTCTATTTCAGAAACATAATCGTTAGCGGTATTAGATTTATAATCTCCTTTCTTAGTTTCAACAGCTATAATACCACTAAATATTTTAGCCCCGTAACGATATGGCTCTGTGATAACACGAATACTTTCTATACCGTGCGCATTATAATTAATAAGCTCTTCATTATCTTGTATTAACATACCGTCCATAAGCACTAATGGATCTATATGATTAAACTTTGCAATGCCATTAGGGTCGTATTCATTATTCACCACAAATCTACTGTTACTGGCATTTCCTCGTATAGCAGCAAGGGTAATTATCTCTATAAAGGTTTCTCTAACAGATGGAAACCTAGTGTAATCATCTAATAAAAATACTGTACCTAAATCATTGTAAAACCTTGGATTGGTTTTATTTGTTAGAACACTATCTTTTTTTACTTCAAAGTAAGCATTTTCAACTTGTAATTGAACACTGCGTTCCTTCAACCAATCTTTTAAATCTGGATTCAATTTTAAGTAGTTGGGAGAATTTGGGCTTAATGCGAATTCTTTTTTATCTAAAACAATATCATAATCGTTTCTAGTTTCAGCATCTCCGTATAGTTGCACAATACTCTTTTGGGCATCATAAGATTCATTCACTGAAAAGAAAAAACGGCCTTCGGTATTAGTCTTAGCTATTTTAAATACAAAGTCACTACCAGGAATCGTTAACGAAACTTCTTTGTTGGCTATAGGGGTATTTGTTGATTTAGATAAAACCAAGCCAGAAATTAGTTCTCCGCGAAGTTCTGGTATATAAAATACATCTTTAGGTGTTGCAGAAGAAGCTTTTAATACAGTTCCACTAGTAGTTAACGGATTTACTTTTCTAACAGAAAGCACATAACTTCCTTCACTGCTCTTAAAAGCAGCTTCAACATTTAAGCTTACCTTCTCTCGTAAACCGAATTTTTGTTTATTTAAAGTGAATTTAACCATTTCTGAAGCTCCAGTAGTATTGGTTTCACTAACAACTGTATTTGCAGAAGGATTAATATAAACGGTGTCTATAGTTTTAGTTGCTACATTATTTTTTAAAAAGGTATTTACTATAAAAATATTTTCTTGTGCAAAGGCATCCTCTTTATTATTCTTTGAATTATTAGTATACCCTATTAACTTATAAACACCTGTTTTTAAATTTGAAGGGATAAAAAAATCGCCGTTTGCGGTTCCGTTTTCAAGCTTTAGTTTTTGGTTGAAAATAACAGAATCTTGCTGATTTCGCATAGAGACATAAATAAGCTTGCTCAACTCGCTTTTAGTATTTGCTTCAGTGAGGCAATAGGTTTTATACTGAAGCAATTCGCCTGCGAGCAATACTTCAGAATTATAAGAGATAGAAATCTTCTCCTTTGGAAAAACATTAGCTTCAGCCGTTAAGGGAATTTGTGCTGTTACCGCCGTTCCAACTAATAGAAATACTATAAATATTACTTTTTTTACCATAATTAATCTACCCAAAAATCGGGTCTTACATTAGATGAAATTGATGTACAAACGCTACATTCTATTTGAACAAGATTATAAATTAGCTGCGTACTAGCGTGAATTACTTGATAATCGTAATATGTAATCTGCTGATAGATAAGTTCGCGCTCATTAGCATCATTATCTAAAACAGTATTATCATTATAGTCTAGTGTTAATACTTCACAATCATAGAAAAAGGGTGGTTTTTCTATATTAAAATCTTCATAATTAAAGAAAATTCTCTTTGAGCTTACCGAAGAAGCTTCAAAAAAACCGAGTACTTTTTCGTCTGGATTGGCTTCAGAAATCATATTACCGGCAACATAACCAGGTTGTCCTTGCGAAAGTAGGCTTCCTATATCGCCTAGGTCATTTAGTATTTTATAAAAAGTATAAGCCTCTACACTTTGTATGTATTGTTTTACTAAAATGCTGTAACGAGACTGTATTTTAGGATCTAATTTTGATAAATATCTTACGGGATACCTAAACACTCTGTTTTCATTGAGTTCTGTAGTAGAGGTTTGTATAATACCATAAGAATTTTCGGTTGAATAACATACTTCTTCGGGCTCTCTTGGTGTTAAAACTACAGTATAAGTACCATTGCTCGGATTGTAGTTTTCTATTTCAGTTATATATCGAGTTGGATTGGGAGCCACAACTTTATAAGTTTCTTCGAATTCGTACCTAAAATATTTTGCGTTACCACTAGGATCCTCGGTGTTTACATATACTTGTACTCCGTCCTTACTCGATGAAGACTCATTAATACTTTCGGCATACAACGCTCCTATTTCTACTGCTGCTGGCAAGCTTACAGAAGAAGAAGTATACCTTCTACCATCTGCAGTTACAACACTTAAGGTGTACAACACATTAGCTTGAGCACTAAAAGCTTCGTCAGAAATGTAAACCTCTTGTGAGACATCCCAACTAAAACTATAACTACTTCCGTCGTCTCCAGTTACATCTACCGAAGCATTAGATACCGTTATTACCGTAGTGTCGTCCAGCGTTGAGGTTTTGCTCAACTTCACAATTTGTGGCTTTACTTCATCTGTAATCGTGCTTTCTACCACTAAAACACTTTCAAAGTCTACAGATTCTATCTCATAAGGTTCTGTACATCCTATTTGAAAAAATAGTGATGTAAAGAATAAAGTAATTATCATTCTAGTCTTCATCATTCCTAAAACTTAAAGTTATACGTTATAGTAGGCACAGGCACTGAAAAAATAGAGGTTTTATAGGCCTTAATTTCTCCAGATTCATTTACAAAAAACACAGAATACGGATTGTTTCTACCCAAGACATTATAGACAGAAATATTTATAAAACTATGTGCTAATTTCTCTTTTTTGTGGTTCCCTTCTATGTTTACACCCAAATCTAGCCTGTAATAATCTGGGATTCGGTATTGGTTACGGTCGCTATACAGTACTTGTTCTTCTCCAGCAAACACAAAACGACCAATAGGATATGTAATAGGACGCCCAGTTTGGTAAGTGAAATTACCCGAAAAACTAAAACGTTTGGTAAGCTTGTAATTTGCAACCATCGAAAAATCGTGGGGCTTATCGTAATTTGCTGGAAAAAACTCGCCATTATTTACGCGCTCTTGCATAAGCTGACTGTCTAATTTTACCAATGATTTTGAATAGGTATATCCAAAATACCCATTAAACCTTCCGCTATTCTTTTTAACTAGAAACTCTACCCCATAGGCCTTTCCTTCGCCTTGTAATAAATCTGTTTCTAAAGCATCGTTTAAAATAAGTTGTGCGCCAATTTTATAGTCTAAAAGGTCTTCCATTGTTTTGTAATAGCCTTCTAAGCTAAATTCTACATCTTTTCCTGGTAGGTTTTTAAAGAAGCCTAAACTGTATTGGTTTGCACGTTGTGGTGCAATATTAAGGTCTGAAAGCTTCCAGATATCTGTTGGCGATTGTGTTGTATTAGTAGAAAGTAAATGCAAATACTGAATAGTTCTATTAAATCCACCCTTTACCGAAAAATCACTTCCTAATAAATAGCGTCCTGAAATTCTATACTCTGGTCCGCTATAGGTTTTAATAGTTTCATTCTTGCCGTATTCCTTAACTTCTATTATGGAGTTTTCGCTTTTTGGAACCCCTTCGGCATATACGTTTTGGGTTGCAGCACCTAATGCCGAATAAAAAGAATACCGCAATCCTAAATCGAGAAGAAATTTATCACTTACTTCAAATAAATCTGCGATGTAAAGAGCAGATTCTAATCCTTTTTCCTGGTCTATAGACTTGGCATCAACATCAGAGTTTGGTCCAATAGGCGTAATATTTCCTGGGTCTATAGAATAAAGCTTGCTACTTAGACCGTAACTTAGTTTGTGTTTATCACTTAGTTTATAGCTTAAGTTTAATTTAGCTTGATATTCATTTAATTCATACCCAAAATCAAAATCCTCATTGGCATCTGCTTCATAATTAATACCGTATTTATACTGACTGTTAACCACGATAAGCTCTGCCCTACTTTTTTCACTAAAATTATGACCGTACTTCAATGAAATTAAACGGTTGTTGTAATCAAAAACAGAATCTGAAGTTATACTAAAACGATCTTTACTGTAATAAATAGTACCCTGAATGTTGTTGTTAGCATCTATATTGTGTTTGTATTTTACAATTCCATCGTAAAAGGAAGCCTCGCTATTTTTTAATTCATCTTCGTCAAGGCTTCTTAAAATCCAATCGGAATACGTAGCTCTAAAACCAGCCACTAAAGATGCTTTATCTTTTACTACTGGTACTTCTACTGCAAGATTTGCTGTAATTGGCCCTACAGAACCTTCGCCAGAGAACTTTTCCATATTCCCAGATTTTGTTTCTATATCGAACACAGAAGAAAGACGCCCACCGTATTCAGCAGGAATACTAGCTTTGTAAATTTCTAAGCTTCCAGTTGTAAAAGGATTTACAGCAGAAAAGAAACCTAGAAAATGGGAAGGATTATACAGTACGGCATCGTCTAATAAAATTAAGTTTTGGTCGGCTCTACCTCCACGTACGTTGAAACCACTAGAACCCTCGCCTGTTGTTTTAATACCAGGCATAGTGGTTGCAACTTTTAAAATATCGCGTTCACCCAAAACCAAAGGGATAGTTTTTATAGATTCTATATCAATATTTGTAACGCCAACTACTGCGTCGCGCACATTTGCGTTTTTGTTAGATCGCACTACAACTTCATCTAAAGACTCTGAATTTTCGTGTAAAGCAATATTTAAACTTCCATCGCCATACATTATAACGTCCTGTCTTATTTTTTCAAACCCCAAAAGGTTAGTTTCTAATTTATTTAAACCATAAGGTAGTTTAATACTAAAACGTCCTTCAGAATCTGTAACAGCATATTTTGACCTGTCTATAGTTGAAATAGATAAATTTTGAAGGGGTTCATCTGTCTTAGAGTTTTTAAAAACACCCGAAAGTGTATAGGTTTTATTTGAAGTATTAGGGCGTTGCTTGCCAATTGTAACTAGTTTTCTGTTTTGAACCGTTCCTTGTGACACGTATTCCTCCTGAAAAATTGGAGCATTGCTGTTATCGTATACAACTTTATCTTCTGGCTTTGCTTGATTAAAATAATCTGAAGGTAAATCTGTAGTTACATAAGTGTTGTTTAACAAGATTACGCTATTATCCTTAAACACAAAATTTATGTTGGTATTACTAAAAAGACCTTCTAAAACATTGCGAAGTGATTCGTTATTAAAATCTTTGGTTACAAAATGTCCATTTAGCCAGCTATCTTCAAAATAAAATGTTTTATCTGAAAGGTTTTCAACTTTTAAAACAGCTTCTTTTAAAGGAGTGTTATTAAAAGAAACGCTGATGTTTTGATTGTTTTGCCCAAAAATTCCAATTGTAGACAATAAAAATATGGCAATTACAAGAAATTTATTTTGCATACTAAATTATAGCTTCAGATTATTGTTGGTTGTTTTTGGTTACTAAGCCGTCGATATTCTTAATTAGCTTAGCCATAAAAACTTCAGGATTGCTTTTATTGAGAGCTTTATGGGTTTTATAAAACGCATTAATCTCATCTGCCTTATCGGGTAGTAGTTTACGCAAGTCTTTTGATGAATCAACAATTGAATAGTTGCCGTTAAACTTTACTATAAAATAGTTGTGGTTAGAAAACTTATACTGTATTCCACTATTTTTTGCAATATCCTTTTTCTTCTTTGTGTGCTTTATATACAGGTTTAAAGTATCGCCAAGGTAAACTTCTTCAAAAAAACCATTTAACGCTATGTTCAAATCTACATCTGTTAATCTCACAAACTTATGTTCGTAAATAGAAAATGCATCTACAAAATCTGGAATAAGATTTACATTAAAAACACTTAAATTATCATCAGATTGGGTTAACAATTTATCCTCAAGTAGATCGTATTTCAGTAAAACATTTACATAATATTCACCATTGTAATTAAGAGTACCTTTTGTATAATCGTAGGCGTTAAAGTATCTATAAGTACCATCTGTATTTAAGAATAAGTCTGTAAATTCTGTTCCATTGTACAAACTAGTATTGTCTTTGCCTACTAAATTATCGTAAGTTTGATAGATAGGGTTTGGTATATTTGTTTGTGAATAAGCAGTTAAACTACATAGCACACACACTACCAGAAGGTTGAAGTTAACTTTTAGAGTCATTCTATTTTTTTTGAAAATTAAAAGTAAACAAAAATGACATTTGATTTAACTTTGTGTCGTTAAAACATTTAAGCATTATTCATTATTAGGTTTTTAAAGATCTAATTTCGCCTTACTTTTCAGGAACTTTTTACTAGTAGCACATAAAATGAAAGCAGCATCTTTAAAAGAAATTAAAACGGAGCTCAAGCATCGTTCTACAGACGAATTACTCGAGCTATGCCTTCGTCTTTCAAAATTTAAAAAAGAAAACAAAGAGCTACTCACCTATTTATTGTTTGAATCTGAAGATGAAGAAGCTTTTATTAAAAGCATAAAACAAAAGGTTGATGATGATTTTGAAATGATAAACACTAAAACCTTTTTCTACATAAAAAAAAGTGTGCGTAAAATTTTAAGGGAGCTTAAAAAATTTATTCGTTATTCTCAAAACAAAGAAACTGAAGTAGAGTTATTGCTTTATTTTTGTCAAAAGTTGAAGGAATTTCGTCCTAGTATAAAACGAAACACTACGCTTACAAATTTGTATAACCGTCAGCTTGATTATATTTCAAAAAAAGTGAATACACTACATGAAGATTTGCAATATGATTATAAGTTAGAGCTAGACCAATTAGCAGACAACTAGTATCTTAGTAATTCACAAACAATAAAAAAACAAAACCACTTACAAACCTCAAAAACAGATGACTACAATATATCACAATCCACGTTGCAGTAAGTCGCGCGAAGCATTACAACTACTAGTAGAAAAAGGCACTCCCTTTACAGTAGTAACTTATCTTGAAGAGCCTCCAACGCAAGAAGAGTTAAAAAGCATTATTAAATTATTGGGGATAGCACCTATAGCATTAGTGCGAACACAAGAGGCTGTTTGGAAAGAAAAATTTAAAGGCAAAGAGCTAACAGATGCTGAGCTTATAAAAGCAATGACAGAATACCCAAAACTCATTGAACGTCCTATTGTTATAAATGGCTCTAAAGCCGTGATTGGCAGACCTCCCGTTAAGGTGCTCGATATTTTATAGCTTCAAGTCTTTTATTTAACAGAATTTTAGCAATTTTAGATTAAACCACTACTATTTTCGTGAGTCAAAATTGCTAAAAAAATTCATGAAATTATCATTCACACTACTGCTGGTATTTGCCACATCTTTTTTGATGGCTCAGAACCCTGAAAAAAAACAAATTACAGTTAAAGGAATTATCCTAGAAGATGGTACAGACTACCCTTTAGAGTATTCTACAGTTTCATTTATCAATAGAGAAGGTAAAACCGTAACTGGAGGTATTACTAATACCGAAGGAGAATACAATATAAATGTACCAGCGGGTATTTATACTGTGAGGTATGAATTTATTTCATATAAAACCAAAGAAATTGCCAATCAAAACCTCTCAAAAAACACTACACTTCCCACTGTAAAACTAGCTTTAGATGCTGCTAGTCTAGACGAGGTTGTAGTACGTGCTGAGACTACTGAAGTACAAATACGGCTAGACAAAAAAATCTATAATATAGGGAAAGACCTTACCACTGGAGGCGCTACCGTAAGTGATGCCTTAAACAATGTACCATCGGTAACCGTAGATATAGATGGTGCTATTGCGCTCCGCGGAAATGACAACGTTCGTATACTTATTAACGGAAAACCTTCAGCTATTGCAGGCTATGGGTCTACAGATGCTTTAAGCCAGCTTCCTGCAGAAGCTATTGAGCGTGTAGAAGTAATAACATCTCCCTCTGCTCGTTACGACGCCGAAGGAACCGCAGGAATTTTAAATATTATTCTTAAAAAAGAAAAGACCCTTGGTCTTAATGGCTCCCTTAGTACAAGTATAGGTGTGCCTCTTAATAGTAATGCTACCGGAAATATTAATTTACGCACCGAGAAATTCAATATATTTAACACTACAGGTGTTTACTATAGAAACGGACCTGGTAAAGCATATTTTGACAACAATTATTTTCCGCGTACATTCCTAGACGATGAAGGGAATCCTGTAACCGTAGAGCCAGAGTTTGATCAAGTAATTGAAAACAGAAAGTACGATCGTATGGGGCAAGGATTTAATACCAATCTAGGGATTGAGTATTTCTTAACAGATAAGTCTTCTATAACGGCCAGTGCTTTTTACCGCAAAGGAGATGGCGATGACAAAACAACAAACAATACTTCAAATTACGTAGACAATACCGTTGAAGAGCAAATTACAAGAATTGAGAATGAAAGTGAAGACGACTCTAACTACCAGTTTTCATTAAATTACGTAAATAATTTTAACGACGATGGTCATAAATTAACGGCAGACCTTCAATACGATCGCGGTAAAGAAACGGAGCGTTCTTTTATTGAAGAGCAAAGAATATTCCCTACTACTGTTGTTCTTCCATCTGAAGATATTATTCAGAAAGAAAACCAAAAGGAGTATTTAGGACAAATAGATTATGTACTCCCTATAGGCGAAAACGCTCAATTTGAAGCAGGATATCGCGGAAGTTTTGAAGAGACAATTACAGATTATTCACTTTTAGAGGAAACGGGTACTTCTGGCAATTATGTTAGAAATGACAGTCTTTCAAACATTTTTACTTACAATGAAAACATCCACGCTTTCTATACACAATACGGAAACAAACTTGGGAAGTTCTCTTTCTTATTAGGGCTTCGTCTTGAAAACACTCAATTAAAAGGAGAAGTAGAAGCAGATATAGTAAATTCAGACTCACCAGTAAACTTAAATTTCGATAAAAATTACACAGGTCTATTCCCAACCGTAAACTTAACTTACGAGATTAAAGAGAACGAAAACATTACTTTAGGGTATAACAGACGTATTAACAGACCTCGTAACTGGTTTATAAACCCTTTCCCATCTCGTTCTAGTGAAGCTAATGTATTTCAAGGAAACCCAGACCTAGACCCAGCATACGCAAGTGCTTTTGATTTAGGTTATCTTAAACGTTGGAAAAAACTTACCTTAACAACATCTGTTTATTATCAATATGAAACAGATGCTTTTGAAAGAGTACAACAAGAAACTGGAGAAATAACGAGTAATGGTATTCCTATTATTCGAACCATACCTATTAACCTAGCTACTAACGAGCGTTATGGTTTTGAGCTTGGTCTTTTATACAATCCTACAAAATGGCTTAATTTAAACGGAAGTTTTAACTATTTTCTATTTAAAACCGAAGGATTTTACAACGACATAGATTACGGAGCAGAAAACACCAGTTATTTTGGTCGTTTTAGCAGTAAAGTGAAACTTCCTGTAAAAATAGAATGGCAGACAAATACTTTTTACAGAGGTCCATCAAACAACTCACAGACAGAAAATGAAGGTATACTTTCTGTAGATATGGCGCTTAGTAAAGACATTATAAACGACAATGCAACACTAGGCTTAAATGTAAGAGACTTATTAAACAGCCGAAAAAGAAACAGCTTAACTACTACAGACACCTTTACAAGTGAAAGCGAGTTTCAATGGAGACAACGCCAGGTAACCCTAACGTTCACCTATAGATTTAATCAGAAAAAGCAACGCCAACGTCCTAACGGAGGTGGCGGAGATGACGATGGTGGTTTCGAAGGTTAAACTACTTTCATTAATTGCCAATAAAAAAGGGAACCAAAACGGTTCCCTTTTTTAATATATAAAGTTTTTGAAATTACGATTTCAACTTTTTCTTTTCTTCACGCTTCATTTTCCAGTTTTCATAAAGTGATCCACCAATCCAATAAGGAAGAATACTCACTAAAAATATCATTAACCAGAATCCCATTGTAAGAATGGTTAAGAAAGCAAGAAAACCAAGGTATTGTTCAAATGTAAACATGATGTTGTTGTTTTTAATTACGGCTTCAAAGATAAAAGGTTTTTTTTGAAAACCCCAACAAAACTTTTCTATTTATTCACAACAAATAAACAGCCCTTCGGGTTGAACAACTTTTGGCTTTTCGTTACCTTTGCTCTTAAAATTTTAAAACCGCTGGTTTCAGAATTTAATTAATTTATACTTAATACTTTCACAATGCAATATAGAATAGAAAAAGACACTATGGGCGAGGTAAAAGTACCTGCCGATAAACTATGGGGCGCACAAACAGAACGTTCTTTTGAAAACTTTAAAATCGGTCCACGTGCTTCTATGCCCAAGGAAATAATTTACGGTTTTGCGTATTTAAAAAAAGCTGCAGCCTTTACAAACTGTGAATTAGGTGTACTTCCCGAAGAAAAAAGAGATTTAATTGCAACTGTTTGCGACGAGATTTTAGAAGGCAAACACGACGATCAGTTTCCATTGGTTATCTGGCAAACCGGAAGCGGAACCCAGAGTAATATGAATGTAAACGAAGTAATTGCTAATCGAGCTCACCAACTAGCAGGAAAAACTATAGGCGAAGGCGATAAAACGCTTCAACCTAATGACGATGTAAATAAATCGCAATCGTCTAACGATACTTTCCCTACGGGTATGCACATTGCAGCCTATAAAAAACTAATTGAAACTACACTTCCTGGAGTTGAACAACTTCAAAAAACACTTTCACAAAAAGCGGAAGATTTTAAAGACGTAGTAAAAATAGGACGTACCCACTTTATGGACGCCACTCCCCTAACCTTAGGTCAGGAATTTAGTGGTTATGCTGCTCAACTTGCACATGGTATAAAAGCATTAAAAAACACTTTGCCACATCTAGCAGAACTTGCTTTAGGTGGTACTGCTGTAGGTACAGGACTAAACACTCCTAAGGGGTACGATGTAAAAGTAGCGCAATACATTGCTAAGTTTACCGAATTACCATTTGTAACAGCAAAAAACAAATTTGAAGCCTTAGCTGCTCACGATGCTTTTGTAGAAAGTCACGGTGCTTTAAAACAATTGGCAGTATCCTTAAACAAGATTGCAAACGACGTAAGAATGCTTGCCAGTGGACCTAGAAGTGGAATTGGTGAACTAAACATCCCTGCAAACGAACCTGGCTCATCTATAATGCCAGGAAAAGTAAACCCTACTCAATGTGAAGCTTTAACAATGGTTTGCGCACAAGTAATAGGTAACGATATGGCAATTGCCGTTGGTGGAATGCAAGGACAGTTTGAACTAAATGTATTTAAACCTGTTATGGCTGCAAACTTTCTACAGTCTGCACAATTAATTGGTGACGCTTGTGTGTCTTTTGATATCCACTGTGCACAAGGTATTGAACCTAATCACACTGTAATTAAAAAACAACTCAATAACAGCTTGATGCTCGTTACGGCTTTAAATACTAAAATAGGCTATTATAAAGCTGCCGAAATTGCAAATACAGCGCATAAAAATGGAACAACCTTAAAAGAAGAAGCTATTAACCTAGGTTATGTTACTTCAGAAGAATTTGACAAATGGGTTAGACCAGAAGATATGGTTTAAACAATTGATGTTTGACGCTATATGCCACGAATTCACAAATTAAGTTATTTGTGAATTCGTGGTTTTTTTATTTTTAGGAGTCTACTTTTTTGCTCTTTTTCTTCTTCCCATAAAACTTTTTATACCTAAAGTACGACACTACGCTTAAAACAACAGCGAAGAGCGTAATCCACCACACAAAGGTTGGCGTCACTGGAGCATTACCACTTGCGTAGGAATGCAGCCCGCTTAAATAGAAGTTTACTCCAAAATAAGTCATCATAATAGAAGCATAAGCAAAAACAGCAAACACATTGAATATCCAGCGTCCGCGTAGTCCTGGGACCAATCTAGCGTGAATTACAAAGGCGTAAATCATAATACTAATTAGCGCCCAAGTTTCCTTAGGATCCCAACCCCAATAACGTCCCCAACTCTCATTAGCCCATTGTCCGCCCAAAAAGTTTCCTATAGTGAGTAAAACCAAACCTACAGTCAAGGCCATTTCGGTTACAACAGTGAGCTCACTGATGTTGATTTCCATCTTTTTGAAATTACTTTTATTGGTAAAAATCATTAAAAACAATGAGGTTGCTCCCAATATAAGTCCTAGTGTAAAGGGGCCGTAACTCATAACAATTACAGCTACGTGTATCATTAACCAATAACTATCTAATACCGGTTGTAGTGTAGAAATAGACGGGTCTAGCCAGTTTTCGTGTGCTACCCATAATATAATTGCTCCCGCAAAAGCTGTAGCAGCTACCGTTAAATCGCTTCGTCTTCCAAAAGACAAACCAAAGAATATAGTTGCCCAAGCTACAAATATTATAGACTCGTAAGCATCACTCCAAGGAGCGTGACCACTAACATACCATCGTAAGGCCAAACCTAAAGTCATAAGTGCGAATAAAACCCACATTATAACTTTAGAAGCTTTTATTAAGGTTCGCAGTATTTTTCGGTCTTTAAATAATTGTGCAATTATAAATACCATCATTAGTATACCAAAAACAGAAAAGTATTTATAGAGTCTGTTAAAAATATCGGCTTTATTGTAAATGGTTTCTGCGCGTAGCTTATTTTCTGAAGGCATTACCTCTACTCCATATTTTTTCTGAAAATTGGTAATGCTCTCTAACAATTCATCTGCTTTAGTGTAATCTCCTGTTTCTCTCGCTGCCTTTAAGCTGTCAAAATACAAGGGAAGAATATTTTTTGCATAAAGCGAATCCATTCCTTTTAAACTAGCTTCAGCTAATTCTGGATAAGAAACCCATTTATTACCTTCATCTTCTGGAATTGGGAATATTTTTAAAATACTTCCGCTTAAAGCAGCATTTAACAATGAAAAGTTTTCGTGTGCTTTTATAAAATCTTTTTGAAACTGGTTTGGCGTATTAGTTCGAGTTGCTGCTGCCAAATAAGGTTCTAATTTGTAATTTCCTCTATCGTCAAAAAGATCGAGCAAGGCAAGGTCGTCTTGGTCTTCTGGCACACCAGCTACTTGACGAATACTGTCGTTCTGCCATTTTAATGCAATTAAAGGAACTTCAACCCACAGTCGCGGAAATTCGGCCATAGATATAAAAACTTGGTTTGCATCTAAATCTTCGTAAGTATCACTTCTGCTAATTTTTCTTAGAAGTTCACTCGCAAAAGTATTAACAGGCTTCATACGCCCGTTATCTTGAATAATTAAATGTCCAAATTTTGCAGCGTGTTCCTTACTTACAGCATTGGTTTTAATCAATGAGTCTATCTGTTGTTTTGGAACAGCTGTATGGTCTGATGGAGCGTGTTGTTGTGCAAAACCAGTAAAAGAAAAAAGAAGTATTAAAATGCTTATCATTTTTTTCTTTTTACGCTTTATCTTAGTTAGCATTTCTTCTAACTTCCCAAAACGACTGTGTTTGCTAAATAATATAGCCATTAAACCTAGATACAATAAGAAATACCCTATATAAGTAATCCAAGTTCCCCACCAATCGTGATTTACAGATAGTATGGTTCCGCCTTCATCAGGATCAAAACCAGATTGAAAAAAGCGATAGCCTTGATGGTCTAGCACATTATTCATAAATATATCTGCATCAAAATGTGTTTTATCTTCGTTTATAACAGTTACTTTACTTTTAAAAGAAGAATATCCTTTTTCGGTACCGGGATATTTTTCAGCAATAAAATCATTGAGTGTTATACTAAAAGGAAGGTCAATATTTTCTGAACCGTAGCTCGTATACACTTTTAATCCTGCTATTTGGGTTTCAACAGGATTGGGAGCTGTTCCTTTGCCACCAAGCATAGCAACAGTTTTAGTTTCGTTTTTTGAAGTAACCTCTAGTATAAGCGCATCTTGGTTGCTTGGTTGGTCTTCAGGAGCCTTTACA
The DNA here is from genome assembly GCA_048264505.1 of Aequorivita sp. Classification (GTDB taxonomy): domain Bacteria; phylum Bacteroidota; class Bacteroidia; order Flavobacteriales; family Flavobacteriaceae; genus Aequorivita. The sequence goes on from JBLXDA010000001.1 coordinate 315,726, forward strand.
ACACCAAAATCACCTTTTGTTACTGGATCTGGAATTACAAATGAAATTCCTCCCATATTGTAAAGCGAACGCAAATTAAATGGTTGTACGCTATCTGCTACTACGCCTCCTTGCATTTGGTCTGCCATACGCATAAAATTTCCTTCAAAAGGACTAGAAATAGTATAGCTACCATCTTCGGTATATGTAATATTTATGGCTCCGTTTGTAGGCTCATTTATAGCAAAAAGAATATTGTGTATGTTAGACACCGCTCCTACTTTCACCCAATGGTCGTGACGCTCGCCATCGCCAGCTTCTACAATTTTAAGGTATTCCTCGCCATTCTCGTTTGGGGTCAACCCATCTGTAGCGCCTTTAATAAAGTCTTTATACTTAATGATTACCTCTTGCCCATTATAATCTGTGTTAATGGTGAAGTTGTTGTTTAATTTTTCTGAAAGTCTCAGCTTTTTAGGTTTCAGCTTTCTTCGCTGAGCAACGCCATCAACCATATACTCACCATCTATAAATACATCTAGATAGGTTTGTTCTGAAAGAATTGCGTTTTCTGTTTGTCCTTCTCTTATATGCATTACACCTTCAAAACCAATGTATCTGGTAACAAAAGCGCCAACAATTATTAATATAAATGAAAGGTGAAGCAATAAAGAAGCCCACATTTTGCGTTTGTGAAGGTTGTATCTAAATATATTTCCCACAAAATTTATAACAAATAAAGCCATAATAGCTTCAAACCACCAAGCGTTGTATATAAGCTCTCTTGTATAAGGAGTTGGTGGGCTTTGTGATGAGGCGTCTAAAAAAGTTCCAACCGCCATTGCGATGGCAAAAACAAGGAACAAAACAGCTGTTAAACGGGTAGAGAAAAGAACGGAAGCAATCTTTTTTTGCATTAGAAGGAATTTTGGCGCAAAAATAAGTAATTACGCCCATTTAAGCTACTGAAAACTGTTAACTATTATTGTTTTCGGCAGCCTTTTTTTTAGCGTTAAAAATATTGAGATGTATAAAGGTCGCCATATTTCGAGCTCTGTTTTTTGCAATTTGAGCCTTTTCACCCTCAAAGAGCTCATCTAGAGTGCTAATCCACAAATTTAGCCAAGTGCCAAAGTGAAGCTCATTAATAGTATAATCTACTTTTTTAGAAACTTCATTGTGAACAGCTATAGGGTTTCCGAAGTATTTTTTCACAAAAAAAAGATTGGTTTCCCAGAAATCAGTCAATAATTCTAAATGGGTTTCCCAATCTGTGATGATTTTATTGAAAATAGGCCCTAGAAGTTCGTCCTTTCTCACTTTTGAATAGAACGTATTTACAAGTAATGAAACGTCTTCGCGTGTTGTTATCTCTTTTTTCATTTAAAGCAAAGTTATCAATATTAGCAGTAGGTTTAACACTAAACTTATTAAGAGTAGCCAAAAACTAAACTTTTTGTTGGAACCAGCGAGTAAAGCAGCATTATATCCCATACAAAGCGACACACTAAGCGTAAGTTCAATTCCAGAAATTAAAGTGGTTCCTTGAGCCAAGATAGTCATTGCGGCTATAGAACCTATACAGCTATTTAAAATAATAGTTAAAGGAATATACATATAAAAGTCCTTCTCAAACTCTCGTTGCAAGGTTTTTAAAGATTGTATTTTCATATTAAGAAGTATTTTTAGATTTATATACTGTAAATTTACAATGCCGAATACCTCTTATTTTATGAGGCAAATCATAAGGCTATGATTCCAGAAAATTTATTAGTAGACTACAATGCTCAGTTAATAGATATAGCAGCTTCAACAGTTATTATTTCTGAAAAAAAACGCGCAGATTTTTATTTTCAGATAAAAACAGGAGAGGTTAAAATGTACAATCTAAACGAGCAAGGAAAGGAATTTGTTCAAGGTATTTTTTACGATGACGAAAGTTTTGGAGAGCCACCACTACTGGGCGATTTTAAATACCCCGCTTCAGCTGTGGCTGTAAAACCAACCCTGCTCTACAAACTCGATAAAACTTCATTTATTAAGCTTCTCACTAACAACCCTGAGGTGAATATTAAATTCACCCAAGCCTTAGCAAAAAGATTGTATTACAAAGCCGTTATTTTAAAAGAAATATCTGTTCATCCTCCAGAACATAGAATTTTAACACTGATAGATTTTTTAAAAAACAAATTTGGCGGTGACGATCTCTTTCAAGTAGAACTCACTCGTCAGCAAATAGCCGATTTAACCGGTCAGCGTGTAGAAACAGTAATACGCGCTATAAAACAACTGGAAGCAAATGGCGAAATAAAACTCATAAAACGGAAGGTATTTCGGTAAATTTATTTTTAAAAAACACTAACTTCGTGCTATGATAAATGTAGTTTTTTTAGGCTTCGGAAATGTAAATAGCAATTTGTTAAACGCATTCCAAAACACAAAAGAAGTAACTGTAAAACAGGTCTATAACAGAAATAAAATAAAACTAGAATTCCCTTTTGAAACAATTCCTTTTACAGACGATCTTTCAAAAATTGAAGAAGCAGATGTATACATCATAGGTATTACAGACGATGCCATTGCTAGTTTTTCTGAAACTTTGGCTCTTAAAAACAAATTAGTTGTTCATACCTCTGGCGGAGTAGCAATGGATGTATTAGCTTCAAAAAACCGACGCGGCATATTTTATCCACTACAAAGCTTTACAAAAGAACGCAAGATTACTTTTTCTGATATTCCAATCTGTATAGAAGCCGAAGACGCTAATGATTTACTGCTTCTACAAAGTTTAGGTGAAAGCATTTCAACAAAAGTGATTGAAATTTCATCAGAAAACAGAGCAAAAATACACTTGGCAGCAGTTTTTGTCAATAATTTTACAAACTACTTATATCAAATAGGTTACGATATTCTAGCAACAGATAACTTGCCGTTTTCACTGTTAGAGCCCTTAATTAAAGAAACAGCTTTAAAGCTAGACACCCTCTCTCCAGAACAAGCACAGACGGGGCCCGCAAAACGCAATGACAAGAAAACAATAGAAAAACATTTACTTTTGTTGGAAGACCCCCAACACAAGAAACTCTATAAAATGTTTACAGAGCAATTAAATAACAAATATGGAAAAAAGCTATAAAGAATACTTAAAACACATTTCTACCTTTATTTTTGATGTAGATGGCGTACTTACAGACGGTACTATACAAATAAACACTCAAGGCGAAATGTACCGAACTATGAATGTTAAAGACGGCTATGCACTTAAAACAGCCGTAGATAATGGCTTTAACGTTTGTGTTATTTCTGGAGGCTCTAATGAAGGCGTGCGTGTACGTCTTCAAAACTTAGGTATTAAAGACATCTTCTTAGGCGCACACCACAAAACAGCAATCTTAAGCGATTACCTTAAAACACATAAGCTAACAAGAGAAAACATACTCTATATGGGAGACGATCTTCCAGATTACGAGGTTATGCAAGAAGTGGGCCTAGCTTGCTGTCCGCAAGATGCTGTTCAGGAAATAAAGGCTATTTCAAAATATGTTTCGCATAAAAAAGGTGGAAAAGGATGTGTTCGCGATGTTGTTGAACAAGTGCTTAAAGTACAAGGTAAATGGCTTAACACTAAAGACGTGAGCGCTAAATACGACTAAAGCCCTCTTAACGCCTGTATGTGGATTTTACTGAAATCAATCTCCGATACTTATCTAAACAAATCATACCTCCAATCATAATTTTGAATTTTAACCCTTGAAATATTTACAACTCATACGCTTCCAAAACTTACTATTTATAGCGCTAGCGCAGTTGTTTATTAAATACTGCTTGCTAATACCCTTTAGTGCAGCTACTGCATTAAATACTTTTCAATTTTCACTTTTAGTAATTGCTACACTCTGCATAGCGGCGGCGGGAAATATTATAAACGATATTTACGATCTGGAAATAGATACAATCAACAAACCCCAGAAAGTACTTATAGGTAAATCAATTTCAGAAAATGTTGCCAATAAGCTGTTTATCATTTTAAACATTATTGGGGTTGCAATAGGTTTTTATCTTGCAAATAGTATAGATAAACCAGGCTTTGCGGCACTTTTTATAGGTATTTCGGCTTTGCTTTACTTATACGCATCTTATTTAAAAGGAATGTTGATAGTTGGCAACCTATTAGTTTCGGTATTAGTAACTATGAGTATAATTATAGTTCCTTTATTCGACTTGCTTCCTGTAATAACCCCACAAAACCAAGCTGTACAATCTGCAGTATTTAAGATTGTGATGCACTACGCATTGTTTGCATTTTTTATAAATCTTATCAGAGAAATTGTAAAAGACATTCAAGACATTAACGGCGATAAAAACGGCGGTATGAACACACTTGCCATAGCATTAGGTCGCAAAAGAACTACTACTATCGTTTTTGGTTTAGGCGCTTTTATGGTTTTGACCGTTGTTTTTTATATGTATGAGTATTTGTACAATAATCAAACATTTTTATTGTATTTTCTCTTTGCTATTGTAGCTCCATTATTGTTTTTCTGTTTAAAAACTTGGGATGCAAAAACACCTAAACAGTATGGTTTTCTCTCTTTACTTTTAAAAATCACAATGTTTTTAGGCATTTGCTCTATACCTCTTTATTGTCTTATAAAATAAACTCTTTAATAAAAATATGCTTCGCGAAAAACTTAAAAACTACAACATTATTCTCGCTTCAGGATCACCCCGAAGACAAGGTTTTTTTGAAGAACTAAACTTAGATTTTAGCATTCAGCTCAAGGAAGTTGAAGAAGTTTATCCAAACAACCTAAAGCATTCAGAAATAACAGATTACCTATCTGTACTTAAAGCTTCAGTTTTTGCTGATTTAAACGAAAATGACATCCTAATAACCAGCGATACTATAGTTTGGAAAGACGATAAAGCATTAGGAAAACCCAAAGATTTTGAAGACGCTAAAAGGATGCTAGAAAGTTTAAGTGGGCAAATGCACGAGGTTATTACTTCGGTGAGTTTTACATCAAAATCTTTTCAGAAAACAGTAAACGACACTACAAAAGTTTGGTTTAAACCCTTAACCGAAGAAGAAATAGAATTTTATATAAATACCTACAAACCTTTTGACAAGGCAGGAAGCTACGGCATACAAGAATGGATTGGGTATATAGGCATTGAAAAAATAGAAGGTTGCTATTTTAATGTTATGGGATTACCAACAAGACTTGTTTACAAAACGTTAACTGAGATTGCTAACAGTTGAATTTGTTTTATTTTTGAATAAAATACGTCTTCTTATGAGCTTTTTCAGGTTTTTATTAATTTTTGTTAGTGTATTAGCACTGCAGTCTTGCAGTACCCCCGAAGAAAAATCGGAAACAACCAAGGTTTCCTCTAAAAACCTAGATGCTACACCTGCCAGTCCGCGTAACATTTCTAAAGAATTTAAAGAGTATTGGTACGACGGCACAGCCGAAATAACATCTTACACCCTACTGCAAGAGCGCTATGGCGAAATACGAGAAGGCACAGCAGTTAATATTTTTGTTACCGAAGACTTTTTACCCCAAGTACAAGTAAAAGCAGATAATGCTTCCGAAGAAAACATATCTGTGATGAAGCTTAACCAGACTAAAAAGTTTAATACAGGCATCTATCCGTATTCTATTATGAGTAGCACCTTTAGCCCCATTTCAGAAAAGGGCCATCCTTTAAAGGTTAGCAATGGCGTACAAGAGTGGTGTGGCCAAGTATATATGCAGCTTAATAATAGAAGTGAATACGAAATAGTAAGCCACTCCTATTTTGAAGGCGAAGCAGACCAAAAGCTAAGCTTGCCAAAAACTTATTTAGAAAATGAATTGTGGAACCTCATTCGCATCAATCCAGAGGAACTGCCTACTGGCGATATAAAAATTATTCCCGCATTCGATTTTATACGTCTATATCATAAAGAAGTTAAAGAACACAGCGCCTTTGCTAGTTTAAAACAGGGAGATTCTATTACAGCCTACACACTTAACTATCCAGACTTACAACGCCAATTAACAGTGTTTTTTAACAGTAGTTTTCCTTACCAAATAGAAAAATGGGAAGAAGTAAATGCAGCTGCAAAAAACGACACGCTTAGACTAAAAACTACTGCCACTCTTCTAAAGAGAATAAAAAGCGATTATTGGTCTAAAAAGCGCAATGAACACAGTTATTTACGCGATACACTTAAACTGAAATAAAAGAATGACTGCTCTAAAAGAACACACCTTATTATTTATTGAATCTGGCGTTTTAATTTTGTTTATGATCTTTTTAAGGTTACTACTTAAAAGAACAGTCCGCAATTTTGCTAAAAAAGTTGAACGCCTAGAACACCGAACAGGCTTAATAATGAAACACGTAGATTTTGCGGTTTTCTTTTTAACAATCTTAGGCTTAATTTTTATCTGGGGCGTAGATTTTAGAAATCTAGGCCTTGTTATGTCTTCTGTCTTTGCGGTTATTGGTATCGCATTTTTTGCGCAATGGTCTATACTTAGCAATATAACCAGTGGAATAATTATGTTTTTCACCTTCCCCTATAAGATTGGCGATTATATAAAGATTCACGATAAGGAGATGCCAAGTGAAGGTATAATTGAAGACATAAAAACTTTTCACATTATAATTCACACAAAAGACAACGAAATTATCACCTATCCTAATAGTATGATGCTCCAAAAAGGGGTTAGTATTGTTAAAGCTGAAGAATTTCACGAATCACAAAGCGAACACGATAAAAACAAGGAAAGACTTCCACACGATTAATTTTTTTTTTCAAATTAAGTATCTTTGAAACTATTCTAAGCACCCAGAAAATATTTTATGCAAAAGCACACTTTTTTTAAACTGTTATTTTTACTTTTCACAATAGCAGTAAGCGCTCAAACACCACAAAAACCAACTGCTTCAGAAATATACCACAACCTCCAAAAACTCAATTTTGTAGGTTCTGCTCTATTTATAGCTGCTCACCCAGACGACGAAAACACGCGGCTTATTTCGTATTTAGTAAATGATGTACACGCACAAACCGCATACCTATCTCTTACCCGAGGCGATGGCGGACAAAACCTTATAGGTCCAGAACTCCGCGAATTACTTGGTGTTATACGCACACAAGAACTACTTGCAGCTCGTAAAACAGACGGTGGACAACAATTCTTTACACGTGCAAATGATTTTGGCTACAGTAAAAATCCAGACGAAACCTTTTCGTTTTGGACCAAAGATGATGTACTTAGCGATGTAGTAATGACTATTCGCAAGTTTAAGCCAGATATTATTGTAAACCGTTTTGACCATCGCAGTCCCGGCAGTACCCACGGTCATCATACGGCTTCAGCTATGCTTAGCGTAGAGGCTTTTGATATGGTTGGCGACGCTACAAAATTTCCAGAATCGGCGCAGGAATACGGTTCGTGGAAACCACAACGACTGTTTTTTAACACTTCTTGGTGGTTTTATGGCAGTAGAGAAAAGTTTGAAAAAGCAGACAAAACAAATCTCGTTTCGGTAGAAACTGGTAACTTCTTCCCTGCCTTAGGGCTTTCAAATGGCGAAATAGCCTCACTTAGCAGAAGTATGCACAAATCGCAAGGCTTTGGAAGCACAGGCTCTAGGGGCGCAGAAACCGAATATCTCGAGTTGCTAAAAGGCTCAAAACCTTCAGATAACAATCTTTTTGAAGGCATAAACACAAACTGGTCTAGATTAGAAGGCGGCGAAGAAATTGGCGCTATTTTAAACCCCTTGGAAGACAACTTCAACTTTAACACCCCTTCCAAAATACTTCCTGAATTACTAAAAGCATATCCTTTGGTTTTAAACTTAAAGGATTCCCACTGGCGCGATAGAAAGTTAGCCGAATTAAAGCAGCTTATCATAGACTGTGGCGGGATTTTTATGGAAGCCGTTTCGGAAGCAAATTCGGTTAACCCAAACCAAAATTTTAAGCTTACACTTGAAGCTATTAACAGAGGAGAAAACAATGTAAGTTTAAAAGCTGTAAAAAATACTGAAGGTAAAACACTTTGGGATGCTTCAAAAGAGCTTACATTTAATGAAAAGCAAACGATAGAACTAGCTATTTCTGCTGGAAAAAACAACCCAGCTTACTCAACCCCTTATTGGCTTAACGACAAAGGCAGCGTTGGTATGTACGCTGCGCCTAAGGCCTTAATTGGACTTCCCGAAACTCCAGCAATGGAACAGCTTGTTTTTGAACTTCAGTTTGGAAACACTACTATTCCATTCGCAAAAAACATCATTTACAAATTTAACGACCCTGTAAAAGGCGAAGTGTATCGCCCGCTAGAAGTACTTCCAGAAGTTACAGCTTCAATACCCGAAAAAGTATTAATTTTTGCTGATAATGCTGCCGAAAATGTTTCGGTAATTGTACGTGCAGGCAAGGACAATATCTCTGGAAATCTAAGCCTTCAGCATCCCCAAGGTTGGAAAATAGAACCTGAACAACATTCGTTTCAGCTTAAAAGAAATGGTGAAACCCAAACCTTCAGTTTTAGGGTAATTCCTCCAAAAGAACAAAGCGAAGGATATTTAAAAACGGTTGTTACTTCCGAAGGAAAAACATTTACCAAAGAGCTTATTACTATAGATTATGAACATATACCTTACCAAAGTGTTCTATTGCCTTCTGAAGCTAAAGTTGCAAAGATTGAAATTCAGAAAAAAGGTCAAAATATTGGGTATATAAACGGAGCTGGCGACGCTATTCCTGAAAGCTTAAAACAGATTGGATATTCGGTAACTACTATAGATCCTGCATCTATTTCGGCAGAAAACCTTCAAGATTTTGACGCTATTGTTGTTGGTATACGAGCGTATAATACGGTTGCCGAACTAGCTTTTGCACAACCCATTTTAAACACTTATGTAGAAAATGGCGGTACTATGGTGGTGCAATACAACACCAATCGCGGTCTTGTTACAGAAAATCTGGCGCCCTACAACTTAAAGCTATCTCGCGATCGAGTTACCGACGAATTTTCTGATGTAAAAATCCTAGATGCCGACAACCCAATTTTAAACACGCCTAACAAGATAACTCAAAAAGATTTTGAAGGATGGGTACAAGAACGCGGTTTGTATTTTCCAGACGAATGGGCAAAGGAATTTACCCCTATATTAGGGATGCGCGATAAGGGCGAATCTCAAACAAAAGGGTCTTTACTTGTAGCCAAATACGGAAAAGGATATTATATTTATACGGGATTGAGTTTTTTCCGCGAGCTTCCTGCAGGAGTTCCGGGTGCGTATAGATTATTTGCAAATATTCTTTCCATCGGAAAATAATATAATAGTATGACCCAAGAGAAACAAAAATTTGTCTGGAAATGGAGCTACACTCTAGTGCTCATCATTAATGCAGTCTATATATATCTGTTTTATTTACTAACACAAAATTACCTTTAAATGCAGCAGATAGACTGGATAGTACTAATAGGAACGCTTCTTTTTATCGTGCTTTATGGCACTTGGAAATCTAGACAACAAAAAGATGTAGGCGATTTTTTAAAGGGTGGTAACACCGCGCATTGGTGGACCATTGGTTTAAGCGTTATGGCAACCCAAGCCAGTGCTATTACATTTCTCTCTACACCAGGACAAGCCTTTCACGACGGTATGGGCTTTGTTCAGTTTTACTTTGGACTACCAATTGCAATGGTAATAATTTGTTTGGTTTTTATACCTATTTACCACAAACTCAATGTGTATACTGCATATGAATACCTAGAAAGCCGTTTCGATAAAAAAACAAGGACACTTACCGCAATATTGTTTTTAATACAAAGAGGTCTAGCCTGTGGTATTACTATTTTTGCACCTTCTATAATCCTGTCGGCCGTTTTAGGGTGGAATTTAATCTACCTCAATATAATAATTGGGGTCTTGGTAATTATCTATACCGTTAGCGGTGGCACCAAGGCTGTAAGTGTAACCCAAAAACAGCAAATGGCGGTGATTTTCTTCGGAATGTTGATTGCTTTTCTGTTAATTCTGAATTACCTACCGCTAGATATCTCTTTCACTAAGGCATTAGAAATTGCTGGCGCCAACGGCAAAATGGATGTATTAGATTTTTCATTCGACTTTAATAACCGTTATACCTTTTGGAGTGGGATTATTGGTGGTACTTTCTTGGCACTCTCCTATTTTGGTACAGACCAAAGTCAGGTGCAACGCTATCTCTCTGGAAGAACCGTAAAGCAAAGCCAAATGGGCTTAATAATGAATGGATTGCTTAAAGTACCTATGCAGTTTTTTATACTGTTAGTGGGAATTATGGTATTTGTATTTTACCAATTTAACAGTTCGCCTTTACATTTTAATCCAGCGGCAGTAAAAGACGTAAAAAATTCTGAATACGCTAGCGAATACATAGCATTAGAAACCGAAAAAGAAGCTGTAGACAAACAATTAGCCTCAGCACAAATAAGCTATGCTAAAGCCGAAAGCGATTTAGAAAAGCAAAATCTAGCCAAAGAAATAAAAACCCTAAACACTACTGAAGAGCAATTGCGTGATCAATCTGTTGCAGTTATAAAAAAGGCGAATCCAAATGCCGAAACCAATGATAAAGACTATGTGTTTATTCATTTTATACTCAACAACCTACCGCGGGGCTTAATAGGTTTATTACTAGCTGTTATTTTAAGTGCAGCTATGTCTTCAACGGCTTCAGAACTCAATGCTTTGGGTAGCACAACAACTATAGACCTCTACAAGCGAAACGTACCCGGAAAACGCGAAAAACATTATGTAGCAGCCTCTCGTGGCTTTACGCTGCTTTGGGGTATAATTGCTATAGGCGTTGCCTGTACCGCAAATTTATTCGACAATCTTATTCAGCTTGTAAATATTATAGGTTCTATTTTCTACGGAAATGTTTTAGGGATATTCCTGCTTGCATTTTTTATAAAATTTGTTCGCAGTAAAGCTGTATTTATTGCAGCAATCATAACCCAAGCAATCATCATCTATTTTTGGTATATAGACCTTATGCCTTACCTATGGCTCAACCTAGTGGGTTGTGCTATTGTAATGGGAATTGCAATATTATTGCAGGTTTTACTTCCGAAAGATGAAAAGCCAACTAGAGTAATTCCAGAAGAAATTTAAACCAAGAGTATAAGATCTTTTGGTTGAAGTAAAAGTAGGTTTAAGAATTACTTTGTAAAAACTAGTTTAGAAATCCTATTGTTTCCTGAAGCAAAAGCAACGCTGTCATTTACAAATTCGAGTGCGAAAAAGCCTTCTTTAGAAAGCTCTTTCCAGTTTTTACCACCATCACCACTAAAGGAGATTCCAGGCGAACCTAGAGCTACTATCCCCTGCCCTTCTGTACCTGGTATGTATTTAACAGAAGACCTATACCCTGGCTCTTTACCGTTGGCGATGAGTTTCCAAGTTTTTCCACCATTTTTAGTAATGGCTTTATTACCCTCATTAAACGATTTGTCTTCCCAATTACCTCCGAAAATTATTCCGTCGTTTTCATTGCGGAAATCTATACTGTAAATACCAGTCATCGCTTTACCTTGAATAATTGGCGTATTAAACACTTCCCAAGTTTCACCTTTGTTTGCGGTATGCATAACACGCGCTTTTTTTCCTCCTGTGGCTATCCAAGCATTATCGCCATAAATAGCAATATTGGAATTACTAGCTGCAAAAGCAGCTTCACCTGTTTCAACTTTCGGAAGGTTTTCACAATCTATTTTTTTCCAGCTATTTCCTCCATCGCGAGTTATAATTACAGACATACAGCCATCAGTGGGATCGCCAATAGCAATGCCTTCGTTATCGTTCCAAAATTTCATAGAATCGTAAAACACACTTGCTCCTTTTTCAGTGTATACTTCTTCTATATTTGTGGCTTCGGTACCGTTAAAGCCTATTTTATAGAGTACTGCTGGGTTTGCTATACTCAAAACAAAGACAGCGTCTTTTGTAGCGGCTATAGAACGAAAATGCAATAATGAATCGCCGTATTTAATAACCGCAAGTTTTGGAGTATCGCCATCTATCAAACCTACTTTTCCTTTATCTGCCGCAAACCACACTCTGTTTTCATCTAAGGGTTGAATTGCTCGTATACTCAAACTATCAATAAACACAGGGCTTATCTTTACAGAATTGATTTCTATTTCAGAATTATTACTACAGGAAATAAGAGTTAAAACAACTAGAATAGCACTAAAAACACGCATATTTTCAAATTTTTGATAAAAGTAATAATTACTTTGTGAAACAAGATTTGTTAATTCATAAATCGTAATTGAAAAATCTAACATTAATAAGATACCTTTGCAACCGAAAATGCATAAAATGAAATTACACAGAAATTTAGTATTCGCTACCATAGATTCGCTTCAGATGATTTTCAATGAAGGCAAGCAAGCAGACAAAGTGCTTAGAAACACTTTAAAGCGAGACAAACGATGGGGCGCCCGCGACAGAGCTTTTATAGCTGAAACAACCTACGATATAGTGAGATGGAAACGTCTGTATTCAGAAATTGCCGAAGTACGCGAACCTTTTGACCGTCCCAATTTATTTAGACTCTTTACCGTATGGGCAACCTTAAACGGCATTGCTATTCCAGATTGGAAACAGTTTGAAGCTACTCCTACTCGCCGTATAAAAGGTAGATTTGATGAGCTTTCAAAAATTAGAAAATCCCGCGAGTCTATTCCAGATTGGTTAGATGAATTAGGGCAAAAAGAATTGGGTAAAAAGTGGGATAAGGAAATTGCTGCTTTAAACCAACAAGCTGATGTTGTTTTACGTGTAAACACTTTAAAAACTACCGTAGAAAACCTTCAGAATGAGCTTTCAGACCTTGAGATAGAAACGGAAGTTTTAAAAGGATATCCCGTAGCTTTAAAATTAAAGGAGCGCGCCAATGTATTTACAACAGATGCTTTTAAAAACGGTTTTTTTGAAGTTCAAGACGCCTCTTCACAAAAAGTAGCAGAAGTACTTGATGCAAAGCCAGGTATGCGTGTAATTGATGCTTGTGCAGGTGCTGGAGGAAAAAGCTTACACATAGCAGCTATGATGGAGAATAAAGGGCAGCTTATTTCTATGGATATCTACGAAAACAAGCTTAATGAGCTTAAACGTCGTGCCCGTCGTAACGGTATTTTTAATATAGAAACTCGCGTTATAGACTCCACGAAAGTGATAAAAAAATTAATAGACAAAGCAGATAAGGTTCTTATTGATGCACCTTGTTCTGGTTTAGGAGTTTTAAAAAGAAACCCAGACGCAAAATGGAAACTGCAACCGGAGTTTTTAGATACTATTCGCGCAACACAAAAAGAGCTGTTAGACAGTTATTCTAGAATGGTAAAGTCTGGAGGACAAATGGTATATGCTACTTGTTCTATCCTTCCTTCGGAAAACGAGCAACAAGTAAAAGCCTTTTTAAAGCGCGAACAAGGGAAAGATTTCACCCTTATAAGCGAAGAAAAAATAATGCCAAGTAAAAGTGGTTTTGATGGTTTTTATATTTCATTACTTCAGAAAAAGTAGTGATGTTTAGTTAGAAATATTATACTAGATTTATATTAAACAAAAAAGAGCGGGCAAATACCCGCTCTTTTAGCATTAAATTAATTACTAAAACCTATTTTACAATAATTCTAGCAGTTTTATACGATTTAGTGTGTTGACCACCAATTCGTATAATATATACACCACTTGCCATATTGTTCATATCTAGTTTTGCCTTAAAGGAATCGTCTATTTTATCTAGCATCTTTACTTTAAGTTGCTGCCCTAGCATATTATAAACAGCTAAATACGCTTTACCGTCAAAGCTAGTTATAAAGTTAACATCAAAGTCTTTATTGTTTTCTGAAGTAACAATTAACTCGCCATTTCTTACAGAAAAATCATTGACACCTAATGCACCTATATTAGCTGAGTAATCTTCAGTTTCACCAAAATCTGTTTCTTCGCAAGCATCGGCAGGGACCGCTGCATTCCAATTTGATTTTGCTCTCATAAGGTGAGTTCCCATAGCAGCCCCAGCAGGAACAACTAAATCCATAGTTTCTGTATATATACCTTCTTCTTGACCAGGGGCAATTACATAATTGTCTACCACAACCTCATCTGCAGTAAACGTAAAATCGTCATTAAAATCGATCCACACTTTAACATTTTGATCTCCATAATGAGTAGTAACTGTAAGCTGGTTTGTGCTCCCTGGAGCTAAGTTTGCTATAAGGCTGGTAAAATCTGCATATCCCTCACAACCAGATGGATTATTTATTTCTGTTACAGAGAAAAGTTTAAAACCATCGCCAAAAGAGCAATCTAAATTAGGCTGACATAAAAGATTTTCTACTTCGGTAGAAACAGAATCATTGGTAGCATCCGCATCATTTGTTAAAGAAGTAGAAACTGTAATATTATAAACCCCAAGCGAACTCAGGTCTGCTGTTTGTGCAAAGCTAAAACTCACTTCTTCTCCAGACATAATTGGTCCAACAAAATTTTCAACCACTGGAGTTCCGCCATTTACAACATACTCTACATTAAAATTTGATTGAGTAGTAGCACCAAAGTTTTTAATAGTAGCAATTATAGTTTCGTTTCCTAAACCTGTTGCTGTAACTGGTGCCGTAATTGCAATTGCTCCTACATCATTACTCTCAAGGTGTGTAACTTCTTTTGTAAAGGGGTCATTTGCTGTAAATTCATCACCAGACAAACTAGTCTTAGCTTCAATAGTATAGGTTTGTCCAGGAGTAGACAAATCTACAGTTTGCGAAAAAGTATAAGAAGCAGTTGCACCAGCGGCTATAGTACCAGCATAAGTTTCGGAAGCAACTAAACTTCCATCAACACGAAGTTCTAAAGGAATATTTGTTTGGTCTGCAGTTCCAAAATTTCGAATACTCACTTCTACTGTCTCTGTACTAGTAAGCAACCCACTAACAGGTTGTGTCATAGCATTAACACCAACATCTTTTGTAAAACCTCCAGATAATGTAAATGCCGCTATCTGAGTTCTCCAATTGTTATTTGAAGAAAAATATTCTGCCGTATGCCAAAATGTAAAGTTATCTGGATCAAGAGTTAAATGTGAATAATCTCCAAAACGATTTGTAAATGTCTGTACTCCATCACCTGTTATGATTTCTGTTTCTGCAACCGTCATTTCGCCTAATGCATCACCATCAAACCTACCTGTATATCTAATAGAAGCTTTAAGAGTACTACTAGCTACATTAAATGCCAAGCCTATATTACCTGATGCGTCCATACCTGCACTACCCATAAATCTGCTATGACCATCTGCAGGTGCATAAGTACCTTCTTGATAAATAGACCAGGGGCTTGTAGCGTCATTACGCAACTCTATCCATCGAATACCAGAAGTATCGTTTCCATCTACATCTGTATTAAAAGTAATAACCCAGCTATTGTGATCTGCAAAACTTCTATAATTAGGTGCATAAGAAATTACACCACCAATCATATCTATTTTTTGACCCGTTCCTGGCTGTTGAACATCTCCACTACCAAAAGGAGCAAATACTGAATTAAAAGGAGCTGTTGGAATCTCTAAAGCAGCCGAAATTGTTGAATTGGCTGTTACTGTCCAATCCAAATCTATCTCCCAAATTTTTAGGTGATCAAAAGAAACACCAGCCCAACCATCATCCTGAAGGTAGGTTACATACCCAGGTGCATCTGCTGGAAAAGTTGTTCCCAATAAATTTGCTGGCTCTGGACTCAACACTGTATTTGTATTTTGTACCATACCTGGAAGCGGAAAACCTAAAATCCTAGGGTTTGGACCACCAGCTAGCATAACATCTCTTTCTACTACATAAGCCTTATTGGTAGTACCTATGTTTGCCGTAAGATAATATGCGTCATGCCAAATACTGTAATGTGGATAATCAGGAAAGCTTGTAAAAGTATACTGGTACACATTGTATGCTCCTGTAGGATCATTTGTTTCGGACACCCCAATTGCAAGTGAATTGCTTAAAGAACCAAACTGACTTACAAACCAACGATCTGCCAATTGATCGTACATTACAATAGGATCTCCAGAATTTGTACCAATACCAAGAAAATCCCCTAATGAAACTGGACCAACTAATAATACACCTGTTTTATCAAATATTTTCACTAACGAATTTACAGCGTGTACATAATGATTTGGCCCCGCTGCTCCAGTAGGATCTGGTGGAACAAAACCTGATTCAGATGAGGAAGCCCCAATAAAATTTTGTTCGATTGCTCTGGTTTGAATATTTCCAAAATTCTTTTGTGCAGATGGGTCTACACCATGAGGTAACGCATCCATATTTACTTGCTCTCGGTAACGCGAACGGTTTTGAACAAGTTTAATTTCTTTCACATTTCTATTGTGATTTTCTTCCTTAACAGTATAATCTCTAAGGGGAGCTGTTTTCCCTACATATGAGCCAATTATAACTTCATCAGGAGGAAAAGTTTCTTGTGCATAAACACCCAGACCTAAAAGGATAAGTGCCATACATAGTAAGTTCTTTTGTTTCATTAATCTGTTATTTTTTTAAAATTAGGCATGAAAAGTACTATTAATAGTTTAAAATTATACTTGTCATAGGTAATTAACTTTATTAAAAATCTAAAAAAGATTAGTTAGCTGCTTTTAAGTGCTTAAAATTCTTCTAAAATTGGTTATCTTCGCAGCTTCTAAAAACATCAAATACACAACTGAATGATTCACTTTTTTGGAAACGCTGAGAATACCGTTTTTGCAGTCCAAACACACGGAGAAATTTCACAAGAAAACATACAAAAATTAGAGTGGCTTTTTGGCAACCTACCTAAAATAAAACAATCCGTCCTGACTACAAACGCGACGGATTTTTTTGTGGGCCCTCGCGCCGCTATGGTTACGCCTTGGAGTACCAATGCTGTTGAAATAACCCAGAATATGGGTATAGCTGAAATTATTAGAATTGAAGAGTTTCACCACAATTCTCAGCTAAAAGGAAGCTTTGACCCTATGCTTTCTCAAAAATTTGAGCAGTTAGATCAAATAATTTTTGATGTAAATATTAAGCCCGAACCTATTTTAGAGATTGAAAACATTTCGGAATACAATGAAAAAGAAGGACTCGCGCTTAACGAGGAAGAGATTGAATATTTAGAAGCGCTTTCAAAAAAACTTAATCGCAAACTTACAGACAGCGAGGTATTTGGTTTTAGCCAAGTAAACAGTGAGCATTGTCGTCATAAAATATTTAATGGCACCTTTGAAATAGACGGTGAAGAGATGCCTAGCTCACTTTTTAAACTTATTAAAAAGACTTCAGAAGAAAACCCTAACGACATAATTTCGGCTTATAAAGACAATGTAGCTTTTGTAAAAGGGCCACAAGTAAAACAATGGGCTCCAAAAAGTGCCGATAAACCCGATTGGTACGAAGAAAAGGATTTTAACAGTGTAATTTCACTT
Source organism: Aequorivita sp. (assembly GCA_048264505.1). Classification (GTDB taxonomy): domain Bacteria; phylum Bacteroidota; class Bacteroidia; order Flavobacteriales; family Flavobacteriaceae; genus Aequorivita. The sequence goes on from JBLXDA010000001.1 coordinate 333,241, forward strand.
AAAGCCGAAACACATAACTTCCCTACAACAGTAGAACCATTTAATGGAGCTGCTACCGGAAGTGGTGGTGAAATTCGCGACAGATTAGCTGGTGGAAAAGGCTCGTTGCCATTGGCAGGAACGGCAGTTTATATGACCTCTTACTCTCGTCTTGAAGAAAATAGACCCTGGGAAAAAAGTATGAAAGAACGCGAATGGTTGTACCAAACGCCTTTAGACATATTAATAAAAGCGAGTAATGGAGCTTCAGATTTTGGAAATAAATTTGGACAACCCTTAATTGCTGGTTCGGTATTAACCTTTGAACACGAAGAAGAAGCTCGCAGTTTAGGTTTTGATAAAGTTATTATGCTTGCCGGTGGTATTGGTTACGGAAAAATAGACCAAGCACTAAAAGACAAACCACAAGAAGGCAACAAAATTGTTGTTCTAGGTGGAGACAATTACCGAATTGGTATGGGTGGTGCAGCAGTTTCTTCTGCAGACACAGGACAATTTAGTAGCGGTATTGAGCTTAATGCCATACAGCGTAGTAATCCAGAGATGCAAAAACGCGCTGCCAATGCTATACGTGCTATGGTAGAGAGCGATGTTAACCCTATAGTTTCTATACACGATCACGGTGCTGGTGGGCATCTTAATTGCTTGAGTGAATTAGTGGAAGAAACGGGAGGGAAAATAAATCTAGACAAACTTCCTATTGGTGACCCTACCCTATCTGCAAAAGAAATTATGGGTAATGAAAGCCAAGAACGTATGGGCTTGGTTATAGGTGATGAAAATATTGAGAAGTTAAAGAATATTGCTGCCCGCGAACGTTCTCCTATGTACGAAGTGGGTGAAGTTACTGGAGACCAACGATTTTCTTTTGAAAATAAAAAAGGCGAAAAACCTATGGATTTCGCTTTAGAAGATATGTTTGGAAGTTCTCCAAAAACTATAATGAAAGACAAAACCATAAACAGGAACTATAAAAACCCTGCTTATGAAGCTTCAAAAATACAGGAATACCTGCAACAATTACTTCAACTAGAGGCTGTAGCTTGTAAAGACTGGCTTACTAATAAAGTAGACCGTTGTGTTACTGGTCGTGTTGCAAAACAACAAACCGCAGGACCTTTACAATTGCCTTTAAACAATTGCGGGGTAATGGCATTAGACTATCACGGTAAGGAAGGTGTTGCAACTTCTATTGGTCATTCACCCTTAACCGCGCTTATAGACCCTGCAGCTGGCTCACGAAATGCAATTACAGAGTCGTTAACAAATATTGTATGGGCGCCATTAAAAGACGGTTTAAAGAGTGTTTCCCTATCTGCTAACTGGATGTGGCCTTGTAATAATGAAGGAGAAGACGCAAGACTTTACGAAGCTGTAAAAGCAGTTTCGGAGTTTTCTATAGATTTAGGAATCAATGTACCAACAGGTAAAGATTCGCTTTCTATGAAACAGAAATACAAAGACAGTGAAGTAATTTCTCCGGGAACGGTAATTATCTCTGCTGCTGGTAATTGTAATGACATAAAAAAGGTTGTAGAACCTGTATTACAAAAACCTCAAAGTGCTGGGAGTGGAAGTATTTATTATATAAACATTTCTCAAGACGAGTATAAATTAGGTGGTTCTTCATTTGGACAAATACGCAATACCATTGGTAATGATGCTCCTAATGTAAAAAGCGCAGCCTACGTTAAAACTGTTTTTAACACAGTTCAGGAATTAATAAAGCAAGGAGATATACTTGCAGGTCACGATATAGCTTCTGGTGGTTTAATAACTACTTTGTTAGAAATGTGTTTTGCAGATGTAAATCTAGGAGCAACACTAGACCTTACAGCTTTAGGCAATGAGGATAGTGTAAAAGTTTTATTTTCTGAAAACTGTAGTATAGTAATTCAGGCTTCAGATGATGCTTCGGTTGAAAAACTACTTGCTGAAAACAATATCGATTTCAAAAAAATAGGAACTGTAACTGAAACTGAAACACTTCAGATAAAAAATCATTCAGAAACACTTTCTTTCAGCATTCCTGAAATGCGTGACTTTTGGTATAAAACTTCTTATTTATTAGACAGAAACCAAAGTGGAGCTGAGCTAGCAAAAGAACGTTTTAATAATTATAAAAATCAAGTATTACGCTTTGAGTTTCCAAAGAATTACACAGGAAAACTTCCAAGTATAAATTCTGAAACACCAAAAATTAAAGCGGCAGTTATTCGCGAAAAAGGAAGCAATAGCGAGCGCGAAATGGCATATATGATGCACCTTGCTGGGTTTGATGTAAAGGATGTACATATGACCGATTTAATTGAAGGTCGCGAAACCCTAGAAGACATTAAATTACTTGTAGCTGTTGGTGGTTTTAGTAATAGCGATGTTTTAGGAAGTGCAAAAGGCTGGGCTGGATCATTTTTATACAATGAAAAAGCAAATAAGGCCTTAAAAGATTTCTTTGCCAAGCAAGACACACTTTCATTAGGTGTTTGTAATGGGTGTCAGCTTTTTGTGGAGCTAGGACTATTAAATGCTGAAGATGCTGAAAAGCCAAAAATGCTTCACAACGACACAGGCAAATTTGAATGTAACTTTACTTCGGTAAAAATACAAGAAAACAAATCGGTGATGTTGTCTAGTTTAGCGGGTAGCACCCTAGGTATCTGGTCTGCTCACGGAGAAGGAAAGTTTAGCTTCCCTAAGCCAGAGAGTCATTACAATATAGTTGCAAAGTACGGTTATGATGCCCTACCGGCTAATCCTAACGGCAGCGATTTTAACACGGCTATGATTACAGACAAAACAGGAAGACATTTAGTTATGATGCCACACTTAGAACGTGCTATATTCCCTTGGAATTGGGCATATTACCCAAAAGACAGAAAAGAAGATGAAATATCACCTTGGATAGAAGCTTTTGTAAATGCTAATGAATGGCTTCAAAACAAAAAATAGTAAACAACTTTTAAGAGCTTATTATTTTTAAAATAATGTATATTTAAGGAATGGTTCTAAAGACCATTCCTTTTTTATTTTAAGTGAAATTCTAAAATAATTTTGTTAATTTCACTTTCTTAATATTTCTATTATGACAGACCCAAAAAGACTCTTTGACTTTCCATATTATCAGCTTGAAAAATATCCTCAAAATAAAGCACTTGTTACAAAATACAATGGGGAGTGGAAAGCTACATCAACTCAAGAATATATAGACACAGCAAATGCTATAAGTCGCGCACTTATAAGAATGGGGGTACAACCCAATGATAAAGTTGCAGTTATCTCATTAACAAATCGTACAGAATGGAATATCTGCGACATCGGTATTATGCAAACTGGTGCGCAAGATGTACCTATTTACCCTACTATTTCGGAAGAGGAATACGAATATGTATTAAACCACAGTGAAGCTGTTTACTGTTTTGTTTCTTGTAAAGAGGTTTACGACAAGGTTCAAAAAATTAAAGCAAATGTGCCTTCACTAAAAGAAGTCTATACTTTTAATAAAATAGAAGGTGTTAAAAACTGGCAGGAAGTAATTGATCTAGGTAAAGACGATAGCAACCAAGACGAAGTAGAAAAAAGAAAAGCAGCCATAACCGAAGACGATTTAGCTACCTTAATATATACCTCAGGAACAACAGGTAAACCGAAAGGTGTTATGTTATCGCATAAAAATATTTCATCAAACGCTAAATACAGTGCAGAAAGACTACCTATAGTATTAGGTAAATCTAAAGCCTTAAGTTTTCTACCAGTATGCCATATATACGAACGTATGCTTCAATATATGTATCAATACTGTGGTGTAGAAATACACTTTGCAGAATCTCTTGAAACAATTAGCGATAATTTAAAAGAAGTAAAACCCGAGGTTATGAGTGCCGTACCGCGTTTACTTGAAAAAGTATACGATAAAATTTATGGCAAAGGTGCTGAGCTTACAGGCATAAAAAAGAATCTATTCTTTTGGGCTATAGAACTCGGATTAAAATACGAACCTTATGGCCAAAATGGATGGTGGTATGAAACGAAGTTAAAACTTGCTAGAAAGTTAATTTTCAGCAAATGGCAAGAAGCCCTTGGTGGAAACTTAAAAGCAATTGCTTCTGGAAGTGCTGCTTTACAACCGCGATTAGCAAGAGTTTTTAACGCAGCCGAAATTCCTGTTATGGAAGGCTATGGTCTTACCGAAACCTCTCCCGTGGTTTCTGTAAACGATATGCGTAACCACGGTTTTAGAATTGGTACCGTTGGAAAAGCCTTAAAAGAAACAGAAATTAAAATAGCCGAAGACGGAGAGATTTTAATAAAAGGCCCACAAGTAATGATGGGGTACTACAAAAATCAAGAACAGACAGATGAGGTGTTAAAGAACGGATACTTCCACACTGGAGATATTGGTATTATTGATGCCGAAGGATTCCTTAAAATTACAGACCGCAAAAAGGAAATGTTTAAAACTAGTGGCGGTAAATACATAGCTCCTCAACTTATAGAAAACGCTATGAAGCAGTCGCGCTTTATAGACCAAATAATGGTGGTAGGTGAAGGCGAAAAAATGCCTGCAGCTCTTATACAACCAGATTTCGATTTTATTAAAGAATGGGGAAACAAAAAAGGTAGAAACGTATCTTCAGACCCTCAGGAAATGGTGAAAGACAAAGAGGTTATAGAACGTATTCAAAAAGAAGTAGATTTTTATAATGAGCGCTTTGGAAAGTGGGAAAAAGTGAAAAAGTTTGAATTAACACCAGACCTTTGGAGCATTGAAAGTGGCCACCTTACCCCTACTATGAAAATGAAGCGTAAAATTATTAAAGAAAAGTATAAGGATTTATACAACAAGATTTACGAACACACAGTTTAATTACTTATCAACTAGACTCTCCTAATGATTGCTGAGCTTTTTGGGCTAGGCTTATACTAGTTGTTTAAGAAAAGTAAAACAAACCACAGTTTTAGAATCTAAACTGTGGTTTGTTGTTTTTATATATCCTCTTTATAAGTATGCTTCTGCTTAATAAACACTTTCTATTGGTACATCCTATGCAGTTTGGACTGCTATAGGCCTGTGAGCAGTGTTCTTAAAGGTGATATTTATTCTTAATGAAGCCATCAAACTATGATGCGTATTATTGCTAAGCACGCTCATCCTTTTTATGGTGTGGGCTTAGAATTTGTTTCAGCTTAATTATTACTTTCTTAGCAAATAAATAACATCAATTTACTATGCGTGCATAATATTTTTTTGTATCTTTGGTTTTGTACTTTATTCAAATAAAAGTAAATGAAGGAAAAAACAATAGATTACATCCTGCGATCTACCTGGATGAATGTAACAAAAATGTATAATGAAGAAGCAGGAAAAAAAGGAAGCACAATGGCTACGGGTTTTGCTTTAATAAGCATCGATCCAGAAGAAGGAACCCCTTCTACGGCTTTAGGTCCTAAAATGGGAATGGAAGCCACTAGCCTTTCGCGTACCTTAAAATCTATGGAAAAAAAAGGACTTATTGAGCGTAAGCCCAACCCCGAGGATGGTCGCGGTGTATTAATTCATTTAACGCCATTTGGAAAAGAAATGCGCGATTTTTCTAAAGGAGTAGTTTTAGGCTTTGACGAAGCGGTTCAAAAGAATGTTTCTGTAGAAGAGCTGCAAACTTTTAGAAAAGTTACAAATACAATCAACGAGTTGATTAACTCAAAGAAAATATACGATTCAGAAAAATAAATAAATATGTCAAAAAGAAGAATAAACAAAGTAGCGGTAATAGGTTCTGGTATTATGGGGAGCGGTATTGCCTGTCATTTCGCAAACATTGGTGTAGATGTACTTTTACTAGACATTATCCCTCGCGAGTTGAACGATGTAGAGAAGAAAAAAGGACTCACTCTAGAAGATAAAGTGGTTAGAAACCGTATTGTAGATGGCGATTTATTAAAAGCAATAAAAAGCAATCCGGCACCGCTTTACCACAAAGATTTTGCAAAGCGAATCACTACGGGAAACCTAGAAGACGATATTGCTAAGGTAAGTACCGCAGATTGGATTATTGAAGTTGTAGTAGAGCGTTTAGATATTAAAAAACAAGTTTTTGAAAACCTAGACAAGCACAGAAAACCGGGAACACTTATTACTTCAAACACTTCTGGTATACCTATTAAGTTTATGAGTGAAGGTCGCAGTGAAGACTTTCAAAAGCATTTCTGTGGAACACACTTTTTTAACCCTCCGCGTTATTTAAAACTTTTTGAAATAATTCCTGGCCCTAAAACAGATTCTGAAGTATTAGAATTCTTAAATGGCTATGGTGAAAAATTCCTCGGAAAAACATCTGTCGTTGCAAAAGACACTCCTGCATTTATAGGAAACCGTATAGGTATCTTCGGTATTCAGAGTCTTTTTCATCAGGTAAAAGAAATGGGCTTAACCGTAGAAGAAGTAGACAAACTTACAGGGCCTGTAATTGGGCGTCCAAAGTCTGCTACATTTAGAACTGTAGATGTGGTTGGTCTAGACACTTTAGTGCACGTTGCTAATGGTATTTACAAAAACGTACCACAAGACGAAGAGCACGAAACCTTTAAACTTCCAGGTTTTATTGATAAAATGATGGAAAATAAATGGTTGGGTAGCAAAAGCGGACAAGGTTTTTATAAAAAAGTAAAGAATAATGATGGCAGTAGTGAAATACTAACCTTAGACCTTGATACTTTAGAATACCGAAGCGCTAAAAAAGCATCTTTTGCCACTTTAGAAAAAACTAAAGCTGTAGACAAAGTAACAGATCGTTTTCCTATTCTAATTAAAGGTGAAGACAAAGCAGGCGAATTTTACCGAAAAAATTTCGGAGCTATGTTCGCTTATGTTTCTAAGAGAATACCAGAAATAACAGATGAGTTCTATAAAATAGACGATGCGATGAAAGCAGGTTTTGGATGGGATAATGGTCCGTTTGAAATTTGGGATGCAGTTGGTGTTAAAAAAGGTATCGAGCTAATTAAAGAATTAGGAAAAGAAGCTGCTCCTTGGGTAAGTGAAATGCTAGAAGCTGGTGTTGATTCTTTTTACACTGTAAAAGAAGGAAACACCTATTATTACGATATTCCTCAGAAAAAGTATTTAAAAATACCTGGACAAGATTCATTCTTAATACTAGACAATATCCGCAAGACTTCCGAAGTATTTAAAAACAACGGCGTTGTAGTAGAAGACTTAGGCGATGGAATACTAAACGTAGAGTTTATAAGTAAGATGAATTCTATTGGTGGCGATGTATTGGCAGGAATTAATAAAGCCATAGATATAGCCGAAAAAGATTTTGACGGTTTAGTGATTGCAAATCAAGGGAAAAACTTTTCTGTAGGTGCCAATATAGGGATGATTTTTATGATGGCGGTAGAGCAAGAATACGAAGAGTTAAATGCTGCTGTTAAATATTTTCAAGATACGAGTATGCGCCTTCGCTACTCCTCTATTCCTGTAGTTGTTGCTCCTCACGGAATGACATTAGGTGGCGGTTGTGAGTTTACACTTCACGCAGATCGCGTGGTGGCAGCTGCCGAAAGTTATATAGGTCTTGTAGAATTTGGCGTTGGTGTTATCCCAGGTGGCGGTGGTTCTAAAGAAATGGCATTACGTGCTAGCGACACCTTTAAAAAAGACGATGTAGAATTAAATAGACTACAAGAGTACTTTTTAGCTATAGGAATGGCAAAGGTTTCTACCTCTGCATATGAAGCCTATGACACAGGAATACTTCAAAAAGGTAAAGACATAGTAGTTGTTAACAAAGACAGACAAATAGCAACCGCTAAAGCTACTGCCCGTTTTATGGCAGATCAAGGATATACCAAACCAGTACAAAGAACAGATATTAAAGTATTAGGAAAACAAGCACTGGGTATGTTCCTTGTGGGTACAGACCAAATGCAAGCAGGAAACTACATTAGTGAACACGACAAGAAAATTGCAAATAAACTAGCTTATGTAATGGCTGGTGGCGATTTAAGTGAAGCTACTTTAGTGAGCGAGCAATACTTGCTTGATCTAGAAAGAGAAGCCTTCTTAAGTTTAACCGGAGAGCGTAAAACCCTAGAAAGACTTCAGCATATGATACAAAAAGGGAAACCTTTGAGAAATTAGAAATTAGAATTGAGTAGTGAGAATTGAGATGTGAGATGTGAGATGTGAGATGTGAGATGTGAGATGTGAGATGTGAGATGTGAGATGTGAGAAAAAATAACTAGCACATTAAAACATTGAATTTTAAACAATTATATTTATTAACAAATCTAATGTCTAACTACTAAAATCCATTAGTATGCACAATTTTCAAGAATTATTAATCTGGCAAAAATCAATGGACGTTACCGAACAAACGTATCGCATTTCGGCTAAATTTCCTAAAGATGAAAAATATGGATTAACGAGCCAAATTAGAAGGAGTGCCGTTTCCATACCTTCAAATATAGCGGAAGGTGCTGGGAGAAATACAAATGGAGAGTTTAAAAACTTTTTGGGTATTGCAAATGGATCATCAAACGAATTGTTTACACAACTGGTTCTGTCTCATCGACTTGAATTAGTTTCAGAAAATACAGTAAAACCAATTTTAAATGAATTAATCGAGATACAGAAAATGAATTATGCTTTGATATTAAAATTTTCAAAGAAAATTTAAAAATCTAAAATCTCAAGTCTATAATCTAAAATCTAAAATCTATTATGAGAACAGCATATATAGTAAAAGCATACAGAACTGCCGTTGGCAAGGCACCTCGTGGAGTTTTCCGTTTTAAAAGACCAGATGAGCTGGCTGCGGAAACCATTAAATATATAATGAATGAATTACCGCAATTAGACAAAAAGCGAATTGACGATGTAATTGTTGGTAACGCTATGCCCGAAGCAGAACAAGGCTTAAATATGGGGCGTTTAATTTCGTTAATGGGCTTAGACATTGTAGATATACCAGGAATGACTGTAAATCGTTATTGCGCTTCTGGCTTAGAAACAATTTCTATAGCGGCAGCTAAAATACAATCTGGAATGGCAGATTGCATAATTGCAGGTGGAGCCGAGAGTATGAGCTATATCCCTATGGGTGGTTACAAGCCTGTGCCAGACTACAAATTGGCAAAAGAAGGCCACGAAGACTACTACTGGAATATGGGGCTTACTGCCGAAGCCGTTGCAAAAAAATACAAGGTCTCTCGCGAGGACCAAGATGAATTTGCATATACCAGCCAGATGCGTGCACTAAAAGCACAAGATGAAGACCGTTTTCAGAGTCAGATTGTTCCTATAGAGGTTGAGCGAACTTATGTAAATGAAGCTGGAAAAAAAGTGACAGAAAGTTACACCGTAACTAAAGATGAAGGTCCGCGTAAAGGCACTAGTGTAGAAGCGCTTTCAAAGCTTCGCCCAGTGTTTGCTAATGGCGGAAGTGTTACCGCAGGAAACTCCTCACAAATGAGTGACGGAGCTGCTTTTGCAGTAATTATGAGTGAAGAAATGGTAAAAGAATTAAATCTTGAGCCTATAGCAAGAATGGTAAGTTTTGCCGCAGCAGGTGTTGAGCCAAGTATTATGGGGATAGGACCAGTTTATGCAATTCCAAAAGCACTTAAACAAGCGGGATTAAAACAAGATCAATTAGAGCTTATAGAATTAAACGAAGCTTTTGCGTCACAATCACTAGCAGTAATTCGCGAATTAGGCTTAGACAAAGAAAGAGTTAATGTAAATGGTGGTGCTATTGCATTAGGGCATCCTTTAGGATGTACAGGTGCAAAACTTTCGGTTCAACTTTTTGATGAAATGCGCAAGCGCAACCAACAAGGAAAATACGGAATGGTTACTATGTGTGTAGGGACAGGACAAGGTGCCGCAGGAATTTATGAGTTTTTGAAATAGTGTTATCATCAAGAATTCAAAACAGTAAAGGATATTAAAAAAAATTAAATTTCAAATAAAATGAGCAAAGAAGCAACAAACAACGAATTACTTCGAGGAGGTCAATTCTTGGTGAAGGAAACAAAGGCTGAAGATGTTTTTACTCCGGAAGATTTTTCCGAAGAGCAAAAAATGATGCGTGATTCTGTTAAAGAATTTGTAGATCGTGAAATCTGGCCAAACAAGGAACGTTTTGAGCATAAAGATTATGCCCTTACAGAAGAGGTAATGAAGAAAGCAGGAGAAATGGGCTTGCTTGGCGTTGCTGTTCCAGAAGCATACGGTGGTTTAGGAATGGGCTTTGTTACTACGATGTTAGTTTGCGATTACATTTCGGGTGCTACAGGTTCTGTGGCTACTGCTTTTGGAGCACATACAGGTATAGGCACTATGCCAATTACCCTTTACGGTACCGAGGAACAAAAGAAAAAGTATGTTCCTAAACTAGCAAGTGGCGAATGGTTTGGCGCTTATGCCCTAACTGAGCCGGGTGCTGGTAGTGATGCCAATAGCGGTAAAACAAAAGCAACACTTTCTGAAGATGGAAAATACTACTCTATAAGTGGGCAAAAAATGTGGATCTCTAATTCAGGATTTTGTCATACTATGATAGTATTTGCCAGAATTGAAGACGATAAATACATCACAGGTTTTATAGTTGAAAACGATCCCGAAAACGGAATTTCAATGGGTGAGGAAGAAAAGAAACTAGGTATTCACTCCTCCTCTACTCGCCAGGTATTCTTTAATGAAACAAAAGTACCTGTAGAGAATATGTTGGGTGAGCGTGGTGAAGGCTTTAAAATAGCTATGAACGCACTAAATGTAGGTAGAATAAAACTTGCTGCAGCCAGTCTAGATGCACAACGTAGAGTTATTGCAAACGCTGTACAATACGCAAATGAACGCATACAGTTTAATGTGCCTATTTCTTCATTTGGAGCTATACAATTAAAACTTGCTGAAATGGCTACAAGTGCCTATGTTGGCGAAAGTGCTAGTTACAGAGCAGGAAAAAATATTGAAGATCGCATTACGCTTCGTATACAAAATGGCAATACTCACCAAGAAGCAGAATTAAAAGGAGTTGAAGAATACGCCATAGAGTGTTCTATCTTAAAAGTAGCTGTTTCTGAAGACATTCAGAATTGTAGCGACGAAGGAATTCAAATATACGGCGGTATGGGCTACAGTGCAGACACACCTATGGAGTCTGCTTGGCGTGATGCTCGTATAGCAAGAATTTACGAAGGTACTAACGAGATTAACAGAATGTTGTCTGTAGGTATGTTGGTGAAAAAAGCGATGAAAGGCCACGTAGATCTATTAAACCCTGCACAAGCTGTAGCAGCTGAGTTAATGGGAATCCCTTCTTTTGACACTCCAGATTACTCCGAATTACTTTCGGAAGAAAAAGCAATGATAGCTAAGCTTAAAAAAGTGTTTTTAATGGTTGCCGGAAGTGCAGTTCAAAAATACGGAACTGAGCTAGAAGAACACCAGCAAACACTAATGGCTGCTGCAGATATATTAATTGAAATATATATGGCTGAAAGCGCTATTCTTAGAACAGAGAAAAACGCAAAACGCTTTGGTGAAGATTCACAAAAAGAACAGATAGCAATGTCTCAATTATATCTGTATCACGCAGTAGATATTATTACGGTAAAAGCAAAAGAATCTATTCTTTCCTTCTCTGAAGGCGATGAACAACGCGCTATGCTAATGGGGCTTAAACGCTTTACAAAATACCAGAATATGCCAAATATTGGTGAGTTGCGTAAAACTATTGCAGCTAAAGTTATCGCAGAAAACAATTATCCGTTTTAATTGTTTTAACATTTATTTTTTAGTAATTTAGATACCTATCAGGTTTTTTTCTTAAAAACTTGATAGGTTTTTTATTAAAAAAAACAACTTTATTCATTAACATTACACTAAAATAATGAAAAAAACACTACACCTATTATTACTTTCAATATCTCTAGTATTTTTAGCATTTTCTTTAGCTGGCCCTTCTGGTTTAAAAATATTGATTGAAAAAAGGTTACACGAATATACTTCAGAAAAGTATCCAGAAAAAATCTATATTCATACAGATAGACCCTACTATACAGCTGGGGAGAGTATTTGGTTTAGTTCTTACTTAGTGAATGGCGTAACCCATACGCCAAGTGAAAAAAGCAAGGTGATTTATGTAGAGTTAATTAATGAAGAGAATGAAGTAATAAGTGATAGAAAATTATTTATAGAATCTATAAGTGAAAGTGGCGATTTTAAACTACCAATTACTTTAGCTGAAGGCACTTATCAAATACGTGCCTTTACTAACCATATGCGCAATCAATCTAGAGAGTATTTTTTCACAAAAGAGATTCCTGTTTTTGCTTTAGAAAGTAAAGACCCAAATGAGCAAACAAATGAAGAAGCTATTGCAGATGAAAACTTAGAGTTACCAAATATTGGTTTTTATCCAGAAGGAGGGTACTTAGTTAATGGTATAAACAACAGAGTAGCCGTAAAAATTAAAGATGCAGACCTAGGTGCAAATCCCATTGTAGGAATTATTGAAGATAGTGATGGAAACAAAGTGACAGAATTTAAAACACTCGAATTTGGCTTAGCTTCTTTCTATTTAACTCCTAAAGCAGGTAAAGAATACCGCGCAGTTATTAGTTCTAACGATGAAGATATAATTTACCCTTTACCAAATGCACTCTCCGAGGGTTATGTTATGAATACCAGTGTGAATGATGATGAAGTAATTATAAACATTACAACTAATAAAAAAGAAGGCTTAAAAAACACACTCTTAATAGGCCATCAAAGAGGTGTACAAGCATTTGATTATGTTCAAGACAAACTAGCTAACTCTATCTTAGTGAAAATCCCTAAGGTAGATCTTATTGAGGGAGCCTTGGATATTGTTTTATTTAATGAATCTAATCAGCCAGTAGCAGAAAGATTAGCATACATTAAGAAAGATGAAGATATATCGCTTTCAGTAAGAAAAACTAATGGTACTAAAACAGGGCTTCGTGACTTAGTAAACCTAGAAATAAAAGTTACTAATAACTCTAACAAAATAGTCCCCTCAACATACTCCGTTTCTGTAACAGACACAGAACTAATTAACAATAATAACAATGCTGAAAACATTAAAACTTATTTGTTATTAAATTCAGATTTAAGAGGAAAAATTAAATCTCCAAATTACTTTTTTACGGATGGTCATTCCATAAAAAAGAATGCACAATTAGATTTAATAATGATGACTCATGGATGGCGACGTTTTACTTGGCAAGAACTTTTAGACGACAACCTTACTGAACAATTTAAATATGAAGACGGTATTTATATTAGCGGAAATACCATAAGCGCAAAACCTCCCTATCAGAATATAGCGAGCGAAACAAAACTCACTTTTCGCAAACAAGGTTTTTATCAAGAAACAGACAACACTACGAATTTAGGACATTTTTCATACGGTCCGTTTATATTTAACGACACTATAGATGTTTTTATACAAGCTGGTAAGGCTTTAACATCAAAAAACCCAAATTATAACGATACTAGAATTAAGCTAGACCCCTCTGCGGAAAGGCCTAATATTATCCCTAATAGAATTGTACCTCAATTTATACAAAACTTAGGCATTGAAAATGTAGAAAACTATCGCAAAAAAACGAAGAGCAATGTATTTCGCGATTTTGAATTTGATAAAGATAGAGAGCTACTAGATCAGGTTCAACTTTATGGTAAAGTAAAAAGTGAAGAAGAGAAAGCTGAAGAGAAAAGAGATAAAAGAGCGCGATACTTTAAGCCTTCTCACCGTATTGTTGTAGATGAATATGGACATCAGAGTTCTGGAGACTTTATGTCTTTACTAGGAAATATTCCTGGAGTTAGAATTGAAAGAAAAGAAAGAATAGAGGAACAATTAGGGCTTGCAGACAGTTATGTTATACTTCTTAGAGGGTTAGAACCCGCCTATTATGTAGATGATGTAGAAGTTAATATAGGTATTGCTAAAACTATCCCTCAAGCAAATATAGATTTTATAGATGTTAGAAACACTGGTCATTCATCTGCAGCTTATGGATTAAAAGCACAAGGTATTATTGCTATATACACAAAACAGGGTTCAAGAAGTGGCTCAAGCAAAATAAGAGAAAGACCTGGGGCAATCAATTATAAATTAAACGGTTTTTATGAAGCTAGAGAATTTTATGCGCCAGATTACGCGTCTATAGACAGAAATAGAACACAGGCTGATTATCGCACAACACTCTACTGGAAGCCAAAAATAACTGCTAATGCTACCCAAAATGAATTATTAACTTTTTACACTAGTGATGATAGTGGTCGTTTTCGTATAGAAATAGAAGGTATCACCGATGGGGGTATACCTTTTTATAAAACTTCATATTTGGATGTGGAATAGTTTATAGAAAATCAATAAAATATAGCGGGGAAAACCCCGCTATATTTTTTGACTACCTTTTTTCAAATATATTATGCTATAAATTCTACTTAATTTCAAAAAAGATTCCCCCTCCAAAGGATGGTGCTGCATAGATAAGCTTACCACTAACCGCAGAGTCTATATGCGCAGAAACACCCCAGTTTTTATAAAACTTATAAGCTACTTCCCCACCAATACTAAGATATTCAATATTGTTAGCAAACACACTTCCTTGACTATTACTAGCATTTCTACTTCCATTGTGAAGAGACTCAACACCATTTAGCTTTACCGATGTCCAAAGTGTTTGCTTTACAAATGAAACACCAAACTCTGCGCCATAGCGCAATTCATCTGAAAAATTATTGGTGCGGTTGTTAAACCCTAAATAAGTCTTTGCATAAGCACTACTCTTACCTATTTGCAATGGTTTTCCTAACTCAATATCTAATTGTTGATTAAACTCTCCATCTCCTGTTTGGAAACTTCCATCACTTCCCCCCTTGCTTTCACCTACTGGTATACCCAAACTTAGTTTAGCCGCTAATGCCCATTTATCGGTTTTTAAAATACCGTATCTGGCGCCTAAAATAAAATCTCCAACAGAATTTACTGCTTCCCCTGGATCTGTAACTAAACCTGTAGTCTGTGATACCTGATCGTTTTGAAAAGTTCTTGAGAAAAATGGTAGAAAAGCTATAACATCCCATTTATCGTGTATACCGTATTCTCTATATAAACTTGTGGTAAACAACCCACGCGTTGCATTTGGATCTATATCGCCAGTGTTTGTATAATGCTGGTCTGCTTCTAAATACCAAGCAGAAAGCTTATAATATCCATTACTTTTTCCTTTTGTCCATTGAGCAGAAGCTGTTGTTATAGTTCCTAAAAGCAATAAAGCTGTTACAAGTATTTTTTTATGTATCATCAATCTGTTTTTTAATTTATATCGCCCCCTCCTACTTTTATACCGAATGGTTTACACCAATATAAAAGGTAATTGTAGTCATTAATCGCAACTCCATCAACATCGTATTGATGCGCTCCTATAAAAGTTTCTACAGGACCAATTTCGTAGGCGTTTGCAATAGAGTTAGGATTGTTTGTAAGGTATACGTATAAGCCAGGCAAACTTGTAGAGGCTTCGTAATTTTCAAGAAGTGAAAGCGTTAAATCAGCATTTCCAGCTGTTACTTCTTTCAGTATAAAATCTCCTTTAAGTAAATAACTACTCGTAGAAGCTATAGTACCCGATTTTTCATCTGGTTCTACTATAACCACATCTGTAACAACGCTTACAGGAATACTCATAGTAACTACATTGCCATTAACTGTTGTGGAAGCTTGTACTTCTGTATTGCCCAATGATAATGCTGAAGCCAATCCGTCTGTAGCTATACTTAAACTTGAAGGATTTGAACTAGACCAGGAAATAGATGTGTTTTCTATAACCCCAACATTGTTAAAATAACTAGCTTTAAATTGATAGTTTGTACCTAACTCAATCTGAGCAACCGGATTATCAATGCTCAATCTAGGCTCTACAAAATCTGCGTTTATATCTTCTCCTATACAAGAACTCAAGGCAAGAGTGAGTAGCAAAAACAAACTTAATTTATAAAATTTCATCTTTTTCAAATTAAAATCACTGATGCTTAGTTGTTAAAACTTTCAAAACATTACAAGCAAAAATTCATTTATATGATTTTTGGTATTTTTTTTGACTTATAAACCAACGATTACATATTTTTAAATCCCAAAATCAAAACCGAATGAAAAAGCTCCTTTCGCTCTTAATACTAATTATTTCATTTAATAGTTTTTCTCAAGATAATTCAGCAGTTTACGTTTATAGCCTTTACCCTGCTTATGAAGGTTTACAGTTACTAGACAAAAAACAGGTTTCAGGTACTGAAGGCTATAACAATCAACCTTCTTTTATTTCAAATGAAACCCTGCTATTTGCTGCCAATAACAATGGGCAAACAGATATAGCTCATTTCAATTTAAAAACAAACCAACATAGCTGGATTAACGAGAAAACCGAAGGCGGTGAATACTCCCCTCAAACAATACCTACAAAAACCGAAGTTGCAGCGGTTCGCTTAGACAATAATGGCTTACAACGTTTGTATAAATACAGTAAAGATGGAAATATTTCTGAACTAGTTAAAGACCTTCAGGTTGCTTACTATAGCTTTTATAACGACCATAAATTAGTTTCTACTGTTTTGGACGGCGATGCTATGGATTTAGTGTATATAGACCTTAAAAGCAACGCCGCAGATACCTTATTTAGAAACGCAGGTAGATCTTTACAAAAGGTCCCAAAAACTAATTACGTAAGCTATTCATTGGTGAATGATGATAGTAACTTAGACATCTATCTTTTAGATATGGATACTTTTGAAAGCTATTTTGTAGCAGAATTACCAATAGGCATACAAGATTGTGTCTGGATAAACGACACTCAATTATTAATAGGAAGTGGTAAAGATCTTTATATGTACGATACGCTAGGCAATTCTAAATGGACAAAGGTTGCTTCCCTAGAAGCTCAAGGCCTTAAAAATATTACGCGTATGGCTATTAGTCCAGACGGAAAAAAATTAGCACTAGTTGCAGAGCCTATTTAATTTCTTTAGTACAAAAGCAAAAACTATAAGCTGGTCTTCCTTCTTTTCAGTATTTTTAAAGAAATTTTTTTTGAAATGACACTGAAAAACCTCTCTACGTCTAATAAATCAGTCTTTTTTAAAAGATATACTAATCTGATTATCATTGTTGTAGCGCTACTCATCTCTAACGCTACTTTAGCTCAGAAATTTACGCGTGCAGACACGCTTTTAGGAAGCATAACGCCTCAACGCGCCTGGTGGGATGTACTGCATTACGATTTAAAAGTAAGCGTGAATCCTTCAGATAAAACGATATCGGGTAGCAATTTAATTTCATATAAGGTTTTAAAACAGTATGACCTTATGCAAATAGACTTGCAAAAGCCTATGAAGATTGACAAAGTACTACAAGATGGAAAGGAAATTACCTTTACTTCAGAAGGAAATGCACATTTTTTAAAACTTCAGAAGAAGCAAAAAAAGGGAGCTACAAATACTATAACAATTTACTTTTCGGGAAAACCAATTGAAGCTATACGTCCTCCTTGGGATGGTGGTTTTACTTGGACTAAAGACAGCAATGGCAAGCATTTTATAGCTACTTCTAACCAAGGTATAGGCTCCAGTGTATGGTGGCCTCTTAAAGACCATCCTTCCGAAGAACCCGATAACGGTATACGCATAGCCGTTACCACGCCCAAAGATTTGATGGATGTAAGCAATGGGCGCTTAAAAGAAGTTATAGAAGATAAAAACTCTAAAACTTGGGTTTGGGAAGTGGTAAACCCCATAAATGCGTATGGTGTAAATATTAATATAGGAGATTATATTCATTTTAACGAGACCTATAAAGGCGAAAAGGGCGCATTAACGATGGATTATTATGTACTTCGCGAAAACGAACAAAAAGCGCGAAAACAATTTCAGCAAGCCCCTAAAATGATGGAAGCTTTTGAACATTGGTTTGGACCATATCCTTTTTATGAAGACGGTTATAAGCTGGTAGAAGCGCCATATTTAGGGATGGAGCATCAAAGCAGCGTAACTTATGGCAATAAATACGAAAATGGATATTTAGGTAGAGATTTGTCTGGTACAGGCTGGGGATTAAAATTCGATTTTATTTTAATACACGAAAGTGGTCACGAGTGGTTTGCTAACAATATTACCAATAAGGATGTTGCAGATATGTGGGTTCACGAAGGATTTACCGCCTATTCAGAAAATCTGTATTTAGATTATTTCTTCGGAAAAAAAGCCTCTTCAGACTATGTTATTGGTACTCGAAGCAGTATAGCTAACGACAGACCTATAATAGGCACTTACAATGTAGACCACGAAGGAAGTGGCGATATGTATTACAAAGGCGCCAATATTTTACACACCCTAAGACAACTGATAGATAATGATGAAAAATGGCGAAGTATTTTAAGAGGGTTAAACAAGGAGTTTTATCATCAAAACGTGAGCAGTAAGCAAGTTGAAGAATACATTTCTAAAAAAAGCGGACTAGATCTCACCGCATTTTGGAATCAATATTTGCGAACTACAAAGCTGCCTAAGGTTGAATACACTATTTCTGAAAACACGCTAAAATACAGATACACAAACACTGTAGAAGGTTTTAATATGCCTGTGAAAATTATTGTAAATGGTACTGAAGAGTGGATCTCCCCTACTTCAAGCTGGAAAACACAAGCGTTTGCTTCACCTATAAAAACATTTCAGCTTAAAGAAGATTTTTATTTAATTTCTGAAAAAGTAAATTAATGACAACCAAACCTACGCTGTATTTTAAAAATGATGCTGAATGGAGAGAATGGCTTCACAAAAATCACGACACTCATAGGCAAGGAGTATATTTAATTTTCTACAAGATTGATGTAGAAATGCCTTCTATGCGCTGGGAAGAAGCAGTTAAGGTTGCCCTGTGTTACGGTTGGATAGACTCTACGGTAAAAAGCTTAGGAAACGGGAAACGACAACAGTATTTTTCACCTAGAAATTCAAAAAGCAATTGGAGTGCTGTAAATAAAGCTCATATAAAGTTTTTAAAAGAAGAGGGACTATTACACCAAAGCGGTTTAAAAGCGATAACTGAAGCTAAAAAGAACGGTTCTTGGACGGCTATAGACGATGTAGAAAATTTAATTGTACCTCCAGACCTTCAGTTAGCTTTCAATAAAAATAAAACCGCATCTACTAATTACAATAATTTTAGCCCAAGTTATAGAAAAGGGTATCTTTATTGGTTGAAAAGTGCAAAACGTGAAGAAACACGAAACAAACGGATTATAGAAATTATAAATCGTTGTGAAAACAATATAAAATCAAGAGATTAACCCCAAAAATATACTGTTTATGAGAATATTTACATTTCTAATGTGTTTAGCTATTTCTACAACTTTTTATGCCCAGAAAAAAGACAAGAAAGCCAGTGAAAAAGAAGATACAAAATGGGAAGTATCTAATCCTGGAAAAGAATTTAACTACAAAACACATTCATTTACGACCAATGAAGGCACTTGGATGAATCTAGACGTAAGTCCAGATGGCAAAACAATAGTTTTTGATATGTTAGGCGATATTTACACCCTACCAATCTCTGGAGGTGATGCCAAAGCAATTAGAACTGGTATTCCTTTTGAAATACAACCGAGGTTTAGCCCCGATGGAAGTAAAATATCTTTCACCAGCGATGCTGGAGGTGGCGATAATATTTGGACAATGAATGCCGATGGCAGTGATGCCCAGCAAATTACAAAAGAAGATTTTAGGTTGCTAAACAACGCTGTTTGGAGTGCCGATGGAAATTATTTAATTGCCAGAAAACACTTTACTTCTGGTAGAAGTTTGGGTGCTGGCGAAATGTGGCAATACCACAAAACTGGCGGCTCAGGTTTGCAACTTACCAAGCGTAAAAACGACCAACAAGACGTAAACGAACCTTTTGCTTCACCAGATGGAAAATATCTTTACTATAGTGAAGATGTATATCCTGGCGGTTATTTTCAGTATAACAAAGACCCTAACAGTCAGATTTATACAATTAAAAGATACAATTTTGAAACAGCCAAGAACGAAGTTGTTACTGGGGGCCCTGGAGGTGCTGCAAGGCCTACAATTTCTCGTGACAGCAAAAAACTAGCCTTTGTAAAAAGGGTACGTACAAAAAGTGT
This sequence comes from Aequorivita sp., assembly GCA_048264505.1. Lineage (GTDB taxonomy): Bacteria > Bacteroidota > Bacteroidia > Flavobacteriales > Flavobacteriaceae > Aequorivita. The sequence goes on from JBLXDA010000001.1 coordinate 353,461, forward strand.
ACTTTATATTCAAGACTTAGAAACAGGCGAAGAATGGCCTATTTACGACAGCTTAAACAAAGACCAACAAGAGGCTTGGGCTATTTTTGGAGTGTATCCTAATTTTAGCTGGATGCCAAATAACGAAGAATTAATTTTTTGGAGCGGAGGTAAAATCAACAAAATAAATATCAATACTCAGCTTGTTACAAACATCCCTTTTACAGCAAAAGTAAATATAGATTTAGCCGAAACAGTACACTTTAATACTAGGCTAGAAAGTGAAACATTTACACCAAAAATGATACGTCATGCGGTAACTTCACCAGATGGAAGTTATATGGTTTTTAGTGCTCTAGGGCATTTATACAAAAAAACTTTGCCTAATGGGCAACCAGAAAGACTGACCAATAGTACCGATTTTGAGTTTGAACCCGCATTTTCACCAAATGGTTCCGAAATAATTTACGTTAGCTGGAACGACACCGAAAAGGGAGCTATTTATAAAATTTCTTCATACGGAGGAAGCCCCGTAAAATTAACTTCAAAAAAAGGGATTTACAGAACACCTTCTTTCTCTGCTAAGGGTAACAAGATTACTTTCAGAAAAGAAAAAGGAAATACAGACCAAGGTTTTACATTCACAAAAAACAATGGTATTTATATAATGAACGCCGATGGTAGCGATGAAAAATTTGTAATAGAAAAAGGTGAATACCCAGTATTTAGTGAAGATGGAAAGAGAATTTTTCTACAAACTGGAGGTACTTACTTTGGCAATATTGAAAAGAAACTCATAAGTGTAACTCTTGATGGCCATGACGAAAAAACGCATATCACTTCAAAATACGCAAACAGACTGGTTCCTAGTCCAGACAATAAATGGGTTGCATTTACTAACCTGCATAAATTATATGTAGCTCCCTTGGTTTTAAATGGTCAAACAATAAACTTAGACGATAAAACAAAAGCATTTCCGGTATCTCAACTCGCTAAAGACGCTGGTATAAACATACATTGGTCTCCAAACAGTGAAAAAGTAATGTGGACTTTGGGAGACCAATACTTTAGCAATGAGCTTAAAAACAGATTTACCTTCTTAGAAGGTTCGCCAGAAAAAGTTCCAGAAGTAACTCTTGAAGGTATAAAAATTAAGCTTGAGGCCGCTGTGGATAAACCAAAGGGAAGGATCGCATTTACCAACGCCCGAATTATAACCATGGAAGGCGATAAAGTAATTGAAGATGGCACCATAGTAATTAATGGCAATAAAATAGAAACCATAGGCGAAGCTTCTAAAGTTTCTATACCTAATGATGCTAAGGTGTATTCGGCTGCTGGAAAAACAATCATGCCAGGTATGGTAGATGCACATGCACACGTAGGCGCTTTTAGATATGGATTACCTTCACAACAGTACTGGCCTTTTGTAGTAAATTTAGCTTTTGGTGTTACTACGGCTCACGATCCATCGGCAAATACCGAAACCGTATTTACACTTTCAGAACTTCAAAAAAGCGGTGAAATTGTAGGTCCTAGATTGTTTTCTACTGGTTTTATTCTTTACGGAGCAGATGGCGATTTTAAAGCTGTAATCAATAATCTGGAAGACGCCAGAAGCAGTATACGACGCACAAAAGCATTTGGGGCAAAAAGTGTGAAGAGTTATAACCAACCGCGTCGCGACCAGCGTCAGCAAGTACTGCAAGCAGCTCGCGAATTGGGAATAAACGTAGTTCCAGAAGGTGGGTCTACATTTTATCACAATATAACTCAAGTAATAGATGGTCATTCTGGAATAGAACACAATATTCCTGTGGCACCCGTTTATAAAGACATACTAGAAGTATGGAGTAAAAGCGGAACAGGCTACACTCCTACCCTAATTGTAAATTATGGCGGTATGAATGGCGAATTTTATTATTACGAACGCGATAATGTTTGGGAAAATGAAAAACTCCTAACTTTTAGTCCGCGTAGTATTATTGACAGTCGCTCACGCCACAGAATGAAAACCCCACAAGAAGAGTACAAAAACGGCCATATATTAGTTTCTGAAACCGTTAAAAATTTAAGTGATGCTGGTGTAAAAGTTAATATGGGAGCGCACGGACAGCTACAAGGTCTAGGAGCGCATTGGGAAACCTGGATGCTTCAACAAGGAGGAATGAGCAACCTAGAGGCTTTAAAAGCAGCTACAATTAATTCTGCGCAATACATTGGTGCAGGCGAAGACATAGGCTCTTTAAAAGAAGGAAAGTTTGCAGATTTAATCGTGATGGATGAAAATCCATTAGTCGATATTGAAAACACCGAATCTATTAAAATGGTTATGATTAACGGTAGACTATACGATACCGAAACGATGAACGAAATAGGAAACAATCCTAAAGAACGTCTGCCATTTTTCTGGGAAAACAACAAATACAACCAAGCTTTTCCTTGGCATGAGGAAACTCATGGTTTTATGGACGGAGGTTGTAGTTGTCATTAATAAAGTATAAAAAATGCATCTAGCCTATTGGCAATTTTATAAAACAATTTTTCCTTTTATTGCTGCTTTTTCTATAGTATGCATAGCTATTGGGGGTTTGTTTTGGGGCTTTTTATTATTTTCTAGCACAGGTCCATTAATTGGGTATTTAGGCTTTGCATCTTTTTATAAAAAACAAATTTATTTTTTTCACAACTTAGGTTTAAGTCGCTTAAAATTAATAAGTGTTTCGTTTGTAATTAATCTATTAGTAGGTATTCCCCTATTAGGAATCTCAATAGTTTGTTTAAAGTTTTTTCTTGGCAGTACTACAATTATATAACGCAACTAAGCGATTTGGAGAAAAAGAAATCTTAAGCAAGGTTTCTTTTTCTTTAAAAACAGGAGAAATCCTTGGTGTTTTTGGCAGAAATGGCTGTGGGAAATCTACTTTATTAAAGATTCTCTATGGAACAGAAAAAGCAAATACCATTGATGCTTCAGTTAATGGTGAAGTATTTAACCCTAATCAAAACATTAAAAAACAATGTATTGCTTATCTTCCACAATCGTCTTTTTTACCTAAAAATGTAAGGGTACGCGATATAATTCCTATGTTTTTTGATGAAGAAAAAAAACAAGACGCCCTTTTTTACGACCCTTTAATCGCTAAAATTAGCGCCAAGAAAGCAGGTGAATTATCTATGGGGCAATTGCGCTATTTTGAAGTGCTCTTAGTTGGCAACCTACCCCATCAATTTATACTACTAGACGAACCTTTTTCTATGATTGAACCACTATACAAGTTTGAAATTCAAAAATTCTTGGAGAAGATAAAAGCTGAAAAAGGAATCGTTATCACAGACCATTACTACGATGATGTATTAAAAATAACATCACATAACTTGCTTATTAAAAATGGTATAAGCCACCAAATAACAGATAAAGAATCACTGAAAAAACTCAATTATATACGATAATTTTAAATATCTGGTTTTAAAATAATCTAAGTTTATCATTGTTGTTTTAACGACAAACTCCACGATAATATCAATAAATTGACACTTTACCGAATATAAGCACAAAGTAAGTATTAAATTTATGTAAATAAATATTTTTGATAAAGCGAATGTTGTATCTTTAAGAAATTAACAATTTAAATTATTTAAAAAATGATTAAATCAAAGTACCAGAGCGTTTTGGATTTAGGTGAAAAATTAAATATCCAAGATGGCGATGTAAAAGAAGAAAACGGCCAATTAAAAGTTTGGGGAACCGCTAAATATCAATATGATAAAAATCTTCTTTGGGATGAAATTAAGCGTGTAGGTGGTGAAAATCCAGCTGATATAATGGTAGACATAAAAGTTTCAGATACATCTGCTTTTGCGCAACATACCGTTAAAAGTGGTGAAACCTTAGGTAAAATTGCTAAGCAATACTACGGTGATCCTTCTAAATACAACGCTATATTTGAAGCAAATAAAGGAAAATTAAAATCTGCAGATCTTATTCATCCTGGTGATGAGTTAGTGATTCCGAATATTTAATTTCTTATTTATTCAAATTAAAAAACCACCAGTTTTAAAAAAAGCTGGTGGTTTTATAGTTTATATAGCTAAGCCTACAGACCGCTAATGTAGCTACCGTACAAGTCTTTAAAGTGCAATCCATCTCCTAAGTTAAATTTACTCAGTTTGTTATTTTCTGCTAAAGCCCATAAAATAAGCTCTTTTAAGAAATAACTATCCTTTTTAGGAATTTCTGTTTGGTATTTTTCTACTAATTGCTGAAGCGGGATTATTCGGTCTATTTCTTTTTTATATTGTTCATCTGTATACGAATCGAGCAATTCAAAATCGTTTTCTTCAAAAAACCAAGCAACAATTTCGGAATATGGGTCTTGATCTTCGGCACGAGTAAGCTTTTCAATTTTAGGAAACTTCTCTTTAAACAATGTATTAACAGCATCTACAATCAATTGTTGTGCTACTTGAGACACTCCTTCTTGTTCACCTTCATAAACAAGCTCTACTTTACCTGTTATTGCCGGAATAACACCCATAAAATCGCCTAAGCGTACTGTAGTTTGTTCATCGCCATTATGTAAGCTACGTCTTTCTGCTGTGCTTAAAAGGTTTTCGAAAGCAGTAATACTCAATCTTGCACTAACCCCACTCTTGGCATCAATAAAATCGTTATCGCGAGCTTCAAAACTTATTTGCTCCAAGACATCTTTTGCAAGGTCTGGAACATAAATATTGGGCTTTGCATTAATTGCTGCTGCTGTTTCTTGTTCGGTAATAGTACGAGCAATAGTTATATCTTCTGGGTAATGTGTTAATATTTGTGAGCCTATTCTGTCTTTTAAAGGCGTAACTATGCTTCCGCGATTAGTGTAATCTTCTGGGTTTGCTGTAAAAATAAACTGAATATCTAAAGGTAGTCTTACAGCAAAACCTCTAATTTGTATATCGCCTTCCTGTAAAATATTAAAAAGAGACACTTGTATTCTAGCTTGTAAATCTGGCAGCTCATTTATTACAAAAATACAACGGTTACTTCGCGGTATCATTCCAAAATGAATTACCCTATCATCTGCATAGGTAAGTTTTAAGTTTGCAGCTTTTATAGGGTCAACATCGCCTATAAGATCTGCAACAGTAACATCTGGTGTTGCCAGTTTTTCTGAAAAACGACTCTCCCTATGCAACCAACTTATGGGAGTATCGTCACCCATTTCCGCTAGTAAGTTTATAGCATAACGCGATATAGGATTAAAAGGGTCGTCGTTAATTTCACTTCCTTCAACCACCGGAATATATTCGTCTAAAAGCCCAACCATTTGGCGAGCCAAACGTGTTTTTGCTTGTCCGCGTAAGCCGAGAAGGTTTATATTGTGTTTTGAAAGTATGGCGCGTTCTAATTCTGGAATTACGGTAAGCTCATAGCCGTGAATCCCTACAAAAGGAGATTCCTTCTTCATAATTTTCTGAAGTAGATTTCTACGTAATTCTTCTTTTATAGATTTTGATTCGTACCCAGCTTTTTTAAGCGCTCCGAAGGTTTTAATATTTTCTGTATTCATAATTTATCTAATTCTTTTTTTTCTATTTGTTTCGTAATCGCTAAAAATCATTTCACCCAAACCTTTTAATCCTGTATAAAAGGCTTTTCCTTGGTTTGCAGCCGTAAAATGCTCAATAAACTGCATTAAATAAGGGTCTTCAGCAATCATAAAAGTTGTAATTGGTATGTGTAGTTTCCGCGCTTGCGAAGCCATAGAATAACATTTATTTACAATATTAGGGTCTAAGCCCATACTGTTTTTATAATAGCTGCCATCAGAGAGCTGCATACAACTGGGTTTACCGTCTGTGATCATAAATATTTGCTTGTTAGTGTTTCGCTTTCTGCGCAACATATCCATAGCTAATTGTAGCCCCGCAACAGTATTGGTATGGTAAGGGCCTACTTTTAAATAAGGCAAGTCTTTTATTTTAATTGGCCATGCGTCATTGCCAAAAACTAAAACATCTAAGGTGTCTTTTGGGTAACGGCTGGTAATAAATTCTGAAAGTGCCATCGCCACTTTCTTTGCAGGGGTTATTCGGTCTTCTCCATAAAGTATCATGCTATGACTTATGTCTATCATTAACACCGTACTCATTTGGGTTTTATACATGGTTTCTTCTACAACCAGATCGTTTTCAGAAAGTGTAAAATCTCCTAAACCGTGATTTATTTGAGCATTTTTTAAACTCTCTGTCATAGAGATTTGCCCTAAAGAGTCACCAAATTTATAATTTCTAAACTCACCTGCTTGTTCGTCTCCACTACCCGTGTTTTTAGTTCTATGGTTCCCTGCACCACTTTTTCTAAGCTTACCAAATATTTGTTCTAAGGCTCTCTTTCTAAGAGCTCGCTCCGTTTTTTCGGTGATAGCTAATCCATTAGAACCATCTATCCTTATTTCTTCTCGTAGATAGCCTTTATTTTTTAAATCTTCTACAAAATCGTCTAGTGTATACTCTTCTGAAGTGAGTTTATACTCTTGGTCTAGTTGTTTTAACCAGTCTAATGCTTCGTCAAAATCACCAGAAGTATGTGTAATCAGCTCTTGAAATACATCAAAGAGCTTCTCAAAGGGAGATTGATTTTTGGGGAGGTGTTTAGTAAAAACAAATCCGCTTTTTACTATTTTCTTGTTCATGATTTAAATTTAAAACAATAGTCGTTTAATACTTAAATTAAAACGTTAAACTAGTTGTAAAAAAATTGTTCTCTTTTAAGATTAAATAAATTTAATAAACCTTCAAAAATCATAAATTTCCTTGGTTTTTTTTATAATAACGAACTACAAACTGATTATTTTTAACAGAATTTGAATTATTTTCGTTTTTCATAAAAATCACTTTATATTTAAACGTTAGTTTATTAACTATTACAAATCTGTTGTTATTACAATAGTTATCAAAAACAATTTTATTACTATCTGAAATAACTTCTGTAAATTACGTACTTCCAACAAACCATAACATAATGAATATACACAAAGTATCCTTCACCAATAAAGATCAAGAACAACTTGCAGGTCGTTTAGAACTACCCGCAACCCAAAAACCTCATAATTATGCTGTGTTTGCGCATTGTTTTACGGGTTCAAAAAATTTGACGGCTGTAAAAACTATATGTAGAACTCTTACACAGGAAGGTTTTGGTGTTTTGCGTTTTGATTTTACGGGTTTAGGCGAAAGTGAAGGTGATTTTGAAAACACTAATTTCTCTGGAAATGTAAATGATTTAATAGAAGCTGCCAATTTTCTGGAACAAAACTACAGTGCGCCTACCTTAATAATAGGGCATTCTTTAGGTGGCGCTGCGGCTATTTTTGCAGCTTCAGAAATACCTTCAATACAAGCTGTTGCCGTAATAAATTCTCCTAGTGATCCAGCTCATGTTACCCACTTATTAAAAGATAGCACCGAAGAGATTACCAAAAACGGAAAAGCTAATGTAAATGTAGGTGGCATTGAATTCACCATTAAGAAGCAATTTTTAGACGACCTTCAAAACAAATCTCTTGACGATATAGTTCGCAATTTCAGAAAAGCCTTATTGATTTTACATTCGCCACAAGACACCACGGTTGAGGTAAATAATGCCGAAAAAATTTACAAAGCAGCTTTCCACCCAAAGAGTTTTGTGTCCTTAGACGGGGCAAATCATTTATTGACAAAAAAGGAAGATTCGCGCTATGTAGGTGAAGTAATTGCAGGTTGGGCACCGCGTTATGTAGCAATACCTCAAGAAGAACACGTTAAGAGTAAAAGTAAAGTTGCAGCTAGTTTACACGCTCATGAAAAATATACGACCCATTTAAAACTTGGCGATCACTATTATACAGCAGACGAGCCTACATCCTTTGGCGGAAATAATTACGGGCCTTCCCCCTACGAGTTTCTCTCTGCAGGGCTGGCTTCTTGTACCGTTATGACCTTACAAATGTATGCGAGAAGAAAAAACTGGCCGCTAGACGATGTTGTCTGTCATGTTAACTATACTAAAGAACATATGGAAGACTGTGAACAATGCGATGATAAATCCGCCAAAATTGATACCTTTACTCGTGAAATAACACTTGAAGGTAATCTTACTTCTGAACAGAAAGAAAAACTGCTTCAAATTGCTGATAAATGCCCAGTTCACAAAACATTGCACACCCAAACACAAATAATCACAAAGCTTGTTTAATATAAATACAACCTTTTATGCTAAGATTTTTTAAAAATTTTGTGTGAAGCAATTTGAAATCTTACCTTTATATACAATAAACCAACATTAACTATAAACAATATTCAATGAAAAAATTAGGAGTCTTAATAACAGCTACTGCAATCTTTACATTTATAGGATGTAAAAACGAAAATAAAGATGCTACTACAGACAGTATGAATGATGCTGTTCAGGTAGATTCTTCAAAAGAACAAGAAACCACAAAAGAAGCACCTAAGTCTTTAACTATAGCAATGGAGCCTAAAAGTGGAAGTACCGCTAAAGGCGAAGTATATTTTGTTGAAGAAAATGGTGTAGTAAGCATGAAAGCTAAGTTTTCTGGGCTTACTCCTGGAGTACATGCTATACATATACACGAAAAATCAGATTGTAGCTCACCAGACGGAAAGTCTACAGGAGGACACTGGAACCCAACACACCAAAAACACGGTAAATGGGGCGATGCAGAAGGCTATCACAAAGGCGACATAGGGAATCTTGAAGCCGATGCCAATGGTGTAGGGACTATATCTTTACAAACAGACCAATGGTGTATTGACTGTGGTGATGAAACCAAAGATATAGTTGGTAAAGCCATAATCGTTCACGATGGTACAGACGACTTTACTACCCAACCTACAGGAGATGCAGGAGGAAGAGTAAGTTGTGGGGGAATTATAAAATAAAACCCTTTTATAAAATAGTAAAAAGCCACTTTTTAATAAAAAGGTGGCTTTTTTTTGTAACTCATAAACGATTAATTAAAAAAGTTTTTTAAAAACTTAATATAAACATAAAAATTACTATCATTGAGCTTACAAATAACAAACCAATAGTTAAAAGACCAGTACATTATGAAATTAATTTGCAAACTCTGGCTAGCATTCGCATTCCTATCCCTACCCTTACAAGTTTTACAATCCCAAAGCCGAAGTGATTACGAGTTACTATGGGAAATAAAACATAAAGATGGTATAAAAAAATCTTACCTTTTTGGAACCCTTCATTTAAAAGATGCTAGAGCGTTTAAATTTAGTGACTCTGTGATTCCCTCAATTGCAAAGTCTGAAATGTTTGCCTTAGAAATCCATCCCGATTCAGCAATAAGCAGTTATAAAGAAAAATATTACAATCTATCTAACAAGAATATATTTAAGAAGATACTCTCTCCAGAGGAATATACTAAGCTTAAAAAACGCTTTTACGATGTAAACGAAATAGACCTAGATAGTTTTCCATTACAGCACCCTAGTTTAATAACGTCTATGTTATCTAGTCAAAAGGAAAAGCCAGATGACAGAAGGACATTCTTAGATGCCTATCTCTACGGAATTGCCTACAATTATCAAAAAGAAATTACGGGCTTAGAAAAAGTGGAAGACCAAATACCAGAATACGAAGATTTTAGTGATGCCGAATTAAGAGAAAGTATACTTTCCCTTTTAGACAATGATCTTTCAGAAGATTACGATGAGTACGATGAGATTACCCAGCTATATTACGAAGGAGATTTAGATAAAATTTTAGATTTTGTAAACAGCAGCAGCATAGATGAAGAGTATATGAAACGCCGAAATAATGTCATGCTCAATAGCCTAGAAAAACACATGAAGGATAAAACTATTTTTGCTGCGGTGGGTGCTGCTCATTTGCCAGGCAAAAACGGCTTAATTAATTTGCTTAAGCAAGAAGGATATCAAGTTACTAAAGTTGAAGCTACCTTTGAAGACAATGAAAAACAATACGATATTATCCCTAACTTAAATAGATGGGTAAAAGATACTAACGATTTAATGGGCTATAGTGTTTTAACCCCTACAGAGGCAATAGATGTCCCTGTTAATGAAAAGGTAGTCTCAAAAACAAGTTCAGACCTTATTTATGGCGGCAACTTTATATATATCACTGCCGACCTTAGAAGTCAGGTGTTAAAAAAAGATTTTGATGTTGTAGAAAATATAATAAAAAGCCAAGCACAACATGAAACAGATACTATTTTAAGCAAGAAAACCTTTATAAAAGACGACATAGAATTCACTGAGGTTTTAATTAAAAAGAAAGATAATCACACGCGTATACAGACTGCGTTTCAGAATAAAATAATCTACTTATTTATGACTGAAAACAATATGGATGAATTATATTCTGAATATGTAAATGCCTTTTTCAATTCAATAAAAATCTTTACACCAAAGCACAAACCTTCGGTATGGCAAGAGCATGTAGATGTAATGGGAGCCTACAGTATAACTGTTCCTGAAAAATTTCAGAACCGTTCTCAAACTAGAGAAAACCCTAATGGTGATGAAGAAGCGCCTTATATAATTAATATTTTTTCTGCTGAAGACAAAGCCAATAAAACTACTTATTTACTTCGTTATAACGACCAACCCCTTGGGTATTATATGAGTCAAAAAGAACTTTATTACGAAGAATTTGACGCCTATTTTAAAGAACACGGAAGCGTACTAAAAGAGCCCGAAGACATAGAATTTGACGGAAACAAAGGCAAAGAATACGAGCTTTTATTTTCGGATAAATACCACACCATTGCAAAACTTTTTCTAAGAGGAAATAGAACCTATATGCTAATGGCTCAAAAACAAACGGAAGGTGAAAAGCTATCCAAAGACAACGAATTTTTTAATTCATTTACATTTTTACCTTATGCAGATGCTGCATTCGACACACTTATAAATATTCAAGACAAGTATTCCTTTAGGGCCCCAAGCAACCAAGTTATTACCGAAGAGGAAACACAAGAAGCCTACTCAGAGTACAGCACCGTCTATAATTATAGCGCATTAGACCCTAACACATCGGGTACCTATTTAGTACAGTATTTAAAACTGAAGCCCTATTACAGAAAACAATCTCTTCAGGAGTTTTACGATAGTTATGTAGAATTACTCACAGAGTATAAAGATTCCATTACCAGTAACATCAGCACTACTTTTGGTGGTAAACCCGCTCGTGAAATTAGAATAACCAATTCTACTTCTAATGTAAAGCAACGTATGAAGCTATTGCTAGACGACGATACTATAGTACTGTTTTTAACCTATTTAGGAGATGAAGAAATAGATGCCCCAAGAGTAGATACTTTTTTTAATTCGCTAGAAATCAAGAAAAAGACTAACAACTTTAAGCTTACCGAATCTAAGGCTAAATTAATTTTTAAAAACCTTAAGTCTAAAGACTCTTTAAAGTTTGAAGAAGCCCTTGGAGCCTTAAGTTATTATGAATTTGACGCTTCAGAATATAAACTCTTGGAGAAAAACTTAAGACAAGATTTTAAGGATGACACCACTTACTACGGAACAAAATCGTATATATTAGATGCCTTAATAAGCCTTGAAACACCAAACACACTTAAAACTTTTACAGACTTCTATAAAGACAAGAAAAACACTTATTACACACGTTTAGAAGTCTTAGATCAATTATTATTACTAGAAAACGAAAATGCACCTGCCGCTTATTTAGATCTAATTGAAAACTATAAACCAGAACGCAAACCAAACGTATCTTACAGTTTTATGAGCTATTTAACAGACACTATTCCCTTGTTTGTTGAAAACGACAAACTGTTTTCTAAACTTATAGATGTCGATGATTACAGATCTCAAATAGTCCCTATTTATGCGTACAACATAAGTGGAGACAGTATATACAAAGACAAGATGCCTTTGTTAAAAAACAAAATCTTATCGCATATGTATGCGGATGCTCAAATTTTTGTAGATACACTAGCTCGAAAAAAACACGACTATATAGACTATAGCCTATTAAATAGTTATGTTGAATTTATTAAGGAAAACAACACTAAAAACGAAATAGTTGAACCTACGATAAAATTACTTGCCGAAAATTTAATTACAGACGATTGGATTAAAGCACAGGCATTAATGGCTTCAATAAAACTGGATATAGATATTGATTCTGAAATTCTTAATACGGCTATTGAAGATTTATATTCTAGGTTCGAGATAATGGAAAGTATGGTAGAATCTAACAAAACTCATCTAATTCCTGAGAGTTACCTAGAGCCAGAGGAATTTGCGAAACTATCACTTTACAACAATGTAGGTGATGATTACGACGGTTATCCAACCGTTTTTGAGCTTTTAGGCGAAGTAGTTGTAAAAGAAAAAGATTATTATGTCTTTAGCTATTCGTATTTTATTGAAGAAGATGCAGAAGATGTAGAAGATGAAGACACTATTAAATACCTTGGTATAGTTGAAAAAACAAAAGTTGATTTTACAAATTTTGAAATGGCTAATTCCTTTACAAATTGGGAACAGCCAAAATCTGATTGGAAAACACAAGCGAGAAGTACAATTACAGAAAACACTTTACAAACTGAAACTGAATAACCTACTTATTTAAACTAAAGCTTTAACTTCAAAATTGATTTAGATATATAAAGATTAAACAAAAAAGAGACTGTCTAAAAAGACAGTCTCTTTTAATATATAAACACTAATATCGTTTACTAAACGTGTAGAGCTCTATTGTCTGTTGCTGCTAATGCTGCTTCTTTTACAGCTTCGGCATAGGTTGGATGAGCGTGACTCATTCTCGCAATATCTTCAGCACTAGCACGGAATTCCATAGCTGTTACTGCTTCGGCTATTAAATCTGCAACACGTGCACCTACCATATGAACTCCTAAGACTTCATCTGTATTTTTATCTGAAAGAATTTTCACAAATCCATCAGTATCGCCACTAGCACGGCTTCTACCTAAGGCACGCATAGGGAACTGACCGCTCTTATACTCTACCTTAGCTTCTTTAAGTTGTTCTTCTGTTTTACCTACAGAAGCAACTTCTGGCCAAGTATAAACAACACCTGGAATTAGGTTGTAATCGATATGTGGTTTCTGTCCTGCTATTATTTCAGCAACAAGAGTACCTTCTTCCGAAGCTTTATGAGCAAGCATTGCTCCGCGAACAACATCGCCAATTGCGTAGATGTTTTTAACATTAGACTGTAACTGGTCGTTGACATCTATCATACCACGCTCGGTAATTTTTACACCTGCATTTTCGGCTTTTAAACCATCTGTATACGGTCTTCTTCCAACACAAACCAAGCAATAATCTCCAGTAAAAGTAACTTCTTTGTCATTTTTATCTGTAGCTGTTACCGTTACTTCTTTTCCTTTTTTAGTAACTGCAGAAACCTTATGCGAAAGGTGAAACTTAATCCCTTGTTTCTTCATCACTTTCGTTAGCTCCTTACTTTGTGCAGCATCCATCGTTGGGATTATTCTATCCATATATTCTACTACAGAAACTTCTGCTCCCAAACGGCGATACACTTGGCCTAATTCAAGACCAATCACTCCCCCACCTATAACCACAAGGTGTTTTGGCACTTCTTTTAAAGTTAAAGCTTCGGTAGAAGTTATCACTCTATCTTTGTCTAGCTTAATAAAAGGAAGTGTTGAAGGCTTACTACCTGTAGCAATAATGGTGTTTTTAGCCTCAATTACTTCAGTTTTACCTTCATTTGTAATTTCTATATGAGTAGCATCTTTAAAAGCACCCATACCCGTAAAAACATCAATTTTATTTTTATCCATTAAAAACGCTATCCCTTTAGTTGTTTGATCTACAACAGAGGCTTTACGTTCTATCATTTTTTTAAAATTCAACTTTATGTCGCCAGGAATCTCAATACCGTGATCTTTAAAATGCTTTAAAGCATCTTCGTAATGGTGAGAAGAATCTAGTAAAGCTTTGCTAGGAATACAGCCTACATTAAGGCAAGTACCTCCTAAAACATTATATTTTTCAATAATTGCGGTTTTCATCCCCAATTGTGCGCAACGTATCGCGGCTACATAACCACCAGGGCCCGAACCAATTACTGCTACATCATAAGTGCTCATAAAGTATCTGTTTTAAAATGAAGTGACAAAGGTACAATACTGTTTAATAGTTTAAAAGTTTAGAGGTTTATAAGTTTTAGTGTTTTTTTAAAAAAAAGAACTTCTCAACAAGCAATTACTCTATAGTGAAGCCTAGTGGTTTTTTGAAGTGAATAAACACTAAAGAATAAATGAACCGTTTAAGGATAAATAAAAAACTAAAATATCGTCTATTTGCATTGGGTATACCTTTAAATTTTTGCAAATTTGCGAAACAATCAAAACAAAAATATTATGGCGTTTAAACCAGCAGACAATATTCAGGATCTACAATACTTTGGCGAATTTGGAGGTGTTAATCCATCCATTTCAGATTCTTCAACTTATACTTTTTTATCAGCAAAAACAATGTTCGACACCTTTGAAGGTAATGCAGACGGTTGTTATCTTTATTCCCGTCACTCTACTCCTTCTAATTTGTATTTAGGCCAAGCCTTAGCTGCTATGGAAGGTACCGAAACTGCAAATGTTGCTGCAAGTGGTATGGGCGCTATAACTCCAGCAATTTTACAACTGTGTAAAGCGGGTGACCATATAGTTTCTAGCCGTACAATCTACGGTGGAACCTATGCTTTTCTAAAAAACTTCGCACCACAACTAAACATAGAAACTTCTTTTGTAGATATCACTAAGCTAGACCAAGTAGAAGCTGCTATTACCGAAAACACTAAAATTATTTATTGCGAAACCGTAAGTAACCCACTTCTAGAAATTGCCGATATAGAAGCGCTTTCAAAAATCGCAAAAAAACACGGCTTACAGTTACTAGTAGATAATACTTTTTCGCCTTTAAGCATTTCTCCTGCAGCATTGGGAGCCGATATCGTATTACACAGTTTAACCAAATTTATAAACGGTAGTAGTGATACTATGGGCGGCGTAACTTGTGGCTCACAGGAATTTATAGACAGCCTTCGCAATGTAAACGACGGTGCTAATATGTTATTAGGTCCCGCAATGGATAGTTTACGAGCTGCGTCTATATTAAAGAATATGCGAACCCTTCACATACGTATAAAGCAACACAGCACTAATGCTTTGTATTTAGCTGAAAAATTTGAAGCAGATGGCTTAAAAACAGTTTATCCAGGATTAAAATCGCATACTGGGCATGAGCTTTTCAAAAAAATGATGAATGAAGAATACGGTTTTGGAGGTATGCTTACAGTAGATGTAGGCGGTATTGATAAAGCAAACGAATTAATGGAGTTAATGCAAGAACGCAACCTTGGATACTTGGCGGTAAGTCTTGGTTTTTACAAAACACTCTTTAGCGCTCCAGGTTCATCTACTTCTTCAGAGATACCCGAAGACGAACAAAAAGAAATGGGACTTAGCGACGGCTTAATTCGCTTTAGTATTGGTCTTGACAACGATATAAAACGCACTTACCAAATGATGCGTGAATGTATGGTTGAAGTAGGCGTACTTTAATATATATATTGACATACAAAAAAAGGCTCCTAGATATCTAGGAGCCTTTTTTGTATTTTTAAAACACTTTAAAATTCTATAATAGTAAAATAAAAGTTAGAGCTTTGACCTCCAAAATTACCCCCAATATTATTAAAAAGAATTCTCAATTCTGAAGTACTACTCAATTTAGCAAAACCTACAATAACACCATCATTAAACCCATTTGCTGGAGTAACTATAACGGTCGCAGTTGTAGAGCTTGGTCTCGCATTAATTGGAATTGTAATATTAACTATTCTTGT
Source organism: Aequorivita sp. (assembly GCA_048264505.1). Lineage (GTDB taxonomy): Bacteria > Bacteroidota > Bacteroidia > Flavobacteriales > Flavobacteriaceae > Aequorivita. Next base: position 369,347 of record JBLXDA010000001.1, read on the forward strand.
TTCATTAGGATTAAGACTACCTACATAAACTCCATATTTAATAAAGCTTGTAATCCCTTTTTGGAGTGTACCGTTTTCACCCAACTTAAAAGAACCATTAACATCTAGTTTAGCATTGGTATTTGGTGTACTAGTCCCTATACCTACATTTGCAGAGCTAATATTGCCTATAACCACCGCATTGTCTTGCGAAGCTACAGCGCCTGTTCCAATAGCTGTTGAATTTTGATTGTTAGCCTTAGCATTATAACCTATAGCTGTCGTATTGTCTTGTGAAGCATTAGTACTTTTACCCAATGCCACAGATTGATAATTAGCATTAGCTGCATTACCTATGGCAACACCTTCATTTCCATTAGAAGCCGCACTAGTTCCTATAACTACAGTGTTTTGACTACTAGCTTTAGTTCCTTGTCCAATAACAACTGCCGAATTTGCAGAAGAAGTAGCGTCGGTTCCAACAACAACACTGTTCTGATTATTTGCAACAGCTCTATGCCCTATTGCTATAGCTGAGTTTGCACTAGCCCTAGTATTGTGCCCTATAGCAATATTTTGGAATGAAGAGGTTGTATTAAAACCAATGGCGATAGATTCATTCCCACCAGCTACTGCATCGTGACCTACTGCAAGACTTTGATAAGAAGACTCCGAATTATACCCCAAAGCAATAGATTCATTCCCACTGGCATTGGCTAAATAACCCAAAGCAACAGCAGTTTGACTTGTACTCGCATTATTACCTATAGCAATAGAATTATTTGCCGTTGCGTTACTCCCAAATCCAAAACCTATACCTCCTCCTGGGTGTATTCTTCCCACTGCAGTGTTATTTACCCTAAAGTAAAGTGATTGATAATTTGTAGTCCCTATAAAATTTGATGCACTCGTACTATTACCATTTAAGGACCAGTTATCTGATCCAGCACTACCACCAGATAATGGCGTCCAAATACCATTCCAGTAGTAATAACCAGTAGTTAAACCACCACTGCTACTTGTGTTATACACCAATAAGCCGATTGCAGGAGAAGATACAGTTGAAGTATCATAACTACCTTGCAAACTAACCCTGGGAAATAACACCCCTTTATTAGAAGAAGTAATATCTAAAATAGCTGAAGAATGAGGAGAAGTTGTATTTATTCCTACTTGCGAAAAAATAGGTAAAGAGAAAAACAACAATAAAAATAATGGGGCCTTTAAGTACATATCTAGGGTAAATTTCTGCGAAAGTAGTTTGATTTTCAGACATCTAATCAATAATTCAACATATTTCTTTTAACGGTACGATTTAAACGTTAAAAAGCAATTTTAACAGAAAATATTTTAATTGATTTAACAAAATAATCGATAATCAACACATTGACACACTATAAATATGTTGCATTTTAAAATTTGCATAGGTTTTTACAAAATCGTAACATTACATTTCATTTTAAAAATTCCCTATGCAAAGTCAAGATATTAAACCTACAGACCCAAAAGACGAACAAGTAGTTGAAAACAGAGAGTTGAATATTTGGGAGGCTTTAATACCTGTCTTGGCGCTTATCGTAATGCTTTTTTACAATGTGTTTTTTGCCTTTGGCGATGATGCTCTAGGTGGTAGTAACCAATTTATTCTTTTAATGGGGGCTGCCGTTGCAGCTATCGTAGGCTTTTTTAATAAAGTTACCTTTGATCAAATGCTAGAGGAAATAGCTCTAAACATAAAATCTACAGCTGGGGCTATTTTAATTTTATTAATGGTAGGTGCCCTCGCAGGAACTTGGCTTATTAGCGGTATTATCCCAACTATGATTTATTATGGGCTTCAAATATTAAACCCTACAATATTCTTAGCCTCGTGTGTACTTATTTGCGCCATTATTTCGGTAGCTACGGGGAGCAGCTGGACTACTTCGGCAACTGTAGGTATAGCACTTATTGGTATAGCCAATGCTTTAAATATTCCTGTAGGTATGACCGCCGGAGCTATACTTTCTGGAGCATACTTTGGCGATAAAATTTCTCCATTAAGCGACACTACTAACCTCGCCCCTGCTATGGCGGGTACAGATTTGTTTACACATATTAAGTATATGCTTTACACAACAGTGCCTACGATACTTGTAACTTTAACTGTTTTTATTATTATAGGTTTAAATCTAGATACTACGGGTACTGCAGATACGCATTTAATACTAGAAGCAGTAAAAGAGTCTGTTAATGTAAGTCCTTGGTTATTTTTGGTACCTGTATTAGTAATTATTTTAATTGTTAAAAAAACTCCTCCACTTATTGCTTTATTTATAGGAACACTATTAGGAGCTATTGCAGCTTTAATTTTTCAACCCAATATAGTAGCGTCTCTTGGCGGCGGCAGCTCACTAAATTTTGAAAGTGCTTATAAAGGTATTATGAATGCTATTACAGTAGATAGCGTTATCCCTACAGAAAACGAAGCCCTTAAAGACCTCTTTGAAGCTGGTGGTATGAAAGGAATGCTAGATACTATCTGGCTTATAATATGCGCTATGGTCTTTGGAGGTGTTATGGATGGTATAGGCGCTTTAGCAACAATTAGTAGAGCCTTATTAAAGCTATTTCACACTACCTTCGGTCTTTTTGCAAGTACAGTGGCAAGCTGTTTAGCACTTAACTTAACAGCTAGCGATCAGTACCTTGCAATAGTTGTTCCTGGAAAAATGTATTCAAAAGCATTTAAAGATAAAGGGCTAGCCCCAGAAAACCTTTCAAGAACACTTGAGGATTCTGGTACCGTAACTTCCGTACTTGTACCTTGGAATACTTGCGGTGCTTATCATAGCGGTGTTTTAGGTGTAGACACATTACACTATGCTGGATATGCAATTTTTAACTGGTTAAGCCCATTTATGACACTCTTATTTGCTGCCTTCAGAATAAAAATAAGACAACTTGTAACGCCTCAAAAAGCTTAACTACAACACATAAAGTTTATTTATCACCTCTTTTTAAAACTATTGCAAAAATCTATCGTTTTATAGATTAATACATTTGGTATTTCAGCGCTATAATTTAAGTTGTTTTTATCTTTGCAGCAGAAAATTAATAACCAAAAAAACAACTAAAATTATGTCATTAGTAGGTAAAAAATTCCCAAACATTTCTGTAGATGCAATGAATGAAATGGGAGATACTTTTAAATTAAATATCCTTGAGGAAGCAAAAAAGAACAATAAAAAAGTATTGCTTTTTTGGTATCCTAAAGATTTCACTTTTGTATGTCCAACCGAGATTCACTCTTTTCAAGAGGCGCTTTCTAAATTTGAAGACAGAAACACTATGGTTATTGGTGCTTCTTGTGATACTCCAGAGGTACACTTTGCTTGGTTAAACACTCCAAAAGACAACGGTGGTATAGAAGGTGTAAGCTACCCTTTACTTGCAGACAGCAATCGCAACCTTGCAAATGCACTAGGTATTTTAGACATCACTAACGAGCGTTATGATGAAGAAACTGGTTTGCTTATGGTAGATGGCGACAATGTAACTTACCGCGCAACTTACTTAATTGATGAAGAAGGTAAAATTTTCCACGAAAGTGTAAACGATATGCCTTTAGGAAGAAATGTAAACGAATTTATTCGTTTAGTAGACGCTTATACACACGTTCAGAAAAACGGCGAAGTTTGTCCTGCAAACTGGGAAGAAGGTAAAGAAGCTATGAAAGCTACACGCGAAGCTGTTGCATCTTATTTAAGAAACTAAGTTATGATAGTAGAATTAAAAGACGATACCCTAGAACAACTTTTAGCTGAAGAAAAGAACCTTATCGTTCAATATTCTGCTAGTTGGTGTGGCAATTGTAGAGTTATGAAGCCTAAGTTTAAAAAATTGGCTTCAGAAACAGAAGGATTTACCTTTGTTATGGTCGATGCCGAAAAGTTTCCAGAAAGTAGAAAAATGGCTACGGTAGACAATCTACCAACTTTTGCGACTTTCAAAAATGGAGCTTTGGTAAACCAAGTTCAAACAAACAAATTTGAAAACCTTAAAGAGCTAGTAGATGAAGTTGCCAGTAATTAGACATATCCAAAAAAATAATTCTACAGAACAGATAGAAAACTGTATTGAAGTCTTAGAGTCGTTTAGTGAATACAACCGTATTACAGATGAAGAGATGGATGTAGTTGGTGAACTTATTACAAACCTTTGCGGAGCTGTAGAAGTACACAAAATGATTGAAGACGGGATGCCCGAGCGCGATGCGGCAAATGCTTTTGCCCAAAAAGTAATGGGATCTATAGACCGTTAATAAGTAAGAATACTTTTTACAAAACCCCTTTACAATAAGCTGTAAAGGGGTTTTACTTTTTTGTGAGCATTGTTTTTATTTTTTACAATTACGAATTTGTATCTTTAAACCTTAAAATTAAAAAGAACGTATAAATATGGCAACCATTAAACTAGGCAGCAACACTGTTGAAACCTGTGGCACACTTCCAAATGTAGGCGAAATTGCTCCAGATTTTGAATTAACAGCACAGGACTTGAGCATTAAAAAACTATCAGATTACAGTGGCTCACGCGTTGTTTTAAATATTTTTCCCAGTATAGACACTGGAATTTGCGCTACTTCTGCGAGAAAATTTAACGAAGAAGCTTCACGTCTTAGAAACACAAAAATACTTTGTATTTCTAGAGATTTACCTTTTGCACAAAAACGATTTTGCGCCGCCGAAGACATCCAAAATTTGGATATGCTTTCAGATTTTCGCGAAGGAAGCTTCGGAAAAGCCTATGGAATAGAAATGACTGATGGTGCCTTAAAAGGCTTACACTCGCGTGCAGTAGTTGTTTTAGACGAAAAAGGAAAAGTAATTTACAGTCAGCAAGTGCCAGAAATAGGGATAGAACCTGATTATACTTCGGCTTTAAAACCACTTTTGTAATGTGGAATTCGTTTCTAGGAAAGCGTCTTAAAGGATGTGGATACGCTTTTAAAGGAGCTTTACTATTGCTTCGTCACGAAGCAAGCATACAGGTGCAAGCAACTATAGCTGTTATAATGACTATCGCTGGTTTCTATTTTGAAATTTCAACAATAGAATGGATTATCCAAATATTTGCAATTGGCTTGGTAATGAGTATAGAAGGGTTAAATACCGCTGCAGAGAAGATTGCAGATTTTGTACATCCAGATTTTCACAATAAAATTGGGGTCATAAAAGATGTTGCTGCGGGTGCCGTTTTTTTTGCTGCTATTACCGCAGTAATTATAGGTTTTATTATTTATATCCCTAAGTTTTTATAAAATAAAATACATATTTAAAATTTGTTTTTTGGAATATTAATTTTTACTGGTTGTTATTTGTATTTTTGCTCAATAGACAACCGTTTCCTCAATGGCTAAAAAGAAAAAATCAACCACAAAAATACCGAATAAAAAAATTAGCTTTTCGCTAACCAAACAACAGCGAATTCTATTGGGCAGCTTTTTGTTTCTGCTTGGTATAGCTCTTTTATTTTCCTTTGTTTCCTACTTCTTTACCTGGCAGGCAGACCAAAGTGAAATAGGTATACTTAGTGAACGTGAGCTTCAAACAAAGAACTGGCTTAATAAATTTGGCGCTAATACAGCCCATTTCTTTATTTATGACGGCTTTGGTATATCTGCTTTTATACTTGCCTTTTTAATTACACTTACAGGAATTTATTACTTCTTCAATTACGCAAAAAAGCAACTGAGCAAATTTTGGTTCTGGGGCTTGCTATTAATGCTTTGGATTTCAGTATTTTTTGGGTTTTTCGGTGATAAAACCACACTCTTTAGTGGCGTTATAGGCTATGAAACTAACGACTTAATGCAAGATTATTTAGGTATGGTGGGTGCTGTACTGGTAATGATTTTCATATTAATTGTTTACCTCGTAGTGCGCTTAAAGCTCACTCCCGAAATGCTTGTTGAAACCTTTAAAAGTTCAAAAGAACAAATTACTTCAGAATTTGCTTCCGAAGAAAAAAATACCGCCACTGTACAAGAAGTTGTAGAAAAGCCTGAAACTGTTACCACTTCAGAAGAAATAGTAGAAGATATTCCAGAACCTATTATTAAGGAAAAGCCTACTACTCCCCCACCTGCTGTTGAAAAAATTATTTTAAAATCGGATGTGGAAGGCGATTTAGCTATGGAAGTTGAGCAGGCTCCAGAAGAAGAGGAAACAGTAGAGAACTTAAGCAATAAACTAGTTAAAGATTTTGGTGAATTTGACCCAAAACTAGAGTTGAGCAACTACAAATTTCCAAGTATAGAGCTGTTAAAAGACCACACTATAGGGGCGGGAATTACAATAGATCAAGAAGAGCTTGAAGAAAACAAAAACCGAATTGTTGAAACTCTCAACAACTATAAAATAGGCATTGCAAACATTAAAGCAACGGTAGGGCCTACCGTTACCCTTTATGAAATTGTACCAGATGCAGGAATTCGTATTTCAAAAATTAAAAACTTAGAAGACGATATTGCCTTGTCGCTATCTGCATTGGGTATTCGTATTATTGCTCCTATCCCTGGTCGTGGTACTATTGGTATAGAAGTACCTAATAAGAATGCTAAGATAGTTTCTATGCGTTCTGTTATTGCTTCAACAAAGTTTCAAAATGCCGAAATGGAGCTACCTATTGCTTTTGGTAAAACCATTAGCAACGAAACCTTTGTGGTCGATCTTGCAAAAATGCCCCATATGCTTATGGCGGGTGCTACTGGGCAAGGTAAATCTGTAGGTTTAAATGCTGTACTTACCTCTTTATTGTACAAAAAACACCCTGCAGAAGTAAAATTTGTATTGGTAGATCCTAAAAAAGTGGAACTTACCCTTTTTAATAAAATTGAAAGACACTATCTAGCAAAACTTCCAGATACCGAAGAAGCCATTATTACAGACACTAATAAGGTTATTAACACCCTAAATTCACTCTGTATAGAGATGGATACGCGTTACGATTTGCTTAAAGACGCAATGGTTAGAAACATTAAGGAGTACAACACAAAATTTAAAAACAGAAAGCTAAACCCAAATGATGGGCATCACTTTTTACCGTATATAGTATTGGTTATTGATGAGTTTGCAGATTTAATTATGACTGCCGGTAAAGAGGTAGAAACACCTATTGCCAGATTAGCACAGTTAGCAAGAGCAATTGGTATACATTTAATTATTGCAACACAAAGACCTTCTGTAAATGTAATTACAGGTATTATAAAGGCTAACTTCCCTGCGCGTATTGCTTTTAGGGTAACAAGTAAGATTGACTCACGTACTATTTTAGATAATTCGGGTGCAGACCAGCTTATAGGTCGTGGTGATATGCTCTATACTCAGGGTAATGAGTTAACGCGTATTCAATGTGCTTTTGTAGACACTCCAGAGGTAGCAGATATCACAGAATTTATTGGTTCGCAAAAAGCTTATCCAGACGCACACATACTGCCAGAATACGTGGGAGAAGAAGGTGGCACAACTCTTGATAATGACATATCGGAACGCGATAAATTATTCCGTGAAGCTGCAGAAGTATTGGTTATTGCACAGCAAGGATCTGCTTCGCTTTTACAGCGTAAACTTAAATTAGGGTACAACAGAGCCGGAAGAATCATTGATCAAATGGAAGCGGCAGGAATTGTAGGCCCTTTTGAAGGCAGTAAAGCACGACAAGTATTGGTTCCAACAATAGATGCGTTAAACCAACTTTTAGACAATGAAACTAATGATATTTAAAATGAAAAAATTTAGCATTATTTTAATCGCCCTTTTTATTACTTCTTTCGCTCAAGCTCAAGATGCCAAAACACTACTTAAAGAAGTTTCGGCTAAGGCAAAGAGCTACGATAATATAACTATAGACTTTAAATACAACCTTAACAATACCAAAGAAAACGTAAGCCAAGAAACCCGTGGCGATGTTACACTACAAGGCGATAAGTATGTGTTAAATATGCTTGGAACCACCCGCGTTTTTGACGGCAAAAACATTTATACAATTGTACCCGAAGACGAAGAAGTTACCATTTCTGCGTATAATGCTAAAGACGATAAAGAGATTACCCCTTCAAAAATGCTTACTTTTTACGAAAAAGGCTATAACTACAAAATGGATATAGAGCAAAATGTAAAGGGTAGAAAAATACAGTTTGTAAAACTTATACCTATAGACTCTAAGGCAGAGATTAAAGATATTCTTTTAGGGATAGATGTTCAAACAAAACATATCTACAAGCTTATACAAACAGATGCTAATGGCACCCAGTATACACTTACGGTAAATTCTTTTAAAACTAACCAACCCGTTTCAAAAACCTTGTTTACTTTTGACGAGGCTAAATACAAAACAGAAGGCTATTATATAAACAAGCTATAGTTGCTTAAGTGAAAATACTAGATAGGTACATATTAGTAAGTTATTTGAAGACGTTCTTGAGCGTCTTCATTATTTTAATGTTCATATTTGTGTTGCAGACTATCTGGCTGTACATTTCTGAACTTGCTGGTAAGGACCTAGACTTTTTAATTATTTTAAAATTTCTTTGGTATGTCTCGCCAAGATTGATTCCCCTAGTATTACCGCTCACTATATTAGTAACCTCTCTGATGGTTTTTGGAAGTTTTGCCGAAAAGTATGAGTTTGCCGCAATGAAATCTACCGGTATCTCTTTGCAGCGTGCTATGGGAAGCGTGATAGGCTTTATAGTGGTACTTGCTATAACCGCCTTCTTTTTTGCCAATAACGTTATCCCCTATTCCGAATATAAATGGCAAAACCTAAGACGAAATATTTCGCAGTTTCAGCCCTCTATGGTTATTTCTGAAGGACAATTCAGCCAAATTGGGGATATGTTCAATATAAAAGTTGAAGAAAAAAGCGGTGATCGCGATCAATATCTAAAAGATGTTGTTATTCATAAGAAAGATGAACTTAAACCCAATGGTAATTTTACTGTAATAATTGCTAACAATGGCGAATTAGCCAGTGAAGAAGGCAGCAATACCCTTTCATTAATTTTAAAAGAAGGTAACTATTACGAAGAAATTCAAACAACTAAACCCAAAAGTAAAAAGAGAGCCCCTTTTGCAAAAAGCTATTTTGAAGAATACGCTATTAATATTGATCTTACCGAATTAAATAATAAAGATATAGACAAGGAAAACGACTTAAACAATCAAAACATGTACAACATAAGCGAATTGCGTGTTGAGATAGATTCACTGTCTAAGTCCTACTCTACAGATATTAAGTCTTATACAAAAAACATGTATTATCGCAGTGGTGCTGAAAGACTTAAAGACGATAAGGTTAGCGACTCTGCAAGTCCACCGGCCATTTCTTCAATTTTAGAAATTTTTAAACCTGCACAGCAATTACAAATTGTAAAACTCGCTTTAAATAATGCCAAAGGAACCTTACAGACTGTAGATGCTAAAAAGGTAGAGTTTAAAAACAAAACCAAAAGAATTAACAAAACCGAAATAGCCTTACACGAAAAATATGCACTTGGTATAGCTTGTATCATACTGTTTTTTGTGGGAGCCCCATTAGGAGCAATAATTAGAAAAGGTGGTATGGGATTGCCTATGGTAATTGCAATCTTACTGTTTTTAACCTATCATTTTATTGGGATTTTCGCCAAGAACAGTGCTGAAGATGGCACTATGCATCCCTTTATAGCTACTTGGCTAAGCACGGCGATTATGCTTCCTTTAAGTATATGGCTCACCTACCGAGCAACTACAGACCAAGGGATTTTTGATTTCGATTCTTTTATAAGGCGAATTGGCAAACTGTTTGGCATAAAAAAAAGGAAAAAGTAGTATTCACTGTGCTTTCAGAACCATTAAGCAGCAACCTAAAATTTTATCTTTAAAATCTAAGCAAAGAAAGCAAGTACTAAATGTACATTTATAAGCGTTTCCATTATCTTTGCACAATAAATTAAATCTTATGATTTCCACAGAAAAAGAAAAATCAGTTCAACTCAATACTATAGAAGAAGCCATTGCAGACATTCGCAACGGTAAGGTAATTATTGTAGTAGATGATGAAAACAGAGAAAATGAAGGAGACTTTATTGCCGCAGCCGAAATGGTTACGCCAGAGATGATAAACTTTATGGCTACTCACGGCCGTGGGCTTATTTGCGCGCCTTTAACCGAAGAGCGTTGTAATGAGTTAGATTTAAATATGATGGTGGAAAACAACACCGTTTTACACCACACTCAGTTTACGGTATCTGTAGATTTAATTGGCCACGGTTGTACAACAGGAATATCTGTTCACGACCGTGCAAAAACAATAAAAGCACTAGTAAACGACCAAACTAAAGCTTCAGACTTAGGAAGACCTGGTCATATTTTCCCACTGCGCGCAAAAGAAGGTGGCGTTTTAAGAAGAACTGGACATACGGAAGCTGCAATAGATTTAGCTAGATTAGCCGGTTTAAAACCAGCAGGTATACTAGTCGAAATTTTAAATGAAGACGGTACTATGGCTCGTTTGCCACAGTTGCTAGAAGTTGCCAAAAAGTTTGACTTAAAACTTATTTCAATTGAAGATTTGGTGAAATACCGAATGGAACACGATTCATTAATAGAGAAAAAGGAAGACTTCACTATTAATACAAAGTTTGGAGAATTTAGACTTAGAGCGTACAAACAAACTACTAACGATCAAATACATATAGCACTTACTAAAGGCAATTGGAATGAAAACGAGGCTGTTTTGGTTCGTGTAAATGCCACTTTGGTAAACAGTGATATATTAGGCACACTTACTAACAACGCCGAGCAAAAGCTGGACGATATGTTTAACGTGCTTAATAAAGATGGCAAAGGCGCTATTGTTTTTATAAACCAAGAAAGCCAGTCGCTTAATCTTTTAAACAGATTAAAAGAATTAAAAGAGTCTCAAAAGCCAAACGAAATTGCGAAAGCTCCTCGTATAGAAATGGACAACAAAGATTTTGGGATAGGCGCTCAAATTCTTCACGACTTAGGAATTCATAAAATACGGCTTATATCTAACAGCGAGCAGACCAAACGCGTGGGTATGATTGGGTATGGTTTAGAAATCACAGAATACGTTAAGTATTAGTCACTGCAGAAATAGATTTAATCTACTTTTTCAAGCGTTAATTTTAAATTCTTTATTCATAATCACCTTGTTGATCTAGCACCTCTTGGGTGCCTAGAAGTTCAGAGAGTACAAAGATTAAGCAAATAGTTAAGAATTTATATAAGTAGAAAACGCGAACTATTAGTAGCTATTTTTTCTAAAAAAATATTCAGCCTCTTTGGGTATATCTGTAATCACAGTGTGCTCGTGCGCTTTAAACCAAGATGCATTTAATCCTCTTTCGTGCTTTAAATCGTAATTACCAATTACCGCTGTTTTTACATAATTCCAGCCAGGTTTAAGTTCTAAATCATATACAACAGTAGTTTCAGCTTCAATTGTGTTTGTGCCATCCCTGCGAACTTTAGCTGTTTTTATTTCTTTTGCCTTCATAGAAGACATCTCTTCTACGTATACCAAATAGATAAGATACCCCTCATCGCCCATTGTGAGTGTACTTTGATTGGTGAGGTTATAGGTTGTACGCACAGAATTACCTAGAGTTAATTCCCCTATAACAGTCCCGTTCTTTTCAACCTTTAAGCTTGTGTTTGAAAAATATCCCGTATTGCCGTTTTCATATTTAAGACTGGATATATCTTCTATATCATAGAAAACAAGGTTGCCCAAATTATCAAGTTTTGTTTCTGTTTCTATTTCTTTCGGTAAATAAAGTGATACATCCCCATTAGTATCTATGCTTCCCACATTGATAGATCTAGGCTGCATATCGTTCTGTTTTATTCTATAATTCATTACTAATGTTACTTCTCCCTCACTCCAGTTTTCAAATTTGTTATTTTTACTCATCGTGGTATTTTTCCAGTACCAATCATCTTGTGTAGCTTCAGTATTAGAAGTATTCTCTTTTATATTTTCGCTCCTTTTATTTTCATCATTTACTGTTTCTGTTATTGCCATACGATTTAAAGAATCTAATGGCTGGTTTTTTGATTCCTTAGCGTCTTTACAATTAATAAAACTTATAAAAAGGAAAAAAATAATCAGAATTGGTTTCATAATCTTAGTTTTTAGAGTTTATACAAACAAATTTTTTATTTTAAATAGTTGACTACCTTCAAGATTTTCTTGATAGTTACTTTAATCATATATTATAATCCTGGGTAATTAAATGACATTTCTTCTGCTTCTGGAAGTTTTACTTCATATTCGCCATACTTAAATTTTATATTTAAGCTATTCTGTCCCATTTCAATTAATTTTCCACTTCCATTAAAAATGGCGTAGTGATCTTTCTCTTGCCCTGAAACACCTAAAAATTTTGTGCATTTTTTGTTGTTATCACAATCAATACGCTCTTTTTTAAAGTTTGAATTTTTTTCGTAGTCACTCATTCTATGTCGTTGAGCCCAAGCGATGATCGGGAAATTAAACTTTCCTGTTTCGTCATTTACACGACTATTTCCAGCAACCGAACCAAATGAAAAACTGCCTGTAAACATTTTGGCCATTGCTTTAGATTTTAACCACCCAAAGGGCATTCCATCATTAGTATTATAAAAGTAAAAATAACCTTCACCGTCCATATAACTTTCAGTAGCAGAGTCTGGCATTTCTACACGTAGAGCGTTTCTGCCACTGTCGTAAAAGAATTTTGTCTCTTCGTTCCCATCATCTACTACAGCTAAAATACCTTGAGCCCTAACGTATACCTTCTCAGAATGTATAGAAAAGTACGTATCATCAAAATGCAGGTATGCCTTTAATGTGATTTCAGTTTTATTAGCTAAGTCGGGTATTTTTATATTTTGTATGCTTAGCGCTACTCCCAGCTTAGTTTTAGGGATTTGTGTTACTGTAATTTTTCCTTCGGAATTATTGGGTAAAAACTTAACTTTATTAACTACTGTTTCATCATCAACCTTAAGGCTTACACGCATTTTTTTTGTTTCAAAATCGGTCATTGAGTACCCATAAAGTCTTGCTTTTAGTGCTATATTTTCTTTTTGTCCATCGCCAAATTCGCCATCTACTGGGTAGAAATCACCTGAATACAGGGGTCTATTTTCTTCGGGATGAAACATTTCTATCACTTCTTTCCCGTGTTGTGAATTACCTGTACTAACTACTTTAAAATTTGTTTTGCCACTTATTACCTCTGTGGATCCATTACTATAAATTACCTCTATTTTAGCAGCAACATCTTTTCTGAATTTAGATGGTATTTTTTCAAATGCTTCTTCAGTTTGCAAGCCTTTATCTATTAAGTTTTGATAAAAAAGTTGAGTTGCATTCTTTGCTATATCTACAGGTACTTCGTTTGTCCAATAAAGGAAATGTCCATTTTTATGGATTTTTTTCATCGCATCGGTCATATCTGAAAGTCGCCCCATCTCGCAGGCAGAAAAAAACCAAATTTTGTTTTTAACTCCATTGCTATAGAAATGCTCGAAAAAATCGCTTTTTAATACAATAGACTTGGTAGTGATTATAATCTTTCCATTATATTCATTGTCATTTAAGTACTTTACAGCTTCCTCTGAGTTTTTAAAGTCTAGTTTTATTCCTGTATTTATAAGACTCCTACACTTTACTTTGACCTCAGTCTGAGTTGGCTTTAACTTCCCATTAACCACTATCGTTTCTTTTTTACAAAACGTCTTACCATGCGTACTGAGATGTACTATATCAAATTTGTCCCAATCTTTATAATCTTCTAGTGTTAATTTATTTTTTCGAATGGTGACATTTTCTTTATAATTTCGGTTTTTATTTAAAATAGAAGCTACTACATAATAATCGTCTTCATTTCCAAATTCTACGAGTTTAGGTGATATAAGGACTGCTTTTTTAAATTGTCTTGCTAGTTCACCTCTTTGGCTCCCCACCACATCTGCTTTAGTGTCTTCATCAAAATATAAATTACTACCAAAAATAAGGTTAGGCAAAACAGAAGCTTGCTGAATAGATTGAGGCAAAATAGAAACATTGTTAGCTTGTATATTTTGACTGTGCGTTCTCGATTTTAATTCTATGAGCATCGGCTCGCTCCCTTTTATAAAAAATAAAATAGAAGTATCATTGGTTTGAACCAAAGTAGAATCTGGAAAAATTTTGATGATTTCATCTATGGAACTTCCACCGTCTGCAAGTTGTTGTCCTTTCTTAAGTAAAGTCCAACTTCTATCAAAGATAGCCGCCGAAAGTGTTTCGCTATGCATCAAATCATCAGAATGCTCAATACTAATGCTCTCTTTCTTTTTTGAATTACAAGAAAAAAGCAATAATGCTATAAATGCAAATTTCAAGAAAACCTTCATATACTTTATTTAGTTAATTTTAAATGTTTTATTCACAATCGCCTAGTTGATCTAGCACCTCTTGGGTGCCTAAAAGTTCAGAGAGTACAAAGCCGGCAAATTCTTCGCCTTCTACCTCCATACAATATTCTACTGCTGTTAAGGCTGCTATGGCTAATGAATAACTCTCCAAGGCTTCTTTTAAGTTTAAACAGTTTTCGCGAGTAGGATTACCGGCATAATTATCTGTTGCGGTTAGTACAAAAGCTTGATGCTCCTCAAAGCTTTGTATTAATCCATCGCAGCCATAATCAAAATCTATTAACGGAGCGTTGTTCTTTCCACAAGAAGAAAAAAGTGTTGTTGTAAAAATTAAGACACTCAAAAACCGATTTATATATTTCATAAAGAGAGTATTTAATACCAAACGAAAGTATATACAGGCTGTAATGATAAGCATCACAAATGTTTCAAATCCTTAAACATTTGTAACGATTCATTTTCAAAAAAAGAAAAACTGAAATAGACACACCTAGTTTAACCACAAGGGTGTTTCTCTGTATACAGCTTATAAACATAAAGGTTTACTAGCCGTAAATACAGAGCTACAGACTGTGCTGTCTATAAATAGAAAAAATAATTATTTAATAGTGAATAGCTTTTAAAACAATAAAGCAGATAAAAATACAATAACTAGCGTATCGCTATAATAGCTTGTTTCATAGCTTCTGCTCTTTCTTTTACTTGAGCTTCCGTCCATCCAATTTTTATAAGTGAAGAAATAGTACGACTCATAACAGCATCACTTTTTGAAAAATCGGTTTTGTTTAAATCTTGCATTTGGTTTTTTACTTCAGCAGAAAGATTAGCAAGGGATTTTAAATTTCTTAAATGCTCCCAGCCGTTTATATAATGCCAATTGTTGGTATACCAATAAAAACAAGCATCTACTCCGGCTTCAGTTAAAGCTTTATGAGCTTTTTTAGTGAGTTGTTCTGTAGGCAAAAAGAAACTCAAAAACGAATAGTTCTCCTCTCCTCCTTTGGGAACACTTCTAAAAGTAACTTCGGGTATAGACTCTAAGGCTTCACGCAATATGCTGTAGTTTTTTTTCTGAATTTTTAAAATAGCGTCTAGTTTCTCCAATTGGGCTAAACCAACTGCGGCATTCAATTCTGAAATTCTAAAGTTATAACCTAAAAAAGGGTGACTTTCTGCCCCGCGGTCCTTACCAAAGTGATCGTGGCCGTGATCTTGGTAGTGATCTGCGTGTATTGCGTACTCCTGATTGTTGGTTATAATTGCTCCACCTTCGCCACAAGTAATGGTTTTTACATAATCGAATGAAAAACAGCCTAAATCGCCATAGCTCCCCAATGGTTTACCGTTATAGGTTCCCCCTAGTGCTTGGCAAGCATCTTCAAGAAGCAGTAAGTTATGCTTATCGCAGATAGCTTTTAAAGCGTCTAGATCTGCCATAGAACCACACATATGCACTGGCATTACACATTTTGTTTTTGAAGTAATAGCCGCTTCCACAGCTTTGGGGTCTAGTGTAAGTGTACTGTCTATATCCACCAAAATTGGTACCGCTCCTAAAGCTAAAATAGATTCAAAACTCGCAACAAAAGTAAATGTAGGCATAATAACCTCATCGCCTGCGCCTACTCCTGCCGAAGCTAAAGCCACCGTTAAGGCGGCAGTTCCGCTAGAAACAAGCTGACAGTAACTAGCATCCATGCGCTTAGCAAAAGCTGTTTCAAACTCCTTTGCTTTCCAATGGTTGTTGCGCATACCGTCAAAACCGTAACGCATTAAAACACCTGTTTCTAATACTTCGTTTACTTGTTTGCGCTCTTCAGCGCCGAAAATTTCAAATCCGGGCATATTCTTTTAATGATTTATGATTGATAATGTGTGATGTATAATGATTGATGAATGATTAGTGATGAATGATTAGTGATTAATGATGAATGATTAGTGATGTGTGATTAATGATGTGTGATGAATGATTATTGATTTGTGATTAATAATTAATGATAATTAATAATGAGTGATGTTGGTGATGAAAATGAACAATAACACGCTCTCGATACAATCCCGCCTTTTCGTCGAGATCACTCGAGCTGACAGAGACCATCCAATTGTCAGTTCGAGTGTTTTTTGCTAAGCGTAGCGATGCAAAAAATGTATCGAGAACAGATTTAGAAACGTATTAAGATTATATTTATTTGAAGAGAACAACTCGCTCTCTATACAAATTTGAAACCACGACACAATCTCTATACTCACTACTCACTACTCACTACTCTTAATTAATAATAGTGTTAAAAATGTCTTTCAAAGATAGTAGTTTCCGTATTAAACTAAAATGATAAAACTTCAATTCATTTCTACTATAAGTTCATCTACGCCACGGCGTACTTTTTTAAGACTGCTAAAAAAATCTGATTCGTCCCTATAGCCTACTGGCAACACTATTACAGACTCTAAATTTTTTTCGGTTAAGCCTAAAAGGGCGTCGTATTTTTTAGGTTCAAAACCTTCTATTGGGCAGGCGTCAATCTTTTCTATAGCGCAAACGGTAAGTAAGGCTCCCAAGGTTAAATACAATTGATTCGCCATCCATTGACGGATTTCTAGGGGTTGTTTATCAGAAAAGTTTGCTATTAAATCCTTCTCAAAAGGTTCTAAAATTTTCCGAGGTGTTTTGCGTTCTTCTTCTACTCTTTTAAAATGTGCTGCTATAAAAGATGCATCTATATTTTTCTCTATACAAAGCACTAAAACATGTGAAGCATCGCGTACTTGTGGTTGGTTATAGCTAAGGGGCATTAACTGCTCTTTTAAGGCTGTATTACTTACAATTACAAGTTTTAAGGGTTGTAAACCAAAAGAAGTTGCGGTAAGATTAAAAGTTTCTTTTAAAATACGCAGCTTTTCTTCTGAAAGGTTTTTTGAAGAATCAAACCTTTTTGTAGCGTAGCGCCACTGAAGCTTTTCAATTGTATTAGAAGACATTAATAAAATGAATTAATATTAGCCACAAAAATAGCGATAATATTCCTGAACTTTTACCGCTATTATTTTGCTGCTAATTAAACAATTGAAACTAACTTAAAAAATCTCTTTTGGTATCTTATTGCTCTTTGATTAAATGCGCTTTTAAGTTTAGGCTTACTTTTATTTATTGTCATTCACAATCATAATATATATATGCATCTCCTTCCATTTCGATTATTAGCCTTTCTAAAACATTATTAATTTTGTTTTTTTCTTCTTCAGAACATTTTGAGTAATATGAGTCGGTGTTAAATTCCTCCTCAGTTTCTTCATATAGATTTAAAAAACTTAGAGCAAGGGCTTTTTGTTCCAAACATTGTTCTATAGTATGCCACGTGCCATCAGGATCTCTAATTGTCGCAATTTGAGAATCATATGATTCCTCTGCATTTTCAAGATATGCTATCATTTGAGTGAAACATTCAGAATCTTCTTCATCTTTTACACAACTTATACTTAGTGTTGTGAAAAGGACTATTAATAATATTCTAATTTTCATTTTACTTGAATTTTTAATGAATAAATTTTAAATAAAGCCCTACAAACTTGGTGCTATTTACTTCTTTAAAATCTTTACAGATTTAATCACTTTATTATCTAAAAGAATTTTTAATTCATAATTCCCCTGTCTAAGATGATCTATACTCATATAAATAACATCATCTTTTTTAGTCTTGCTAAGAGGTTCTTTCATTGAATTAATCTTTTGTTGTTCTCAAAATTACATGCAAACACAGCTGAAGAATAATAGAGATGTTTCAAAACATAGAAGATATGTTTCAACAGTAAAAATTAAGTGCTACTTATAAGGATTACGCCAGTTTTGCGAGGTATTCTTTTGGCGAACAATGATATACTTCCTTAAAGCATTTACCAAAATAGGAAGGCGTATTAAACCCAACTTGATAAGCAATTTCTGAAACATTGGCATCAGATTGTTGTAATAACTCCACAGCCAATTTTAAGCGTTGTATACGTATAAACTCACTTGCAGACATCCCAACGATAGATTTAAGTTTTCTATGCAATTGCGTTCTACTCATGTTCATTAGTTTTCCAAAGCCATCTGCGGTAAGCTCGGGGTCTGTTATATGTTCGTTTAAAACCGTTTGCAAGCGTTTTAAAAATTCACTTTCGGTAGAGGTTATTGGCAATTCTGGGTTTATACTAAGTGTTTTGCTAAAGTGATTTTGAAGTTGTCTTCTAGTTTCAATAAGTTTTTCAATTCTTATTTTAAGCTTTTTACTATTAAACGGTTTTGTAATATAAGCGTCTGCCCCAGTTTTTATTCCTTCAATTTCGTTTTCTTCACCAACCTTAGCCGTTAACAACACTATGGGAATATGGCTAGTAAGCTCATTTGTTTTAAGGGTATTACAGAGTTCTATCCCGTTTACCTCTGGCATCATAATATCGCTGAGAATTAAATCTGGCAAATCGTTTATTGCTTTGTCTATACCCTCTTTACCGTTTTCAGCTTCAATAATTCGGTATTCATTTTTAAATATTGAAATAGTATAGGAACGCAGTTCTTCTTCATCTTCAACGATCAACAAAACGGGTTTATCTGAATCTATAAGTCCGTTAGACTTCTCTAGCTTTGGTTTTTCAGTTTTAGTTTCAGCTTTTGCAATAAGGGGTTCACCTTCAAAAGCATTTTCAGTTATAGGAAGGCAAAGGTTAAACTGAATTCTATTGTCATCAATAGTATTTGCTGTAATGGTTCCTTTAGAAAGCGCTACCATTTCGCGCACTAGCGCCAAACCAACTCCTACTCCATCTGAAAGCTTATCATCCTGATAAAACCGCTGAAAAAACTTCGTTAAATCCTTTTTCCCCACATGATTGGTTTTATTTATAACAGATAACACTAGCATATCCTCCTGCTCATTGGCTTCAAAAACTATAGTGCTGTTATCTGGAGCGTACTTAATGGCGTTTGAAAGTAAATTAGACACCACCTTTTCTATAACATCAACATCAAAGAAAACATCTTTTAAATTGTGTATACTACTAGAAATAACAATCTTTTTTTGAGTGGCTTTATACTGAAAAGCACTTATTAACTGCTTTAATACAATTGAAAGGTTTCCTTTTGTTAAAATTAGTTTTCGCTGTCCAGAATCTATCATAGACAAATCGAGCATTTGGCCCACCAAATTAAGAAGCCTCTCGGCATTTTGTTTTACCAAAGTCAATTCTTTCTTGTCTGTCTTAGAGAGGTCTGGTTTTGATAATTGATTGTCTATAGGACCCGAAATAAGCGTTAAAGGAGTGCGAAACTCATGCGATATATTGGTGTAGAGTTTTGTTTTAAACTCATCGAGCTTTTTAAGTCGCTCTGTCTCTTCATGCTCAAGACGCAACTGATTTTTAATTTCCCATCGCCATTTTAGGTATTTGTACAGATAGAATACCGCCAAAGCGAATAAGAGCAAGTATATTACTTTTGCGAAATTAGTGGCATACCAAGGTTTTAAAACCCTAAATGAAAAGCGTGCTGGCTCGGTGTTCCAAAGGCCGTCATAATTACTTGAAATAACCTGAAACTCATAGTCGTTTGGTGGTAAATTAGTGTAATGCGCCACATTAGTATTTCCCGCTAAAATCCAATCTTCATCGTTGTTTAGCAGCCTATAACTGTATTGGTTTCTGTTGGGTTGCGAATAATGAAGTGACGAAAAAGTAAAAGTTACTGTGTTTTTATTGTGCTTCAGACTTAAATCACTACTCAATTCTGTTTCATTATTAAAAACTTTAAAGCCAGAGATAACCGTCTTAGGCTTCACCGGATTAAAAGACAACTGGTTTGGGTTAAACCAATTTATTCCTTTTAGTCCTCCAAAGTACAACTGTTCTTTTTCATCTTTATAGTAAGCACCCGTATTAAACTCAAACGCCTGAAGTCCGTCGTAATTACTGTAGTTTTCTATACTAGATATTTTAGTGCCCTCTATTTTAATTTTTGAAATACCTTTATTGGTACTCAACCACATATTTCCTTCCAAATCTGGTAAAATTCCATAGACTACATCGTTTGGCAAGCCATCTTTTTTAGAGTAGGTATACACAGCGTAATCTTGTGTATTGTAAAATTTTAAGCCATCGCCATTAGTACCAATAAAAAGAAAAGGACCCTTGTAATAAAGCGATTTTATCTTGCTTTTTATAAGGTTTATATCTTCTATAGTATTGGTCTTGGTATCTAGTTTAAAAAGCCCATCTGTTTCTGTACCAAGCCATAGCTCCCCTTCCCTGCCTTGTTCTATGGTTCTAATATTATTTGTGGTAAGCGCAGAGTTTTCTTTTGAAAATTGCTTTAAAACACCCTTGTTTTGGTCAAACGCTATAAGACCGTGTTCCCTAGTACAAAGCCAGATAATATTGTTCTTGTCTTTGTAAATCTTCCAAATTGTATAGTTTTCTGTCTCCGGAAAGGATATAATGCTTCCGTCTGAAGCCATTAACTGAAGCCCAAACGTTTGATGACCTATCCACAACTGCTCATTGTGGTATAACAAACTCATTATTCTATCGCCTAGAAGACGAGAGTTTTTTGAGGTATAGGTATAAAACTCCTGTTTGTCTGTATTTATACGAGTAAGCCCTTTACCAGAAGTGCCTAACCAAATGTTGTTATTAGCGTCTTTTGTAATTGCACGTATTACATCTACATTAACGTTTATAGGCACTTGATCGTTAGTGAGCACATTAAATTTTACCAAGTATTCATCGTAATAACTCAAGCCTGTACCGTCTGTTCCCAACCAGATGATACCTGTATTATCTTCGTATAAACACAAAACATCATTGTAGTGCAAGGCATAAGGATCGTTTTTGTTTTCTGTGAAATTCTGAATGCTTTTATTTTCAAAATTCAATAAAAATACCCCTTGTCCATAAGTAGCAATCCACAGCCTGTTGTGGCTGTCTACCAATAGATCCTGAATAACCAAGTTGTCTTCTAATGGAAATTCGCTAAAGCCTTTAAACTGTTTAAAAGTAGCTTCGCCTTGTTTTTTTATAAACAAACCTTTACCGTAGCTTCCCAGGTAAATAGTTTTAGCGTCCTTAGATTGTGAAAGAGCACTAAAATTTGTTTCTGGCAGTATTTTATTAAAGCTATAGTTTTCTTTGTTTATTGTGAATAAACCTTCGTTTGTAGTAGCTAAGAGTGTATTATTGGCGATTTCAAGAAAATCGTAAACCGAGTTTTTAGCGTGTTCGCTGTTTAATAGCTGAAGGGTATCTTTAGATTTTGAATCTATTCTATAAATTCCCTTATCATAGGTTCCTAAATAATAATCTAGGTCTTGAGTTTCTATTAGTGTACTTATATTACTTACTTGCTCTATGGCGGTAAAACTATTTGTTTTATAATTGAACTTCTCCAGTTTACCAGAATCTGAAATAATCCATAGCTCAGCCGATTTACCCACGTATATCTTTCCCAGTTTACTATAGGCGGGTCTTGTAACATCTTCAAAGTACACATCGTAGTGGGTGAAGCTACGGCCGTCGTATTTATTTAACCCATCTTGTGTGGCAAACCACATATAGCCTATACTATCCTGAGCAATGCTTACCACAGAGTTTTGCGATAAGCCGTGCGCAACAGTAAGTTCGCTAAAGTTTACCTGCTTGTTGTTTTGAGAAACTAAAAAACAAGGCAGTAAACAGATAATAAGAAATCTTAATTGATTCATTAATGTAGTTGATTTGCCTATTAAAAATACTAAAAAAATAAGACTCCTTCAAACCTTTAAAATTTAACTAACTCCTATAGGCTGTGTAATTTAGCTTTCCTTATTTTAAAGCTTGAAAAAAATAGCAAATAAAATCTCTAAAAAGACTTAGAATATTTAAAAAAGCTTTTTATATTTGCAACCTCTTAAGCAAAACGCTTAGGGAACGCATACCACAGGAGAAATGGCAGAGTGGTCGAATGCGGCAGTCTTGAAAACTGTTGAGGGTCACACCTCCGGGGGTTCGAATCCCTCTTTCTCCGCAAAAGGAAACCCATAACGAAAGTTATGGGTTTTTTGTTTGTAGGAACTTCTCAAGCCATTAGGCTTGAAAGAAGTGAAAATAAATAACAAACCAAGCATCGCCTTTTTCTGGCGATGTGGGTTTCTATGCTTGCCCAGGATTTTTAACTGGGATTAATTTTATATCTCTGAAGAGAATATTTCGGCTAATGCTTCTCCTTGTCTTAATACACGGTCTGCTTCCATCTTTGCTAAATCTGGTGGATAACCGTAACGCATTAATATTTTCTTTACTGTCAACCTTAATTTTGCTCTTACGTCATCCCGTTTACTCCAATCTACCGTTGCGTTTTTTCTAATGACATCAACTATGGTATGAATCAATTCCTTCATTTTGTCATCATTCAGAAAGCTTGTAGAATCGTTTTCTTTTAAGACGCTATAAAAAGCATATTCCTCTGGTGTTAGTCCTAAATCATCCGATTTATTATCTTCCAGTCGCATTTCTTTTGCGATGTCTGATAGTTCTGCTAATACTTGTGCTGAATCTATTTGATTATTGTGATAGCGTTTAACTACAGATTCCAACATTTCGGAAAATTTCTTTCCTTGTACTAAATTCTTAGTTTTTCTTATTCTTACTTCATCACTCAAAAGCTTTTTCAACAATTCAAAAGCAACATTTTTTTGTTGCATATTTTTGACTTCTAATAAAAACTCATCCGAAAGTATACTTACCGAAGGTGTTTTAATTCCAGCAGCTTCAAAAACATCAATTACTCCATCACTCGACAACGCATCATCTACAATTTGTTTGATAGCTGTTTCTACTTCATAATCAGATTTTATTCCATTACCCGTAAACTTATTGATTCTTGCTTTTACAGCTTGAAAAAATGCCACTCCGTTTTTAAGAGCATCTGCTTCTGGACTTGGAATTGACATTGCGAACAACTTTGATAGCAAAGTCACTTCTTTTAAAAATCGGTCTTTTAATTTTTGGTCTGCTAAAATGAAATTTTGTGCTCCCAACAATACTTGCAATTTTTGTGCGGTATCTACCTTAAAATATCGTTTAAAATCAAAACCGTTAAACATTTGTTCAACAATTTCAAATTTCTCTTTCATACCTGCAATCGCTTCTTTTATATCTACCACTGGCGATCCTTCACCCCCACTTTGCAAATAGGTTGCCATTGCTTTACGCAAGTCTTGACCTATACCAATATAATCTACCACCAAACCACCTGGTTTGTCTTTATACACTCTATTTACTCTTGCAATAGCTTGCATTAAATTTGCCCCTTGCATTTTTTTATCTACATACAAAGTATGCATACTGGGTGCATCAAAACCTGTTAACCACATATCGCGAACAATCACCAGTTTTAACTCATCATTGGTGTCTTTCATTCTAATTGCTAGGTCTTTTCGCTGGTTTTTTGTGGTATGATGTGGTTGAAAAATCTCTGGATCGTCTGTAGCACTAGTCATTATCACTTTAATCATTCCTTTATCTAAATCATCATTATGCCATTCTGGTTTTAGGGCGATAATTTCATTGTAAAGTCTCACACAAATATTACGTGTCATTCCCACTATCATTGCTTTTCCTTCAAACACTTTTTGACGTGCTTCAAAGTGACTAACAATATCTTTAGCTACATCTTTTAATCTATCTGGATGACCAACTACAGCATCAATAGTTGCTGTTTTCTTTTTGGCTTTTTCTATTTGTTCTTCGGTGGCATCTGCAATGTCATAGATTTCATCATCTAGTTTTTTAGACGTTGCCTCATCGAGTTTAATTTTTATTAAACGAGATTCGTAACTAATAGGAACCGTTGCTCCATCATCTACTGCTTGTTTTATATCGTAAACATCTATATAATCACCAAAAACTGCTGGTGTAGATTTATCTTCTTTTTCAATGGGTGTTCCTGTAAAACCAATGTAAGATGCATTAGGCAAAGCGTCTCTTAAATACTTGGCATTTCCATACCTAATTTCAGAACCCTCTTCGGTTTCTACAACACGTCCAGAAAACCCGTATTGACTCCTGTGTGCTTCATCTGCAACTACTACTATATTTGTGCGATTAGATAATGTTTCGTACACATTGCCTTCGGCAGGTGCAAATTTTTGAATAGTGGTGAAAATAACACCCCCACCAGAAACTTTAAGTAGTTCTTTTATGTGTTCTCTACTATTTGCTTGTACGGGTGTTTGTCTTAACAAATCTACACAATTACCAAAGGTGCCAAATAATTGGTCGTCTAAATCATTTCGGTCTGTAAGCATTACAATGGTTGGATTTCCCATTTGCGGATGCGTAATTATTTGTCCGCTATAAAAAACCATCGATAAGGATTTACCTGAACCTTGCGTATGCCACACCACACCCACTTTTCTGTCTCCATCTTCTGAATGTGTCGCTCGTAGGGTTTGCTCAACTGCTTTTTGCACCGCATAGTACTGATGATAGGCAGCTACTTTTTTAATCTTAACTTGAGAAATAATACCCGTTTTTTCGTCTTTCTTTTCTTCTTTTTCAAAAACAGTACAATAGCGAATTAGCTCCACCAATGTTTTTTTGTTGAGCATCCATTTCGTTAAATCTTGAAGTGGAGTTGTATTATAAACTGCTATTGGTTCTGCAGCTATATTTATGATTTCTTTTTCTTCTGATAAAGAAATGTTATGATCTAATTTTGGTTTTTTCCATATTAGATATCTTGAAAATGGTGCTGACACACTTGAAGTACCAGCATCTATGCCATCTGAAATAACACATATAGCATTGTAATAAAAAATGCTTGGGACTGCCTTTTTATAATTTTTAATTTGGTCAAATGCTCTGCGTAAAGTTGCCTTTTCGCTTGTGGCACTTTTAAGTTCTATAAAAACCAAAGGCAAACCGTTTACATAGATAACTACATCAAAGCGTTTTTCGTTATTGTTTTCTTTTACAACCAATTGATTGACCACCCAAAAGTTATTGTTTTCTGGTTTTTCAACATCTAACAACTTTACGTTAATGCCTTTTGTTCTACCGTCTTTGGTGTATTCTACGGTTACGCCATTGGTGAGTAAGGTATGGAAACGCTCGTTGTTTTCCATAATATCTTCTGTACCAAGATTAATAAGCTTTTGGTAGGCTTCTATTAGTGTAGACTCTGGAAGGCTTGGATTTAGTTTTTTAAGTGAATCTTTAAAATGATTTTCTAGTATAACCGAAGCAAAAGATTCCCTTTGTGGAAACTTGCCTATAGGAGAAATATCTGTGCCGTTACAATAGATATATCCTTGACTTACTAATTGGTCTATTAAAGCTAGTTCTATGGTATTTTCGTTAAGCATTAGTTCCAGTTGTTAGATTTAAGTTCTATAGTATTTACACCTATATTATAGGCATACACTGCTGCAGGCACAAAAGTGATGTGTACATCGTCTACGGTTTTAGTTTCCATCATATCTATTGTGGTTACTAATGTTGCACTAAAATTATTTTCTTTACAGAAATAACGTAAGCTCCTTAATTCTTGAGGTTTATCTACAAAGCGATTACTCCATTTTATTTCTACACACCATTGTGGTTTAAAAAATTTATTATCCAATAAAACAATATCTACCTCGCCTTCTTTACGTCCCATTTTCCATCGTGCGTATTTTAAATTGAGATGTTCTCTATGCATCCATTGCGAAAAAATAGCCGTTTCTATCATATTTCCTGTTTCATTATCTGTTTCAATAATGGGTGAAAACAGTGCCGTACGCAATGATGAATTGGTTAAATACACTTTAAAACTGGTAATTCGTTTTAGTTTTTTTGCAGTTTCATTTACTTTATGAATCACTTTAATTAAAAATGCAGCTTCTAGGTATTCTAGATATTTTTTTAATAGCTCTTTTGTAATGCCGCTATCTTTTGCAAGACGCTCATACGAAAACTCATTGCCAGAATTATAGGCTATGTAGGTAAAAAAACTGTTAAGCTCTTGTACATCTTTAATGCCATATAAACTGGGTAAATCTCGCAACAACACTTTATCTACAATATCACTTTTTACATAGCGTCCCATATCACTTTGTATGTGTTCTGATAGGACTACCTCTGGATAACCGCCAAAATTTAAATAATGAAAAAATGCTTTGTTCAGTGCTTTAATATTATGGGTGGTATAAAAAGGGATGTCTTTTTGATTATACAGTATGGTTTTTTGTTGCATTAGGTCTTGCAAACCTTTAAGGTGAATATACTCGTGAAACGTAAGCGGTGGCAACATAAAGTCTGTAAACCTACCCGCACCACTCTCTGTGCTTTGTAGACGTAAAGCAGCAGCTGCAGAACCCGAAACCACAAACTTGGTTTTAGGATAACTATCTACCAATACTTTTAAGTGACGCTCCCAATCTTTTAGATATTGTATTTCATCAAAAAACACAAAACAACCTTCTAGATGGTCAAGCTGTACCGCTTCTTGTGCTAATAATAGCACTTCTTCTAGCCCTAAATGCATATAAAGAGGATTGTCTATACCTATAAAAAATACATTTTTACGAGGCACACCTTCTTCTAGTAATGCGTGTATGCTATGATACATCATTACTGTTTTACCAACACGTCTAGGCCCCATAAGCACCACAGCCCTTTTTATATTGGTTTCCTTTACAAAGGGATAAAATAAATTAAAATAAAGCCTACGCGACATATTTTGATACACTTCTTGTACCGCCCCTGTAACCCACCAAGGGTTTTCGTAACGCAAACGCTCTATACGTTTTGATGTTGGAATAACAGTATCAAAAGCCATAATATTTCTTATTTACAACACAAATGTAATAATAAGCATTTTAATAATAGCTTATTTTTACATTTTTACCTATTTAAGTGTTTTTCTGTATTTAAAAATACTTATTTATACCAGCCAATTACTCTTTAAAATCTTTTACTCTTAACTGCCCACTTATTAATTTGGGCAATACCGTGTCTCTGGTTTCTTTTAGGGTTTGGATTTGGATTTGATTAGAAAGCGTTTTTTTAAAAAAGGGTGCAACTATTTTATCAAAATCCTCAATCTTACTTTTCTCTGGAATTACACAATCTATAGTACGAAATGCAGATTTACTAATCTCTAGAAATGTAGAACCATTAGCTGCATTAATTACCTTTTTCATATTCTTTTTGAGCCACAGAAATGTGTAATAATTTGAAAAGTATTGACAGGGAAGAATTGCTATATAACCTTGATTTATAGCTAACTCAACATTAGTCAAAGCTAAATAGCCTACAGGTGCTCTTGATGAAAGTAATAGAGTGTTTTTTGGAAGTAGTCCTGAACTAATTCTTTTCAATCCATTCTCCGTAATTTTCTTTTCTGTAGATAGTATATATATATACTCATTATAACTTAAATCTTTGGGACTTGACCAATTAATGCTACCATTCCAAAATTCTGGATTTTTTGTGCTAGGTGTTGTGCCACCAACAGTTTTCGTTACTTCATCAAGATTTCCAACTCGCCACCCCTCAGGCAATTCATCACCCACTTGGTATTTACCAAACCACTCCTTAAAAATTGTTTGTGCGGTTTGCTCTAGGGTGTTGTTTTGGGCTTGTAGGAGCTCTATTTTATCATCAAAAGCTGAAATCACTAAGGCAATGGCCTTTTGTTCATTAATTGGTGGAATAACCAATGGTAAATCTAATTGACTAGTTATTCCAATATATGCTCTTGTAGAACCTCCACCTGAATAACTAATAAGTGTTTTTTGGAAATTGTTGTTCTGGAAATAATATTTTAAATATTCGTTTGATAATTTAGATTCATCTTTAACTCTATAATACGTCACTTGCGGAGTTAAAACAACGTATTCCAATTTCGTTTTAAGTAAAGCAACTCTTCCAATCGTAGCTTTGTGTGAAAGTAAAACGTCTCCACTTTTTGCAAAACCTTTTCTCAATCTTTCAGCTTGAGTTTTTCTAATAAAGGAGCAATTTATTAGATCTACACCACCATTTTTTAAATCTGAAGCCATAATAAACGGAATACCTTCTGAAACGAAATCATCACCTTTGGGGTGTATTTCCCCATGATTTCCATCTAAAGGCTTTTCAAGAATTTTTTCTTTTATGGCATCTTTAACGGTAATCAGTCTCCAACTTTGAGGTGAATTATTGGTATTACTCATAAACTAAATCCAATTTTAGAAAGTTGTGTAGCAATCTCTTCGTTTAAGGCTTGCTCTTTGTCCATTTGTTGTTTTAAGGTAGCCGTTAAGTCTGCCATTTTATCTTCAAATGGAATACCATCGTCTTCCTCGTCGGGTATGCCTACGTAACGCCCTGGGGTAAGTACGTAGTTGTGTTTTTGTATGGTTTCAAGTGTGGCAGATTTACAGAAGCCTTTTATATCTTCATATTCTCCTCCTTTTCGCCAATTTAAATAAGTGTCGCGTATTTTGGCAATATCTTCTTCGGCAAAATCGCGGTGTACACGGTCTTTCATATAGCCCAATTCAGAAGCATCTATAAACAATACCTCTTTGCTGTGGTTGGCTTTTTCTCTACGTAAAAACCATATACAAGCAGGAATACCTGTGTTGTAAAAGAGCTGTTTGGGTAAGGCTACAATACACTCCACCAAATCTGCATCTACCAAGTTTTTACGGATGTCGCCTTCGCCAGAGGTGTTAGAACTCAATGAGCCGTTAGATAAAACGGTAGCCATTACGCCTCTTGGTGCTAAATGGTAAAGCATATGCTGCATCCAGCCGTAATTGGCATTTCCGTTGGGTGGGATTCCGTATTTCCAACGGGCATCTTCTTGAAGGATGTCTACCCCCCATTCTTTTTGGTTAAAGGGTGGATTGGCAAGAATAAAGTCGGCTTTTAAGTCTGGGTGGGCATCTTTTAAGAAAGAACCTTCTGTGTTCCAAGCCACAAACTTGCTGTTTATATTGCGTATGGCAAGGTTCATTTTAGAGAGTTTCCAAGTGGTTTGGTTACTTTCTTGTCCGTACACGGTTATGTCTTTTATGCTTCTTCCGTGTTCGGTTACAAATTTTTCACTCATTACAAACATACCCCCAGAGCCACTTGCTGGGTCGTACACTCTACCTTTGTAGGGTTCTATCATTTCGACCATTAGTTTTACAATGGCTTTGGGTGTGTAGAACTGTCCGCCTTTTTTTCCTTCGGCATTGGCAAATTCACCTAAGAAATATTCATACACTCTTCCAAAAAGGTCTTTAGAGTTTTCGTTTTCGGCTTGTAATTCGGTATTTGAGATTAAGTCAATGAGTTCACCTAAAGAGGTTTTATCTAGGTTGGCTTTACCATACACTTGCGGCAATACATTTTTTAGTTCTGCGTTTTCTTTTTCCACCGCTTCCATAGCTTCATCTATAGTCTGCCCAATGGAAGCTAATTTGGCCTGTGCGTGAATATGGCTCCAACGTGCTGCTTTAGGAACAAAAAAGGTGTTTTCGGCTATATACTCGTCTCTATCTTCTGGATCTGACCATTCGTCTGCTTCTAATTTATTATAGAGTTCTGTAAAGGATTCCGAAATGTATTTTAGGAATACCAAGCCTAATACTACGTGCTTGTATTCGGCAGCATCAATATTTTTACGAAGTTTATCTGCTGCTTTAAAGAGTTTTTGTTCAAAACTACTAGTGTCTTTTTTTGCCATTTATTTTTAATTCTTTTATTTTTTCAAAGTTAGCTTTTTCAACATCAAAATTGGTAGTGGGCTGCTAAAACAAGTTTTTTGAAAGTTTCTGGACGTTGTTGTTGAGGTTGTGTTTATTGGAGAGAAATTATATTCCCAAATATAGAAAAAGAAATTAGCAAAGTTCTTTATCAATGTAGGATTTCAAAATATATTCTAGTTAAGTTACAATTTCATTTTTAGTGATACTTTTTAAGGCTTATTGGCAAGATGTATTGGTAACGGTTAGTGTATGAAAAGTAGGCGATTTCGGAGCACGAAACTTTCGGTTAAGTATAAAGTTTGATACGAGCCCAAAGCCTTGAATTTATTACTGTTTCACCTATTTTTTATATACATTGTTAGGCAATAGTGCTTTATGTTCGATTTAATTTCATTCATACTAATTCGGATTTACTGGTTTTGAGCTTTCGACATCAAAATCTTCTTCCGTCAATTCCGAGTGTAACCTTTTGTTCTGCAATAAAGTTAAAATATCATCTAGTGTTTCTTCCGTTATTACGATTTGGTCTTCTTCAAATTGAATATTCCATCCTTTAGTAATACTAAGTTGTCTTAACCTTTGTAAATAAACAGGGTTTCTATAATGTCCTAGATTTCTTATTGTAGCTACCTTTCTTAAATATCTTTGATTATTGCCAACACGATTTGTCAATATTTCCATATTAACGAATATATTCAACTCGTTAACCTCTTGATACAATTCCTCTGCGTTATTAATCATACCTTCTCTAAAGTTCAAACCTCTTTCAAATTCTTTTTTTGAAAGGATAAAAATATATTCATTGAAATAGAAAAGGTCGACTATACTTGAAATACTAAAAACATTTTCTTGTTCTAGATCCTCGAATCTATTTTCGTTAAAAAACAAGGGTATTAATCCTTTGTTTCTCTTCATTCTCCAGTTTTCAGGAAGTGTTTTGAAACCAACTACTTGTATCCCCCCAGCGTTCCTAAGAATTATCATATATGCTTTGGACTTTACAAGTTCTTCTACATTCGCAATTACATCTTCTTCTGGATTGAGTTCCCCTAATTGTTCGAAGATTCGGTAAAAATCTGTTTCTTCATAATTTATTGCACGCACCTGGTCAGCCTCTGGTTCTGGGCAATCATAACTATAATTCTCAACTGTATTGGAATTATTGATATGGTTTACAATTATACCTCTTAGCCGATTTTCTAGGCGTTGGTCTATTGGAACATAGTTTATAGTGTAATGAGAGATTCTTTCTCTTTTGTATTCTTTTACAACTGCTAAGGTTACGTTAGCATTTCTCAAATCTATAGCTTTAAGTTGCTGTAATGTTTGTCGTTGTCTATTCGGCATGAGTTTCTTCTTTTTCGGTTGCGAAATACAAAAAGCGTGTTAGACTTCTTATATAAAATCGTTCGTTTGGTTTCATTTCAAGTTTGCTAATAACTATAGTTGAACTTAACTTTCCATCATATTCATACTCTAAATCATAAAGATTATAACCAGCTAAAAGCAAAATAGGATTCATAAAGACGGATTTGCTTTTTATTGTTAGTAAAAGAAGTAACAATAGAAAAATTGAAAGCGATATAATGTCTTCAATTTTTGCTAAATCAAAACCAAAAAATGAGACAATGTATGGGATTGTATAATTTATCAAGTCAACAGAACGATTTTTAACAGATTTAACCGTTACTGGCATATTTCCACGTTTAATGGAATTAATGGTCCAAAATAGCAAAATGACACTCAATACTGAAACACCTAATAAAATAGAAATTCCAATAGGGTGGTTAAAACTATATTTACAATAGAAATCAAAGTCCTTAACTGCAAGAATTAGGAATAGTGGTGAGTATGCACTAATAAATAACAGTATAGCTGTTAGAAGTTTCGGTTTCATGATTTTTTCGTCATTATTCTATTTTTTTTCGCATGTCGCCTAACTTGTTTATAACCAAAGTTTTATTACGCTTATTTTTCTTACTTCTTTTAATGTTTCCTTATAAACCACGCATAGATAAACCACACGAAACCTATAAACAATTCATCTTAATGCATAAAAAAAATAATAAACTAAAACAACAAGACAGAGTGTGTTCAGCTGATTTTATTAAAAGGGGAGAAATCAAATATAAACTTTTTCCTACAAATAAGAAAAACTACTATAAAGATTTCATAGTAATCACAATAGCATTGAAACACTGATAACCCTATCGGGATCACCTATATTTAAACACTACAACATTATCATTATGAGATTATTATGCTAAAAATATTATATTTGAAGAACTGGACTGGTGTTTTTTATAGGGTACTTTGTTGTGCTTAGTTATTTTTCTAAATATTTTCTGTTTAAAGATGTTATCAATTCTTTATCAAGAAAAATTATGTTAGCGTTCAAAATAACAGTTAGTTTATTTTGTATTTTAATTTTTGCATTTTCAGAGAATACACCACTTATAGCAATTATTAATTTTGATATATAAAAATCGTTTCTTTTAATGTTTTTCCAAGGAACACTAAAAGCATCATGGCATTGTCCTATTAATTCATCAATCTGAGAGTTTACTTTTCCACTAACGTTTCCTGCTTTTACTTGAACGCCATAATAATCTTCAATTCCAAATTCATTGAGTTTTGATAGAACAAAATCCTTTCCAAATTCTTTAGTTCCGTGATTATAAATTACTTTTTCAAAACCCATCTTTAAAAATAATGGATGTAACAATTCGAGAGAGAACATTTTTTCATTTTTCTCGTATTTAGGATTCCATTTATAATCATTGATTTGTAAATCAACAATGCTTTGAAGTTGTGCTAAAACAGTTGTAATTTTATTCTCGAAAACTGTTTTTATAGATATTTTTTCCTCCTTAAAGGAATAAGTTAAAGATAGTACTGAATCGTCTTCTTGGCAATTTTTTTCGGTATAATGTATTTCTGGAATTGGTTTAAAATTTTGAATTTCGGAAACCATTGCTCTAAAATAAATGTAATCTTTATAATCAATATGGCTTAAATCAAAACCACTTGAAGATGTTGTAACAAATATTTTGTTATCTCTCTTTTCTATACTAAATAGTGTAAATATTGAAGTGAATTTATAATCCTCAATTTCACTATCTCCCCAAAGACTAATCCTTATGTTATTTGGAATATCAGTTAATAGAATATCTAAACTTTCATAAAAGCCTTGTATTTCGTTTTTGGTTGAAAGCTCAAAATATAATCCTATTTCACTATCTAAATGTCCTTTAATAGAAACTTTGGATTTTCCCAAAACCAAATAGTCAATATTTTTAATTTTAACTAATTTCATAATTATAATTTAGTCTTAAAGTGTCGTCCGTAAAGTTGCTCTTAATTAAGCCCAACGGTCTCGTATAACCGTCAGTTACGTGTAAATATGCGTTAATTTTTGGTTTAGCACAGAGCCAAAACTTTTTATTTAGTTTTATCCTTTTTGTTCTAAAGCCAAATCAAAAAGATTTGGCGGACTTAGTTTAAAGTCTCTAAACTTTGGGTTAAGCACCAAAACCCGTATTAATTATAGCCATTGTTAGGTGTTGTTATTTCCTTCTGTAATGTCACTCAACCTTTTATAAACATTTAGCCATTCCGCATATCTATCAAACGAATCATATTTATATCCAAGTAAAAACTGATGCACAAAACGCCCTGGTGAGTTTGCTCTTTTGAATTTTTTAAATATATTCTCTGGCACATCATAATATAGGTAATAACCAGAGCTTCCCTTAAATCGAACAACCAAGATTTCTAAATCTTTTATATAATCTATCCATTTGACATTGGATGACTTAACAGTAATTCGATTTATAAAACTTACATCTATATCGTCTATACTATGGTCATAATACTGCTTATAACTTTTGTTGGTAGAGGTTTTATAATTGTGATACGATTCATAAGTGTGTCTAAACGATCTATCTTGTATAGATTCCAAATTTTCAGATAACAGTTCATATGCCATAATTATTTTTTGACTTTTTGAAGTTGCCTCTTCATTCGATATTCCTTTGTTTATGGCAATATCAGGATGCCAAAGGAGCATTTGTTTTTTAAATATTTTTTTTAACTCCAGCAAAGTCACTCCTAATTGAGCTATGCCCATTATATGCTTTGCTTCATTGACATTCATTGTTCAATAGTTTTTTTTGAAATAACACCTAACTTATTTACAACCAAAGTTTTATTACGGTTGTTTTACTTACTTCTTTTAATGTTTCCTTATAAACAACGCATAGACAAACCACACGAAACCTATAAACAACACATCTTAATTCATAAAAATTTAGTAAACTAAAACAACAAGACAGAGTGTGTCCAGCTGTTTTTATTAAAAGGGGAGAAATCAAATATAAACTTTTTCCTACAAAATGAAAAAATATTTTTTTTTTGGGGGGGGAGGTAGTAGTGAGTAGTGAGTATTGAGTAGTGAGTAGTGAGAAGTGAGTATTGAGATGCGAGATTTGAGATGTGAGATGTGAGAAGTGAGAAGTGAGATTTGAGATTTGAGATATGAGAAGTGAGATTTGAGATTTGAGATATGAGAAGTGAGATTTGAACTTCCCTAAATAGAGTTGACCGTTTTTAGTTGATAAATTCATTGTCAATCATCACTAATTAATCATTATTCATCATTCATCACTAATCACACATTATTCATTATTCTCTTCTAAATACTGCTACTGCAAACTGCAACTTCCTACCACCTAATACCTAATCCCTAATACCTATTTAATCATTCATTATTCTCTTCTAAATACTGCTACTGCAAACTGCAACTGCAACTTCCTACCACCTAATACCTAATCCCTAATACCTATTTATTCATTCATTACTAATTACACACCAACAACCAGCTGTAAGTTTTTAAATGTTTTTAGACTATATTATGGTGTTTACTAATTAATCTACTAACAACTACTTTATGAAACGTACCAAACTACAAATAGAAAATGAAAAAGGGATTAGCTTACAGGCTTACTTAGAACTTCCTGCAAACCAAAAGCCATCAGAATACGCCATATTTGCGCATTGTTTTACTTGTTCTAGCAATCTGAATGCTGTAAAGCATATAAGCAGAGCCCTCACCACTCATGGTTTTGGTGTAATTCGTTTTGATTTTACTGGCTTAGGAAATAGCGAAGGTGAGTTTGCCGAAAGTCATTTTTCTGCTAATGTATCAGACTTAATCGCTGTAAATAATTATATAGAAAAGCACTATAAAGCTCCTGCTTTAATGGTAGGGCATTCTCTGGGGGGAGCCGCTGTAATTACTGCAGCCTCCCAACTAAAAAACATAAAAGCTGTTGCTACTGTGGGCGCACCGGCAACCGTAAGCCATGTAACTCATTTATTTTCGCATGGTATTGAAGATGTTCAACAAAAAGGAGAAGTTGAAGTGAATATTGGCGGGAGACCTTTTAAAATTAACTCCGAATTTGTTGAGAATTTCTATAAAACAGATCTGCCTTCTATCGTAAAAAAATTGCGTAAGCCTTTTTTAATAATGCATTCTCCTACAGATACCATAGTGAATATTAAAAATGCCGAACAACTATACCACAACGCACATCACCCTAAAAGTTTTGTCTCTCTTAGCAATGCAGATCACTTATTGAGCAATGCCGAAGACAGTAGTTATGTAGGGAATATTATTGGTAGTTGGGTACAGCGTTATTTTGCTAAAAAAGAAAACGAAATGCTAGGCACTAAAGGTGAACAATTGGTAGGGCATTTAAACCTAGTTGAAGATAATTTTACAACTTCACTACAAACCAAAAACCATACGATGATTGCCGATGAGCCTACTTCCTTTGGAGGGGACGACTTTGGGCCTTCGCCATACGAATACCTTAACGCTGCTCTTGCTGCCTGTACTGTAATGACTGTTAAGTTGTACGCAGAAAGAAAGAAATGGGACCTAAAAGAGGTCTTTGTTTATATTTCACACGCTAGAAAACACAGTGATGATTTAGGTATAGAAGTAGATGCACCTAAATACTTAGATCATATTAGTAAAAAATTGAAGTTTATAGGTAATCTAGATGCTAAACAAGAGGAACGTTTAAAAGAAATAGCCTCAAAATGCCCTGTTCATAAAACAATCGCCAGTGAAGTTGTTTTTGAAACTTCAATTCTTGAAGATTAAATTTTTGGGATTTTCATTATTCATCATTCATCTATCAGGAGATGTGAGTAGTGAGTAGTGAGTATTGAGTAGTGAGTAGTGAGTATTGAGTAGTGAGTATTGAGTATTGAGATGTGAGATTTGAGACTTGAGACTTGAGATTTGAGATGTGAGATTTGAGATTGCGTCGCGGTTTCAAATTTGTATCGAGAGTGTGTTAAAATCTTCTACTAAAAATCCTAAATACGTTTCTAAATCTGTTCTCGATACATTTTTTGCATCGCTACGCTTAACAAAAAAACACTCGAACTGACAATTGGATTGCCTCTGTCAGCTCGAGTGAATTTGAATTAGCGAAGCGGTTTCAAATTTGTATCGAGAGCGTGTTACTATTTATTGATCATTCTCATCACTAACATCAATCAACCACTAGACATTCAGTAATCAAGAGATGTGAGATGTGAGATGTGAGATGTGAGATGTTAGATGTGAGAAATAAGACTTATTGCTAACTGTCTATTCAATCATTCATTACTCACTTCTAAATACTGCAACTGCAACTTCCTACCACCTACCACCTAATACCTAATACCTTTTTAATCACTCATTATTCATTATTCTCTTCTAAATACTGCAACTGCAACTTCCTACCACCTACCACCTAATCCCTATTTAATCACTCATTATTCATTATTCATCACTAATCACACATTATTAATCATTCATTATTCTTTTCTAAATACTGCTACTGCAAACTGCAACTGCAACTTCCTACCACCTAATGCCTAATCCCTATTTAATCATTCATCAATCAGAAGATGTTAGACAATCTTGATAGCTAGCGGAAATCGGGAATCGAAAACGGGCTTGTTTTTTGTTTTTTCACTACCTTGTGGCATTGTTTCCTTAAGATACAATGAGCTAAAGCCTTATTTAAAAAATACTATTGTGCGAAAAATAATACTTATACTCTGTTTAAGTTTTAGTGTTCCTTGTCTAGCCCAGGAATACAAACCTCTGTTAGACAATTATAACGAATGGCAACTCACAAGCTGCTATTTTGGTTGTATTACAGATGTTTACTATACTGATGGAGACACTATAGTTGATGGTAACAGCTATAAAATATTGGATGGTTTTCATTATATCTCTCGTACTTTTTTATTACGAGAAGATATTGCTCAGCGTAAAGTATATCTCAATCTTGTACAATCTGGAAGCAGTGACGAATATTTACTTTATGATTTTTCATTAAACGTTGGTGATTCAATAGACATTAAAAACCCTATCAGTCCTTTTCCTTGGGATGGCGGCTTTTATAAAATAGATTCAATTATAAACAGACCATTGGTAGACGGCAATGATTACAGACATTTTTACCTATCTCCCACTCCTTCTAATACTATAAGCACTACACCCGCTGTATGGGTTGAAGGTGCTGGTTCTTTATCGCTTATAAATGCACCTGGGGGGTATCCAGATATTAATGCCGCTGGTCATTTAAGTTGTTTCTTTAAAAATGGGGAGCTCTTTTACTCAAATCTAGAGGCTATTGATAGCTGTGAGCCCACTATTCTATCAATTAATGACGAAAACAATCTCCTAGATCAAGTTATAATTTCTACTCTTATTGAAAAGGGTTCTGCTGAAATGCTTCATACTGAAGACATTCAATTCATAAATATTTTTGACCTAAACGGAAGAAAATTAGATACCATAAACAATAACGGCCAACAGCAACTCACCCTCAACTTTTCGGGATATACCCCCGCTATGTATTTAGTAGTTGCCTATACCGAATCACTTCAGAAGAAAACATTTAAAGTTATTGTGAAGTAGTAGTGAGTAGTGAGTATTGAGTATTGAGATTTTGAAATTCAGTAAATATTATTTAGTCTCTAACACAGCCATTAGTCTATAATTAAGATAGAGTTTTTCTTTACCAACCTTTTCAGATTTCAAAAAACCAGCTTTTTCTAATTCCATTAAATAATTACCCACGGTTTTTGGTGTGCCTAATTTGGCATCAATTAAAAACTGTCTTTTGGTATATGGTAATCTAAATAGAATTTCAACCAATTCTTTAGTATATACTTTGGGTAAGGTTTCTCTGATTTCATTAGCCATTTGTTCCATTAATCCAGTAACATCTTTTAAACGTTGTAGCCCTTTGTTAGCAGTATATTCTACCATTTCAAGCATATATAGTATCCAACCTTCCCAATCGTTATTTTCGGTTACTTCACGTAATTTAGTATAGTAGTCAGACTTGTTTTTTATGATATACTCACTTAAATAAATAGCTGGTGTATCTAATAATTTTTCAAGTTTTAAATATAAAAGTAATAAAATACGCCCTGTTCTACCATTGCCATCATTAAAAGGGTGTATAGCTTCAAATTGATAATGCATTAATGCCATTTTAATTAATGGGTCTACATCATCTTCCCCAATTATAAAAGTTTCAAGATTAGCCATCTTTTCTCGTATTACAGCTTCACCAGTTGGTGGTGTGTAAATGGTTTCACCATTAGCATTTTTTAAAGCAGTCCCTGATGTTGTTCTAATAGCTGCGGAATTTTTTTTAATACTCTGTACAATTTCAATACATAAATTTGTGCTTATAAAAGGACGTCTTTCTATTTCTTGTAAACCATTCCAAAGTGCTTCTTTGTAGCTTATAACTTCTTTTGTAGCTGGATTATCAAACTTTTTATCTGCTACTAAAGTTTTATACAAATCGTCATTAGTCGTTATTATATTCTCTATTTCAGAACTTGCTTTGGCCTCTTGCAGATGAATAGTATCTAAAAATAATGTTGGGTTTGGTAAATTGGTAAGCATACCATTAAGTTGCGCTAATGCTCTACTGGCATCAATGGTCTTACGTAACACTTTAGTAGTTTCTAAAGTTGTTTTAGGTGGTAATAACGGTAGGCTATTATAAGGTGTATTTCTATTAAATTTTGCCATTTTAAACAAGGGTATATATTACTCGTGTTATCTATACAAGGGTAAATATACCAAAAAATTACCCTTGTTTTTACAATGGGTGTAACTATTACTCTCTTTCTCCGCATATATTATTATTCATTCTGGAGATGTGGGTAGTGAGTAGTGAGTATTGAGTAGTGAGATGTGAGATTTGAGATGTTAGATGTGAGATTTGAGATGTGAGATTTGAGATTTGAGGTTTGAGATGTGAGATGTGAGATTTGTGAACTTCCCTAAATAGTGTTGACTGTTTTTAGTTGATTAATTCATTGTCAATCATCATTAATTAATCATTATTCATCATTCATCACTAATCACACATTATTCATTATTCACTTCTAAATACTGCTACTGCAAACAGCAACTTCCTACCACCTAATGCCTAATCCCTATTTAATCATTAATCAATCAGGAGTAGTGAGTAGTGAGTAGTGAGATATGAGATTTGAGATGTGAGATTTGAGATTCCTAATTAGTGTTGACTGTTTTTTATTAATTAATTCATTATTTATTATTCTTTATTAATCAATCTTCATTCATTATTAATCATTAATCATATATCATTCATCATTCATCACTAATCACACATTATTCATTATTCACTTCTAAATACTGCTACTGCAAACAGCAACTTCCTACCACCTAATGCCTAATCCCTATTTAATCATTCATCACTAATCATTCATCAATTGGGAAATGGGAAGGTTGCTTTTAATCGGAATTAATTTAAATTGAATATAATTAATAGTTCTCAGTTGTCATAAAACGCTGTGAATGCTTTTCAGATTCAACATAAATAAATATATTTCTCAAGTTTTTTTTTAAAGTCCTTAATTTATTATACCAATATGAGCAATTATCACATAAAAAATTTAGAAGAATATTTTCAAGTATACCGAAAATCTGTACGCGACCCAGAAACATTTTGGGAAGAAATAGCAGAAGAAAATTTTATGTGGCGAAAGCGGTGGGACAAAGTGCTAGAATACGACCTCTCAAAACCCGAAGTCTCATGGTATAAAGGGGCTCAACTTAACATAACCGAAAACTGTATAGACAGACATTTATACTCTCGTGGTGATAAAACTGCCATAATTTTTGAACCTAACGACCCTAAAGAAGCTGCAGAGCACATTACTTACAAGCAACTTCACGACCGCGTGTGTCGTTTTGCAAATGTGCTTCTAGAGCAAGGTGTTAAAAAAGGAGACAGAGTGTGTATTTATTTACCTATGATACCCGAGCTGGCAATTTCATTACTAGCTTGCGCACGTATAGGCGCAATTCACTCTGTAGTATTTGCAGGTTTTTCCTCCTCGGCGCTTTCATCGCGTATAAACGATTCAGATTGTAAGTTAGTAATAACTTCAGACGGTTCTTACCGCGGGAGTAAGACCATAGATTTAAAAGGAATTGTAGACGAAGCCCTAGAGTCTTGTCCAAATGTAAAAACAGTATTAGTCGCTAAGCGCATTAAT
The DNA here is from genome assembly GCA_048264505.1 of Aequorivita sp. Lineage (GTDB taxonomy): Bacteria > Bacteroidota > Bacteroidia > Flavobacteriales > Flavobacteriaceae > Aequorivita. The sequence continues at coordinate 410,133 of JBLXDA010000001.1, forward strand.
TCTGAAATAGTGATGAAGCCTAATCGCGATAAATGGTTACAACCTTTATTAGATGAAGCCTACCACGACTGTGTTCCTGTTGTAATGGATGCTGAAGACCCATTGTTTATACTCTACACTTCGGGAAGCACAGGAAGGCCAAAAGGAATGGTACACACTACTGCTGGTTATATGGTGTATACTTCGTATACCTTTAAAAACGTATTCCAATACCGCGAAAACGATGTTTTTTGGTGTACTGCAGATATTGGATGGATTACAGGACATAGTTATATAGTGTACGGACCATTAGCAAATGGAGCCACAACAGTTTTATTTGAAGGTGTTCCCTCCTACCCAGATTTTGGACGTTTTTGGCAGATAGTAGAAAAACATAAAGTGAGTCAGTTTTACACTGCACCTACGGCTATACGCGCACTTGCAAAGGAACGTTTAGACTTTTCTGAAGGTTACGACCTTTCGTCACTAAAAATATTAGGTAGTGTTGGCGAGCCTATCAACGAGGAAGCTTGGCACTGGTATGACGAAAATATAGGCAAGAAAAACTGTCCTATAGTAGATACTTGGTGGCAAACAGAAACAGGAGGTATCATGATTTCACCTATACCCTATTCTACGCCTACTATACCCACTTATGCTACTTTACCATTGCCTGGTATTCAGCCAGCGCTTATGGACGAGGAAGGAAACGAACTAAGAGGCAATTTAGTAAGCGGTAGGCTGTGTATAAAGTTTCCGTGGCCAGCTATGGCACGAACTATTTGGGGAGATCACGACCGTTACCGCGACACTTACTTTTCGGCTTATGCCAACAAGTATTTTACAGGAGACGGCGCCTTACGAGACAGCACAGGCTATTATAGAATAACGGGGCGTGTAGATGATGTAATTATTGTTTCTGGGCATAACCTAGGTACAGCGCCAATAGAAGACACTATAAACGAACATCCAGCAGTAGCAGAAAGTGCTATCGTTGGCTTCCCACACGATATAAAGGGTAATGCGCTCTACGGCTTTATAACTTTAAAAGAATTTGGTGAAACTCGTTTACATGAAAACCTTCGCAAGGAGATAAACCAAATTATAACCGAACACATAGGCCCTATTGCCAAACTAGATAAAATACAGTTTACCGAAGGCCTACCAAAAACAAGATCGGGTAAAATTATGCGACGTATACTTCGTAAAATTGCTGAAAAAGACACTAGTAATCTAGGCGATATCTCTACATTGCTAAACCCAGATTGCGTTCAGAAAATTATAGACGAATCGCTTTAAAGTGAACACAGTGGGTTGTTAGCTCACTAACAACCCAGTATTTTAATAACCAACCTCTACAAGCCGCTTTTTGCGGCTTGTATTTTTATAAAAACATAGGCTATACTATCAAGTTTGGCCGTAAATAGAAAACTAAATTTTATAAGCTAGGCTTAACCTTAAAACTCATTCGTGTTTTGTATCTTTGCCCTTTTTAAAATTTGAACCATGTACACCAACGCTTTACAAGCCATTTCGCCTATAGACGGGAGATATGCATCAAAAACATCTAGCCTTATTCCATATTTTTCTGAAGAAGCACTTATACGTTACCGCGTTCAGGTAGAAATAGAGTATTTTATAGCATTGGTAGAGCTTGATCTTCCGCAATTAGCCGATTTTGACAGAAGTCTTTTTTCAAAATTGCGCGATCTCTATTTAGAATTTACAGTGCAAGATGCAGTAAGCATCAAGGATACCGAAAAGGTTACCAACCACGATGTAAAAGCAGTTGAATACTTTATAAAAGATAAATTTGACGCATTAAACCTTCAGAAGTATAAAGAGTTTATACACTTTGGCTTAACTTCACAAGACATAAACAATACGGCTATTCCACTTTCGCTAAAAGATGCCATAAACAATGTGTATGTCCCGCTTTTACTTGAGGTTAAAGACAAACTAAAAACCCTTTCTGAAGATTGGGCCGCGGTTTCTATGCTTGCAAGAACCCACGGCCAGCCTGCGTCTCCTACACGCTTAGGTAAGGAAATTGAAGTTTTTGTGGTTCGTATTGAAGAGCAATTCGACTTAATGAACGACATAAAAAGCGCAGCGAAATTTGGCGGTGCTACCGGAAATTTTAACGCTCATAAAGTTGCTTATCCAGCTATAGATTGGAGAGCATTTGGAAAGCATTTTGTACAAAACACTTTGGGGCTTCACCACTCCTTCCCTACTACACAAATTGAGCATTACGACCATATGGCCGCTCTTTTTGATTGCTTAAAACGAATTAATACTATCCTTATAGATCTAGATCGCGATATATGGACCTATGTGTCTATGGATTACTTTAAGCAAAAAATTAAAAAAGGTGAAGTAGGCTCTAGCGCTATGCCGCATAAAGTAAACCCTATAGATTTTGAAAATAGCGAAGGTAACTTAGGAATTGCAAATGCACTTTTTGAACATCTGTCTGCAAAACTACCTGTTAGTAGATTGCAACGAGACCTTACAGATAGTACTGTTTTAAGAAATATAGGCGTGCCTATTGGGCATACGCTTATCGCTTTTCAGTCTACCTTAAAAGGGTTAAATAAATTGCTTTTAAACGAAGCTAAATTTGCTGAAGACCTAGAAAAAAACTGGGCGGTTGTAGCCGAAGCAATTCAAACAATACTGCGTAGAGAAGGCTATCCTAATCCGTATGAAGCGCTAAAAGGCTTAACACGTACCAATGAGCAGATAAACCAAACCTCTATTGCAAACTTTATTGAGACGCTAGAAATACCAGAGTCTGTAAAACAAGAAATGCGCAATATAACACCAGGCAACTATACTGGTATATAATAACATATAGTTTTAAGCAATAAAAAAAGCTTCATCCTCTTGCTGTGGATGAAGCTTTTTTAGTGACTAATCTATTTAATTTAATCTTTAAAAATATTGCCAAAACCTTCTAGGCTAGACAAATCGAAATCGCCATCTTCTGCAGATTTCATAAGTTTAAGCATTTGGTCTGGACGCATATTATCGCCCAAGAGTCTAAAAACTGCAAACCCACGACTATCATCACTAGCATAAACTATTACTTCGTCTATGGCGTCTTCATCTCCAGTGTACTTTAAGGTTGCATTCCATTCGCTACTTTTAATAGTAGTGAGCTCTTTATATTGTTCTTGGTCTAAGATAGCCTTTAGCTCTTGTTGTTCCTTTTCGTAATCTGCTAAATCGTTTTCCTTTATAGGATACGCAACAACATTTACTTTTTTAATGGTGTTTAAAATCTCCTTTTCTTCCTGAGAGAAATTGCTGTTTTTACCTTGTAGCAAACTAGCGGCAATGTCCATTTTTAAAAACTTATCATCGTCTTGTTTTTCTACTAAATACTTTTGCAACGATTTATCGCTACAGGATGTTAGCACCATTGCGCCCAGTATTACAGCTGTAAAATATTTTAAGAGTTTCATAATTACTGGTTTTTCTTTTTGTCTATATTTTTAAGCTGATCGCTACCGGGAACCTTTAACTCTTCGGTTAATTTTGAAATTTGTTTTAGGTCTATATTCCCAGTAATGCTCATAATAACGGTTGTAGGTTTTCCGTCTACTATACCGTCCATATGCATTAAGAGTTCGCTTACATAGTTTTCACTCTTACCTTCTTTACTGTAAAACTTAATGTTTTTTCCGTCATCTTTTACGCGCATTAATTCGCCTAAACTTTGATTACTCGAAATGTATTTTGCAACCGAAGCATCCATTTTTTTAGAAACTGCTGGATTGTCTGTGGTAAAAATCTTGATGTTATCTAAGTCATTTACCATTTTAAGATATGCTTGGGCATCTGGATCTGTAGAGTTTAAATCCATTTTGCTTAAAAGCTTAAACATATTTTTAGTAACCACCACTGAGGTTACATCTTTTTCATTTTCAAAGGAATCAAAGGCGTTTTGAGACCAAGTTACCATTGGCGCTATCGCCATTATAAGTAGAATTGCTATTTTTTTCATCGTTATTTTATTTAATTGTTTATTACTATTTTTTTGTTTCTGTTATTATTAATTATTCAAAAATTCTTTCTTTAGACTCTTCAAATTCACCTACAAAAGTGAGTTTATTTGTTCCTTTATTTAGATTTTCGGAAAGCAGCAACATCGCTTTTTTACTTTGTTCAAAAGCCATCAAAGCCTCTTGTTCTTCAGGAGTATAAGAGGGTTGCGAAAAGTAAAAACTTCCAACCCCAAAAGCTACTACGAGCATAGCCGCTACAGAATACCACCAGGTTTTTATAACTCTAGGCTTAGCTTCGGGTAAGTTTAACGTTTTGGTAGACTGTTCTTCTCTTGCTACTTTAAAGCTCACAAAAAGTGGTTTATACTGAACCAATTCGTCTGAAACATTTTCAGAATTAAAATAATCCTGAAGTTGTTTTTCTTCAGAAAGACTAGTTTCACCTTCAAAATAGGCTGCTAGCAGTTGTTTTATTTTAACCAATTCCATAATTATATTTTTTAATCATTGTATCTCTTACTGTTTTTCGAGCTCTGGAAAGCGCTACGCGTATAGCGGTTTCATTACTCTCAAGCATTTTAGCTATCTCCGAAAACTCAAATTGTTCTACATCGCGCAGTTGAAGTATTATTCGTTGTTGTTCTGGCAGGGTTTCCATTATTTTGAAAACAATCTCAACTCCGTTATTTGCTTCTATGCTTTTTTCTATATTCTCTGAAGTCTCATAATTACTATGTACAATTTTTAAATTTGAAGCTTGTTTAGATTTTAGTCTGTCTAAACAGTAATTCTTCGTCATTGTCATAGCAAATGCTTCAGGGTTTTTATAATTTTCTATATTCTTCTTTCCTTTCCACAACTTTAAGAACACTTCCTGCACAGCGTCTTCCGCTTCATCAGTAGAAACCAATATTCGTTTTGCCAAACGGTAAAGTTTATCCTTAAAAGGCATTACTAAGGCTGTAAATTCGGTTTTATTCATTTTAACTAGTTGTGATGATTGGGTCGTCTATAATAATGACGAACCTAAGCTATTTTTGTTACATTATACTTTTATTCGTGCAATAGGGCTCTTTTGGGCAGTTAAATTAACAGAGGTTTTTAGTAATGCGAAAGGCTGTGTTAGGACTAGATTTAAATTCGATTAAAAAAACATATTTTTACCATTGCAATATAATTCCTAATTTACCTGTTTTAAAAGCATACCCTAAATACTACTACTCTATGAAATTAAAGATTTTCGTTTCCTTTTTAGCAATTTCAGTACTTTTTGTTTCTTGTTTTGAAGACTTAGACGACAATATACAAACGGCATCTACGTCTGAAGTTCAGAATTTTATTTATCGCGGTCTCAATTACTACTACCTCTATAAAGCAGATACTCCAGAGCTTGCAAACGATGCTTTTGCAACAGATGGGGAGTTAGCAGCTTTTTTAGACAATTACGAAACTCCAGAAGATTTATTCGACTATTTAAAATCGTCTCAGGATAGGTTTAGCAATCTGTTTAGCGATTACACCCAAATAGAAAATGCACTTAGCGGTATTACTCTTAACAACGGGATGGAATTTGGCTTAGTGTACTACCCAGACGGCAGCGACAATGTATTTGGTTATGTGCGTTACGTTCTGCCTAATACCGATGCCTCTACTCAAGGATTACAACGCGGAGCTATTTTTACAACCGTAGACGGTCAGCAATTAAATGCAACTAACTACAGCGATTTACTTACTCCAAACACTTATACTATAGGTCTTGCAACTTTTGACGGTACAGCTTTTACTGAAACTGGAGAAACGGTAACATTAAACAAAACACAGTATACCGAAAATCCTGTATTTGAAACAAAAACCCTAACGGTAAACGGTACTAAAATAGGATACATAATGTACAACAGCTTTATTAAAGATTACGATGTAGAGCTCAATAACGCCTTTGCACAGTTTAAAGCAGATGGGGTTAGCAGTCTTGTTTTAGATCTTAGGTATAACGGTGGGGGTTCTGTAGAGACAGCCACAGATCTTGCCAGTATGATAACCGGACAGTTTAACGGACAGGTTTTTTATAAAGAGTTTTGGAACGAAGATCGCCAAGAAGCAAATGCTATGGATGGTCTTTTTGACGGAGCTATTAGTGATGGAAGTGCAATAAACAGCTTAAATCTTTCGCAAGTTTATATAATTACAACAAGAAGTAGTGCTTCTGCCAGCGAGTTGGTTTTAAACGGTTTAAAACCTTATATAGACGCTGTACAAGTAGGCGATACTACAACAGGCAAGTTTCAGGCTTCTTTTTTACTTTATGATGCGCCAGCGCCACAGTTTAGCCGAAGTGAAGCAAACCCAGGACATACCTATGCTATGCTTCCGCTAGTGTTTAAAACAGCTAATGCAGCAGGCAACACCGACTTTGTTGACGGTTTATTTCCGAATATTGTTTTAAGAGAAGATTATTTCAACCTTGGGCAAATAGGTGATGAAAATGAACCATTACTAGCCGCAGCACTTTTTGAAATTGCTGGTAGACCACTACCTGCAGCTAAAAACAGCCCTGCTTTAAAAGAATTGACTAACAGTAAAGCAACTTCTCCTATTTATGGAAAGATGATAGGAAACTAAGCTTATTACAAGAATTTATACTAAAAGTAAAAACCCAAAGTATCGCAGTTTGATACTTTGGGTTTTTTATGAAAATTATTTATAAAACGCTCAATACATTTAGTAAGTGTATTTAGTTTTTTATAAATTTAGTTTGCTGTGTTTTACCATTTGAAGATAGCTGCAGTATATAAACTCCCCTTTTAAAACCTGAAACATCAAGCTGCCCCTTATTAGTTATATTTTTTGAAGCTATTATTCTAGCTTGAATATCATAAACAATGATATTTGCACTCTCCTTTAGTGTGACATTGAGTTTATCTGAAACTGGATTTGGATAAACAAAAAACTGGGTGTTTTCAATCTCTGTCACTCCTAATACCTGCTCATTTATAACCCCCACAGCATCTAGGTCAAAACCACTAGAATAAAAGGGTGTGGCAAAAGGGTCGTTAATAGCATTGCCATAGCTATCATAGCTTGCGTAGGTAGCGTCTATACTTCCCACAACATCAATAATCTTAATATGGGTGATACTGTTTTTATCGAGCAATGGATTGTCTTCTAATTCCGAAATGTCAAAAGGAGTACCAAATAAAGCTCTGTATTTTCCAGCTAGATTATTAATATAAGTAGGGTCTAACAAACCGAAAGTTTCTACTTGCTCTTCAGTCTGTGTTTGGCTGTGTGCAGGAAATCTAAAGTAATCTATACCATTAGAGCTCACTTCTACAAATGCTAATTCTAGATAAGTATCACTAAAACTGTTTTCGAAAACAGCAAAGTCAAAACTAGGCCCATCGGCTATAGGAGTTTCAAAAGTTAGAATAGCTGTACCCCTATCGCCTAAGCTCACAGCATTATTATTTGCTTCACCCAGGGCATTCTCAGCATCGCCATAAGTTGCAAAATTACTTCCGTTATCTTCAAAATCTGGGTTGGAAATATCTACGTGCCCTCGTTCTAAAGTTACTGCTATAGCCCACGATTTAAAGAGGTCGCTATTGGCTGCAATAGCTGTAGACCCTTCTTCTCCGGCAGCAGGTGGATAATTTTGCGCCTGTAAAGCACAATTAATAAAAACTAAAACTATCGTTGTGTATAACTTCACTTTACAATAAGTCTATTTGTAGTTTTTGTTCCAGCAACATCTAGTACAACTAAATACACACCTGCTTTAAACCCACTTAACGAGATAGCTTCATTAGTATACACCGTATCTACAATCAATCTTCCCGATAGATCATAAATTTGAACAGCAGTTTCTTCTGTAGTGTTTAGCTTAAAAGCATCTGTAGCGGGGTTAGGGTAAAGCGCAATAGTGTTTAAAGCGTACTCTGGTACAGTTGCCGTAGGTTCTTCATATTTATAAAAGCCGTTAGGCAAAGGGCCAACGCCGTAATCCTGTATAAAACTACCGTCTTCACTATACACAAAAATCTTTCCATCACTAACATAATCTATACCATCTGCTATATATATCTTGTCGTCAATTTTATTAAATCCGTATGCCAGTTGTATGTTTTCTGAACTAGTATCTATAAAAGGAGTTGTAGGCAAAGTGCTTGCCGTTAATTCCATTTTATAGATATCATTATTTAGTGTATAGTAAACTGCTGTATCGTCTAAACCTAAAAAAGCAGGGTGCTCTACGCCAGGGAAATCAAATTCGGTAATGTTTTGAGTATTGTCTAATTCTATTTTTAATAGCTTTCCGCTAGTTTCATTACCCGAATAATTCGGATTTCCACTACAAAGCACATAAAGAGTAGTTTCGTCAATTTTTAAGGCTGAAGGAACGTCACCCACAGTAATAACACTTACTGTTTGAGTAGCTATATCTATTACAGACACAGTATTTCCAAAACCATACCCCCCTTGATGAATAACATAAAGTTTACCGTCTTTTTCTAATATTTCTTCTGGCCCTTCAGCTACAGCAATAGTTCCTGTAACAGTATTAGTTGCTAGGTCTACAATTGCAACATAATCGTCATCTACAACTCCAGGATCACCCCAATTTGTTACAAAAGCAGTGTTTTCATAAACAGCTACATTACGTGGGCTAGACATTTGGTCTGTAATGCTAGTAATAAAAGTAAAAGTTGTTCTGTCAATTATTTTTAACTCATTGCTATAGTTTAAAACAACAAACACCTTATCTTCAGTTAATGCAATGCCTTGTCCTGTATCGCCTAAAGTTAATCCACTGTTTTGAGTAGCAAAAACATTGTTCTCAATGATATCATCTGTATTAAGATATGAAATTGACGAGTTTCCTGTGCCTATAAGCCCTTCGTTCAGAATTAAAATTCCGTTTGAGTAATCTTGAGCTGAAGCAAAAACCGTTGCTATTGTAGCTAGTAATACTAATGTATTTCTGTAAAATTTATTCACGACTATTATTTTGTTGTATTTGTAAAATATTTATAACCTATAATTTATTTGAATGCCTTAATCATTAAAATAAACTCCGCCTGGTATAATTCCGGTCTGAAAATCTTGTATTTGTTGATTTGTAGAAAGGTCAAATATTTTTATTGAACCTCTACTCGCAAAATCTCCAGCGTCTGTAGCGTACAGAAGACCGTCATTTGCAACTACAGTATAGAAGAAACCGTCAATAATATCGTCTCCAGGTAAGTTTACTGCAGCGCTATCTAGCTTGTATATTTTTCCGTTTAAGGCGTAGTAAAGATTAGATTCGTCTTCTGTTAAGTTTGACGGGTGTTCTGAAGCACCAAAACTATAGGTATTGCTTACTTGATTAGTTGTAAGATCTATTTTCACTAAAGAACCAGCAGTTTCGTTTCCTGTATAGTCTGGGTTACCACCACAAAGTACGTAAAGTGAATTGCCAGAAACCACCATAGAGTTAGGTACATCGCCAACAGTAATTGTAGTTTCAAGGTTATTTCCAGAGATAACAGAAATTAAATTATTCTGTCCATACCCTCCTTGATGAGCTACGTAAATTTTATTGCTATTAGAAACCATTTTCTCTGGACCAAAAGCCACAGGAATAGTGTTTACTATAGTGTTGTCTCTTAAATCTATTACAGCCACATAGTCGTCTGCGTTATCGTTAGGGTCTCCCCAGTTAGTTACATAACCCTTAGTTCCTGAAACATCCATAAAGTAACGAGGGTTAGTAAGACCTGTAGTGATAGAATCTACTGCTTCAAAAGAATAACGATTTGCTATCATTAACCTGTTTGAGTTATTCACCACTATATAGGCATTATCGTCATTAAAGCCCATAGATTGAACTATGTTCCCTAATTCACTACCGTTTACCGTTCTGTATATGTTTTGCTCAACAGTGCTATAATCTTCAGAAATAAAAGTTATACTACCGCTTCCATTTCCAAAAGGTCCTTCGTTAGTTACTAAGATACCATCTTCAAAAGCTTCTGGTTCGTAGACTGTTGTTGTGCTGTCATCATCACTACTACAAGAAAAAAGGAATAGCGCTGAAAGGGATAAAAAAAGAATTTTTTTCATAATTTTTATTAAGTTATATATTAAAGTTTAAGAATATTTCAAAATTTCTAGAAGGCATAGGCCTGTAAGCCACGTTTTCGTAATAGCTATTAAAAACATTTTTAAGCCGTCCTCCTATAGTTACAGATTTTGCGAAAGGCGCTCTGTACTCCGCACCTAGATTAAACACAGTGTAGCCCTCAAGCGTTTCACTATTGTCTGTTGTGGTAAAAACTTCACCTGTATGTAATCCTTGTAAATACACAGTAAGTTTTGCCGTATGGTATTGCAGATTTGCCGTTGTTTTATGAAATGGCACATAAATAAGCTGCTTGTCGTTTTTTAAGTCTTCGGCTTTGGTATAAGCGTAGTTTGCTGAAAACCTAAGTGATTTATCATTTCTGAATTTTAAATCGTAACTCACATCGGCTTCTAGTCCGTAATTAGTCGTTTCTTGAATATTTACAGGCTGCCATAGCGTTCCATTTACAGGAACCCATTTTATTAATTCTTCCGAAGCAATATAATAAGCCGCAAGATCTAGCTTTATGTTTTTAACTGAAAGCTCCTGCCCAAGTTCAACTTGATACGAAGTCTCTGGTTTTAAAGCCAAATTACCCCCAGCGTTCCAATACAAATCATTGAAAGTAGGGATGCGATAGTTTTTAGACCCATTAAGCCTTAGCGCATACGCATTAGAAACATTCCACTTAGCATCTGCAGAAAATAACAAGGGATTGTCAAAATCGTTTAAAAACTCTTTTCTAAAGTTTAAACCATAACTAAAATCTTCTGATAGTTGGTGGTTTAACAACACTACAGTTGCTAAGGTTTTCCTAGTGTTTTCACCTACATTATCTCCTTTACCGTTTAAGTAAGTGTATTCCACTTTTGCGTTTAATCGCAACTTATCTAGCAAGAATACTTCTGTATTTAGGTTTCCTATTAATGTATTTGCCAAGCCTTCATCGTAAAGCGCCTTGTTGCTATCTGGATAATATCTATAGCGCTCATAAAGGTGTGCAAAGCTCGTTTTTATATTAAATACACCTGCAGTTTGCTGTAGTTGTAACAAGTTTCTAGTGGCTACATCTTTATAAGCATCTTTACCAATAGTGTTTAAGCTGCCAGAAAAATTACGGTTGTTATAAGTGTATTCAGAATTCCAGGTTGCTACGCCATACTTTAGTTTTCTAGCTTCATTAATGCTCGCTGCAAAACGGGTATATTGTCCGTGTATATTTTTTTTGTCTTTCCCTACATACTCGTAATCATTTTCAGAATTAACAAAATTTACTCCTACACTTATATATTTATTAGCATTAGCATAAGTGGTTTTTGCGTTAGCTTTAATAGTTTCAAAACTCCCATAACTAAGGTCTATTTCGGTTAAATTGGTTTTATTAAAGGTGTAGGTGTTATTTAAATGTATGCTTCCACCTACGGCGCCACTGCCGTATTGCACTCCGCCTCCACCGCTTCTTATAGCTATTTCGTTATAACTCAGTGGCGAGATAGTGTTAAAGTCTGTTTGCCCCGTAAAAACCGAATTAATATTTATACCGTTCCAAACAACAGCGGTCTGTGCGGCATTGGTACCGCGAAATGAAGGCGATGAAACCATACCAAAACCATTCTCCTTAAAATATATAGAAGCGTTATACCGAAGTGTTTCCGTTAAAGAAGTAGCATTTTTTGCTACTGTGGTGTCACTTAGTTTTTCTAACTTAAAACCTTTAGAAAAATGCAACAACTTAGTGTCGCTAAGCAGTACTTCAGGCAATTGCTGAATGCTATCTAATTGTGCATAGGACGAATACGTGCACAGAAAAACAAAAGAAATAATATATAAATATCGTAGCCTCATAAGTTAACCTTTGTCCCGAAAGTTTAATACTTTTATGTTGTGAATTGGCAGGTCTCCTGGCTTGTCTTTTGTGCTACCTTCCCATCTCGGTACAAATAGAGACAGTGGTTTTATGAAGAATGCACTCCGCCATATGGCGAACGACTTACAGTTGCGGGAACAGCATAGGAATTATGATTTTAAAGTAAATTTGTAGTTTTTAAACCGTAAATTAAACTATCATTCACCTATTTCCCTTTTAAGAGCTTTTTAAATTATTATTAAAACAGCTCACCAAAATTCATTGCAAAAATAGACTTTAAATATTAGTTCCCCCAAACAAAACCATTATTTTTGAAGATGCAAAAAATTGTTTTCCTTTTAAGTTTTTTTATCCTTTTTACCGCTTGTAAAAACCAAAGCGAATCTACCGAAGCTCCAAAAACAACAAGTTTAAAGCCTCAAATTACTCCTGTAAAGTATGCCGAAGGTTTTGAAATTGAAACGCGAGACAACCTAAAAATCATCAGCTTAAAAAACCCTTGGCCCGGCACCGAAAAAACCTATAAATACGCCTTGGTTAATAAAAACACTACACTGCAAAATCCTGAAGATTACGACGCTGTGGTAGAAGTACCTATTGCTCGTATAGTGGTAACCTCTACTACACATATCCCCTCTTTAGAGATGATCAATGAGCTTGAAGCCTTAGTTGGTTTTCCTAACCTTAATTATATCTCTTCCGAAAAAACTCGCGCAAATATTGAAGCCGGAAAAATTAAAGAGCTCGGTAAAAACGAAGCTATAAACACCGAGATTCTAATAGATCTAAATCCAGATGCAGTAATAGGTTTTGCTGTAGACGGTAATAATTCGGCATTTTCAACCATTCAGCAAATGGGGATACCTGTGTTATACAACTCAGATTGGACAGAGACTTCACCTTTAGGAAAAGCCGAATGGATTAAGTTTTTTGGCGCTTTATTCAATAAAGAAAAAGAAGCAGACAGTATATTTAAAAACATAGAAACAGAATATCTAAACGCAAAAAAGATAGCTTTAAAAGCAAAGGAAACTCCTACCGTTTTAAGTGGTGCTATGTATAAAGATGTGTGGTATATGCCACAAGGTAACAGCTGGGGAGCACAGTTTATTACAGATGCCAAAGGAGATTACTTATGGAAAGACGCAAGCGGTACAGGCAGTCTTTCGTTAAGCATAGAAGCTGTTTTAGAAAAAGGACACAACGCCCAGTTTTGGATTGGTCCAGGGCAGTTTACCAGTTTATCGCAATTAGAAAGCGCAAGCCAAGCCTACAAACAGTTTGAAGCTTTTAAAACTGGAAATATCTTTACGAACAGTATGAAAAAAGGAGCTACAGGAGGAGTAATTTATTTTGAATTGGCTCCAAACAGACCCGATTTGGTTTTAAAAGATATTATTAAAATCTTGCACCCAGAATTACTTCCAGAACACACACTTTACTTTTTTGATCAACTTCAGTAATGCAAGGCTCACAAACATACCGGCTTCAGTTTAGCGTACTCGTACTAGTGCTCATTATTGCGTTTCTAGTAAACCTAAGTATGGGTTCTGTTTCCATTCCGCTAGATGAAATAATTTCGGTGTTTCTAGGGAATCCGGCTTCAAAAGAAACTTGGCAGTATATATTATTAGACTACAGATTGCCTAAAGCAATAACAGCTATGCTTGCTGGTGGTGGGTTGGCAATTTCGGGCTTATTGATGCAAACCTTATTTCGCAATCCTCTTGCAGGACCTTTTGTTTTGGGTTTAAGTAGCGGTGCAAGTTTAGGAGTTGCTATATTAATTCTTGGCGCTAGTGCTTTTGGGGGCTTTTTTGGAACGGCACTCTTAAGCCAGTGGAGTTTAGTTGCAGCTTCAGCTTTGGGAAGCTTTCTAGTTTTACTCGCAGTCTTAGCCGTTACTTTTAGAATTAAAGACACTATGGCCATACTCATTATTGGGCTTATGTTTGGTAGTGTTACCACTGCTGTAGTATCTGTTCTCTCCTATTTTAGCGATGCAGAACAACTACAACAATACATATTCTGGTCTTTTGGAAGTTTAGGAAATCAGTCTTGGCAAGGTGTGTTCATACTAACACTTTGTTTTTTAGCAGGTTTAGGCTTGAGTATTTATAGCAGTAAAGCATTAAACGGCTTGCTCTTAGGCGAAAACTACGCAAAAAGTATGGGGCTTCATATTAAGAGAACCACTTTTATAATAATCTTAGCTACAAGCATACTCGCTGGGAGCATAACAGCCTTTGTAGGACCTATAGCCTTTGTAGGGCTCGCAGTTCCTCATTTAGTACGTCAGTTTTACAAAACCTCAAATCACTTAGTTTTGCTGCCGGCAGTACTTTTATGTGGAAGTTTATTACTGCTTATTTGCGATACAGTAGCGCAACTTCCGTTTAGCGAATTTACACTGCCTATTAACGCAATAACATCATTAATTGGCGCGCCTGTTGTAATTTGGCTATTAGTAAGAAAAAGAAAATTATTCTTTTAGTTGTAAACCCACTCTCTAATTATTAAGATGGTGAGTAGCGACTAAAGAATATATAGAATGTAAAACTATAAACCTAAATGGTTTCAGAAGTAAAAAATACAGTCCTTAAAGCACATAATCTTTCTGTGGGGTACTCTCATAAAGGAAATGATTTAGTCATAGCCAATGCAATTAATTTTTCTGTGAATAAAGGCGAATTAGTTGGTCTTGTAGGTGCAAATGGCATTGGTAAATCTACTTTATTAAGAACCCTTACCGGGATGCAGCAGCCTTTAAAAGGTGAAGTAACTATTGAAAATAAAAACCTAAAAACCTATTCTTCATTTCAGTTGGCAAGGCGTTTAAGTGTTGTTTTAACTGAAGCACCCGCTTCAAAAAACTTGAGTGTTATTGAAATGGTTTCTCTAGGAAGACAACCCTACACAAACTGGGTAGGCTCCCTTGCCGAAGAAGACAAAAAAGCAGTAAATTTTGCGTTAGAAGCCACAGAAACAACAAGTCTGGCAGAAAAAAAATGCTTCGAGCTGAGCGATGGTCAAATGCAACGTGTGGCTATTGCAAGAGCTTTAGCCCAAGATACGCCCATTATAATTTTAGACGAGCCCACTACTCATTTAGATATTTACCACAGAGCTTACGTATTAAAATTATTAAAGAGATTAGCTTCAGAAACCCAAAAAACAATACTTTTTTCAACTCACGAAATAGATTTAGCTATTCAACTTACAGACAAGCTATTGGTGATGGCAACTAACCAATCGTATTTTGACACGCCTTGTAAGCTTATTGAAGCAGGTAGGTTTAACGCTCTCTTTCCAAAAGAGACTATAGATTTTGACAATAAAACAGGTCGATTTACCATTCGGAAATAAGTATATTTACTTTAAAATTTAGTGCGATGAACGAAACTTTTTTATTCCTTTTATTAACTGCCATTTGCCTGTTAATCGGCGCTTTTTTAGGCAATTACTTTGCGCGTTTAAAAAACAAAACCGAAACCAGCAAGCTGGAGGAACGTCTTGAAAACACACAACTACAAGAGGAAAAACTACAAGAGCGTTTTCAAACTGCCCTACGCGAGCGCGATGAACAACGCAAAGAAAAAGAGCAACTCATTATTGAGCTTACCCGACGCAATTCAGAATTTGACAATCTAGAACTGCGCAATCGCGAACAAAAGGCAGAAGTAGAGAAACTACAGGAAAAATTCACTAAAGATTTTGAAAACCTCGCCAATAAAATTCTAGATGAAAACTCTTCAAAATTTAGCAAACAAAACAAAGAGAGTATTGAGGTTATTTTAAATCCGTTACAGGAAAAAATTAAAAGCTTTGAAAAACGTGTAGAAGACACTCACAAAGAGAGTATAGACCGTCACGCAACACTACGTCAACAAATTATAGGCTTAAAAGAACTCAACGAACAGATGAGTAAAGAGGCTACTAACCTCACAAAAGCTTTAAAAGGCGATAGTAAAATACAAGGAAATTGGGGTGAATTAGTACTGGAGCGCGTTTTAGAAAAAAGCGGACTTGAAAAAGACCGCGAGTATTTTGTTCAGAACAGTTTTACTACAGAAGACGGTCGTCGCGTTCTTCCAGATGTAGTGCTTCACTTGCCCGACAATAAAAAAATGATCATAGACTCTAAGGTTTCCCTTGTTGCTTATGAGCGTTTTGTAAATGAAGAAGATGAGCAGTTGCGTTTTAATTTCTTAAAAGAGCATGTTGCCTCTCTAAAAAAGCATATCGAGCAGTTGGGAGCTAAAAACTATCATAGCCTATACGAAATTGAAAGTCCAGATTTTGTCTTGCTTTTTGTTCCTATAGAACCCGCCTTTGCTGTCACCATAAATCACGATAACAACCTTTATAATTGGGCTTTTGAAAAGAATATTGTCATCGTTACCCCTTCAACCCTACTGGCAACACTACGCACTGTAGACAGTATGTGGACCAATGAAAAGCAACAACAAAACGCTATAGAAATTGCTACTCAAGCAGGAAGACTTTACGATCAATTTGTTAATTTAACCGAAGACCTTATAAAGGTTGGAAATCAGTTAAATACTGTAAAAGGTAGTTATGATAGTACCATGGTAAAATTAACGGGAAGAGGCAATCTAATAACCAAAGTAGAGCGTTTAAAAAAGCTAGGCTCCAAGGCAACTAAGCACTTAAATGAAAAACTGCTAAAGAAGGCAGATGACAATCTAGACGATTAATTTTTAAAAAATTAAAGATGAAAAAAATCTTATTCATTATCCTAGGAAGCCTATTGGCCTTGTACTTAATGTACTTTGCCTTTGTGTATTTTGTGCCCTATAGCGAAGGTACACGTGCTGGTGAGCTAATAAAATTTAGCCATCGCGGTGTATTAATTAAAACCTGGGAAGGTGAAATAAGTCAAGGGATTAGCGGTGCACAGATATTCTCTTTTTCGGTTTTAGACAAGAATGACGATGTAATTGAAAAGCTAAAAGAATACCAAGGCAATTACGTAAAAGTAACCTATATAGAACGCTTTGATACCTATGCTATCTGGGGTGAAACCAAATACTTTATCACAGAAATATCCTTAGAAAACTCCCCACATTTTAATCGAAATTAAATAAATCTTACTTTTTAGCTATTTTAAGTGTAGTCTGAAGGTTGTTTGAAGTAACTTTCATAAAATACAAACCGCTGTTTAAGCTACTCATATCTATTTGTGTAATAGCCCCCGTTCCTTTTCCTTGTTTTACAAGACTCCCTAAAACATTATATACTTGATAGGTATCAATCTGAAAAAGAGAAGTCACCGTTAAATCATTAACTACAGGATTGGGATAATAACTCAAGTTTTTAATAAACTTATCATCTACAGACAACCCATTTTCTACAGTAATCTTTCCAAACATAGTGCCTGGATGAAAATTACACTGATAGTCATTGATTCCTACTTGGGTAAACGTATAGCTGTATTGCGTTCCAGCACCACTTAGCGTGCCACTGTCAAAAGTTTCTACACTATTGCCAGGAATACTAGTTACGGTATGCGAATTAGCATCTGTTAATGTCCATAAAACGGTATCACCAGTATTAATTGTAACGCTTGCCGCAGTTCCGTTTATACCTATAGCCCAATCAAGATTAAATGTGGTCTGTGAGTATAAAGAACTTACTGAACAAAAAACAACTAATAAAATAATTTTTTTCATAATATTAAAGAATAACGAATATTCTTTACAAAAATACAATTTTATTAACAATTTTTATGTAGAAAATCTAAAAATAGATTACTTGCTTAAATACATCTTTCTTCTTGCATAAAGATCGTAAAAAGCATCGTCTTTAAGACTATCTATAAAAAGTATACTCTCTCCGGTACTCTTCATTTCTGGACCTAACTGTTTGTTTACGTTTGGAAACTTGTTAAAGCTAAAAACTGGTTGTTTAATTGCAAAACCTTCAAGCTTAGGGTTAAAATTAAAGTCTGTTACTTTATTATGCCCTAACATTACCTTAGTAGCGTAATTTACATAAGGTTCTCCGTATGCTTTTGCTATAAATGGCACAGTACGCGAAGCACGAGGATTTGCTTCAATTATATAAACCATATCATCTTTAATAGCGAACTGAATATTTATCAATCCTACAGTATTAAGTGCTTTTGCAATCTTATGAGTGTGATCTTTTATTTGTTGCATCACAAACTCTCCAATATTAAAAGGTGGTAAAGTAGCGTTCGAATCGCCAGAGTGGATACCACAAGGTTCTATATGCTCCATTATACCTATAATATACACATTTTCACCATCGCATATTGCATCTGCTTCGGCTTCAATTGCCCCATCAAGGTAATGGTCTAAAAGCAACTTGTTGTTAGGAATTTTACGCAATAAATCTACGACATGCTCCTCAAGCTCCTTTTTATTAATTACAATTTTCATCCCTTGTCCACCAAGTACATAAGAAGGACGTATTAACAGTGGAAAATCAAGTTGATCTGCTAATGCAAGCGCCTCTTCGGTTGTTTCTGCTGTTCCAAATTCTGGGAAAGGAATATTGTTTTCCTTTAAAAGCGTAGAGAAACTACCGCGATCTTCTGCTAAATCTAGAGATTGGTATGTAGTACCTATAATTTTAATTCCGTAGCGATCGAGTTTTTCAGCAAGCTTTAAGGCTGTTTGCCCCCCTAGCTGAACGATAACGCCTTCTGGCTTTTCGTGACGAATTATATCGTATATATGTTCCCAAAAAACGGGCTCAAAATACAGCTTGTCTGCAGTGTCAAAATCTGTAGAAACAGTTTCTGGGTTACAGTTTATCATTATTGTTTCATACCCGCATTCGGCTGCAGCTAGCACACCGTGAACACAGCAATAATCAAATTCTATACCTTGCCCAATTCTGTTTGGACCAGAACCCAACACTATTATCTTTTTCTTATCGGTAACTATACTATCGTTTTCGGCATAGGCTTTTTCGCCTTCTTTTTCTATTTCATTTTCAAAAGTAGAATAGTAATACGGAGTTGCTGCTTTAAATTCGGCCGCACAAGTATCTACTAATTTGTATACACGCTGAATATTCATCTCATCGCGCTTATTGTATACTTGGCTCTCTAAACAGTTTAGCATATGTGCTATCTGGCGATCCCCATACCCTTTTTGTTTTGCCTCGAGTAATAACTCTCTTGGCAAAGTTTCTAAAGTGTGCTTTGAGATTTCTTTTTCCAGTAGATACAACTCTTCGTACTGACGAAGGAACCACATATCTATCTTGGTAATTTCGTGTATTCTGCTTAGTGGAATCCCTATTTGTATAGCATCGTAAATAACAAAAACACGATCCCAACTAGCATTTTTAAGCTTATCGAGTATCTGTTCGTAATTTGTATAACTCTTACCGTCTGCTCCTATTCCGTTTCGTTTAATCTCTAGAGATTGAGTAGCCTTGTGAAGCGCTTCTTGAAAAGAACGACCAATACCCATTACTTCTCCTACAGATTTCATCTGAAGTCCTAACGTACGGTCTGAGCCTTCAAATTTATCAAAATTCCATCGTGGTATTTTCACAATAACATAATCTAAAGTAGGCTCAAATAAAGCTGAAGTAGATTTTGTTATTTGGTTTTTTAATTCGTCTAAGCTATAGCCTATAGCCAGTTTAGTTGCAATTTTTGCAATAGGATAACCCGTTGCTTTTGAAGCTAAAGCCGAAGAACGAGACACACGCGGATTTATTTCAATAGCGATTATATCTTCTTCCTCATCAGGGCTTACGGCGAACTGCACATTACAACCTCCTGCAAAATCTCCAATACTACGCATCATATGGATAGCCATATCGCGCATTTTCTGGAATGTTTTATCACTAAGGGTCATTGCTGGCGCAACAGTTATAGAATCGCCAGTATGGATACCCATAGGGTCCATATTTTCTATAGTACAAATAATTACAACATTATCGTTTTTATCGCGAAGTAACTCTAGCTCATATTCCTTCCAGCCCATCATAGCCTTGTCTATCATCACTTCGTGTATAGGCGAAATTTCTAGACCGTGAGAGAGCAATTCGTCAAAATCTTCTTCTTTATAAACGATAGAAGCACCTGCGCCTCCCAAAGTAAAAGAAGCTCTAATAACTAGAGGGAACCCAAATTCCTGTGCTATTTCTTTTCCTTGAAGGTAAGAGTTTGCTGTTGCTTGTGGAGCCATCTTAACCCCTATTTTTTCCATTAAACCTCTAAACTCTTCTCTGTCTTCGGTAATATTAATAGCGTTAATATCTACTCCTATTAATTTTACTCCAAAGTCTTTCCAAATACCTTTTTCATCAGCTTCTATACATAAGTTTAAGGCTGTTTGCCCACCCATAGTAGGTAACACAGCATCTATCTGAGGGTGTTCTTTTAAAATCTGTAAGATAGATTTTGTGGTAAGCGGCAACAGATAAACATGGTCTGCCATAGAAGGGTCTGTCATTATGGTTGCCGGGTTACTGTTAATTAAAACTGTTTCTATACCATCCTCGCGCAGTGAGCGCAAAGATTGTGAACCAGAATAGTCAAATTCGCACGCTTGACCAATAACAATAGGGCCAGAGCCAATAATAAGTACCGATTTAATGGAAGGATTTTTAGGCATTTTTTATAAGTTTTTATTCAGTGTTGCAAAATTACGAAGCGCTAGGGTATAAAAAAAAGGTGTTGCTTAGATAAACAACACCTTTTATATATAACTTATCAACATTATTTTTTGTGACGAGCTTCAGTAGATACAGATAGTTTCTTTCTGCCTTTCGCTCTGCGGGCAGCTAAAACTTTTCTTCCGTTTACAGAAGCCATACGCTCTCTAAAACCGTGTTTGTTTCTTCTTTTTCTCTTTGATGGCTGAAATGTTCTTTTGCTCATTATAGTATATTTTACTTCTGTAATATCTTATTTCATAAACTTAAGAGGCTTCCTCAAAAGTCGGGTGCAAAAATACAACAAGTTTTCACTTAGACAAACCTTTTTTGAAAAATATTTTAAAGTTTTTTATGTCTTCGTATTTATTAAAACACTTAAGCGCTTTAATAATATTATCTGCACTTACAACCTGACAAAATTTAGCCTCTAGGCATAAAATTTTCTGAAATCGTATTTAGTTTTTATACCTTTGCAACCCATTATAAAAATGAATCATGTTCAATAAAAATATAAAATTAATTTTAGCAGTTTTAGCAATTGGCGCTGCTGTTTGGCAATTTACAGAAACAAATATAGGTAACGGTATTATGTTTATCTTACTTTCTTCTATGTTTGTGTTCTTATATTTTAAGAATGAGATTATACTACTCTCCTTTCTACGTCTTCGCAAACAAGACTTTCCAGGTGCAAAAAAATGGTTGGATAAAATAAAAAATCCTGCTGCTGCATTGGTTCCTAAACAAGAAGGATATTACAATTACTTAAATGGCTTAATGATTTCGCAGACTAACATGAATGAAGCCGAAAAATACTTTAAGAAAGCCGAAAGCCTTGGCCTTAATATGTCTGCAGATATGGCTATGACTAAGCTTAATCTTGCTGGTATTGCAATGACTAAAAACCGCAAGCGCGAAGCAGAACAGCTTATGGCTGAAGCAAAAAGCCTTGACAAACACGGTATGCTGGACGATCAAATAAAAATGATGAAGCAGCAAATGAAAAAAATGGGACAACCACGCCAGCAATTTGGCCGTAGTGGCCGTGGTGGAAGAAGATTCTAAACTTTCTTCCCTACAGCGCTAGGTTACCTATTAGTTATCTTTAGGTTTTTTTTATCAATATACGGTTGTGAATCAGACTAATACCTTATCTTTGCCGAAAGGCTTAGCGTATGGGTAGAAACCTACTTTATCTATTTTTATTGCTTTCCATTTCTGCACAATCTCAAATTGAGCACGGCATCCCTTTTTCTGAAGCCATTGGAAAAAACATTAAGAAATACACTAAAAAATCTCAAAAAGCTTATGCTGAAGAAGATTTTGAATACGCCGAATTCCTCTTTGATTCGCTTATAAACAATGTTGTAAACGGAAGCTATCTAGACAATTTTAAGGTGAGAAGAGTTTCGGGTAAGAAGATTACGCTTTACAAATTTGAAAAGCCTATTTTCTTGATGACTTACGCCTCTTGGTGTACCCCTGGTGTTGGTGAAATTCCCGCTTTAAATGAAATTGCACAAAAACACCACAAAGACATAGACTTTGTAGTTCTATTTTGGGATTCTAAAGAAAATGTACGGAAAACAAGTCATGCTTACTCTAAAAAAATTAATATCGTTTATGTAGATGAACAAGAAAACACTAACGATCATATTGTAGAGATAATGAAGCATAGCTTGGGCTTCCCTACTTCTTTTTTTATAAATGAAAACAAACAAATCCTAGATGTAAGACGCGGTGTATTACACCCTTACAAGGAAAAATACGAAATATCATTTGAGCTTAACTACAGTTCATTTTTAAATGGAATATCGCTTCTTAAAAACTTAGGCGATGAAGATAAAAGTCATTTCGCTTCAAAACAAAAACCGTAAAACATTAAGTCTTACGGTTTTTTTATCTTTTGAGCGGTTATCCTATTGGTAGTATCCCTTTTCAGGAATTTCTATAATGTATTCTTTTTTAGAGGCATTTTTAAGATAAGTATCTCTAAGCCAAGGGTTGTGAAGTTTCAGTATTTTATAGTTTATATCGTACTGCTTTACCCACTCAGACCAATCGTCAACAGGAGTATCTACCATAACTTTAAAAGTAGGAACGTTTGTGTATAAATCCTTCTCTCTAAAGTTAAATCCGTATTTCTGAGGATTACTCATGATCTCTTTTAAGGCCAAAATTCTAAATACATAACGACTAGTTTCAGTATTAAGCAACAAATCGTAATAGCTAGTTTCTTTTTGTCTATTTATTTGTTTGTTCATTCCTCCTACTCCTGCATTATAAGATGCTGCAGCCATCGTCCAGCTACCAAATTTATCTTTAGATTTCTTAAGGTACTCTGCTGCCACCATCGTAGCCTTTTCTAAGTTATAGCGCTCATCTACATAGTCGTTTATCTCAAGGCCGTATTCTAAGCCTGTACCTTTCATAAAATGCCAAATTCCAGAAGCTCCAGCTGGCGAACTAGTGTATTCTAATCCACTTTCGGCTACAGCCAAATATTTAAAATCGTCTGGGAGGCCGTATTTTTCAAGTAAAGGTTCTATAAGCGGGAAGTATTTATTTGCTCTCTTAAAAAGCAACAACCCATTAGATTGCCAATAGGTATTTACCAACAACTCTCTATCCATTCGTTCGCGAATGTCTGGATTATGAAGTGGCACTGGCTCACCGGCAAAATCCAATTTTTCTGGCATTGGCAATGCGTAAACATTGTAGTCATTAACCAATTTTTTTTCAAGGTTTGCGTCTGTAGGTGCGTCCTGAACCGCATGGATACTAATTGCACTCACCGCTAGGATTGCAATACCCAAACCTATTTTTCCTATCATTTTCATTTCGTATAATTTTTTAATAAAGATATTTAATTTAGCTGTTTAATATTGGAAAAGCAATAATTATTCCTCAAATATTTTTAAAAGCATTTTAGAGATTTCACGCCCTTTGTTTAGTATCATAATATGTGTTCCTCCATTAACAGTTATAAAGTTTTTAATATATTTTGAGGGAAACACCATGTCTTTATCCCCGTGAATATGAATAACATCAGGGTTAATTTCTTTTCTACTCCAGTTTATCATTTTCTCTAAGGCCCAATCTAAATATTGCTTGTCTCTTACGTGTAAATATTCCTGGTAAAGCGACAATCTTTTTTTTGATTTGGGTCCTACCGAATATTTAGTCAAGTCGTCTGCACTTAACACCAAACTTGTAGGTATTAATTTATACGCTTTAGTGAAACTTGCGAGCTTCATACGTCGTGGGAGTTCAGTTTCAGCTTTTACACTAGAAATAATTATCAGTTTCTTTAAATTCAAAAAAGCATTCATTTCTTGTACCACAACACCTCCAAAGGAAACGCCTATTAAAATAGCATTATCCTCTTTTACCCGAAGCGCCATTCTCTGGGCATAGTCTTCTAAGCTTTCATTTTTGTTGGGTATTAACCATTCTAGTATATGAATTTCATAATCTTCTGGCAGTTTTATATTTCTAAAAATCTCAGATCCAGCGGCCATGCCAGGAACAAAATACACAAGTGTTTTATTAGAATTCATAAGTCTTTTGTAAAGAATATAGTAAAGCCCAAAGATTATTTGTAAATTTACGAATACAAAGATAGAATTATATAATCTTTTCTTGTAAGCTGAAGTGTTTCAGTTATAATTTACTTTGAAAAAAAACCTAACATCCAAAAGCAATGTGCGCCTTAAATGCTCTTTAAAATACAGCGGCCTGTATTTTAAAAGCTTCTATTTAGGTGCGTACTTATCTGAAAATTCATTTCAATAATAAAACAATACCTATGATTGAAGATGTAGAAATTACCGACAACGAATTTTTAAGACAGTTTGAACTTGAAATTGGCGATAATATGGCACGCATAGAATACGCGCTTCAAGACAGAAAAATTTTCCTTACAAAATACGAAATGCCAGAGGACCTAGAAGAACAAGGCTTTAGAGAGATCTTTATAAAAGCTGTTTTTGACGAGGTAAAAAATCGCGGTATTAGCCTTGTCCCAACAAGCCCTGAAATAGCCGGATTTATGCGTAAAAACCGTAGGAAATACAAAGATTTATTACCCGTAGGTATTAGTATTTAAACGGTTGCCTTCTCTGCTGTTTTAAATCGCACTAAGCCATCCTGATCAATTTCGGTAAGGGTTATTTGTTGCAAGGTATTTACCAACTCTGGATTCCAAGGGGCTTTTACTTTTACATAATTTTCAGTAAAACCGTGTATATAGCCTTCTTTGTTCTCTCCTTCAAATAAAACGGTTCTAGTGCTTCCTAACTGACTTTCATAAAATGCTCTTCTCTTTTTTGCCGAAAGGCCTCGAAGCATTTTACTGCGTTTAGCACGCACTTTTGAAGGCACCACTCCTTCCATTTGAGCAGCAGGCGTATTATCTCTTTCAGAATAGGTAAAAACGTGTAAATAGGAGATGTCTAATTCGTTTAAAAAATGATAGGTTTCTAGAAAGCGCGCTTCGGTTTCACCTGGAAAACCAACAATTACATCTACGCCTATACAAGCATGCGGCATAAGCTCTCTAATCTTAGCCACGCGTTCGGTATACAGTTCACGCATATAACGACGGCGCATCAATTTTAAAATATCATTACTCCCGCTCTGTAGTGGAATGTGAAAATGAGGTACAAATGTTCGCGATTTTGAAACAAAATCTATGGTTTCATTTTTTAGAAGATTAGGTTCTATAGAAGATATGCGAAGTCTTTCAATTCCTTCAACTTCATCCAGGGCTTTTACGAGCTCTAAAAAAGTGTGTTCGTGCTTTTTATTTCCAAATTCACCTTTGCCATAATCACCTATGTTTACTCCTGTTAAAACAATTTCTTTAATGCCTTGTTGGGAGATTTCGGAAGCGTTTTTAAGTACATTTTCTAAAGTATCGCTTCTGGAGATTCCTCTTGCAAGCGGAATAGTACAATAAGTACATTTATAGTCGCAGCCATCTTGTACTTTTAAAAAAGCGCGTGTTCTATCGCCAATAGAATACGAACCCACATAAAAATCTGCTTCTTCAATTTCGCAGGAATGCACTTCGCCAGCACCTCTACTGCGTTCTGGACGCGATAAAAGGTCGTTTATATAACTGGTAAGTTTAAATTTTTCTGTTGCTCCCAAAACCAAATCTACGCCATCTACATCTGCTAACTCATGGGGTTTTAGTTGTGCATAACAGCCCACTGCAGCTACAAAAGCATCGGGATTAGCTTTCTGTGCTTGCTTTACGATAGATTTAAATCGCTTATCGGCATTTTCAGTTACACTACAGGTATTTATAACATAAACAGCTGCTTTTTCAGAAAAATCAACACGCTGAAAGCCTTCACCTTCAAAATCTCTAGCAATAGTAGAAGTTTCACTAAAATTAAGCTTACAGCCCAGTGTATAAAAAGCGACTTTATTTGATGTTTCCATAGTATTTATTGGGCTGCAAAGATAGTATATTCTGTTTAAAAAATACTTTTAGACTCTTTGGGTTTCTATAGGCTTGATTAAAGTAAATAGCATTTAAACTTCCGCTATTAAAACTAAATAGGAGCATTACTGTGTTTTGCCAAAACAAATCTTTAATATTTTAAGAGTATAACCAAAATGAATTAGTGGCATTTTGTATTTTAGCGCAAATAAACATTTACATGGATTTAAACTTCAATATAAACGAAGATCACAATAAATTACTAGTTTCAGATTTAAAAAACAGACTAGTAAAAGTTAAGCTTGGCGGAGGCCAGAAACGAATAGACAAACAGCATGCCCAAGGCAAACTTACTGCTCGTGAGCGTATAGCGTATTTACTAGACCCAAAGCTACCAAGTGTAGAAATTGGCGCTTTTGTAGGCGACGGTATGTATGAGGAACACGGTGGGGCACCTAGTGGTGGTGTGGTTGTAAAGATTGGTTATGTAAAAGGCAAGCAGTGTATAGTTGTTGCTAATGATGCAACAGTAAAAGCTGGTGCCTGGTTTCCTATCACGGCTAAGAAAAATTTAAGAGCCCAAGAAATTTCTATTGAAAATAGATTACCTATCATTTACCTTGTAGATAGTGCCGGGGTTTATTTACCTATGCAGGACGAGATTTTTCCTGATAAGGAGCACTTTGGTAGAATTTTTAGAAATAATGCTGTTATGAGCAGCATGGGCATCACACAAATTGCTGCTGTAATGGGCAGTTGTGTAGCGGGTGGAGCTTACCTCCCTATTATGAGCGATGAGGCCTTAATTGTAGATAAAACAGCGAGTATATTTCTTGCTGGTAGCTATCTTGTAAAAGCGGCTATAGGCGAATCTATAGACAATGAAACCCTTGGTGGTGCTACAACGCATTGCGAAGTAAGCGGGGTTACAGATTATAAAGCCAAAGACGATAAAGACGCACTGGATAAAATTAAAAACATAGTCTCTAAAATTGGCGATTTTAACAAAGCTGGCTTTAACCGTGTAAAGGCGTTAAAACCAAAAGAAAACCAAGAAGATATCTACGGAATTTTACCAAAATCGCGTGCCGAACAATACGATATGCGCGAAATTATAAAACGCCTCGTAGACAATAGTGAGTTTGATGAATACAAAGAAGGCTACGGACAAACAATTATTACTGCTTATGCTCGTATTGACGGTTGGGCAGTAGGTATTGTTGCCAACCAACGCACCTTAGTTAAAACCACAAAAGCCAAAACCAAGCCTAGCGAGATGCAATTTGGCGGTGTTATTTACAGCGATAGCGCAGATAAAGCCACACGATTTATAGCAAATTGCAATCAAAAGAAAATACCTCTTGTTTTTTTACAAGACGTAACTGGTTTTATGGTAGGTAGTAAAAGCGAGCACGGGGGTATTATAAAAGATGGTGCAAAAATGGTAAATGCTGTAAGTAATAGTGTTGTACCAAAATTTACTATTGTAATTGGCAATAGTTATGGCGCAGGTAATTACGCTATGTGTGGTAAGGCCTACGACCCTAGATTGATAGTAGCCTGGCCTAGTGCAGAGCTTGCGGTAATGAGCGGTAACAGTGCCGCTAAAGTATTGCTGCAAATAGAAACTGCTTCACTTAAAAAGAAAGGCGAAACTATTACTCCCGAAGTTGAAGAAGAACTGTACAACAAGATTAAAGCGCGTTACGACAAGCAGATATCACCTTATTATGCGGCTTCTAGATTATGGACAGATGCAGTTATAGACCCTTTAGACACTAGAAAATGGATTTCTATGGGTATAGAAGCTGCTAACCACGCTCCTATTGAAAAAACGTTTAATTTAGGGGTTATACAGGTGTAATTCACAAAAAAAATACTTTTTAAAAAACACTCGGTCTATCATTTAAATTGATAATTAAGCTGAGTGTTTTTTTATAGTATAATAACTATTGAAAAGATTACTTTACTTGTTAAAAAGAGTTTTTAAAACCTCAGCTCTCTTAATCTTAGCTGTTTCGGTATATACAAACTGGGAGGTATTATAAACAGCTTTAGGCTTCTCGTAAGCTACAAGTGACTTAAAAGCTTCTGTAAACGCTTCTAGCGCTACTGGATTCTCACTTTCAAGAATCAATATAACTCTATTGCCAAGTGCCTCATCTTCTTCTGAAGCTATAAAAAACGGAATGTCTATAAATGCTGAAAGCTTTTCTTCTACAACTTCTGGATGTATTTTAAGTCCTCCAGAATTAATTACATTGTCTATTCTTCCTAAAAATTTGAATGACGTTGGTGAAACAAGCTCCACCACATCATTAGTGACAACAATAGCTTCGGAAATTTTTAAAGCATGAATCTGCAAACAACCGCTATCGGTCTGCGAAAAACTAACATGGGGAAGTGCATTAAACACTTCAGATTTATTTTTGCCATTTAATGAACGCACCGCAATATGGCTTATGGTTTCGGTCATGCCATAGCTTGCAAACACAGCGGTATCACATTGTTGCAATTGTTTCTCTAAGTCTGAAGTTACTGCCCCACCTCCTATTAGCAGCTTTTTTACTTTGTGTAAGTCTTTTAACGAATAAAACACTTGGTAAGGCACCATAGCCGAAAAATCGAAATTGGTTGTCACTTTCTCCAAAGGTGATTTCGCTGGCAAAACAGTATGCAAATCCCAACCGGCAATCATAGCGCGTACAAGCATCATTTTACCAGCTATATAAGCAGCGGGCATACACAATAGCGCTTTGCTGTTTTCTTTTAAGTTGAAATAGTTTACCGTGGCTTCGGCACTGTTAAAAACATGCTTTTTTTGAAGTGAAATATTTTTTGGAACACCCGTAGACCCTGAAGTTTTCACTCTTATAACATCAGTATCGTTTAGCCATTCTGAAATAAATTTCCCTATGGAAACCTCTTCATCTGTACCCTTATTAATTAAATAAGCAGCTTGTTTCGTTAAAGCTTCAACTGTTGGGAATGCTTTACCGTTTAATTTAAAACTAGGATGCAGTAGCTGTTTCACTATTCTATAAAAGTTGAATCTTGGGTGTTTTCTTCGGCTATAGCAATAGGTTCTTCTACTTTTCCAAAGAGCTTCCCTCCCCAATCGGTCCATTTATAGCGCCAAGCCATAATAAGTAGGAATATAGGATACAGTATAAGTACGGGAGCTATTACGTTAAAACCTGCTGTGGGCTCCGAAATATCTTTTAATATAGAAGGTGTTTTAAAAACGGTCCAGTCTGCCGTAACTAGTAGCGCCGTTACTAAGTTATTACCTGCGTGAAAACCAAGAGCGAGCTCCATACCTTCGTCCATCAAGGTCATAATACCTAGAAAAAAACCGGTTCCTATATAGTAAACCATAATAATATTGCCCAGTTTATCTACTTCTGGATTTGCCAAGTGCAGCGCTCCAAAAACCACTGAAGTAGCTATAAGTGGCAACCATCTATTTTTAGACAATACACCTATTCCCTGCATTAAATAACCGCGAAACAGGTACTCTTCAAAACTTGTTTGCAATGGTATCATTGTAATTGCTATGACAGCAAGTATTAAAAAGGGCACTAAGTTAAATTGTAATTCATAATCTTGTGGATTGCTGTAATAATCCAGTCCAGTAACAACAATGGTTGTGATGGCAATAAGCCCAAAGCCAAAGAAAAAACGCCCCCAGTCTACTTTTTTACGCGAAGTGGTAAGCGCTACAAACGATTGCTTGTGTAAATAACGAGCAACAAAGAAAACAGCCACTAAACCAATAGCAAAACTGAGCAACATTAAAAACAAAGTGAGATTAGGTTCTAAGACCGTCATCATTACATTTGGGTCCTCGATAGAAAATATATTCCCACCGTCTTCCATTACTTTAAACATTACCGCAATTAATAACGGTATTGACCCTAGCTGACTAGCAAAAAATATAATAAAAAAACCTACTAGGTAACGCCACCATTCGTGATAAGATTTAAAGGCTTGTTGTATGTACATTCTTTAGATTTTAGTTTTAGTTTTAGATATGAGATATGAGATGTGAGATAATTTTTTACATTCGATCCTACGTTTTAAACTCCCAAATATTTGAAGAATCGTAATGTAAGGCCCCGTTTAAAACTTTTAATGGACTTTCTATATTATTTGTGTAAAGGCTGCCTGTGCCCAAACCTTGCGGCAATTTACTATTTTTTGTGTAAGTATATTGCGAAATGGCGTTTAAACCTATATTGCTCTCTAAAGCAGAGGTTATCCACCATCCTATATTGCTTTTTTCGGCTAAGTGAATCCAGGAATCACTTCCGCGGAAACCGCCAATCAACGATGGTTTTAAGATAATGTATTGAGGGTTTATGGTATCGAGTAATTTATCTTTTTCTTCTTCTGAAAACACCCCTATCAGCTCCTCGTCTAGTGCTATGGGGAGTGGCGTATCCTCACAGAGTCTTGCCATTTCTTGCCATTGCCCTTGTTTAATAGGTTGTTCTATAGAATGCAATTGCAAATCTGAAAGTACTTTTAGTTTTTCTAAAGCTTCTGAAGTAGAAAATGCGCCATTTGCATCTACGCGCAATTCAACTTCCTGAGCCGAAAATTCGTTTCGAATAGATTTTAAGAGGTCTATTTCGGTTTTAAAATCTATAGCGCCTATTTTCATTTTTATACAGCTGAAGCCATTCTTTAGCTTTTCTGTAATCTGCTCTTTCATAAACGCTTTATCTCCCATCCACACTAAGCCGTTTATTGGGATAGAAGCTTCGCTTTCAGTAAATTTTGAAGGAAATAACACAAAAGGATCTTTAGCTTCCAGCGATTTAAAGGCTGTTTCTACACCCAGCTGTATTGAAGGGAATTCTATAAGAGCATTATATAGTTTTTCTTCGCCTAAACCTATGTTTTCACAAACCCATTGCAGTTTTTCAGAATAGTCTGGGCGATCGTCTATACTCAAGCCACGCAGTAGTCCACATTCTCCCACGCCATAATTTTCTTCAGTATTTAGAATAAGGAAGTAAGTTTCTTTAGTATTTAAAACCCCACGCGAAGTACCGCTAGGACGTTTAAAGTTTAATATGTGTTTTTTAAATGTAGCCTTCAAGATGGATTGTTGAATTGATTGAGATTAATTAAGGGTTGATTTAAATTTTAAAGTCATTTTCAGCTTTAAAAGAAAGTAGGCTAAATCTTTCACTTTAAAAAAGCCTAAATCGTTAGCTATAAGCAACTGCGTTTCATTAAGTAGCAGGATCTACTGTTATTTCTAAAAATCTAATAATCAAATTATAGTTCTATAGATTCCCCAATTTCAAGAAGCATTAAATCTTTGTCTGCATCGTAAAACTTGCGTTTTGCTTCTTCGTGGTCTATTTCAATATATCCAAAGGTATCGTAGTGCACGCCAAGCACTTTATCGCATTGCACAAAATTACTAGCAATAAGCGCTTCGTCTACTCCCATAGTAAAGTTATCGCCTATAGGAAGGATAGCAAGGTCTAGTTTTGTTTGCATAGGGATTAGTTTCATATCCATCGTTAAAGCAGTATCTCCAGCTATATAGATGTTTTTATGCTCTCCTTCTATTACAAAGCCTCCTGGTTGGCCTCCATAGCTGCCATCAGCAAAGCTACTAGTATGGATAGCGTTTACGTATTTTACTTTTCCAAATTCAAACTTCCAGCTTCCGCCGTGGTTCATTGGGTGAACTTCTATACCTTTTGCTTCGTAATGAGTTGCAATTTCAAAATTACTGACAATTACAGCAGAAGTGTTTTTAGCAATTGCTTCGGCATCTAGAGTGTGGTCTTGATGGGCGTGTGTTAATAGTATATAATCTGCCTTTAAGGTATTGATATCTATTTTATCGTTTGCAAGGGCATTCCCTGTAATAAAAGGATCTACCAATATATGCTTCCCTTTTATTTCAAGACCAAGACAGTTGTGACCGTAAAATGTAATTTTCATCTTTAGTGTTTTATTAGATAAATATACTAAACAAGATAGCAAACAAAAAGGTACTTAAAGCAACCTTCTTTAATTCACCATCCAATAATTTAGGGGTTTTATTTTTAAAAACTGTTTTCAAATTTAAGAGAAAAGGAATAAAAGCCACTACATATACAAACTGCAGTGGTTCGTTATAGTTTAAACAACTATAAAATATAGCGCAAAGCATTCCGAAGAGCAACAAAAAAGCGTGGTATCTCTTGGCTTTCGCTATTCCTAGTTTTACGACCAAAGTGTTTTTACCTACTTCGGTATCGTTATGTATATCGCGCATATTGTTTAGGTTAAGAACGGCAGTACTAAATAAGCCTATAGCTGTAGCTGGCAACAACAATTGCCATTCTAGACTATGAGTAAAGAGGTAGTAACTTCCTAAAACACTTAAAAGCCCAAAAAACAGAAAGACAAAAACATCGCCTAAGCCAGAATAGCCGTAGGCTTTCTTGCCAACGGTATATTTTACTGCAGCTATAATAGAAACAATGGTAAGGTTAAAAAACACAAAGGAGATAATGAAATTAGCATTTCCAAAGGCTAAAAAAATTAGTATGGTCGCTAAAAAGAAAGTGATAATCCCGGTAATAAACATACCTATTTTCATCTGTTTGGGCGAAATAACTCCCGAAGCTACCATTCGTTTTTCACCTTCTCTCTTGGCATCTGTACCGCGTATACCATCGCCATAATCGTTTGCAAAGTTCGATAAAACCTGGAAACCAACGGTAACTGCAATAGCCAACCAAAAAATAGGAGATTCAAAAATTGAAGTATAAGCGAAACAAACTAAACCGTCAAATTCTATTTCTACTTTTTCAATTTTCTCTATAAGTGTTTTTGAAAAACCAATTGTTGCTCCTACAATTATACCAGAAACAGATAACGGTAAGGTTCGTAATCTAGCTGCCGCAAACCAAGCTTTAATTTTTGTCATCAATAAATATTTAAACGGCAAAAATACACTTAAAAACAAAAACCGCTTCTATTTAAAGAAGCGGTTTTCTAGCTTAAAAATTCAACATTTAAAAAAATAAAAACTACTTAACAATCAACTTTTGTGAAACTCCCTTTGAATTTTTAATTATATAGGTGCCGGCATTAAGACCAGCGATGTTTATTGAAGCCACTTCTTTCTCCGAAATAACCATACGCCCAAGCATATCGTAAACTACATAGGTGTCTGGTTTGCTAAAAAACACTAGGTCTTTTGCAGGGTTAGGAAATACGCTAAAGCTATCTGTGTTTAAAAATTCGTTTTCGTTTACAGAAAGTACATTATCTAAAGTATAGATACTTAAAGTTGCGCTCACTTCATTAGATAGTATTACCATTGGTTTAGCCGTAGGGCTATCTGCTGCATCTATAAAAACAACACCTTCAGGGCCTAAATCGCCACTTTCGGGATCTCCAGCTACATTGCCTCTACTATTTAAGTATTGCAGATATACTGGGTTAATAGGGTCTGTAATATTGTAAACCATCATACCTCCTACTCTTTCTAGTAAGATAAAGGCATATACTTCAGTTCCTATTTGCTTAACAGTAACCCCTTCTGGTTCTGGGCCTTTATTATCGCTTCGGTTTTTAAAGCTGTTGTTTTCATTACTCGCATTAAAAATACCTCCATAAGTAGTGTCGGCTGCTGTAATTACTTCAAAGTCATTACCACTATCGTAGACTAAGTTTCCTGTTTCAGCTTCAAAAATACTGAAAGAACGAGCTCCAAAAACGTGAATCTCTTCGTATAAACCATCGCCATCGGCATCTCCAGAAGCTGCAGTAACATTAATATCTCCAAGATTAGTCGCTAAAGCTAGTATATCGATATCTGAAAAAACAGCTGGGTCTAAATTATAATCTGAATCTCCTAGCTTTTTTTCTTCTTCATAACCGTCGTAATCGCGTGCATCACCTTCGTTTGCTGTTACTATATACCCTGTTCCATTTGCGGTGTAATATGAAATAGCATCTGGCATATACAAGCCTTTTACTGGCCAAGAAGCGTTAAATATAAAATCTGTTTCGTCTGAAGTGTCTAAAGAGTTGTATGAAAGACTGTGGTCTTTTGTTCCGAAGGAAGTAATTGCGGTAATCTCCATAGTAGTAAGGTCTACAGTAGCATAAGCATTATTTTCCTGAAGGGTTACATAAGCCATTTTTGAATCGTCTGAAACAGCTATATATTCAGGTTCCATATCTTGCGAAACGGTTGCCCCTGGACCAAAAACACGAACTCCCGAAGCTACTAACGCAGCTTGTTGCGAATTGAATGCATTAAACGTTAAGGTTGTAACGTCTGCTTGGCTAATATTGCCTAAGCCAGCAGTAACATCTATAACAGACACAGAACCTTCAGGGTCTATAGTATAATCGTCACTTGGCTGCCCTTCATTTGCAACTAAAAGCATAGTGCCATCTGGCGAAAAAGTTAGCATATCTGGCAATGAGCCAACTTCTAATACAGTAGTGTTATTACCATCTGTATCTGCTAAGACCACAAAACCGTTATCCAGTGGATTGTTTGCTGCAATAGCGGCTGCAACCATACCATTGCTTACACTTACACTTTGCACAGCGCTCCCAAAAGCTGTAATATCTACTGTTGCTAGAGAGCTAATGTTTTCAGGATCTGAAAAGTCTAAGACTTCTATAGCATCTGCATTAGTTACAAAAAGACGTTTTGTAGTTGGGTCGAAGGCAGTAATTTCTGCTGTTCCATTAGCATCTACTAGATAGCTAGTAAGGTAATTAACATCAAGCTCTGTAGCATCTCCAGCCGGAACAACTGTATCATCATCAAGTATATAAACCGAAAAAACATTAGTAGTTCCTACGCTTACACTAGACTCGTTTGCAAGGGAAAGCACAAAAAACAAATCGCTTCCATCTGTTGTATTGTCTATAATAGGTATAGTCACAGATTGTGAAGCTGTACTTCCTGCTGCAAAAGTAAGTGTTTGGGGAGCCGAAAAGCTAAAGTCGGTTCCTTCTACTGCGGTTCCTCCAGGCATAAGGCTTACATCTACAGTACCACTTAGGGTAGGTGCTTGCGAAACCTGTACATTAATGGTAACAGAGGTCGCATCTTCAGAAACAGAAACATAAGAAGCGTCAAACTGTACGCTAACTGTATTTAGTTGTACACCATTTCCTGGCGACCCAATATTTGGTACATCTCCAGCATCACCTGCTTTATCTATTGTTTCTACGGCTCCATTGGCATTACCAACTATACTGAATGCTGCTAGCTCAACATCGTAAGACTGACCGTCGTTTGCCCCTGTATCTGGATAAGAAGCTGTGCTTATTGGCGCGCTTGCCAATGGGTCTCCTTCCCAAATATTTACTGCATCGCCGCCAGCACCAAGGCCAGCACCATCTGTATATCCAACCTCAACATTAGTAAGGTCTATTACTTGGCTCCATACAGTTGTAAAAGTTGCTACATCGGTTGCATCACCTATTAAAACGATTGCAAATCCACCCGGCTGAATACTTGAAATACCTTCAATAAGATCTGCGGTTGTAGCATCTGCAGATTCATCATCGTAGTACAAATCTCCGTTTACACCCGAAACCCAAGCTGAAGCTCCGTTATTCTTAATTTCAAACCAGTCTGCGGTTAAATCTGCTCCATATTGACCAGAAAATATTTCGGTAATACTTAAGTCTGAAGCCGCTATTGCTCTAGGTTGATGATTATTTGAAGCCTCATTTACTGAAGCTGGCACTAAAGCTTCTTGCGCAAATGTAAAAGCACTACAAACTAAGAGTGTGAAAAGTGAAAGTTGTTTCATTTAAATATCGTTTTTAAAATTTTCCGCTAAATTAGGCTGCCTTTCTAGCATTCATTTTAAATGAACTTTACCTTTAAATGAAGAAATAATCGAATTTATAAGAAAACACCTCTTTAATTTTAAGCTAGTGTAAATTGAGAGTTAACTGTACTTACTTTTAAAAAAATGAGTATTTTCGAAACGATCTTTTTTAAAATATATTTATATGAATAACACCACAGCACACAATTTAGGCTTGCTAGTACTACGCGTAGTTTTTAGCGGACTGATGTTAACACACGGAATCCCTAAACTTTTAAAAATGCTTTCTGGCGATTTTTCTTTCGGAAACCCTATTGGTATTGGCGAACCTGCAACCTTAGTATTGGCAGTGTTATGCGAAGTGTTTTTTCCTGTATTAGTACTTATAGGCTTTAAAACAAAATGGAGTGCTATACCTGTAATAATTACTATGGCTATAGCTGCTTTTGTTGTACACGCCGCAGATCCATTAAAGACGAAAGAAATGGCTATCCTTTACTTAGCTGCCTTTACAGCAATTGCGCTTTTGGGAGCAGGAAAGTATTCTATAGATAAGAAGTAGCTGTTGGTTGCTAGTTGTTGGTTGTTGGTTGTTGGTTGTTGGTTTTTAATTAAAAATCTTCAGCAACAATTCCTTTAGCAAATCTGCTTGTGGTAGATTGGCAGCGCCTACGCCTTTACCTTTCATATCTATTTCGCGAATTGCCCCTATAATGGCGCTTACTTTTTTCATAGGGTAATTACGTGCTGCGGTCTGATAATCTTTTACGAAATACGGGTTAATTCCCAGTGTACGTGCTGCATCACCTTTATTAGTTAAGGCGTGATATTTTAGCAATTTTGAAAAAAAACCGTAAAGCAATGCAGTTGTCATCAACAACGGATTGTTTTTAGGGTTTTGCGAAAAGTATTGAATTATAGCATAAGCCTTTTTAATGTTTTTTTCGCCTATAGCATTCTGCAACTCAAAATTGTTGAAATCTTTACTAATCCCTATATTTTCCTCTATTATTTGAGGAGTTATTTGTTCACCGGGTTTTAATATAAGTTGTAGTTTTTCCAGTTCGTTGTTTACTTTACTTAAATCATTTCCCAGAAATTCTACGAGCATCAGTGATGCTTTAGGTGTAATTGTATACCCTTTACCTGCCAAAACGCGTTTTATCCAGTCTGGCACTTGGTTGTCGTATAGTTTCTTACTTTCAAAAACTACCCCTGTTTTAGTAATTGCTTTTATTAGTTTTTTACGCTTATCCAGTTTTTTATACTTGTAACACAGTACTAAAACGGTAGTGGGTTGCGGGTTTTCGGCATAGCTAACTAGGTTTTCTATAGTGCGATGAAGGTCTTGAGCTTCTTTTACTATAAGCACTTGTCTTTCTGCCATCATTGGGTAACGCTTCGCATTACTCACTATATCTTCTATACTAATATCACGCCCGTAAAGCGTCATTTGATTAAACCCCTTCTCTTCTTCAGATAAAATAGTATTCTCTATATAGTTTGAGATACCATCTATATAATAAGGCTCTTCACCCATTAAAAAATAGATAGGTTTTATGTTTCCTTTTTTTATATCTGAAATTATAGCTTTTACTTTATCGAGTGGCATATAATAGAAATGACAATTTTTAAATTGAAGGCGTTTATTTTAAATTATAAATTTTGAATCTTTGCATATGCAAAAACTAAACTTCCCTGAATATTCTTTTCGTTTCAAAAGTAGCGAAAATAAAACGTTGGTTTTTGATGAAATCAGAAAAAAATTCGTGGTTCTCACCCCCGAAGAATGGGTAAGAATTAACCTTGTCCAATTTCTTATAAAGGAAAAAAACTACCCTAAAAGCCTTATAAACGTTGAAAAGCAATTAAAACTAAACAACACTGTAAAGCGTTATGATGTAGTTGTTTTTAACAATGACGGCAGTATTTTTTTAATTGTAGAGTGCAAAGCGCCTACTATTGCTATCACTCAAGACACTTTTGACCAAGTTGCGCGATACAATTTAGCCCTAGAAGCTCAATTTTTAATGGTCTCCAACGGATTAGAACATTACTATTGCAAAATGGACTTTGAAGAAAAACGTTATGTGTTTTTAGAAAGCATACCAGACTATAAGTAATTCATTAAAGCAGACAACTTGTTTACACTAACTTATTTCTGAAATCTATCTAAAAAATCTAGAAAAACTGGAAGAAGCATCTTCAGAGGCATACTTTTTTAACTAAATTTACCCCGTGAGAGTAGCTGTAGTCATCTTAAATTGGAATGGAAAGAATTTACTGGAAGAGTTTCTCCCTTCTGTGGTGAAATATTCTGAACAAGCTACGGTATATGTAGCAGACAATGCTTCTACAGACGATTCAGTTTCATTTATTTCTGAAAATTTCCCTTCGGTAAAAATTATTCAAAACAAAGTAAATGGCGGGTATGCCAAAGGCTATAACGACGCTTTAAAAACCCTTACCGAAGATGTTTACGTTTTACTCAATAGCGATGTAGAAGTTACCGATAACTGGTTACAACCTGTAATCACCGAGTTTGAAAAAAACAAATTACTTGCCGCCGCACAACCTAAAATACTAGATTATAAAAACAAAGATTACTTTGAATACGCAGGTGCTGCAGGTGGATTTATAGATAAATACGGTTATCCGTATTGCCGCGGACGTATATTTAACACTTTAGAAAAGGATATTGGGCAGTACGATGACACCCTCCCTATATTTTGGGCTTCGGGGGCTTGTTTGTTTATAAGAGCTGAAGCTTACTGGCAAGTAGGCGGATTAGACGAAGATTTTTTTGCGCATCAAGAAGAAATAGATTTGTGCTGGCGAATTCAATCTAAAGGATATGAGGTACTTTATATTGGTGCTTCCACGGTTTATCATCTGGGTGGTGCTACACTAGCCACTTTAAACCCTAAAAAAACGTATTACAATTTCCGGAATTCACTTTTAAACCTTTTAAAAAACATAAGTGGCACAAAAGTATTTTTCATTCTTTTTACACGAATGCTACTCGATGGGCTTGCCGCAGTTCAGTTTTTACTTCAAGGGAAACCAGCACATTTTATCGCGGTTATAAAATCGCATTTCGGTTTTTACGCTTTGATACCAAAGTTTCTAAAAAAGCGAAAAAACACGGTTTCTTCCTTTAAATATTTTAAAATCAAATCTATTGTATATCAGTATTTTATAGTTAAAAAAGCGTATTTTTACAATCTATAGCATAAATTATTGTTAATGGTTTTAAAAAGCGATGCCTATTTAATAATTTTGGTCTATAATTTGATAACCACATTTTGTAATACTAACAATAAATAACTAATAAAAATTATGAAAAAACTATTGATTCTTGCAGTATGCTCTAGTCTGGCTTTTACCTCTTGTGTATCGAGCAAGAAATACGCTGAACTAGAAGCGAAACAAAAGAACACTCAAGATTTGTTAAACACGGCTACCGTTAAGCTTAACGACTGTCTTACTGAAAGAGCAGCTGCTACAGCACGAGCGAAAGCACTTGAGGAGCGTCTAGCAGATATGAAAACCACAAATGAAGCGCTTATACAGAGTTCTAAAGATCTTACAATGCTAACTTCTAAAGGTGCAACTAACCTAGAGAAATCTTTAGAGAGCTTAAAAGAAAAAGATCTTAAGATTACTCGTTTACAAGATGCTCTTAACAAGAAAGACAGTGTTACACTTGCTTTAGTTACTAGTCTTAAGAAAGAAGTAGGTATTAACGATCCAGACATTGAAATAAATGTTGAAAAAGGAGTTGTTTACATTTCACTTTCAGACAAGGTAATCTTTAAGAGTGGAAGCTACCAAATATCTGGTAGAGCAACAGAGATTTTAGGTAAGGTTGCTAAGGTAATTAACGGCAAGCCAGACTTTGAAGCTATGGTTGAAGGTCATACAGACAACGTACCTTACGGAAAAAGAGGCGAATTGTTAGACAACTGGGATTTAAGTGTAAAACGCGCTACAGCAATTGTAAGAGAACTTCAAAACTTAGGAGTAGCACCTTCTCGTTTAGTTGCTGCTGGACGTGCAGAATACGTGCCATTAGTACCAAACACTACTGCCGAAAACAGAGCGACAAACAGACGTACTCGTATCTTGGTTTTACCTAAAATTGATCAGTTTTACGATATGATTGAAAAAGAAATGAAAACGCTAGAAGCAAGCGGAAAATAATTTCTGAAGCTTTAATAAACATAAACCCAGTCTAAAAAAGGCTGGGTTTTTTATTGGATTTTCGGGAAAAACTTTACCTTATTTTGTATCTTAGTATAGAATATAAAAAACAACCAAATTTCAATACAATGAATGAATTTATCACCAACTGGACTCGTGAGGAGCTTAAAGCTTATATCTTACTTTATTGCGCAAACGCCAATTTTATAGAAACCAAAGAAGAAAAAGATTTTATTAAAGAAAAGGTAGGTAAAGAGAAGTATAAAAAAATCCATAAGGAGTTTGAAGGCGACAATGATTACCAACAAATTCAAAAAATACAACACACAGTTGACCGTTTTGATTATTCAAAACAAGAAATCTCAATTCTATTTGAAAACATAAAGAAAATGTTCTTAGCAGATGGCACTGAAGATATTTTAGAAAAGAATATCTACAGAGGTTTACAGCATCTTCTCAAATAATAACACATTAAATACCCTAGAAATCATTAGCGATAAGGAATTAAACAGTTTAGAAAAATTTTACCAAGCTTTTACAGATTTAGATGCTGAGCGTATGGTACACTATTATCACGACGAGGTAACATTTAAAGATCCTGCATTTGGGGTTTTACAGGGCGAACAAGCAAAGAATATGTGGCGAATGCTCTGCCAGACTCAAAAAGGTAAAAGCTTTAAAGTAATAGCTTCAAAAATAATTTACACTCCAGAATCGGGGTCTGCACATTGGGAAGCTTTTTACACTTTCAGTAAGACGGCTAGAAAAGTTCACAATAAAGTAGATGCTAGCTTTAAGTTTAAGGACGGCAAGATTATTTATCACGAAGATTGTTTTAATCTCTATAGTTGGTCTAAACAAGCTTTAGGAACGAAAGGGCTATTGATGGGCTGGACTTCGTTTTTTAAGAAAAAGCTAAACAGCCAAACGCGTTATTTACTTTCAGAATTTGAAAAGAAACAAGCGGCAAAGCATTAGAGTTCTAGACTCCCTTTACCTTCACGAACCACAAGAGGCTCCTGTCCTGTAAGATCTATAACTGTAGACGGTATGTTACCGCCATAGCCACCATCTACAACTAAATCTACAAGCTTGTCCCATTTTTCGAGTATAAGCTCTGGGTCTGTAGTGTATTCTATTACCTCATCTTCATCTTTTATGGAGGTAGAGATAATAGGGTTACCCAATTCCTGAACAATAGCAAGGGTTATAGCGTTATTTGGTACGCGTATACCCACTTCTTTTTTCTTTTTAAAGACTGTAGGAAGGTTATTATTTCCTGGAAGTATAAAAGTATAGGGCCCAGGAAGGTTTCGTTTTAATATTTTAAATGTTGGTGTATCTATTTGTTTTACATAGTCGCTAAGGTTGCTTAAGTCTTCACATACAAACGAAAAGTTAGCTTTTTCTAGCTTTACGCCTCGTAATTGAGCCACGCGTTCCATTGCGCGGTTGTTCTTAATATCGCAGCCCAAAGCGTATACAGTATCGCTTGGATATATTATCACTCCCCCATCGCGAAGAATTTTTACAACACGTTTTATTTCCTTTGGATTTGGGTTTTCTTCGTAAATTTTTATGAATTCTGCCATGAGTTAAATTTAATAATTTTATATGAAGAAATTAACCGAGAACTTTCAGCTTTGCAAAACGAAGTAATAGTTTTTTAAGCCCTCCATTTTCAAAATCTATTTCGGCTTTTGTATCGGCACCAACGCCTTCAACTTTTAATATTTTTCCTTTTCCAAAGCGAACGTGTTCTACCATTGTTCCTACCATTAGGTTAGCATCATTGGCATTAAAGTTTTTATCTGTGTCGCTAGTTACGGGTTTAAGTCTTCTCAATTTTCGCAACTGAGCTTCAGTAGGTCCCAAAGGAGGTTTACCAGCCATTGGCTTTTTAAGTCGCAGTTTACTGTGGTCTACCTCATCAAAAATATCTGCATCAAGTAGTGGTTTGTATCTGTTTTCTGTAATGGGTGTTAGATACTCTAAAAAGCTTTCGTCTATTTCTTCTATAAACCTACTTGGTTCGGCATCTATGAGTTTCCCCCATCTATAGCGTGATTGGGTATAGGTTAAATACGCTTGTTTTTCGGCACGTGTTAGCGCTACATAAAACAACCTGCGTTCTTCTTCCAGTTCACTACGTGTGTTCATACTCATACCACTAGGAAACAGTTCTTCCTCCATCCCTACTATATACACATACGGAAACTCTAAGCCTTTTGCTAAGTGGATTGTCATTAAAGCTACACGGTCGTCATCGCCTTTATCGTTGTCCAAATCTGTTGCTAGAGCTACATCCTCCATAAATTCTGAAAGCGAGCCTGTAGCATCGGCTATTTCTTTTTGTTCTTCCACAAAATCGCGCATTCCGTTTAGCAACTCTTCAATGTTTTCTATACGCGCTATCCCTTCTGGAGTACCATCTTTTTTTAATTCTTGAAGTAATCCTGTTTTCTTAGAAACGTGTTCGGTAATTGTAAAGGCGTCGTAATTTGCATTTAAAACTTGAAAGCTTTCAACCATAGTCACAAAATCCTGCAATTTGGTCTTGGTGCCAGAATTCATCTTTAAATCAATTTTATCTATGTTTTTCATCACTTCAAAAATCGACCTATTGTAATGGTTTGCAGCCACAATTAGGCGTTCTATGGTTGTATTTCCTATTCCTCTTGCCGGATAATTTATAACGCGTTTTAGTGCTTCTTCATCCTTTGGGTTTAATACAAGACGTAAATAAGCCAATACATCTTTTATTTCCTTGCGTTGGTAAAAGCTAAGCCCACCGTAAATTCTATACGGAATATCTTTCTTTCGCAAGGCGTCTTCTATCGCTCTACTTTGTGCATTTGTTCTGTATAAAACCGCAAAATCGCCATCGTGTAATTGGTGGTTCATTTTATTTTCAAAGATAGAACTCGCCACAAATCTACCTTCATCACCATCTGTCATTGTGCGGTTTACAAGTATTTTAGCACCTTCGTCATTTGCGGTCCAAACTATCTTATCTAGTCTGGTTTTGTTTTTTTCAATGATACTATTTGCAGCATTTACTATGTTTTTAGTTGAACGGTAATTCTGCTCAAGGCGAAATACTTTTACATCGTCATAATCTTTTTGAAAATTTAAAATATTATTGATGTTCGCGCCTCGGAAGGCATAAATACTTTGTGCATCATCTCCCACCACACATATATTTTGAAATTTATCTGAAAGTGCACGCACAATTAAATACTGACTGTGGTTTGTATCTTGGTACTCATCTACCAAGATATAGCGAAAACGGTTTTGGTATTTAGCCAAAACATCTGGAAAACGAGTAAGTAATTCGTTCGTTTTTAGCAGTAAATCGTCAAAATCCATCGCACCTGCTTTAAAACACTTATCTACATAAGATTTATAGATATCGCCTAATCGAGGCATTTTTGCCATAGCATCAGCCTCCATTAATTCGGGGTTGTTAAAGTATGCTTTTACTGTAATTAAGCTGTTTTTATAGGAAGAGATACGCGAATAGACCTTTTTGTACTTATACACATCTTTGTCTAGGTTCATCTCTTTAATAACCGCTCTAATAACACTTTGGGAATCTTGAGTATCGTAAATAGTAAAATTGGAGGGATAGCCTAGTTTATCGGCTTCAAACCGAAGTATTTTCGCAAAGATACTGTGAAAGGTTCCCATCCATAGGTTTTTTGCTTCACTAGCCCCAACAATTTCAGAGATACGCTTTTTCATTTCGCGTGCTGCTTTGTTGGTAAAGGTCAATGCCAATATATTAAAAGGGTCTACTCCTTTAGACATTAGGTAAGCAA
Source organism: Aequorivita sp. (assembly GCA_048264505.1). GTDB lineage: Bacteria > Bacteroidota > Bacteroidia > Flavobacteriales > Flavobacteriaceae > Aequorivita. The sequence continues at coordinate 454,062 of JBLXDA010000001.1, forward strand.
TACGGAATGTAAGCACACGGGTTTTACCAGAGCCAGCGCCGGCAATTACAATCATAGCACCATCTTTTTGTAGCACTGGTGCGCGTTGAGCGTCATTAAGTTGATTTAAATATTCTTCCAAAACTTCATTTTCTTAAAGTTGTGAAATTAACCATTATGAAACTTTTATTTAAAATGAATTCACATAAATTATAAACAAAAATCAAACTTTAAATGTATCATCTAAAATGTTAAATTATTATTTTTAAAATATATAAATTTAAATATCTTTATAAAAAAATATACATGGATTCAATTTTATCTTTTTTCTCCCAGATCCCGTGGTGGGGTTGGGTTATACTCTTTCTTTTCGCAGTTGCTATTCGCGATATTTTCTTTAACAAGCGTCATTCTATAAGTCATAACTTCCCGGTACTTGGGCATATTCGTTTTATGTTAGAAAGCATTGGACCAGAGCTTAGGCAGTATATAGTGGCTAATAATCGTGAAGAACTTCCTTTTAATAGAATTGAGCGCGGTTGGATTTATGCTTCGGCTAAAAACCAAAACAATTACGAAGGTTTTGGTACAGACCGCGATATTTATGAGCCTAACTATATATTCATAAATAACGCAATGCTTCCTTACAAGGTAGAGAAAGACAATCCAAATTATAAAAACCCTTATTTTTTACCTTGTGCAAAGGTTATGGGCGGTTTTCATAAGCGTCGTCGTCCCTATCGTCCTGCTTCTATAATTAATGTTTCTGCTATGAGTTTTGGTTCTTTATCTGCTCGAGCTATAGAATCATTAAACAAGGGTTGTGGGCTTGCGTATTCCTATCACAACACTGGTGAAGGTGGTTTATCGCCTTATCACAAGACAGGTGCCGATGTAATTTTTCATTTTGGCACAGGCTATTTTGGTGTTCGAGATGAGAACGGTAATTTTTCTATGGAAAAAATGGTAAAGCTCATCAATGACAACCCGCAGGTACGCGCTATAGAGGTAAAACTCTCTCAGGGTGCAAAACCAGGAAAGGGTGGTGTTTTGCCAGGTTCAAAAATAACACAAGAAATTGCTGAAATAAGACAAGTTCCTTTAGGACAGGATGTACTATCGCCACCAACGCATTCTGCTTTTCAGGGTGTAGATGGCTTAGTAGAATTTGTAGAAAGCATAGCAGAAGCCACTGGCTTACCCGTAGGTATTAAATCTGCTGTAGGACGTTTAGGCGAATGGGAACAATTGGCAAAAATTATGAAAGAGACTGGCAAAGGCCCCGATTTTATTACCATTGATGGTGGTGAAGGTGGAACTGGAGCTTCACCTCCAAGTTTTGCAGATCACGTTTCGCTCCCTTGGCTTTTTGGTTTTGCCGAAGTGTATAAAATTTTCAAGAAACACGATATTTGCGAGCAGATTGTATTTATAGGAAGCGGTAAATTAGGCTTTCCTGCTAGAGCTGCCATGGCGTTTTCTATGGGAGCAGATTTAGTAAATGTAGCACGAGAAGCATTAATGAGTATAGGTTGTATACAAGCCCAACAATGCCATACTAACAAGTGTCCTAGTGGTGTAGCTACGCAGAATAAATGGTTACAAAGAGGTATAAATATAGATGACAAATCTGTACGAGCGCATTTCTATTTTAAAAACTTTAGAAAGGAATTGTTAGAAATGACCCATGCTTGTGGTTATGAACACCCTTGCCAGTTTACTATGGAAGACATAGACTTAACTGTAGGCGATAAAAACCTTATAAAAACCTTATCACACACTTTTGCATACAACAAATGTGAAGTACCTTTTACAAGTATGAAAGACCTTCAAGATTGTGAGCATTTAGGTGGAAATTACCATCAAAAAGAAGCCAAAAAAGAAGTAAAGGCTATGCGAAAAGAAAACAAGGTACGTTATTAAACACGCTTTTTATCCAAGTAATAATTGCTTAAATAGTAAAAAGAATTTAAGTTTGCTAGGTATTTAATTTTTTATGGAAGAAGCAACCCAAGTTATTAGTTATGTAGCCTACCTTTTACCTGCAATAGTTGTAGGTATAGTAGCTTATTATTTTTTTAAAGGTCATACTGCAAATGAAGAAGGCCGAAGAAGGTATTTAATTCAAAAAGAAGCACAAAAGCAAGTGTTGCCATTACGGCTTCAGGCTTATGAGCGCATAACTTTGTTTTTGGAAAGAATAGATCCTAAAAAATTATTGGTTCGTGTAAAGCCGTTTTCAGATTCTAAAGAAGACTACGAAAACCTCTTGATTAAAAACATAGAGCAGGAATACGACCATAACCTTACGCAACAAATTTATGTAACCCCAGAGTGTTGGAATCTAGTTATTGCTGCAAAAAACGCTACTATTCACGTAATACGACAAGCTGGAATGCACGAAAAGGATGGTGATGTAGACAAAATGCGTGAGTGGATGTTACAAAACTTTATGGAAGAAATCACGCCGTCGCAAAAGGCTATGACTTACGTAAAGAAAGAGGTTAGCGAATTGTACTAAAAACAATTTAAGGCGTAAATAGGTTATGGTGAATTGCAAAAAGCACCAAGCCTATTCTGTTCTTTATTTTTAGCTTTTTATGTACTGAATCTCTATAACCATCTACGGTCTTGTAGCTACAAAACATTTTGTCTGCAATTTCCTTATAGGTCATATCTGTACAGGCGAGTTTTATAAATTCTATTTCTTTTTCTTTTAATTCAGAATTTACGTCTTTGTCTAGCGAGTCTACAAGTATTTGTGAAACTGTATTGGTGTAATAACGTCCATTCTTCATCACCTCGTTAAGGGCTTCTTCTAGAATTGCCTTTTTAGTGTCTTTCATTAAATAGCCACAAGCTCCAGCACGTAGCATTTTTAGGATGGTATATTCATCTTCCTCTATTGAAAGTGCTAAAACTTTAATACTTGGGTATTCTTTTTTTAGTATTGCTGTGGTTTCAATACCGTTTAATATTGGCATTTTTATATCCATTAATATTAAATCTGGAATATTTTTTGGGTCTTTAAGTTGCTCCAGTAATTCGCTACCGTTTTTACATAGGTACATTACTTCAAAATCTGCAAAGTCTTGCACCAAACCTCCTATGGCTTGCGATAACAAGAAATGATCATCTACCACTACTACCTTGTATTTCATTGTAACTTATTTAGTTAAAACACTTTAATTTATATTATGAATATACGAATTTTAAGTGAAGTGTTGTTCCTTCATCTTTTTCAGATTCTATTTTTAAGGTCGAATTAATAAGTTGTGCTCTTGTTTCCATATTCTTAAGACCTATACCCATAAAGTTATCATTTTTATCGAAGCCTACCCCATTATCTTTTGCCGAAATGGTTAGTGTGTTTTCTGTATACTCTAAGAGTACTTTTAATGTTGATGCCTTGGAGTGTTTAATTGTATTCGAAAAAAACTCTTGCAATATTCTAAACAATATAATTTGAGTATTTCCTTCTATAGCAGCTTCAGCTCCTTCTATTGTTAAATCGGCTTCAATAAAGTTAAGTCTATTAAAGCGTTCAATTTCTAAGCTAACGGCTTCAGTTAAGCTCAGGCTCTTTAAAGATTCGGGATTAATTAATTTAGAAAGCGCTCTAAGCTCGTTTATACCATCGCCTATTGTATTGGCAACTTCGTGCATCATATTGGGCTTATCTATTGCCATATGAGCTTGTATTTTAGCCAGCGTCATTAACTGACCAATATTATCGTGCAGTTCCCAGCTTATATTTCTAAGGGTTTCTTCCCGTATTTCTATTTGCGATTCTGCCAGTTCGCGTTCAAATTCTTTTTTAGCTTTTTCCTGTTCTAGTAGTAATTTGTTTTTTCTTCGGCTAAAAACGCTGAACATTACAATTACAATAATTACTAGACTTATAGGAATAGCTATTGCTGCTACTATTATGATCTCTTTTTCATCCATAAAAACCCTGTCAAAAAGAACAAATACATTATTGTAATAAGCGAATACTGTATTAAAAGTAAAAACACAAAGAAATCATCTGCTTGATAAAACCATGTTTTGATGATTTTTATGGGAATATAGCCAATATAAAATAGAAAAAGGCCAACGCTTATCCAAAATAACAAGTCATTTTTAACAACAAGGACGAGGGAGGATTGTAAGACACTTATGTAGTACAGTATAATACACAAGACTAAAAGCCCTGCTCCAGCTATATAGGTTAAGATAAAAGAAAATTTAGTAATACCTGTAAATACAAGGTCGTATATAAAGAACAACCAAAAAATTGCTATACCAATTTTAATAAGTTTTATAAACTTATAATCGTCTATCATCTTCATAAAAACATAAAAGAAGAAAGTAAAATAGAGTAAATAATAAGTATTGTATATAAACAGATTAACAAGTTTATAATCAAACTTTATAAAAGATCCTATATATTCTATTGCAGCTGTTAAAAAAAAAATAATAGGTAAATACTTTAAAGGTGTATCCTTATAAAGGGGATATTTTACTATAGCAACAATTAATACAATGACGTATAATGCCATATAAGTATCCCCAAGTATTTTTAAAACTGTTTCCAAGTATGTAGGTGTGCTTAATTGTTAGAGCCAAATTCATCTGGTCCTGGGGGCGGTGCAATATGACTATCGTTCAATATTAAACTTGTAGTTCCTGGCCCCGTTACTGCGGAGGTAGCACTACTAAAAAACCCTGCTTTATTTTGTTTCCCCATAGATTGAGACTCGCCAGCATCATTTGTTTTCTCTGGTACTGAAGATCTGCTCTTAATAGGCACAGCAGTATATTTACCATCTACTTCTTCTATAGAAAAACCAACATTTTTACCTTTATAGTCCATAGTAGGCACGACAAAAATGCTATTCCTTTTTGGGAATTTTACAACATCACCATTCGGAAATTTATCGGCAGCTGGATAATTAGAAAGGTAAAAACGCAAGGTATTAATATCTACATTAGCTTGTTTTGCTTCGTGTTCTATATAAGCTATATATTGTTTTACAGTTTCTAAATTAAATTCGGCATAGCGTGTAGGTTCAAACTTTTCTTTTGCAGGTTGTAAACTATCTTCGTATGCTTGTATTAACGGAACTCTTCGTTGCGAATAGGCATCGTACATTTCCTGAGCGCGCTCTACGGTAATTATATGTCCTTTTGGTGGGCCCTCATAGACAGCTTCTGCATGAGGCACTTGTTCTTGGCAACTAAATAGCAATAGGCTACTACACAAAAAAAGTAGTAATCCTGTGGTGTTTTGTAATTTCATAATTTATTGGTTTTAAGGTTGTAGTTTAAATATTACTTCAAAAAGAAGCGCGTTAAATTATAACAGACAAAAATTTCTCAAACTGAAGTTAACTCAAAGTTATTGCTTAAATACCTACTAACAAAGCCTTGTAATCAAAATAGGGTAAAATACTATGGTTCAAGGGGTAATTACCCTGTTGTAGTGTAGGAAAACTATTCCGATTTTGTACGAATTTCGCTTAACTCTATACTTTTTTGTTCTGCATATTGAAAACCAAGCCCCCACCATTTAGACATCATAAGCTTATCAAAAATCAATGAATTGGTCGTTAATACTGTAGGCGTATAGTAAAGGTTGATAATGGCGTCATTTTTTGACGCAGCAAATTTCCCTATTCTAATATTTTGTTTTTCTATACGGTCTGCCATATAGTTGTGCATATTGGTAATAAGCGAAAAAACATTTTTTGAAGGCAGTCTGTTGTAATAGGCAACTTCGGTTTCTAGCACAATTACGTCTATGGTTGTGGCACCTCTGTTTATAGCTTCTTCTATAGGCACCATACTCCCAAAACCGCCATCGGCATATTCGCAACCATCTTTTTTCACCAAGCTCATAAAAGGCGTAAAGTTTGACGAAATCCATATCCAATCTATAAAATCGCGATACTCAAAATCGTTTATAGACTTGTATTCTACTTGGTTTAACGATAGGTTAGACACTGTTACCACCACTTCTTTTTCTGAAGCTTTTAAGTTGTTAAACTCTGTTTCGGTAAGGGTGTTTTCTATGAGTTTACGCAGGTTTAAGCTTTCGCCAAAGGTTTTTTTCCCTTTTAAAAAATTGCGAAGCACCGTAAGATGGTTTATTGCAATTTGTTTACCGCCAAATTTATCTTCTTTAACAACAAAGGGGCAGCTATTAAAGATACTTTTTTGGTTTACAGACGTATAGACATCTTTAATTTTATCTACTTTATTAAGTGCCAAGTGCGAAATGAGCAAGCTACCGGTAGAGGTACCCACAAAGAGGTCGTATTTATAGTGAAGCGACTCAATTAAATACTGCGCTACGCCGCCTGCAAATGCACCTTTACTCCCACCGCCAGATATTACTAGTGCTCTCATTCCTTTAGTATTGAATTTAAATAATTAGACGCTTTTTCTGAAAGCTGTCTTCCCAGTACACTAAGTTGTTGGTGGTATTCTTTTTGCTGAAGCAAGCCGTTTAGAAGCTCTTTTGATGGTTTTGAAAAACGCCAAGTTGGGTGCACACAAGCTTCCGCTAAGTTTGCAAGTGTCTCTACATCCCAAAGCTGAAGTTCGTTTACGTATTCAAAAGCTTTATCGCGAATTTCAAAACTGTACTCAATAGCTGTATAGTGTTTTAATTCATTTAAATAAGCTTCTTTCTTATCATTGTCATAATCCTGGGTTATCAAAGCCAATGTAAGCCACAACTGACGTATATTTTTATTCTGAAACCCTTCAACGCCTTTGGTTTTGTTTAGGTAGTCTGTTCTTTTCTCTGGAAAATGCATCCAGAGTTGATACAAAGCGGTTTCTAGCGTTAAGTACGAATCGTCGTTTAAAAGGCCCTCGTATTCCTCTTGAAGCGCTTTTGGGATAGTTTGCAAGCTAAGTGCAACAGCTTGCCGAACGTAGAGGTTGTTACTCGCCAATGCTTTTTTATACAGCGGAAGTGCATCTTCAAGCGGTTCGTCTACCAACTGATACACGGCTTCTTGCCCAATAAAATCGTTAGGAAATACGAGTGCGTTTTCCAGCTGAAGCTTTTTGTTTGTATGAGGCGTAGCCCGAAGTGCCGAAACTTCAAAATAGGTATTTATAAAAGGTGATTTCAGCAGAGATTGATAGGCTTCTTCGGCTTTAAAGGCGGTTTGATGCAACCAATCTTTTTCAAAATCTGTAATAGCTATTGGGGAAACCGCTTTTACTTCGGCTAAAAAATTAGCTGTAGTAACATTGGTAAAGGCATATTTTTCTAGATAATTTTTAACAGCTGTTTTAAAGGCCTCCTCGCCTATTTTTTCTTTTAAAATATGCAATGCCCAAGCGCCTTTTTGGTAAAAGGTAAGCGAGCTTGCTTTGGGGTTTAGCAGGGACTCCCCTTTACCTTCATCGCTAAGCGCTTTTAGTTGCTCTGCGGTTTGGTATAACTGCCAGTAATAGTAATCATCGCCAAAAATCTCTCTTTCGGCCAACAAAGCGTAGTAGGTAGCAAAACCCTCTTGCAACCAATGATCTTCGGGAGTTTTTTCGGTAATTAGATTGCCAAACCATTGGTGCGCCAGTTCGTGAGCGTTTACATTAAGGTAGTTTCTATCGTTATAAGCTGTAGAATCTACCACAAAAGCTTCAGAAAAAAAGGTGGCTGTAGTGTTTTCCATTCCCGCGTAGAGAAAATCGCGCACAGGCACTTGTTTGTAGTTTTGCCAGGGATAGGGAACTCCTATTTCGGTTTCTAAAAAATCGAAAATCTGTTTGCTGTACCTATAAGTAGGCTCTACTTTTAGCGAATCTGAAGGTTTATAGTACAATGCTATAGGAATACCAGAATTTGAAACCAATTCATTTTTATCAAAATCGCCCATTGCAAAGGCTAGCAAGTAGCTAGACATAGGTTTTTCCATATCAAACCGCCAGGCGTTCATTTGGTGTACAGCTTGAACATCAATTAATTTTCCATTTGCAATTACGGTTTTAGAATTTGGCGCGATAATTTGTAAATCGAATTCAATTTTATCGTTTACATCGTCTATGCTTGGCAACCAATGCGAAGTGTATTTACCTTGCCCCTGCGTCCAGCTTTGATTTTCGTAAAAATAAAGCGTTTGTTTCGGCTTCATAGCATACCAAAAATCTGCTTTATAGGTTTTTCCAGCTTCAAAATTACCTACAAACCACAGTTTTTTTTCTTCGGAAGTAATTTTAAATTTTTTAGTTTCAACCTCCTTTAGTTCTGTATTTACGGCATCCATAAAGATAGAGTCTGTTTTTTTCAGCACTTTAAAAGTGGCTTGAAAATGACCCGATATATTTTTTTGAAGCGCATCTGGTGTAACTGAGGCTTCAATTTTTAAAAAATCTACAACAGCGGTCTGCTGTGCAAAGGTTGAGCATGTTATAAAAAGGAAAAGCAAGCGTAATTTTTTCATAGGAATGTGAAGTAATTTCTTCTGTAAGCAAATTACAAATTTAAAACCAATGTTTTCGCGCTGAGATACAAATTTGTATTTTCGTTTTATGAATGCCAACTTTTTACAAACCCCTATAGATTATCTTAAAGGCGTAGGTCCAAACAGGGCCAATTTGCTAAAGAAGGAGCTTGGCATACACACATTTCAGGATTTGCTTAATCTTTTTCCCAACAGGTATTTAGACCGCACCAAGTACTACAAAGTGGCGCAATTGCAACAAACCAATGCCGAGGTACAGCTTATAGGCAAGCTCACCCACATAAAAACGGTTGAGCAAAAGCGCGGAAAACGCTTGGTAGCTACTTTTAGTGATGAAACGGGCAGTATGGAATTAGTGTGGTTTAGAGGGCAAAAATGGATACGCGAAAACTTAAAGCTGAATACAGCTTATGTAATTTTTGGAAAAACCAATTATTACAACGGCAGTTTTTCTATGCCACATCCAGAAATGGAACTGCTAGAGCTTCACGAAAAAAGTATACGTTCTGCGATGCAACCCGTATATCCTTCCACCGAAAAATTAGCCAATAGCGGTATAACAAATAGGGTAATAAACACACTGATGCAACAATTGTTTTTGGAGAGCAAAAATGCCTTTGCAGAGACCCTCTCAAAACCGTTGTTAGACGCACTAAAATTAGCTTCAAAAAAAGAGGCACTTTTCAACATACATTTTCCAAAAAGTCAGACGCATTTAGCACGTGCTGTCTACCGATTAAAATTTGAAGAATTATTCTATATTCAGTTACAATTAATCAGGAAAAACCTCATTCATAAATCGAAAATAAAAGGCTATCCTTTTGAAAAAATTGGTGTTAATTTCAACACTTTTTTCAAGGAGCATTTACCATTTGAATTAACCCAAGCTCAGAAGCGAGTGCTCAAAGAAATACGCCATGATTTGGGGAGCAATGCACAGATGAACCGGCTTTTACAAGGAGATGTAGGTTCTGGCAAGACCATAGTAGCCTTAATGTCAATGTTAATAGCGCTTGACAACGGTTTTCAGGCCTGTTTAATGGCGCCTACTGAAATTTTGTCAGTACAACACTATAACAGTTTAGTTGAAATGTGTAATAAACTGAATACCAGTATAGAATTACTCACAGGTTCAACTAAAGCTTCAAAGCGACGAGAAATTCATGAAAAGTTAGAAAATGGCGAATTAGACATCTTAATTGGCACTCATGCCTTGTTAGAAGACAAGGTAAAATTTAATAATTTAGGACTTGCAATTGTAGACGAGCAGCACCGTTTTGGGGTAGAACAACGAAGTAAATTATGGCATAAAAACACTTATCCACCACACGTACTTGTAATGACCGCCACCCCTATCCCCCGCACACTTGCTATGAGTGTTTATGGCGATTTAGACATTAGTATAATAGACGAGCTTCCACCGGGTAGAAAAGACATAAAAACGGTACATCGTTATGATGCAAATAGGCTCAAGGTTTTTCGTTTTATTAAGGACGAAATTAGCAAGGGCAGACAAGTGTATATAGTGTACCCATTAATCCAGGAGAGTGAGACTATGGATTACAAAGATTTGATGGATGGTTACGAGAGTATAGTGCGCGAATTTCCTCCAAACGGTTCGGGGCCAACTTATCAGGTTTCCATCGTACACGGACAAATGAAACCTGCCGACAAGGAGTACGAAATGAACCGTTTTATAAAAGGGGAAACTCAAATTATGGTTGCCACTACGGTTATAGAAGTGGGTGTAAACGTACCCAATGCCAGTGTTATGGTCATAGAAAGTGCAGAACGTTTTGGGTTATCGCAGTTACATCAGTTACGCGGTCGTGTGGGGCGTGGTGCCGAACAGAGTTACTGTATCTTAATGACTAGCCACAAGCTATCTGCAGATGCAAAAACAAGACTAGAGACTATGGTGCGCACTAGCGATGGTTTTGAAATTGCCGAAGTAGATTTAAAGCTCCGCGGTCCTGGCGATATGATGGGTACCCAACAAAGTGGGGTGTTGAACTTACGTATAGCAGATATTGTAAAGGACAGCGATGTATTAAAAATAGCGCGTAGCTATGCTTCACAAACGCTAAAGGCAGACCCTAATCTTGTTTCAGAAGTAAACATACCTATAAAAAACACCTATGCACAGCTGGTAAAGTATAGAAATATCTGGAATTATATTTCGTAAAAACCTTTGTTCACTTTCGTTTTAATTGAAAAAGAAATACTTTCACAAAAAAAAAATACGACTATGAAATTTCCTTCTTACCTAGTTATTTTCTTCACTTTTTTTGCAACTCTTACTAGTAGCGCCCAGCAGTTTAATGCGTATTACGATGAGATTGTGGAGGAAGTATCTAGCACAAACCTATTAAACGATTTAACAAGTTTTGAAGATTTTGGCATTAAAGAGCCGGGCAGCAGTGCTATAGAAGACGCTAAAAACTGGATTTTAGCCCGTTACCAATCATTGGGGTATACTGCTGTGGAAACCCAAGAGTTTACAGTTTCTGGACAAACCACTTCAAATATTATAGTTACAAAAACAGGCAGTGTATACCCAAACACTTATTTAATTATAGACGGGCATTACGACACTGTAAACGGTCCTGGCGCCAATGATAATGGCAGTGGCACCGTACTGCTTTTAGAGCTTGCTAGGCTTTTAAAAGATGTAGAGACGGAGTATTCTATAAAGTTTATTCACTTTAGCGGCGAGGAAGCTGGGCTTTTAGGAAGCGAATATTACGTTAACAACACTGTGATTCCTGAAAACCTAGACATTAAGTTGGTTTTAAACATAGATGAAGTGGGTGGCGTTGCTGGCATGAACAACAATACTATTGTGTGCGAGCGCGATGAAAGTTCGCCAAACAGCAATAATGCCGCTTCTGCACAGGCTACGCAGGAAATGGCAAACTGTTTTGGTTTGTACTCTAATTTGCAAACTGAAATCTCTTATGCTTATGCTTCAGATTATATTCCTTTTGAAAATAATGGTGAAGTAATTACAGGTTTATACGAAAAAAACGAATCGCCTTACCCTCATACTCCAAACGATATAATTGGCAATATGGATCCCGATTATGTTTTTGAAGTAACCAAAGGTGCATTAGGAGCTGCGCTTCATTTTGCGGTTGGTGTTAAACCACTAAGTGTTTCAGATAATGGTTTTTCTGAAATGATCACACTGTATCCAAACCCTTCAAACGGAACGACAACTATAACCATTAAAGCTGAAGCGGGAGCTAGCACAAAATTAATAGTGCTTGACGCTCTAGGGAAAAAGGTTTACACTACAACTTTAAGTGCTGAGCAGAACGTTTTAGATTTCAGCTTTCTACAAGCTGGTATGTACCAGATGGTACTAGAAAACCAAGGCCGTACAGCCACTAAAAAACTATTTATTAAGTAAGAAAAGGAGAATAATTTTAAACAGAATAATTCTAGGCTTTGGACACTAGCAATTAAGTAACTGGAAAAGGTATTGGGTAGTATGGTGATTTCCAATTGCTTTGGGGATTGATAGTTGGCAGCTTTAATCTAAAACAAAATCCTTGAAAACTAATAAAATGAAACAATCTGAACTTATAATCTTAAATTTCACAGAGATAAGGAGAAAAAGCATAAAACTTTGGAAGGCACTTCCAAAAAGTTATTACAATTGGAAGCCAGACGAAAAAGCTATGACTGCAATAGAAATGATTAGGCATGTTTTGGAAGCAGATTATGGATGGAATATAATAATCAATAATGGGTCTATGGAAAATTATAAAACTCCCTGGGAAAATAAGCCATACCTTAGTGTTACTGATGAACTAGAATTTGCCAAACCATACAGAGATGCATTTTTAGAAAGTGTCCGACAATTTTCGGAAAGGGAATTAAACGAAACCCAAATCATTCACCCCGGAAATGGAGAAAAAAAATTTCTTAGACACTATTTATTGCGAATAGGTTATCACGAGGCTGTTCACGCAGGGCAATTTCTTTCTTATTTAAGAGCAATGGAGATTACTAGACCTGAAATATGGGATTAAAAAAAATACAACAGCCAATAATAACTTCAAGCTGTTGCTTAAAAGGCGAATAGGCGCAACCATTCATAAGCGTAATAGAGAGAGTTTGTTTGCTATAAGGTAAAAAATGCCGTTTTTTTATTTGGTTTCAACAGCTTTTTATAAAAGGTACAAGAGCATTACATTAATTTAGCTGTCTTATTTCACTATACAGTTAAAAAAACTTTCATTTTCTTGCTTTGACAGAAAATATTTTTGCTAACCTCTAGTATTAATATCATTCCTAATACAAATGTAAACACTTAAAAACGTAGTAATTAGCGTTAATTTTCTATCTTTGAATAGACGCTATGCACACCATTAAGCTTAAACATATAACCCATAAGGACAAGCTGGCCTACCAGCTACACTTTGCATACGATTATGATTTAAAGGAGCTTATAAAGCCACTTTCGTATGTGCGTTGGAGTGCAACCCAGAAGTGTTTTTACGCATATTGCGATCTTGTTACTTTACATTCACTTTATAATCAGTTACGCGAATTAAACATTTATGTAGATTATAGTGAAGTTCAGAAAAAGCCTAGGGAAGTTAACTTTCAAAAAATCAAGCCCACCATAAAACTGCCACAACTTACTCAAGCTAGTGTTATAGACCTACAGCAATTTAGGAGGTGGATGCAAGAAAAACGTCTTTCTACAAATACCGTAAACACCTATCAGGCGGTTGTAAAGATGTTTCTTAGATATCTTCAATTAAAAAAAGACACTCAATTAGATTCGCTTTGGATACAGCGTTTTAATCACGATTACATTTTAAAAAGTGGGCATAGTGTATCCTACCAGAACCAATGTATAAACGGAATAAAAAAATATTATGTTTTTAAGGGCTTAGAACTAGAATCTATTACCATTGAGCGTCCAAAGAAAGAGCGAAAGCTTCCTGTGGTTTTAAGCAAGGAAGAGATAAAAAGGTTGTTAAACAGCATTATAAATTTAAAGCATCGCACATTATTATCCTTAATATATTCGGCTGGTTTACGTATTGGAGAGGCATTAAGGCTACAAGCTTATGACATAGACAGGAACCGGATGTTAATACATATACGTATGGCCAAGGGTAAAAAAGATCGTTACACTTTACTTTCGCAAAACATTTTGCAGCTTTTAGAGTATTATTACAAAACCTATAAACCGCGCGACTTTCTTTTTGAAGGGCAAGAAGGCGGATCTTATACTGCGAGCAGTGCACAGCAAATTTTAAGAAAAGCATTAAAAAGAGCTAAGATTTATAAGAAGGGAATTACATTACACACTTTACGTCATAGTTTTGCCACTCATTTATTAGAAAACGGAACCGATATAAGGTACATTCAAAACTTATTAGGACATAACAGCCCAAAGACTACTATGATCTACACCCATGTAAGCGAACAAAGTTTAAAAAATATTAAAAACCCTTTTGATGAATTATAAATATTTAGTAGGTTTGAGTAAGCACCAATAAGCGCTTAGCTATGTTCATCCTACTACACGGAATAATAAATGTTAAAACTTGGGCATAGCCAAACCTATTGACCCTGAACCCTTAACAAACCTATGGATATAAACAAGTTGTACACAAGCTGAAAAAAGAGCCAGCCGCACGTTCAAGCACATTTCATTTTGCTCGTACCTCACAAAATAAAAAGAGCTTTCACTTCCCTACGCTCAAACAGTGATAATTCATTAAAAGTTGATATATTTGCATTAAATGCTAATGAATATGAATAAAAAAGCAATTAATAGACTAAAAGTCGTTTTAGCTGAAAAAGGTAAGACCAATAAATGGTTAGCTGAAAAATTGGATAAAAACGAGACGACAATTTCTAGGTGGTGTACGAATGAAGTTCAACCATCATTAGATAGCTTAATAATCATTGCAGATTTACTAGCAGTTGATGTAAAAGAATTAATTAATTCAACTCTTTAGGTAATATGAAAATAGAAGTTCAATCAAAAGGAAATCAAATTTTTGCACCACTTAAAGACAAGTGGTTAATACAAACACCAGAAGAGTTAGTAAGACAAGAATATATAAAAAGGCTTGTAAATGATTATGGGTTTTCTTTAGAGCAAATGGCTCAAGAAATACAAGTTAACAATTCTCAAAGAGGACAAGGAAGAGCGAGTGCAGATATTGTAATTTGGAAAAATAAAAAAGACAGACAAGAATCAATTAGTCCAGTAATTGTTGTTGAATGTAAAGCAGAACACATAACTGTAAGAGAAGAAGATTACTTTCAAGGTTATAATTATGCTTCTTGGGCTGGAGCTGATTTTTTTGTTACAACCAATTTAAAAGAAACAAGAATCTTTAAAGTTGTAAAAGGAAAAATCCCAAAAAGGCTTGAAGAAATTATTGATATTCCAGATGCTTCAAGTATTCAAAGTGAAAAGAAAATTGATGAAATTTTAAAGCAAACAAAAGCTTTTACTAGAGATGAGTTTTCTAAACTACTTTTTAATTGCCATAACATCATTAGAAATAATGACAAGCTATCACCAGAAGCAGCTTTTGACGAAATTTCCAAAATCCTATTTATCAAAATCAGATACGAACGCACAAATTCTGGAAGTCAAATTTTTTCAAAAAAACAATTTTTATCTGACAAAGAAGCTTACGATAGACATAAATCAAAAGATAGCAGACCATTTTACCAGCAACTTTTTGAAAGCACAAAAGAAGACTTCAAAAATGATGACCTTTTTGCAGAAAACGAAACCGTAAAAATCAGAGAAAATAGTTTTGAAGCAATCGTAGAAAAGCTTGAAAAATATAATCTTTCAACAACTTCTGATGACGTTAAAGGAATTGCATTTGAGCAATTTTTAGGCAGAACATTTAGAGGAGAACTTGGTCAATTTTTTACACCTAGAACTGTTGTAGATTTTATGGTTGAGGTCTTAGACCCACAAGAAGGAGAGGTGCTTTGCGACCCTTGTTGCGGTTCGGGTGGTTTTCTAATCAAAGCCTTTGAATATGTACGTGCAAAAATTGAAGATGAGATTCAGGAGCAGAAAGAAAAAATAAAAGCAAAATACTTTGATGAAAATTACGAGAAACTCACTGACAAGAAAAAAGAAGAGGTTGAAGAAAAAGTAAACGAACTATTCAATTATCTAAATCAAGAATTAGATATTAATAATGAAAAGAGTCGTTTACGTGTACTTTCTTATGACTGTATTTTTGGAACAGATGCAAATCCAAGAATGAGCAGAACAGCCAAAATGAATATGATAATGCACGGAGATGGTCACGGAGGTGTTCATCATAATGACGGATTATTAAATGTCAATGGCATTTTCGAAAATCGCTTTGATGTTATTTTAACCAATCCGCCTTTTGGTGCAAGAATTGAGAAAAGTTTAAAAATTACGGAATCTGATAAATATACAGACGAAGTAAGAATTGCCGAATATAAAAAGCGTTATGGAAAAGCATACGAAACAGCTTTAAAACAAATAAATGATAATATTGGTGAGCCACTTTTAGGTTTATATAAAACTGGTAAAATGAGTTCTTTAACAGAAGTTCTCTTTATTGAAAGATGCCTTAACTTATTAAAGCCAGGTGGTAGAATGGGAATTGTTTTACCAGAAGGAGTTTTAAATAACAGTAATCTTCAAAAAATCAGAGAATTTGTAGAAAGCAAAGCCAAATTAATTCTAATTACTTCTATTCCACAAGATGTATTTATTGCTAGTGGTGCAACTGTCAAACCAAGTCTATTATTCTTTAAAAAATTCACTGATGAAGAAGCTAAAAACTGGAAAGCTGTTACTGAAAAAGCAAAAAAAGAAATAGAAGCTAAATATGCAGACGAACTCAAACCTCTCAAAGAAAAACTTGCATTAAAGGGAAAAGATGCACCTACAACAGCAGTAAAGAAAGAAATTCGCAAACAGTTAAAAGAACTGAATGAAAAAATTGAATCTGAAATTAAGGCTCAAATCAAAAAAGAATTTGATTATGAAATTCCAATTGCTGAAGTAGAAAAAGCAGGAATAAGCACAACAGGTGCTCAAATTGAAAACGAGCTAAAACCATTAGCAGAAGAGTTTACTACCTATAGAATAGACAATCAATTATGGCAGAAAAAATTTGATTTTATAGAATATGAAATAGACGAAAGCAATAATTTTTATCGTATTCCTTTTACAGGTAATCCTGCAATAGCTAAAGAACCAGAGGTGTTTTATGGAAAATAGTTTGACAATGATACATAAAATACCATTTTCTGAATTAAACATTTGGGACGTAAAAAGCTTTTTTCATCAAGCAGATGTTTTTAGGGAGAAACATCCTTTGGTGCTGTTTGGAGAGTTTTTAACAAAGCCACAAATTGAAAAAATTAAAATTGAAGATTCTGGTGAATATAAAATTTTAGGTGCTCGTTCTTATGGGAAAGGTGTTTTTGTAAACCGAATAGTAAAAGGTTCTACTTTAAAGATGAGAACATACCAACAAGCTAAAAAAAATCACTTATTCTGGTGTAAAGTGGATACAAAAAATGGAGCTTTTGGTATAATAACAGAGGATTTAGCAGATGGTGTTGGTTCATCCAATATGACATTTGCAAAAATTGAAACAGACAAGGCAAATCCTGAATATGTACAATTACTTTTTAAAAGCAAAAAAGTTAATGAATATATGGATGGTTATGTCTCTGGTACTACAAATAGAAAGTACATAAAACCAGACCAATTAAGGGAGGAAATAAAAATACCTCTTCCAATTTTAAGTGAACAAAATAGAATTGTTGATAATTACAATAAAAAAATAAATTTAGCAGACGAGCAACATATTAAGGCGGTTCAACTCGAAAAGACAGTAGAAGAATATTTGTTTAAACAATTAGAAATTTCAAACTATAAAAAGCAAATAAAAATTCAAGGCTTAAATTTTTTAAATTTTTCAGATTTAGATATATGGGGCGCTGACAAACTACTTAGAGGTAATTTTAACCAAGTTTTAAAATCAAATAAATATCAAAACAAAAAATTAGGGAATTTAGTTTATGTAAACCCAAGAACTGATTTGTCAGGATTAGAAAATGAAGACAAAATGTCTTTTATTCCTATGAAAAATGTATCTGATGATTATGGCGTAATCCTAGCACAAGACGAAGGAATAAAATCCAACAGCAAAGGATATACAAAATTTCAAGAAGGTGATTTAATTTGGTCTAGAATTACGCCTTGTATGCAAAACGGAAAATCAGCAATTGTTACAGGTCTTGAAAATGGTTTTGGCTACGGGTCAACAGAATATCACGTATTAAGAGAGAAAAGCGAGCTTTATTCTATAGATTTTGTTTATCATCTTCTAAGAACTAAAGCAATTCTAAATGATGCTACAAATCATTTTACAGGTTCAGCTGGCCAACAAAGAGTGCCTAAAACTTATTTGGAAAATCTTATTGTCCCATTTCCACCTATTAAAATTCAAAAAGAGATATCGGAACATCTTACCGTTTTAAAATCTGAGATAAAAAATTTAAAAATTGAGGCTTTAGAAAACAGAAGAATAGCTATCGAAGAATTCGAAAAAGAAATATTTAGAAGTTAATGAGATTAGTACAATTACATATTCAAACTAGGTTTAAAAACATTGAAAACCTAAAAATAGACTTTAGAACAAAAGAAGGCTTAACTGTACTAATTGGGAATAATGGTAGTGGTAAGAGCAATATTCTTGAAGCGTTGAGTAGTATTTTTGCTGGACTTTATGACCAAGCCTTTAATCCTAGTTTTCGTTATTTCTTGATTTATGAAATAAATGGAAATGAAATTAAGATTGTTTACAACAATGCAACCCAAGCTTATGAATTAAAAGCAAACAATGTTGTAGATAACATTAAACCAGAACATTTGCCATCACAAGTTGTAGCGAGTTATAGTGGTGAAGAAACTAGATTATGGGAAACATATTATTGGCCATTTTATCAAAAATACATTCAAGCGATTAAAGGTGCTACTTTACCAAATCAAGATTTAATTTTTATTAATAAATATTATTGGAATATTGCCTTACTAACATTCTACTTTTACGATTTTGAAGCATTTACAGATATCAAAAAATTCTGTGAAACTGATTTAGGTATTACGCACGTAAACAACATTAAATTTGACTTTGACACACATAAAATAGGCACATTTCAATTAAATCCTGTTGTAAACTTTGTGCAGCAAATTAACCCAAACAATGATGCAACACTAACTTTAACTCTTGAGGAATTAAAGCAAAGGTTAACCTATATATCAAACGAAATTGATTTTTTCAATTATCTCACAGCAGCTTCAATGCCAAAAGATGATAAGCTTATAACAAATATTGAATTCAACTTTAACAATAACTTAAACGCTTCTTGCTTTAGCGAAGGAGAAAAAAAACTAATTCTCGTAAAACTAATTCTTGAAGTCATTGGAGATGAAAATTCATTAATTCTACTTGATGAACCTGATTCTCATATACATATTTCACGTAAAGAAGATTTGCAAAAACTATTAAACAATTATGCAAGTCGCGAAAACATCTTAACAACTCATTCACCTACTCTAACTCATTGTTTTGATAATAAGCATATAATTATGCTAAACAGAAATGCCAATAATGATGCAGAAATTGAAGAACAAGAAAAGCAAGAAATTGTAAATCAGCTAACTAATGGAATTTGGTCTTATCAAGAACAAAATATATTCTTGAACACCCAAAAAGATATTCTTTTAGTAGAAGGACCATCAGACGAAACATTTATTACAGAAGCACTTAAAGTTCTTAAAACCTCTGAACCTAGATATGCTGATTTAGATTTTGCTTTTATGCCTTGTGGTGGAGCAGCTGGTGTGGAATTAATGTTAGGAAAGTTTGCACCTAAACCCAATCAAACCATAATTGCATTTTTTGATAGAGACCAAGCAGGAGTTGATGGAATTAATAAAATTTTCAAGAGAACTAAAAATAACAAATACAATACGAGCAATTTTACACACAGAATAAAGAATGATATTTGGATTAGTTTTTTTCCTGTAAGAACTCATTTTAGAGGCTCGAACTTTAATGTTGAGGATTATTTTAGCAAAAAATTATTGAATAAATATGTGTTTCAGAATTTTAGAGGACTAGATTCAATAAGTTCTAAAGACAACGTGAAAAGGAAACTGGAATCGGAATGTAGAAATGGAAATATACCTGATAATGAATTTAGATTCTTTAAAAAATTATTTGACGAAATATTGATTATTAAAAACAAATAAAGCCGAAGCAATGTTCAAGCACATTTGCCTTTTTTTCGTGCCTCAAAAAGTCAAAAGAGCTTTCACGCCAACGCTCAGGTTTGAATTGAAAGAAACACCTAAAAAACAAGCTGAATAGAAAAAGCCAGTGTACAACAATGTATAAAAATAATAGCGGTTTAATCGCTAAAACGAAAGTAAATAAATATAAAAAAGGTCTATGCTAAACTGAAAAGTTAGGGTTTTAAAATCCGCTACTATTCTTATACTAGACCGTTAGCAGCAAGATGGAAAACAAGAAAGAACTAAATAAAATTCAATTTGAGCCTTTTATGAAATTTGTTATTGAATTTCACAATGCTTCTCTTTCCTATAACCAACTACTTAACAAAATTGCTGACAAACCAGAGCTATTTAATACTGACGACATTGCCTCAACCGAAGAGGCTTTTTTGGTAAAACATTTAGCTGAATGGGAAACTTTTATTTTAAACATAATTGTTTATTGCGTTGCAATTGATACAAGTCAAATATCAAAATTTTTAGATTTAGAATTACCTAAAAAAATGAGTTTTGAAAACGCAACGGCTGTGGTAAACGGATTAAGTTATTTATCAATAACAAGTTCTTCAGAGTTAAAAGGATTAGCAAAAAAGATAATTGCTGAAAAAAATAATCCTTTTGAACAATTCCAGATGAAATTTCTAAATCATATTGACGAGGCTTATGCATTGAGAAATTATGTAGCACATAAAAGTAGAAAATCAAAAAGTAGTCTTTTGAAAATGTATAACAATCGACATAATATTAAAGAATTTATAGAACCAGGTAAATTTTTAGCCGAGAAAATTAAAGATGAAGTCGGAGATTATCCTCGCTCACATTTATATTATGGTAAATTTATGACTATGGTAACTATGATTTGGCGGCATTTGGACCCGAAATCTTACAATTTTGTTTATGAAGATGAAAACACAAAGGAAGGTTGGCTAAAAGGAATGGTTAAAATGAATCAAGTATTTGAAATAATGACCAAACAATATGAATTATAAAATCCAGCTGCTAACAATGGCTATAAGTAATTGCTTGTTCTCGCCTACTTCTGAAAATCCTTGCGGATTTTCAGTTTGGTGTATACTTGCAAAGTTAACTGCTAAACCACGCAACTACTCATAGCCGAAACCGTTCTACGCAATTTGAAAAACATCGAGCTAAAAAATATAATTGAGGAAGTTTTTAAAAAAGAGAAGAAGAATAAATTCACTTTTTTGACTGGAGCTGGAATATCATCTGATAGTGGAATTCCTACTTACAGAGGTTCTGATGGAATTTGGGTTAAAGGAACGAAGTTTCATAAACCTGAAAAATTTGGAACTTTTGAATATTTCTATAAAAATCCTGAAGAAGTTTGGCAATACACACTTTTTAGAAAACGAATGTTAGAAAACGCTGAACCAAATCAAAGTCACGAAATAATAGCAGATATTGAAAATGAACTTAAAGACAGGTTTCAGCTAATAACTCAAAATGTTGATAATCTTCACAGACGTGCAGGAAACGAAAGACTATTCGAAATACACGGAAATTATCGTGAAGTAAAATGTTCTGGAGCTTGCAGAGAAATAAGACCAATGCCAGCCGAATTAAAAGGCAAAGAACTTACAGAAGATTTAACGCAAGAGGAAATTGACGCTTTAAAATGTCCGAACTGTGGTGCTTGGATGCGAGCAAATATCTTATGGTTTGACGAATATTATGATGAGAAGACAAATAAAGCTGATAGCTCGTTAAGAGTCGCAAAAAATACTGGAGCATTATTTGTCGTCGGAACTTCTGGAGCAACGAATTTACCAATGCGAATAGCTGAAACGACAATACAATATGGTGGATATGTTGTTGACATTAATTTAGAAGACAATTCATTTTCTGATTATCTGTCTACCAAAAAGAACAAATTGATTCTACGTGGAAAAAGCATTGATTTTTTGCCTGAAATTAAACATCTGATAAAAAACTGCGTAGAACAACGTGTATAATTCATTGCTAGTACTCGCCTACTTACGAAAATCCTCTCGGATTTTCTATTCGGTTTGTATTTGCTAATTTAGTTGCTGAAACACGCAACGAAATCATACACAAATACGTTGCCAGTAATTTGAGAATGACGAAATCAGAAACAAAATTATTAGTCGGAATTGGAGTTCTGATTTTGCTAATCGATATTTTACTAATGAGATATTGGATTAGTAATATTAAACCCGACCCATTTATGTCTGTCGGAGTTGAATCGCACAGACTTGAAATATTTGGAGTGAATATTCTGATTGGAATTATTGTTTTCTTCATCAAAAAAAGACTTTCGATTTTATTCTTTGTTAACACAATAGTCTGTTATTGGATATTCTCATTCTTCTGGAGTTCTTGGATTGAGTATCATCCTTACTCACAGACAAACTATAACTTTAAAATTGAAAACAGAAATTTACGATTGGATATTTCAGAAAACCCAAATACTTACGGAATTTATGAATTAGACCCTAATCCAACTGATTCCCTGAAAATCATAGAAATGGGAATGAATGAAAAAATCGGAGATAGTATTTTATTAAAAGGTTGGAATAGTGGAGAATTTTATGATATGTACTTTTATAATAATAAACTAATTGGGTTACCAGAAAGTCCGAATCCGATTGAACTGAATAAAAAAGAATAAAAACTACTGGCAACAAAGTATATAATCCATTGCTAGTTCTAGCCTACTTACGAATATTCCTGCGGAATATTCTATTCGGTTTTTATTTGCTAAATTAGTTGCTTACACACGCAACGTATCATATACAAAACCGTTAGCACCAATTTGAAAATGAAACAACCAAAATCTATATTTGAGAGAATAGCCCTAAAATGGATGAAAGATGAGAATGAATATTTTGAATCTCAAGAAAATTCTGGGGATTATTTTAAATTGGATTTAGTTGGAAATAAACGAACTGGTAATCAAATTAAAGATTGGCACCCACCTTCAACTAGAGAAATTGAGAAAATATTTGCAAATTGGGACGGAAAAAGCGAATTACATCTCGATTTGCCGACAGGTGGAGCAATCAATGAATTTCATAAAAAGCTTTCAGGGAATGATGTTCCCAAAACACTACCAGAAATTGGACAAATGGAATTGTATAAATCTTCAAAACTAACTGATTTTATTTCGGGGAGTTTTCTAGAACAGTATGGCTTGATGGTTAATGACAGAACCTTAAAGCTATTAACTCAATTTAAAATTGGTAATTACAACCATTTCCCTTTTGAGGTAATTCAAAATGGAGAAATATTATCGAATTACAATTTTTTAAGAAATTCTGCTTCAATGGAAAATTACATTGATTATCAAAAAAGCAAATTTTATATTCAGAAAGGACTTTTACAGTTCGACACTAGAGAAGATGTCGACTTAAATTCATTAGATGACATAAATAAACTTGTAAAGAAAGTTGCTGGACAAGATATTTACATCTTTGCATCTGAATTGACTGTCTCAAAGAAATTTCCCAATTATGACTTATTTAAAGCGGGCATTTATGGAGTTCGTGGAATTTATGTTTCTGAAAAATTAAAAGAAGCTTTGAAGGAATGTAGTGGAATTGAAATAAAAAAACAAAAAAGATTAAAAAACTGGTGCTAACAATGGCTATAAGTAATTGCTTGTTCTCGCCTACTTCTGAAAATCCTCGCGGATTTTCAGTTCGGTGTGTACTTGCAAAGTTAATCGCTAACCCACGCAACTACTCATAGCCGAGACGTTATGCTCAATAAGTTTTGATCCCGCTACTTCTGAAAGGTTCTCGCCTACTCCAATGTTGTTTTGTGTTTTCTAAGACCTGGTCTTGGGGCTTGTTCTTTTTTGCTAGCTTTTAGGCAAAATCCGATGATAAAAAAAAAGCAATCCAAG
>JBLXDA010000002.1:0-206615 GCA_048264505.1 Aequorivita sp.
ACATATTGAGTTGGAAACATTAGAGATTTACGACTTGAGAGGAAGACTAGTACAATCTGCAGACCTTCGTGGAGCAGGTACATTAAAAGTAATTGATGTACATCAGCTTGCTGCCGCTTCTTATTATGTGAAGATCATTGGCAAAGAAGGACAGATTACAAAACGACTTTTAAAAGAATAGTTTCATAATAGTTAATTGTTGTATGACTAAAATCGTCTGGGGGATTTCCTCAGGCGATTTTTTTATTTCAGCTATCTTTTATAATTTCTTATTGGCCTAATAGACATCAACAAATTAGTAACAAACGTCGCTCACCAGCTTTTTCTTTAGGGGCGCGATGAACACAGGGAAGCACTTTACTTTCAGGATGGTCTACAGCCAAACGCCATAAATTGCCTAGCTCTAAATTAATTGGCTGTGCATTTGGTTTTGCTTGGTAGTGTAGGTCGAAAAAATATTCACTTAAAAAGGCTTCAAAACCTGCACCTTCTCCCCCATTGTAGAGTTTCTTGAGTTCAGTACGTATTTCAGGAATACGTATTTTTTGGATTGCTTGTTCATTGGGAAGAATGTCACTTGCAGCACCGTAATAGGTGCATAAAAATGTATTTGTAGGAACGGGAGACCGATCTACATGAAAGGAATAAACATCTGTTGGGAACCAAGGAAAATCTTCATCGCGCTCATAGTTCTCAATTACATTTAGAATTGGAGCTGCACCATAGGCTTCCAACAGTTTCATGTCATGTAACAATGTTTCACGAGCAAGTTTACCTTGTTCACTCAGTTGAAGTGTGAGCAAATCCTCAATACTAACTGTCGCCATAGTTCCGGTACAGATTAGTTTATTAGCAATTTCAGAAAAATCACCTATTAATGTACGTTTCCAGCACAACGCATTAATATTTCCTTGAAAAGGTGTATTTACTAGGTCTTGAAAACTTGTAACATTTTTAAATTTAGTGGTGGCAAGAGGTGACTTTTTCATAATGAGAAATAATAACACAGTATTATTTTTCAAAAGTAGCTATAAAAAGCTTCTTCAAATGGCGGAAAAGTTGTTTGGTTTGGGCAAATTATTATTTGGACTTTCTAATTAATCACTCTATTACTCCGGTTTCCAAAATTTAACCGCATATTTCAAAAGTGCATTTTTATCAGATTCTATACCCAATTTTCTTATAATTGAGGCTCTCTGAGCTTCGATGGTTTTTTCAGATAAAAAAAGCATATTGGCAATCTCCTTGGTGGTTTTTTGTGCTACTATTAATTCGAAAACCTTCTTTTCAGAAAAAGTTAATTTGCCTAATGCTTCGCCTTTTAAATAGTCGATATCGGTTTCAATATCTAGCTTTATTCTGTGGCTATAATAGACTTCATTTTTTTGTAAATAATTAATACAGCTCTTTAATTCGTCTAAAGCGTTTTGCTTTAATAAATAGGCATTAATTTTAAGCGATTCAGCTTTCTTGAAAATGCTTTTTTCTTTGTGAGATGTTAGCAGGATAATCTTAGTAGGAATTTGATACAACCTTATATTTTCGGCTATCTCCAAGCCATCCATATCGGGCATGCTTATATCGAGAATTGCAAATTCTGGCTTTAACTTTTTAATTGCCAGCCAAGCCTCTTGTCCGTTATTATGACTTTCTAAAACAACATGCCCCATCCCTTCAAGTAAAACTTGTGTGCCTAGAAGGGAAAGGGGGAAGTCGTCTGCAATTACAAAGTACATAACCTGAAATTTTTATTTTGGAATAGTTATATTAATTACCGTTCCGGTGTTAGTTGATTTAAAGCGAACCGTTCCATTAATAAATTTGGTGCGTTCGGTGATGTTTAATAAGCCGAAGCAGTTGCCTTTTTTTAACATACTATCTGCGTCAAATCCTTTTCCGTTATCTTTTATTTCGGCATATACAAATTTTGCATCTTCGGTAATGGTTATTTTTCCAGCCAATGCTTCAGCATGTTTCATCATGTTTGTGGTTGCTTCTTGTATTATTCGGAATAACTGCAACTCTACGTTACTACTTAGATCGCCATTGTACTCTACATCTGAAGTAAGTAAAAAGCTATGCTGGTTTTGCGCACGATCTGTCAATTGTTCTATGCTTAGTTTTAATCCTAATTTATCAAAAAGTGTAGGACTGAGATTTCGGCTAATATTGCGAACCTCTTCAAGAATGGTGTCTATTTTCGCGCTGAATTTAGAACTGTTGCTTTCAAGGGCGTGGCGTAAATTAACCAGTTCGTTGCTTACACTATCGTGCAAATCTGACGCTATGCGTTTGCGTTCCTCTTCTGTTTTGCTTAACAAGAGCGAAGTGAAGTTTTCGGCCAATAATTTCTCTCTTACAATACTTCGGTTTTTGTTCCAGATTATTAGTATTACAAAAAGCAATATCAAAAATACAGCCCCTACTCCTAAGGTAACAATCAACTCCTTTTGCGATTGTAATTGTTTTTCTTGTAATAATATTTTTTTCTCTTTTTGTTCAGTTTTAAACTTTCGTTCCAACTCAAACAACTTACCATTTATAAGCGCTTTCGATTCTTTGTCTTGATTGTTCAATATGAAACTCGCATAAGTACTTGCCTTTTTATAGTCGCCTTTTTTAGTGTAATAGGTGTATAATCCACTTCCCAATTGGGTCATAAATTGAGTATTTGGATCTTCCTCTGACGCAATTTCATTATAGAATGCTTCTGCTTCTTCAGGATTTTTTAAAGGCTTATCAAAAATTTCGGCATACATTATTTCTTGAAAGAGCGTTCGCATTTGCAAATCGGGACTGTTGCTTTGGTCCGTCATTTCCCTTGCGATTTTTAAATAATCCAAAGCTTCTTTATCCTCTCTTTGAGCAATGTGTTTAAAGGCTAAAAGCTGGTTTAATACTGCCTTGTGATAGTTGTTAATTTCGGGATATGTTTTGGCTTGAATAGCCATAGAATCTATATATTTTATAGCGCCTAAAGTATCAGCTTTGGCGATATTAAAATTTACATATAGCGAATAGGCCGAAAAAGTAAGTGATTTGCTTCCTTGTTTTTTAACTATTTGCAAGCCTTTTTCAAGGTTCTTCTCTGCCTCGGCTAAGGCGGATGTTTTTACAAAAATATCGTGTAACAATAGATAAACAGTGCCCTGGTTTTTAACATCTCCTATTTCTTCAAATATCCCTAGGGCTGCAATGAGATGCTTTTCTGTATTTTCAAAATCTCTAAGAAGCGAATAGTTTTGTGCTAACGCAAAGTTTGTAAACCCTACAATTTGTTTGTGCGATTTTGATTTAGGTTCTAGTTCTATTCCTTTTTTAAACCATTCAAAACTCGGGTTTAAGTCGTGGTCAAAATAACTTTGAGCCCCTAGATAATAACACAAGTAACTTTGAGATTCGCTACTAATTTTGTCTTTATGAGAATTGTAAAAATTGCGACAGGTATTAAAATATAGACTGTCAAAGTGTATATTTCTATCCAAGGCGTTGCCATAAGCTTTTAAATAGATGGCAGCCTCCTCGTAGTTTTTGTTTTCTAGTTGATAATTAAAGTGATAAAAAGCACTGTCTTGGTAAACTTTATTATTATAGTTGGCTCCATTTTCTAGCCATTCATAGGCAGGAAGCGTATGCCGATACGCTTCCAAATCTTTATCTAACTCTTTAGGCGATTCTTTTTCTGAAAAAGTATTGCAGCTACAAGTTAACAAACAAATTGCTGCAATCAGAAATAAGGAAGTGAGGTGTTTCATATAGGGGGACTTATCTATTTTAACAATCCTTTTTTTACAAATTTGGATATTTTTCAAATATAAAATTTAATTACATTTAGTTCTTAATCATTACCAACTTATACGCAAATTAATGATGTGATGTATACTATCTAATTTCACCAGTATATCGCAGCTGAGCCATATTCTGGATAACATTTTAACCTGCTAAATACAGCACAAAACACAAGATAGATTATAGGTTTTCAACTAGTTAAACATGCGATTTATACACAAACAAAAACTGGTTATATTTTAAAAATGTGGTTAGATATATATTTTTTCTTTATTATCGATATTTAACAACTCCTTTTATACTTATAGCTTGATCATTTGCATTATAACTATATTGTTCTGACTCGTAATTTTCACCATTTAATGGTAAAATCAAGCTACCTTTTTTATTAGAAAAATAAACCTCAACTTTAGATTTATCTTTATTAAAAACAACATAAGCACTTTGTTCTTTATTCTCTAACATTTCTAGTCTTATTCCTAGCTCCCAAATTCTAATGCATTCATTTTTAATTTCACTCCATGTATATCCTGCCGAACCAATGCAACCATGTTCATCTTTATCTCCACCAACAATAACAGATGGAATTTTATCGGTTTCAATTCGAGCTTCACTATTTTGCTTAACGTTTTTACAAGACATTAGCATTAGTAGACAAACTACTGTGTATACTTTTTTCATTTGGATTTTTTGTTTTAGATATAAAGTTTCTATAACTCGCACCTATTAAAATACTTATATATTTATATTCATGATATTGGCTTTTTCTAAATCCTTTAGATGTACACTTAGAGGAGTATTCTCCCCAATAACCTAAAGCATTATACCTATCTTTTGCATCTTCTATTCATTTGAAACAGAATTAAGTTTGCATACGAAAATTCTCCTTCGAAAATTCAGACCTTACAAACAGGCAACTCACTTATACTAAACACTAAATAGCAATTATTTTACTAGTTGTGATGTACTTTTATTTTTTTATTATCTGCCCTGCTTGTTTTAAAATGATCTTATCATTTTGATAGACAACCAACTCTGCTGATGGCATATCATAGGCTCCTATAACATTTACTATGCAGGTATATGTATAGCTACCATTGATAAATTCATAGCGGTGATTTCCTCCGCTACCGTCAGGAATCAAAGTTCCGTTTTTGACTATCAAATTAGGTTGCTCACTCATTTCAGAATCTATAGACCAAGAAGCATATCTATATGTAAAATCTTCTAACATATCTATTCTAATTTTAAATTTTTTAGTCTCTATAATTATAATAGGCTCTTTAAAATTTTTTAAACTTTCGTGAATTGATTTTTTCTTTCTTTCAATGAGTTCAATTTTTTTATTGTATTCAAAATCTGATTCATAGTTTACAGCTATGAGTTTTCCGTTAGAGTTAAGCCACAATTCTCCTATGTTAAACATGATTCCTTTAGAACCAACCGAGGACCAATCTGTTTTAATATTTGATGAAATAATTAAAGATTTTAAACTGTCATCAAAAATTTCATGATATCGTTTCTTAAAATCAAATTCGTTTTTAATGTCTAAAAGAGGTGTCTTTCTTTTTAAAGGATAAACAATTAGAGTTTTCAGTTTCTCTATATTATTACTTTTAATACAGTCAACAAGTATTTTTACATTCTCTAAATCTTCCTTATTCAATTCTTGAGAAAAACCCAGTTTGAAAAATAAAAGAAGTACTATAAATAGAATTGATTTTTTCATCTTAATGAAGTATAAATTTATGATAGGTCTTCTTGAAGTCAATTTCAGAACTCTTGCTGAACACCTGGTATTTGTTTTAAGGATTGCAACTAGTTAAAATTGAAGTAAGCACACCAGATTGGTCAAATACAAGTACACAACTAGACTCGTAATTGGCTTTAGCAGCTGAATCTTTATAATAGATACGGTATCGACTTTCTGGGCCACCATCTTCATAAGGCGCTAATTTATCACCAAGAACTGCCTTTACTTCACTTAAGGTCTTTCCCATAACCTTTTGGCTTACACCTTCTAATTTAACATCCTTATGAGTGCATCTTATAATGTATAAATAGTAATTGCCATTACTGTCATAAGCAAAATTTAATTCCAATTCAATATTGTCATAGTTAACCATTACAGTATCGTCTTCTGCAAGATCTATTGGTATGATTTTTTCTGCTTCTAAATAGGACATTCCTACATTCAAATCTTTGTAACCTTTATCATTAAACTGTCCGTACCCTGAAATACTTACCATAAATAATAATGCGTACATTAATTTATTTATGCTTTTCATTTTATGATTTATTTGAATTGCTTTCATAATTCTTTAAAACTTTAGTATTTATATTAAGGATTGAAACCAGCCATAATTGAAATAAGCTCACCAGCGTTATTAAATTCAAGCATACAGCTAGAATCGTAATTAGTTTTGGCAGACTTATTTTTATAATAAATATGATAAGGGCTACCCGGACCAGCATCTTCAAACGGAGCTAGTTTATCGCCGAGAATTGCTTTTACTTCCGATAGAGTTTTCCCAATAAGGTTTTGACTTACACCATCTAATTTTGCATCCTTATAACTAGTTTTCATAGTGAATAGAACATACTCGTCATTACTGTTGGAAGCGAAAGTTAAATCGAATTTAAGATTATCATAGAGAGTTATAGCGGTATCATCTTGGGCAATATCTATTTCTGCTATATTTGATGCTTCTTCATAAGTCATCCCTAATTTTAAGCCTTTATAACCTTTGTCATCAAATTGGCTATACCCAGTAATGGTTGCCGCAAGGATGAATACGAATGTGAATATTTGTTGTTTCATGTTTTTCATTTTTTTTTTAATTAGTATAAATCATGTAATAGCAGCTACAGAATTAATTTTTACTTAATTCGTGTTTGCATACTAGTTTTGTTGATATCTGATATAAGAATAACAGCGTCTTTTTCTTGAGACCATTTATCTGGATTCTTCATAATGCTACTCATAGCGGTGTTTAACAGGTAAATATATTCGTTAGTACTACCGTTAATTTTATACGCTGTAGCGTTTTTAGTATCTTCTCTCACGGTCTTGGTTCGGTCGCTATCGTAAGTAATGTTATAGTTTTTCACCAATTTACCGCCTTCGTAATACTTAAAATTATACTCTCTATTTTCTTTTAACATATTTAACTGAAAATAGGTGTTGCTAGGCATAGTTTGCCAAGAGCTCCAAGCTGCCCAGGTGCCTTTTATGTGTTTTTGGGTTGCCTTAAAATTAATTTTATAATTTTTAGGTGTCACAGTTACTGTGTTTGCTGTATATACATAAGCATTACCCAAATCGTGTTCCCACAAATAAATTTGAGCTTTAACAGTAGATTTCCAAAGGTGAGGATTGCTTACAATTTGTTTTAAGTTTAAATTCTCTGTCCATAAATAATTTTTAGAATTCTCATACTTATAAGCGGTTATATTATTATTGGAAGTTTGTTTTCGCTTTGTTTCTGTTTCTGCAGAATCATATGTTACTCTATCTGTATACATATCGCCACCTTCATAAAGTTTTAATTCGTAAGTACCACCGCTTATGTGCTTAACAGTTAAAGCAGGAATAGAACCATAAACCTCTTTTTCTGATTCCCAAGTTGATGGCCAGCTTTCCCACTTTCCATTTTTAAGCTCAATAGATCTAGAGTATGGCAAATCAACACGCACTTGTGCAGTAACCATTGTAGTACACATTATTATGATACAAGAAATTATAAGTTTTTTCATTTTATTGAAATTTGTTTAATCACTAATTATTTATTGAAACTGTACACCCCTAACCAGTATTTGTCAAGTTCTTTTCTTAAGGTATGGTACAGGTTTACATATATTTTTTTTCCTTCCTCCTACTTGTTGTGTTTGTATAAGTAAGCACTTCCGAGGTCATTGTACCATATATATATTCTAGAATTTGCTTTAGAAGTCCAATTAGCCTTGTTACTCACAATTTGTGGCATTGTTACATTTTCTGTCCAGAGGTAATTGTCTGATTCGTAATACTTATAGACTGTTATACTATCGTCATCACTCATTCTGCGTACTCTTTTTGTTTCTGCTGCATCGTAGTGTATCGTTTCTGTGAAAATACCGCTAGCAGAGCCACCTTCATATAGGGATACTTCAAAAGTGCCCAAGTTGATTTGCTTTATAGTAAAAATTGGAATAAAGCCATTCAATTCTTGTTGAGATTCCCAGTTTGCAGGCCATTTTCCCCAAGAGTCATTGCTATATTCAATAGATCTTGAATACGGTAGGTTAATAGATACTTGAGCTGAAACAAACATTACAGCCATTAAAAACACGAACGTTGTTAGGATTATTTTTTTCATTTTAATTTGGGTTTTTAAATTCAGTTACAAACTTCAGGAAAATGTATAAAGTCGCTTTAGTGGTTAACCCTATTAATTTTATTTTCAGCGTCTACATTCCTTGTTAAATACCTATATATGAATAACTTAATCGCAGAAAACGGTATCTATTCTGAAGAAAATTACAGCGTCAAGTTAACTGCAAAAGACAAATCTGGGAGTGTTAACCTTTGCGCAAAGAGTAGTGTAAAACAATGGAGATACAACAAGCTTATTGCTAGTTCTTTAGTTGATAAGATAATTGGTTAAGAAAACAGATTACAAGTAACACTTTTAAAATAACTGCGTTTTTCATAACTGCAGATTGATACTCCATTCTAGAAATACCATCAGGCGATTTCTAAAATTTATAAAACCTTGTATTTCTTTACAAAGAAGCAATAAAAAAAGCTTCACCATGATTAGGTGAAGCTTTTATAGTTAAATATAATTGGGGAGAAAAATTTCTTTTAACTTTAATCTTTAAGTACTTTAAGCACTGTATCGTCGTTGATAGTAACCAAATATATTCCTTTTGAAAAGTATGAAAAATCTACTTGTACTTGAGAAGCATTTGTGTAAGTTTCAGAAAAAACAATTTGTCCAACTACAGAGCTAACACGAACTGAATTAATACTATTTGCAGAATTTTCAATATTTAAAATAGACTTGGTTGGATTTGGGTAATAGTTTATAGCCAGCTCCGAATTAAAAGAGTCTACTCCTAAGACTGTTTCATTATCAATACCAAATGTTGGTTCTTTTATTATAAAATTGCCTGTGCCATTAGGTATTCTTGAATAACTCATATCTGTTTCTTGCTCACCAAATTCAATGTTTTCTATGATAGTTCCATCAGCATAAGACAGGATTGCGCTTTCGCCTCCAGAAGAGAATTTTACATCTGCATGTAATCCATCTTGGTCTAGATCTTCATCGCACCAAACTATTAAATAACTATTTGGAGCAATAGTAAGACCATTAGGAAATTGCCATTTTAACAAATCAGTTTCATCGTCTGATAAGTAAAGCCCATCAAGACTTAATGTTTCAGAGGAGTTATTATACAACTCTAACCAATCCTCGTATTCGCCATCTGGATCTGTTACCGTTGTATTGTTATCTGCCATTATTTCATTTACCACTATATCGCCAACATTTAAAGGAATATAGGAAGCATTGATAGTATAGAACTCATGCTCTGCTCTAGCTGGTGAAAAAGCACCTATATTATTATTTTCAGCATATATATAGTATTGGGTATAATCATTTGCTATAGTGTGGTCTACACCATATACATTATCGCCAGCAGCACCGTCATTATGCGCACCGTCATCGTACATTTGTACTTTAGTAAACGGAGCGTATTGATCAATTCTAGTGCTTAAAAACACGGCATCACTATTTGCATTTGTAACTGTTGCTGTAAATGAAACTACGTCTCCTACATTAGGGTCTGTTGTATCTGTAGTTACATTTGAAATTGTAGGTTGGGTAACAGTAAAATCTGCTAAAGCGGTTAAATAACTAGCACGTGAATTCATTAAATTAGCTATGCCTGGTGCGGTGTTACCACCTACATTATAATCTGTATTTATGTTGCCTACAAACTGTGTGTAAGTGTAAAATTTGTTGTTATCTGCTTGTACAGCGGCTTCAATTATATCTTGATAATCGTTGGCCATTGTAAGGTAATTTGAATTTGTAATATTCTCTGTGAGTATCGTTTTATAATGTGCTAAGTACATTTTTTTATAACGTGGAACCGCCAACAACTTTGAAATAAGCGGAAAATCACTTCTGTTTAAATGCAGTAAATGAGTTAATTGAGCTTTTTGTGTTGTTGAATTTAATGGTGGCCCAGCTCCCGTCATACTAAAGGTTCCAAAAGACATATTTAAATCCCAAACTACAGCTTCAAACACACCAGAGTCTGTTTGATACAGGTAATAGTTCTGTTTAAACTCTCCAGTATAACTATCTAGATTTACTAAAACATTATCTAGAGCTAGCATCCAAAGCGCTGTATCTACATTTAAAACAGACTCAATGTTTGTTATATCGTTGTTTAAGATATTGGTTAATTCAATTAAATCATCCCAATCCTCTTCGTCAGACTTAAGTTCGTATGCGTCCTCATAGCTACTGCTATTAGTTCCTAAATATTCTAAATTAGGGTAATTATTAGACCCTGGTCCTGCACCATCTGGGGGGCTACAGCTAAAAAAAGCATTGTTTTTTGAACCAAATCGATCATCGACAAAGGTTTTCGTAATTGCTTCGGTATTGGTATACAAGCCTATTAATTCACCATTTACATAAACATTTGCATAGTTAGCTTTAGGAGCATCCATATACTGTCCTGCGATAGCGTAAGACACTGTTTCGCGTACAAAGGAAGGATCAAAGTATACATTTGCTAGTTTAATATCTTTTATGCCATTGTAATCCTGATCTACATAAGTGTCTAATTCAATATGAAAAGGGTTTTTATCAAAATTAGGATTGTACGAACTATTCCCTTTAAACTTCACGCCTACTTGTTCAAAAACTTCACCGTTAATGGTAACAGATTCGGCTTCGGTATAATTATTATCACCAGCCTTTTCTATGTCTAATAATTCATCCCAATTAGATTGAGCAAAAACTATTTCGATAGTTTGAATGGTATTAATATCATAAAAATCTTGTGAATACGATTTTTCAGTAGCTAACACACTCAGCACAACGGTCAATACCATTATGGAAAGTGATTTCATTTTTAAGAATTCTTGTTTCATAGATTCTAATTTAGTTGGGTTTTAAGAAACAAAGATGCTACAAAGAAATACGCAGTATTTATGTTTTAAGTGAATTGGTTATACTTTTAAGCGAATGGTTTTACGTTTTGTATAAACTAAAAAGTACTATTACTAAAAACTTAGTAATAGTACTTTTTGAATGTGTTTTTATCAAAAAAATCACACTCAAACTTAAGTGGGGATTCTTGTATTTTTAATCTGAAAGTAACAGTTGCAATAAAACCTTAGTTTATACAAAAGACACTTTTAGGCTATCGCGAAATTATATTTCTTTAACAAGACGAATCATCTGGTTTGTAAAGCCCCATTCGTTATCGTACCAAGTCATAACTTTCACTAAATCGCCATCAACTACTTTAGTCATATTTAAATCTACAGTAGTTGCAAATGAGCTTTTTACTATATCTGAAGAAACTAATGGTTCTGAAGTAACAGCTACCACTTCATTGTATCGTTGGGTTTGTGATTCTTCCGTAAGAATTGAATTAATTTCTGAAACTGAAGTAGGTTTTTCAGTTACAAAAGTAATATCAGACATAGAACCAACAGGTACGGGAACTCTAACGGCAACGCCATCAAACTTTCCTTCGTATTGTGGCAATGCTTTAGTGGTTGCAATGGCTGCTCCGGTAGATCCAGGCACAAGATTTGTTGCAGCTGCCCTACCCATTCTAAAGTCTTTTTTAGATGGACCATCAACAAGCGATTGTGAGGTAGTGTATGCATGAGTGGTATTTAAAATTGCTTTTTTAATACCTATTCTGCGTCCTAAAATTTCAATAATAGGAGATATATTATTTGTAGTACAACTAGCGCACGAAAAAACAGTTTGTTTAGTAGTGCTGTTATTAACTCCGTGAACAATCATTGGAGTATCTTTAGTAGGTCCCGAGATAATAACGTTTTTTGCACCTGCACTTATGTGCTTTTGAGCATCGTTCATATTTGTAAAAAAACCAGTACTCTCAATCGTTACATCAACTTTAAGTGCTGCCCAAGGCAATAATTCTGGGTCTTTAATTGAGGTGTATTTTATTTTAAGCCCATCAATTATTAAATGGTCTGAATCATGGCTAACAGTTTTATCGTAGCTACCGTAAACACTATCGTATTTTAAAGCATATGCAGCATTTTCAATACTCATTAAATCATTAATACCTATCACCTCTAGATCTGGTGTTTCACCTATAACTTTAAAAGCAGCTCTACCTATTCTTCCAAAACCATTAATTGCTATTCTTTTCATTTTTTTATTATTTGATATTTATTTAAGTATTAATCTTTTAAAGTTCTTTTTTCAATTCTGAAATAATTTCTAATGATAATTTAGTGAGGGTTTCAATTTTAGGCAGGTCATAATTTCCTTTAGCGTCTTTACTAATTAATTTTGAACCCATCCCAACACAACAAACCCCTGCATTAAACCATTGGGTTAAGTTTTCTTTTGTAGGCGAAACACCTCCTGTAGGCATTATACTAGTCCATTGACAAGGGCCTTTAATAGCTTTAACAAATTGGGGACCATAAATACTTCCAGGAAAAAGCTTAACAATTTCGCAACCTAGTTCTTCTGCTTTTGCTATTTCGGTTAAGGAACCGCATCCTGGAGACCATAGTACTTTTCTTCTATTACAGACAATAGCAATATCTTCTCTAAAAACGGGAGTAACAATAAAATTAGCACCTAAAGCCATATATCTGGACGCAGCTGCGGCATCTGTAATTGAACCAACTCCTAGTATCATACCAGGTAATTGTGAAAGCGCATATTTATTAAGCTCGCTAAAAACTTCTTCAGCAAAATCTCCTCTAGCTGTAAACTCTAATAATCTTGCACCACCGGCATATAAAGTATCTATTATTTTTTTGCCTACTGCAACATCACTATCATAAAACAATGGCACTAAACCCGTTTTATTCATTGTATTTGCAACTTCAATTCTTGAATATTTTGCCATTGTTTTAAAATTTATCTTGATACTTTACCAGATCCATTTCCAGTTAATAATTTTTCAATTTCGTTAAGCGTAATCAGGTTATAATCACCAGATATAGTATGCTTTAAACAACAGGCAGCAACTGCTATGTTTAAAGCTCTTTGCTTGTTATCGCTGTCATTAAGTAATCCATATATCAATCCCCCCATAAAAGCATCACCACTACCCACTCTATCAACAACGGGAGTAACTTCTTTTATATCTGCGCTATACAAAGCTTTGCTATCGTATAAAACACCTCCTATACGTTGATGTGAAGCACTAACAGTATACCTTAAGGTAGTAGCAGCAATTTTTAAATTAGGACATAGTTTAAAAAGCTTATCGTACAATACAGGCAATGTGGTTTCGTTTTGATAATTAGGGTTTACTTTATCTTCTCCAAGCATAAAAAAAGCAGTGTCTATATCTCCTAAAATAATATTACTGTACTTTAAAAGTTCTGGCATAACATCTTTTGGTTCTTTACCATATTGCCATAATTTAGACCTGTAATTTAAATCTGAAGAAATTGTAACTCCCAGTTTATGAGCTGCTTTTAATGCTTCGAGACATTCTTCTGCTGCAGATTCGGATATTGCAGGTGTTATCCCACTCCAATGAAACCATGTTGCATCTTTTAAAACAGACTCCCAATCAATACTTCCTTTTGTTATTGTTGCCATAGAGCTATTTGCTCTGTCATAAACAACATTACTACCACGGGTTCCTGCGCCAGTTTCAAGATAATAAAGCCCTAATCTATCACCTCCATAGATAACATTTTTAGACTCTACATTAAATTTACGCATCTCTTTTAAAGCGCAAGCTCCAATTTCATTATCGGGCAATCTTGTAATAAACTCTACTGGAACACCATAATTTGCTAAGGATACTGCTACGTTAAATTCTCCTCCTCCATAAGACGCCGCAAAGGTCTTAGCTTGAGAGAACCTTAAATGACGCTCTGTTGAGAGTCTTAACATAATTTCACCAAATGTGACAACTTTACTCATTTTCTGAATTTAATTATTAAATTTTATTATTTGAAACATCAAAATTGAATCAGTATTGCTATATCTATTAATTTAGTTATTAAAGATATAGCAATACTAAAACATGCTTGACAAATAAAGTATAACTTTTAAATTCCTAGAGCTTGTCCACCACCAACTTGAATAGTTTCTGCAGTTATAAAACCTGCATCTTTACTCGCTAGGAATGAAACAACAGAAGCTACATCTTCTGGTTGCCCTAAACGGCCTAACATAATACTATTTGCCCAAGAAGCAAATACTTCTGGCTTAGTAGATTTAATCTGTGCATGAAAAGGAGTATCTATAGTACCTGGTGATACTGCATTTACTCTAATACCGTATTCTGCCAAGTCTTTTGCTAATGCTTTTGTTATAGTATTAACACCTGCTTTAGAAGTTCCGTAGATACCTGCTCCTGGTCCTCCAGCAGTCCAAGCTGCATTTGAAGTGTAATTTATAATAGACGCATGCTCTCCTTCTTTAAGATAAGGTATAGCCGCTCTTGAAGCAAAAAATACCGAATCGAGGTTTAAAGCCATTACAGATCTGTAAAATTCGGTTGTCATTTCTTCAAACCTAGATCTACCACCTAGACCACCTGCATTGTTTACAAGAACATCAATCCTACCGTACTTTTGTCCAATAGCATTTATATTTGTTGTTACCGCTTCTTCATTAGTAACATCAAAGCCAAAATATTCTGCAGTAATACCACTTGCTGTAAGCTCTTCAACTCTTTTTTTACCTTCTTCGTTGTTGATACCGTTAATAATAACAGTATAACCATCATTTCCTAGTCTTTTCGCTACTGCAAAACCTATACCTCCTGTTGCTCCTGTTACTACAGCTACTTTGTTTTTCATTTTACTCATAATTATTTTTTTAATCGTTTTAAAAATTTTAATTCTCTTTATTATCTACTAATCTTATTTTTCTAATCAAAAAGAAAATAGAAAGCACTGCTAATACTACAGATACAGTAATAGCAATAAATGCTGGGGTGTATGAACCTCCCGTTGTTATTCTTCCTATAAACCAGTTCATTATAATTGGCGAAAATGCCGCTATGGTTCCTGCTAATCCAGCAAGAGTACCTACAGAAGGACCTTTAAATAAATCGCTCGATAAAGTTTGTATATTCCCAATGGCAAATTGAAATCCGAAAAGCGCTAGCCCTGCCAGATAAATAAAAGTCATATAGTTAGAGTCATTTACAAATAATATAATTGAAACAAAACCAATTATAATTAAAAGACTTCCAAGAACTATACTCGCTTTTCTGCCCGTATCTACAGAAGATTGTTTAATGATTTTCTCTGTAAATAATCCTCCTAATATTCCGCCCGCAGCAGCCATTAGATAGGAAATCCACATAGTCTTTCCTATTTCTTCGATGCTCATACCAAATTTGTTGTGTAAGTAAATAGGCATCCACCCTGCAAAGAACCACCAAATAGGCTCTATAAAAAATCTGCACAACAGTACTCCCCAAGGTTGTTTGTAGCTTAATATTTTTCCAACGCTTAAACTTTTAGCATCTTCTACTTCTACATTATTATTCGCTATGCGATCATTTAGCAACAAGCTTCTTTCTTCTTCAGTAATCCAAGGGTGACTTTTGGGCTTCGATTTGTTAAGGATTAACCAAGGTATAATCCAGAGTAAACCTAAAACACCTAAGATAATATAGGTTGTTTTCCATCCAAAATGTGAATATAAAAACACAATAATAACAGGCGCTACCACATTACCTATTGAAGCTCCCGCATTAAAAATACCTTGAGCTATAGCTCTTTGTTTTACTGGAAACCACTCTCCATTACTCTTTACTGCGCCGGGCCAAAGACCTGCTTCACCAAGACCAAGGAGTCCACGTACTATAGATAATGTTACAACACCTCTTGCTAATGCATGAAAAGCAGAAGCTGCAGACCACACTACTATAGAAACAACAAAACCTAATCTGGTACCTATCTGATCGTACAACCTACCAGACAAAAATTTACTTGCCGCATAGGTTACCATGAAGATATTAAGCATTAAGGCGTAATCAGATTTATCCATCCCTAAATCCTTACCCATTTCAGGCCATAGCAAGGCAAATGCTGTTCTGTCTATATAATTTATTACAGTAGCAATAAAGATTAAGCCAATAATCCACCACCTGAGTCCTTTTAACTTCATGTTTTATTTAATTTGTTTATTATTTTTTTAAATACTAAAACTGTAACAAAAACATCATGTAAATGATCTTTTTGAAACATTTAATTGTAATAGTAATAAGAAGTTATGTAGAAAAAATAAAATCTACTACATCCATATTACTCCCTCCAAACTGTATTAATTATGTTAGAAAAAAAGCGTGCACCTTCTTTTTCTAGTACTACAATTATATGTTGTAGCAATATTTATACAGTTCTTTAAAATGATCCTTCATCCTTTGTTTTGCCAGTTGAGGATCTTGTGCTTTTATAGCCTCATAAATGAGGCGGTGTTCTTGTATTGCCGAATGAGCCAAGGCTTTATCGCAAACGTGATATTTCCCGAAATTTGTTATTATTTCGGGGGTTATTTTTAACATAAATGTGTTCATTGTACTATTTCGGCTAGCTTTGGCTATAGCTAAATGAAACAGTAAATCTTCTTGAACAGCATCTTTGCCGTTTTCTACTTTTGCGGCATAGGCTTCTAATGAACTCTTCATAGCAATAAGGTCTTCATCTGTTCTTCTTAATGCCGCTAATTTTGCTGTTTTTAATTCGAAAAGAATTCTGGTTTCAACAAGTGATTTAAAATCTGGTTCTTCAAGATTTAATATGTCATCTATCATTCCGTTCATCGCCACCACACCAATTTTTGCAACGAAAGTTCCACTTTGGGGGATTGATTTAAGCAATCCATAAAACTCCATTTTCTGAATAGCCTCACGTATAGTGTTTCTGGAAACTTCAAACTTTTCCGAAAGCATACGCTCACTAGGTAGTTTGTCTCCAGGTTCCAGATTTTTTTGATTAATAAGGTTTCTAATATTATTAATCACATTTTTCTGAACTGAGCCATTATCAGTTAAATTAAGAGTTTCAACTTTCATCTTTAAAGTATTTAAATAATTGGTTTACCAGGTAAATTTATTTAAAAATATATAAAACATATAGAATGCAATATTTATAAACCATTACTTTTTGGCTTTTATATGCTTAAGCCTTAAAATAAGTTTTACTGACCAAATCAAAGGCCAGTAAAACTTTAAAAAAAAATTCAATGACTATTCAAACAATTGTAACCTAAACACATTTTGAATTTCTTCTCATTTTCTTAAAAATTCATTTATATACTTTACATTCTTAAAACACAAGGATACTAGTACCCAGCGTTTTGAGTAATAACTTGATTACTAGAAAGTATTTCTGAAATTGGAATTGGAAACAAATGATAATTAGGGTTAATTGTTTCTCCCATTTCTGCATCTACAGTTCCAGTTCTTACCAAATCAAACCATCTGTGCCCCTCAAAGGCCAATTCTAATCTTCTTTCGTCGTAAATAGCTTGTCTTACTAAAGCTTGCGTATTTATAGTTACAGGATCTAAAACAGCTAATCCAGCTCGCTCTCTAATATCATCCAATAAAGGAAGTACAGTAGTTGCAGGAGCTCCATTTTCATTTAATGCTTCAGCATATAACAGTATAACATCTGCTAATCTAATTTCTATCCAGTCTAAATCGGCACCTACAGCTTGAGGATATTTTGGGG
The DNA here is from genome assembly GCA_048264505.1 of Aequorivita sp. GTDB lineage: Bacteria > Bacteroidota > Bacteroidia > Flavobacteriales > Flavobacteriaceae > Aequorivita. The sequence continues at coordinate 17,732 of JBLXDA010000002.1, forward strand.
AGTTTAAATCAGTTGCATTAATATTCACATCTCTTCGAAGGTCACCAGGGCTATTATCGAATGCATCAACTAAACGAGTATCTAAGGGTGTAGGCGATTTTGTATCATTTCCTAAAAACCAAGACCAGAAGTCTGAAAAGCCGTATTCGTCTTGTACAGAGCTCGATATTTGAGTAGCAAAAATAACTTCAGAATTTAAATCGTTAAGGAATATATCTGCATAGTTTTCTTGTAAACTTACACCTGCTCCAGCAGCGCTATTAACAACACTTGCCAAAATAGGTTCGGCACTACCAAAATTACCCATATGCATATACACTTTACCCAATAAACTTTGTGCTGCTAAACTTGAAGCTCTACCGTTTTCACTTGTTGCACTTAAAGAAGCGATAGCATCTTGTAGGTCTGGAATAATTACATCGCTGTATACAGATGAAGCTGGTTTTCTAGTTAAATCGAAAGTAGGAATCTCTCCAATATCTGGTATGGTTAAAATAACAGTAACATCACCAAATACTTGTACTAATTTAAAATAAGACAAGGCTCTTAAAAATTTAGCTTCCCCTATTTGTGTAGCATCTGTAGAGTTTATAATTACATTATTGGTACTTAAGATAGATCTGTATAAAGCTGTATAGAAAGGTCCAAAAAACTGATCTTCCATCGCTGTTAATCCAGGACCATATACATCAAACTCTGAATATGGAGATTCTAACATATAGGCGTTGTCTGCTCTAAAGTCGCCCATCACTGCCATTGGTGTAACAGCACCTAACTGATAGTAATATGCTGCATTTAATACGCCTTCAAAATCTGTTAATGAATCTGAACTAGCGATATTTGGCGGCACTTCATCTAAATCTGTACTACATGATACTGTAAAAAACAGTACTCCTAAAAATAATAGATATATATTTTTCATTTTTCTTAATTTAAAAATTAACATTAAAACCAAATGTGAAGCTTCTAATAATAGGGCTTGCGCCTATTTGAGTTCCATAAGTTGTTGGCCCTAAATACCCAGTTTGAGAAGTATCTACACCTTCTGGGTTGTACGAGGTATAATCATCACCCCAGATATACAAAAGATTAGAAGCCGCAACGTAAACTCTAGCTGAGCTCACCCCTACTTTATTAACTAAGTCTGGGTTAACTGTATAACCAATAGTTAGGTTTCTCAAGGCTAAGAAAGAGGCATCTTGTAAGTGTGCATCTAGCTGGTTGTTTGAATCTAAATAGTACTCGCCATTATGATCTGCTATACCGTCATTATCTGCATCAAAACTATCTCTTAATCTACCTCCAAATTCTGAATTGTAGTAAAGTGGATCTACGTTCCAAACATCACCTCCCATAGCACCTTGAAATTGAAAAGACATATCAAAAGATTTATAAGCGATTGAGCTATTAAAACCATAGTATAAATCGGGTGTGTTTTGACCTATCTTAACTAAATCTCCACCTTCTTCAACTGTTTTAGTCTTGTCTATTACACCATCACCATTTTGATCTACTACATAATAAGCCGAACTATTAACATCTATAGCTCTTGAAGGGTCTTCTATATATTCATCTTCTACGATTGCAATAGTTTCTAATCCCCACATTTCACCTATTTCTCCACCTACATAATTCCTGTACACAGGACCTCTACCACTCTGTCCGTAAATAGATTGTGGTAATTCATCAAGTCCTCCTAAATCTGTAATTTCAGTTTTTACAGTAGATAAGTTTCCGCCAAAATCCCAATTAAAATCATCGCTTCTTATAATTCCTGCAGACATTTCTAATTCAAAACCAGAGCTTCTTACATCTCCAGAATTAAGTCTAATAGAAGGAGTTCCAAAAACCTCAGAAACACTCTGATTTATTAAGATATCTTCAATATCTGAAGTGTAGTAATCTGCACTTAATTTTACTCTATTATTTAAAAACCCTAGATCAACACCGTAGTTTGTTTCTGTATTTGTTTGCCAAGTTAAATCTGAGTTTGCAATATCATCAGGTATTAAAAATCCAGTACCTAAAACTGTTGCTTGAGGATTTAAAAGACTTAAAGAGTTGTAAGCTCCTAAATCTGACGTAGATCCTAAAGAACCTGTACTAAATCTAGGCTTTAATAAACTCACAAAATCAAAGTTGTAAAAAGCTTCGTTGTGTACATTCCACCCTATAGAGATTGCTGGGAAGGTTGCATATTTATTATTTGCTCCAAAACGCGAATCACCATCTCTTCGTATAGAAGCAGATATTAAATAACGATTGTCGAAAGCGTAATTAAGTCTACCAAACACACTCCATCTAGAAATGGTTTCATCTCTTTCGGTAACCGTGATATCTTCAGGACTTAAAAGGTTGAAGTTTATAATATCACTGTTAGGAACATTTGTTCCTTGTAGTGAATTTCCTTTGAAATAAATTTTTTGAAATTCAACTCCACCAACTACTGCAACCTCATGTCTTCCTATTTGTTTTGCGTAGTTTAAAGTAGTTTCACTTAAGGTAGAAGTTTGTTTAACGGTAGTTTTATCTAAGGAAGTTTGATTAGAACGCGCTTGAGAATCAAACTCAAGGCCTCTCCAGAAAAAATCTTCTGTATCTCTAATATCTGCTCCTAAAACAGCTTTAACATTTAAGTCTTCAAAAAGATTGTATTGAAAATAAGCCGACACATTACCAAAATAGGTTTTTTGATATCTGTCTGTATTGTCTAGTTTAGTTGCTGGACCTGCATCTCCAGTTCCACCTATACCATTACCGCTTCTACCGTAATGCCAGTCTTGCGCTGTATCACCAGGCTGTAAGGTGTATATACTGTTATTAAAAGGTGCATCGCCTCCACGAAACCCATTATCGAATGGATCTAACCCTAAAGCCTGTGCCTGTCTATCTAATTCCTGAACAAAAGCAATAGACTCTGCCGTATGGTAAATTGGGCTAATATTATAAGCTCTTATAAGATCACGTTGGTCATGACCTATTATATCTCTATCGGAAACAAAGCCATTAAAACTTAAACCTGTTTTAAATTTATCTCCTAAATCTGCATCTACATTTAAACGTGCATTTACTCTTTCATAACCTTCTGTTCTAACAACACCATCTGTATTTTGATACCCTATAGACGCAAAATATTTTGCGCTTTCCGAACCACCACTATAGCTAAAATCATGGTTAGTACTAAAGCCCGTACCATAAAGCCAATCTTCTACAGCCAAAACATCTGGTGCATTTTTGTACGCATTAATTCTATAATCTAAAAGAGCTGGATCCACATCAGACACATTATATCTACCACTAGCAATACCAGACTCTAACACATCTGCCCATTCTCCAGCAGTACTATTAATTCTGTCTGTTTTATAGGTATTAGATATACTTGCATAAGCGTTATAACTAAAACTAGGCGTACCTTCTTTTCCTTTTTTTGTAGTAACTAAAATTACACCATTAGCACCTCTAGACCCATAAATAGCAGCAGATGCCGCATCTTTTAAAACCTCTAAACTCTCAATGTCGTTTGGATTAACTGTTGCTAAACTTCCCGAAATAGGATAGCCATCTACAACAATTAAGGGGTTAGAATTACCATTAATAGACGAAGCTGCTCTTACTTGTATCTTAGGATCTGCACCAGGTGAACCGTCTTGATTTTGAATTAGTACACCTGCCAATTTACCCGCCAAGGCTTCATCTACACGTGTTGATTGAATACCAACAAGATCATCTCCTCCTACTTTAGCAACAGAACCAGTAACATGACTCTTTTTTTGCGTTCCATAACCAACAACCACAACCTCATCTAGCGCAGCTGAATCTTCTACTAAAACGATGTTGAGATTGTTTTGACCAGCTACAACAACGTTTTGAGTAACAAACCCTAAATAAGAAATCTGTAATTCATCTCCATTTGTAACGTCTATCTGAAAATTTCCGTCAAAATCTGAAGTTGTACCTGTTGAAGTACCTTCAATAATAACGGTAGCCCCGGGAATACCCAATTGATCGGCCGATGAAACTACAATACCTTTTAGCAAGTAGCTGTCTTGTGCATTAATTACAAGGCTGCTAAAGAGCACTGCAATTAAAGTTAGGGTCATTTTTAAATTCATAATGAAGTTTTTAAGTTATTATTTAATTTGATAAATAATAGTAACTCAAAAAGGCTGTACTCTTTCTATTCTAAAACTATTTAGTACTTTTGCGCCTCATGTTTTAATTAGTTACTACATGAAATATTACTTCCCTCCAAAGAAGTGATTGTTAAAAGGATAGGCGTGCACCTGTCCTTTTTTTTTTGCTATCCTTTTTGGTAAACCAAACTGGTTAACCAAATTGGTTTACCAAATATATTAAACTTTTGTTAACTCACAAGTAATATTTTAATAAAATTTATGCTTAAGACATAAAATCTTCTCGAATTGGGCTAAATACATCAATAAGAACACCTGCTTTTGTACAAACAGCGCCGTGCATTACATGTGGTGGAATATAAAAAGAGTCTCCTGCTTTAACAGTTTTTGTAGTATCGCCAATGGTTAGTTCATATTCCCCACTTTCTACATAAGTTACTTGTGAGTGATAATGCTCGTGCATTACCCCTATTGCTCCAACTTGAAAATCTACTTTTACGAGCATAATCTTATCATCATATCCCATGATTTTACGTTTAAGCCCTTCTCCTACTACTTCCCACTCTAGCTCTTCACCAAAAATAAATTCTTTACTTGTTCCAAATGATTTCATGATTTCTGTTTTTATTTATAATTATATGATTTAATCGTTTTTAGTGAAATATTCTTTATTTGATACGGAAGCCTCACTAACTGTAATAGAAGCTGTTTTAAACCAAACTTCAGCGTAGTTTCCATCTTCGTATTGCTTTTGAATATCACCATTGTGAATTTCGGCTCCTGAACACCAGATTTTATTTAGTTCGGGAGATTTTCCATTTGTTTGATTATAAGCGCCTAGTTTAAAAAAGCAACCTTCACCCGTGTATGCTTCTTTACGCTCTACTCCGTCTTGCCCAATTGCTCCAAATAAATTTTGAACCTGTTCTGGTAGATCACGCTTAGTAGTGTATTCAGATTCGATTAAATTTTTTGTAAACGTTTTGGTTTCATGTCCCTCACTTGTAAACTTCAGGGTCATAATGCCGTCTTTTGCTATAATTTCATAACTAAATTCTTCGTCTAAAGCTATTCCGTCTTTAGGTTCTTCTGGGTAGCTATTTTCGTCTGTACCCACAACAGAAAAGTCATAACCCCATACAGGAGTAGAATAATCCCATCGTTTAGAATTGTCTTCCCCTTCCGTATTAATTTCATAATGCCAAAAAACGGAACCTTTTGTATGCCCTGGAAATTTTTTGTAAAATATTTTAAGCGGTTCGTTCTCATGGCCATCAGCACTGTGAATCTGACCTACAACTACAGCATATGAAGCCGCAACTCGAGCATCACCAGTAGGTGAAACATTCATTACCTTGAGAGTGGCAGACAATTCATCATCGGCAGTTTTTGGATACCATTTTTTTAATTGAGCCAATTCTGTTCTTGTGTTGTTTGAAGTTCCATGTGTATCTCCAGAATTAGGTGCTTTAAAAACTACCCAATCACCGTCGCTATCATTTGCAGTATAAAAGAAGTCTTTATTTTCAAAATTAGTTGCAACACCACTATTTGAGCCATCACCCAAAATTAAATTCCAATTTTCGAAAAAAGGAATAAGCTCACTTGCGTATTTGGTTTTAGGAGTCTCTTCTTCACTCATGCTTTCATTAGTTGTAGCACTTTGTTCTTTAACCGTATTGTTACAGCTATACAGTGATAATAACACACAAAGTAACAGAAAGGTTGATGCGGATGTGATCGTTTTCTTTTTCATTTTATTTTTGGGTTTCAGATTTTGTTTTGTTTTAATTGTTTGGTTGTGTTCCTGCACCTAAGCTTGCTTCTTTAAACCAAACTTCTGTATAGCTTCCGTTTGCGTATTGCTTTGGTATATCGCCGTTGTAGATTTCTGACCCTGTACTCCAAACCATATTGGTTTCGGGATTTTTTCCGTTGGTTTGATTGTAAGCGCCTTGCTTAAAAAATTGTAATTCGCCAGCATACGCATTTGCGCGTTCTACACCATCTTGGCCTGTTGAAGCAAATAAGCTTAGAGTTTGTTGTGGAATGTCTGCTTTTTTAGCATAGTCTGATACTAATAAGTTTTTCGTGAATGTCTTAGTTTCGTGAGTATCACTAGAAAATGTGAGGTACATAATTCCGTTAAAAACATTTATTTCATAACTAAATTCTTCGCCTAAAGCAATACCATCTTCGGGTTCTTCGGGAAAGGAAGTTGCGTCTGTTCCTACTACAGACATATCATACCCCCATACTGCTGTTGAGTAATCCCACCTTTCGGCATTGTCTCCTTCTGTATTAATTTCATAGTTCCAGAAAACAGATCCCTTAGTATGACCAGGAAATTTTTTGTAAAATATTTTTAAAGGTTCATTTTTATGGTCTTCATCACTGTGAATTTGTCCAACTACCACAGCGTATGATGCTGCAACTCTAGCATCGCCCGAAGTTGAAACGTGTTGTACCTTTAATGTACCCGTAAGTTTACCTCCTGTTTCTGGCGTCCAACGTTTTAGTTGTCCTAATTCTGTTCTTGTATTGCCCGAATTTTTTGAGGTAACCCCAGAATTTGGTGTTTTATAAACCACCCAATCTGTATCGCCATCGTTTTCAACATAAAAAAAATCTTCTTTGGCATAGTTTACTAAAGAATCTGTATGGGTACCATCGCCTAATAAAATTTTCCACTTATCCATAAAAGGCAAAACTTCACTTGGGTATTTTACACTTTTTTCAGTTTGAGTGATTTCTTCGGAAATAGTTTGCGACTTGTTTTTGCAGGCAACCAATGCTATAAGCGCCACTATTGTAAAGGCTATATTTTTCATTGAAGTTTAAGTGTCTTTTAATTAATAATTAATTTTATTTAAGCGCTATTAGTAGAATAAATTAAGCTTTAAATTCTCTTCTACTCTAATTTCACCCGAGTTAAAAACTTCATTGTTGGCGTGGGTGTTATTTTTAGCCCCCCAAAGCAATGCAACTAGTTTTACAGGATTATTCTGAAAGGTATTTTCTGAAATAGATACGTTTATAATTCCTCTAGTATTTATTAAAATCCCGTTCTCTTCGCTTGCGCCACAATTAGTGAATGTGGAATTGGTAAGTAGTAGGTTTCCGCCAATTGTAGACTCATCGTAACCACCGCGATAATAATCTATAACATTGCGTTTTACGTTAGTAAAAGTACAGTTGTTAACGGTTAAATATTCGGTGTTATAATCGCCTCTATCGTTTGTTTCTTCAGATAATTCTAATCCATTTTCACAATCTGAAACAGTAGTGTTTTGAAAGCTAATACTTTCTGCGAAGGATTCTTTATACACTTTTAACACATAATTAAAGTTGCGTATAGTACATTCTGAAACAGTTAAGCCAAAATGCGTAAACATATTTTCTTTTAAACTTGAAAAAGCATATTGAGTTTTGTTACCCTCTAAAACAACATTTTTAAGATCTAAAAATCCTTTAGGTTGTAATTGAAAAAGCGGTGTATTTTCAACACCAGTATAATTTAAGACTGTATTTGATTTATCGTCTGAAGTAATTGTAATCTTTTTAGCAATCTGCAATGAAGAAGCTATGGTGTAAGTACCAGAATTTAATTTAATGATATCGCCTTGTTCCGATTCATTAATTTTCTCTCTTAATTCATTAGCATTTGAAACAGTATGAGTTGTTGGTTCTCTTACTTCAATTTCGTTTGAATACCAGCTTGTCCCATATTTTGATTTATCTAAAATCATTGGATCTTTAGCCGAAGGGTTTACACTAGCCCCTATAGATGAATCATTTTCTCTAGAATTTCCGAAGATATCTTTAGAAAATTCCTCAAAGCCAAATCCTTGATATGCTTTTACATTTAATACTTCTGAAGGCATAAAGATATTAGGCGCTATTTCTTTTACATTAAAATCTATATTTTCTAAGCCTTCGTATGCTTTATAAGCAACCCCTTGATTGTTGATTGCATTACTCATAAAAGTAACACCGTCTGCCAAATCATGTTCTATAATAGGTGAAGCATCTCCTTTATCATTGTAAATAACATTATTGGCCACCAATGATCTAATAGGTCGCGCAGAACGAATCTCAGATAATGGCAATACGTCTTTCTGACTAATATTTGTACCTACCCCAAACTGCCATGGCGAAACACAATTTACATAAGTGTTATATGCTACCACAAGATCTGTAACCTGGTTGTATCTGTTTAATGGAGATTTTGGGATGCCGTTCATTACCGCTAACGGACTTCTAAAATTCTTCCCTATTATGCTGTAGAAATAGTTGTTGGTAACCGTATGCCCTGTATTTATAATTCTAATACCGCCATAATTTTCATTTACGCCATCGCCTATAAAATAATTGCCATCTATAGTACAGTAATTACCATGGCGTGTTACTAATGAACCTTCACTTTGATAAAACACATTATTTCTAAACTCATTAAAATTTGTTTTGCTCGATATAATTTCAACTTCCCCATTGCATCTTTCAAATAAGTTATTTGCAACCTTAGTATAGCTTGGTGACATAGAAGTAAAACTGTCTCCTATTTGTATTGTTTCTCCACTAGCCCCTCCTTTTGGAGGTCTTGGACCAAAATGATTATTGATTATTTGATGATAGTTATTTATACTTTCTCTTCCCGCTACATCTACTCTAACTGTTGGTCCTCTATTGGTTTTTCCTTCAAGATAGCAATTGCTCAAGGTGTTGTGTCTTCCCCTTAGAAGCACCCAAAGATCTGAATCATCACGTGACATTTTGTTGAAATCCTGAATCACACTGTTGGTTAGTGTACAGTGATTTGCGACCTTGTTTTCATCTAATCCAAACGCTACAACAGCTTCAGACGGAGAATAGCCATTTTTAAAATGTAAGCCATCTACTACCAAATAATTTCCACCAAATTTTAAACTAGAAACTCCTTCTATAAAAACTTTTCCTGGTGTTTCTGCTCGAAGTGTAATTGGACTTTCCGCTGTTCCTTCTGCATTAAAAACTAATTCTACATCTTTCCAAACACCATCTTTTAAAACTACCACATCACCTGGTTTTGCTTTTGCTACCGCTTCATTAAATTCAGTAATGTTCTTAACTAAATTATCTGTAACTACTGAAGAAGTACAAGAAACAAGTAAAGAAAGTGCGAAAAAGGAATAAAAAAATCTTCTCATTTTGGGTGTAAATAAAATTGGTTTACCAGATTGGTTTACCAAATATAGATAAATAATATTAACCCACAAATTAAATTAGGCATTGTAACACAATCGATTCTTGACCAACTCTGACATTTATCATTTTATAAGCAAGCTCATAAAATTAAATTTGACCCCTACTAATTATGTAAATTATGCAGAATTCTTTAGTTTCTAAATACAATGTTGCGGGGCCTCGCTACACTAGTTATCCAACAGTTCCTTATTGGAATAATGATGCTTTTTCATTAAGAGATTGGAAAAGTGGAGTGCTTAAAAGCTTTACTGAAAGCAATCTGCAAGAAGGGATAAGTCTTTATATACACTTGCCGTTTTGTGAAAGCCTTTGTACATTTTGTGGTTGTAACAAACGCATTACAAAAAACCACAAAGTAGAAAGTCCGTATTTAGAGTCTGTTTTAAAAGAATGGCAACTATACCTTCAATTATTTCCTGAACGTCCTATCATTAAAGAATTGCATCTTGGCGGTGGCACACCCACTTTTTTTTCTGCAGAGAACTTAAATTTATTTTTGAAGCGTATTTTTAGAACTGCCACTATAGCCAATAATCCTTCTTTTAGTTTTGAAGGTCATCCTAACAATACCACTAAGGAGCATTTAAAAACGCTTTTCGACTTTGGTTTTACTAGAGTTAGTTATGGTGTACAAGATTACAATCTAACTGTACAGCAAGCTATTCACAGAATTCAACCTTTTGAAAATGTAAAAGAGGTAACGGAGCAAGCTCGCGAAATAGGGTATACTTCTGTGGGGCACGATATAATTTTTGGATTGCCTTTTCAGAAAAAAGAACACATTATACATACCATAGAAAAAACCAAAGCGTTGTTGCCAGACCGTATTGCTTTTTATAGTTATGCACATGTGCCTTGGATAAAAGGTAATGGACAACGAGGTTTTAAGGAAGAAGATTTACCTACTGCAACCGAAAAACGCGAAATGTATATCATCGGTAAAAAAATGCTTGAAGAAGCTGGTTATGTTGAAATTGGTATGGATCACTTTGCGCTTAAAAGTGATAATCTATACAAGGCGGTAACTGAAAAAAAATTGCATCGAAACTTTATGGGGTATACAGACAGTAAAACGCAGTTAATGCTAGGTCTGGGTGTTTCGGCAATTGGCGATAGCTGGTATAGCTTCGGTCAAAATGTAAAAAATGTAAACGAATACCAAGAACTTGTAGCCCAAAACATTATACCTGTGTACCGTGGCCATATATTAAATGAAGAAGATTTAATAATTAGAAAACACATCTTAAATATGATGTGTAGACTAGAAACATCTTGGGCAGATACTTCTTTACAATTTAAAGAGCTTTCAGAAGTGCTAGAAAGTCTAAAAGAAATGGAAAACGATGGGTTAATCAAGCTAAGCGATTTCACTTTAGAAATCACCGAAAAAGGACGTCCTTATGTACGTAATGTGTGTATGGCTTTTGATATGCTTTTAAAACGAAACAAGCCCGAAACACAATTGTTTTCAATGACTATTTAAATAGTTTGCGATATACAATCTACATCTAAATAAAAGCTTCAGTAGCTAAAGAATTACCAAACAAAATACACTTATAGTATATACTAGCTTAATGCTACTTACTTATTAGGAAAAGTTATAGTAGCATTAATTCTGAATAAAAAAGAGTGCATAAATTACTCTTCATCTTTCTTTTTGCCTTTCATAACAAAGTTTATTACCATAACTGAAAGTACTATACACACTAAGGCGAACACAATTATTATTGCTGTACCTACGCCCCAGTTTGCTAAAGGAATTATTGAATTTATCATAATATAAAAGTTAGTTATTGTTTTTTAAATTATTGTCTAAAACTACTGCTTGGCAGTTATAGGAAGCGTCTACGGCTTCGGTCATTGGTTTTGGTGAAATATATGGAATCCCCAGTCCTAAACCACGCACTATAAAAAGGCACGCTATAATAACCACAAACACCGGAATAGCACGTCTTATACGTTGTCGCACTTGTGCATTTAAAAAATTACCCAAGTAAATAGCAGAGGTCATTAATGGAATTGTACCAAGACCAAATACAGCCATATACAAACTACCTTCCAGCGCATTTCCTGAAGCAATAGCGCCAAAAACAGCCATATAAACAAGACCACAAGGAAGAAAACCATTTAAAAACCCAATGGTTAAAAAGGTATCTGGTGTTTTCTTTTTAAGCTCTTTTCCTAAGGCAGACTTTACTTTAGAAATAACTTTATAAATAGGTTTTGAGAAATTATACTTATTAAATGCTCGCTGTGGAATTAAAACTACAACAAGCATTAAAACCCCTATTAAAATAGATAGTTGTTGCTGAAAGCCAAATAAATTTAAACTCTTACCTAGCAAGCCAAAAATTAGCCCAATTATACTGTAAGCTAATATCCTTCCTAAATGATACAGGAAGATTTGTCCTGTTTTTTTAAATGTATTTGTTCTGTCTACAGGCAATAAAAATGCTATAGGCCCACACATTCCAACACAGTGGAAACTGCCTAATAATCCAAATATAAGTGCGGTTGCTAGCATATTTATAAATCGTTCTCCGGGTTATAGCTGTATCCCGAAAATTAATGCTCTAGTTAATGTTACGTATGGCTTAATAGGTTATCTCTTTTTTATAGAGATAATCCTTGCCTTCATAGCTCCATTGAACAATAGTATTCCATCTACCTGCAACAAGACGTTCGTCTGGAATTAACAAGCTTTGTGTAGTTAAGTTTAGAGGTTCTTGAAAATCTAGTTTTTTATTTGAAGGTCTGTATAAAAAAACGGTTCCTTCAACTTTAGTAGGGTCTATATTTTCAGGAAAAGTAAGTGTCCATCCTTCTGCTGTTCTTTTACCTACTATATTACTACTTAGTGTATTTGAATTTTGTTCGTCGTCTATTTCCTTCTGAAACACCAACTCTTTTTTATAATACTCTTCGGTAACCAAATCGTAATCGTAGGTTTTATCTGTACTAATTTTTATAACGAAATACATTATAAACGCTATAAAAAGACTCATCCCAATTACTAGTCCTGTACCCCAATTCATTTTCATAATTCAATTATTTTAAGGTTAATTAAAACTTCTCGGCCCCAGAAAAGTAACACTTGTTGTTTCTATAAGATCATCATTACTGTAGACCTCTACCGTTACTTTATTTTTATCGCCTGTTAAAGCGGCATTATTAATCTCAATAAAGAGCGTTCCTTCAGATAATCCTTGAGCAGGAACAACTAGTTCACCTTGTTTTACAGTGTGTATATTACCCTTATGCGATTTTAACTTGAAATGGATATCTTCAATATCCTTGGTGGTCTTATTGAGCAGTTTATAAGTAAATACGTTACTAATAATATTATCATCTTTATGTTCGTATAGTTGTCCTGGAAGTCGTAATATATTTGCTTCTACATCACTTCTTAAGAACAGCAAACCTGTAAGTACTCCAACTAAAATAACCAACACAGCTGTATACCCTTTAAGACGTGGTGTAAACTTAAATTTTGCTTTCTTTTCTATGTTTTCTTCACTGGCATAACGAATCAAGCCTTTTGGTAGGTTTACAGCCTCCATCATATGGTCGCAAGCATCTATACAAGCGGTACAGTTAACACATTCTAACTGAGTTCCGTTTCTTATATCAATCCCTGTAGGACAAACGTGAACACATTGAAAACAATCTATACAATCTCCTTTTCCTGAAGCAGGACGATCTTCATTCTTTTTAAACTTCGCTCTTCCTTCTTCTTTTTCACCGCGTTTATGGTCGTATGCAACAATAATAGATTTATTATCTAATAAAACCCCTTGTAACCTTCCGTAGGGACAAGCTATTATACAAACTTGTTCTCTAAACCAAGCAAAAATAAAGTAGAAAACTCCTGTAAAAATAAGTAGTGACACCAAGGTACTTATATGGCTTAAAGGACCTTCAAAAACATATTGTATTAAACGATCACTTCCTATAAAGTACGCTAGAAAAACATTTGCTATTAAGAATGAAATGACAAAGAAAACAAACCATTTTAAGACTCTTTTTCTAATTTTTTCAGAATTCCATTCTTGTTTAGCCAATCTTATTTGAGCGCCTCTATCGCCATCTATCCAGTATTCAATTCGTCTAAAAACCATTTCCATAAAAATAGTCTGCGGACAAATCCATCCACAAAATATTCTTCCAAAGGCGGCGGTAAAAAAGATTATAAACACCACGCCTATTACCATCATTATTACAAATAGGTAAAAATCTTGTGGCCAAAATGGAAATCCAAATATGTTAAAACGACGTTCTAGAACGTTGAATAATAAAAACTGATTACCATTAATTTTTACAAATGGCGCAGCAAATAGAAATGCAAGCAAAAAGTAACTCACATACTTCCTGTATTCGTACATTTTTCCAGAAGGCTTCTTAGGAAATACCCAAGCTCTTTTACCTTCTTTATCTATAGTACCAATACTGTCTCTAAAACTTTCGTTCTTTGGAGTCTCCAACTTTTAGGTTTTTAATGTGAAACTTACTATTTGCAATTATAAAACTACTCTTCTACTACTTCAGCTTGTTCTTCAATGGTTTCTTCGGTAGTGTTTTCTTCAACTGAAGCAGAATCACCTTCTTGTATTTCTTCACCCTCATCGGCTGCATTTTCATCTTGCCAGATATCGCCTTCAGGTTCTTTTCCATCAGCTGGGTTTGTTCCGTGTAAAGTCATAACATAACTAGCTACTTCTGCAATTTCACTAGGTTTAAGGTCAGACTTCCAAGCAACCATACCTTTTCCTGCACGACCACCTTCACTAATAGTGTGGTAAATATTTTTAATACCACCTCCTAAGATCCAGTAATCATCGGTAAGGTTTGGCCCAATTCCACCTCCACCACTGTCTTTGTGACAAGCTACGCAGTTATCTGTAAATATGGCTTTCCCCGCCTTTAAATCTGAAGCATCGGTTAATTGCACTACATTATCTGCATTGACTAAATCTTTATTATTCTTTTTAAATTCTTCAATTTTCACTTTAGCCAAAGCTACTTCAATCTCGTATTCTTGGGTTTGGTTTGTACCGTCAAAAATTTCATATCTCACCAAATAAACCACAGCAAAAATGATGGTTGCATAAAATAAATACACCCACCACGGCGGAAGCGTATTATCTAATTCGCGTATACCGTCGTAGTTATGATCTAGTACTATTTCCTGCTCACTTTCTATAGGTTTAGAATCGAGCATTTCTGAATATTTATTTTTAAACCACTTAAAACGGTTTTCTTCGCGTACTTTTTCAGAAGCTAAGTAACGCTCTTTTGCTTCATCATTTAGTCCAGCAAAAAGGATACGCTGAAGGGCTGCAGCAACTATTTCTAAAGCGATAGCAAAGAATAAAACTACTCCTAATACCGCCCAAATAATAGGGTATTTTACAATTGCTAGCTCTTCTCCTGCATCTACCGTAATTTCTAGTAGAAAAAAGGCGAGTATCATAAAGCCAATTACTCTTAAATATGCGGCTGTTTTCATAATAGTTTTTCGTTTTGGTTGTTAGTATCGTTTTCCAATGGAATATTGCTTACTTCGGCTATATGTTCTTTTTTAGCTGTAATTACCCAATAAAAAAGCAACACAAAAAAGACAAAGAATATCAACAATGAAATCAATGGGTATATTTGAACGTTATCTATGTTCTCGAGGTTTCCTTTTACAAATTTCAACATAACTATTCGCTTTTTGCTGAAGTATTTTCAGCGTTTTCTACTTTAATATCTGTTCCTAATCTCTGTAAATAGGCTATCATAGCAACTATTTCGCGGTCTTTCATTTCTACAAATTCCTCACCGTTCTCTGCCGCGTATTTTTTACTAGCTTCATAACTAGTTACAAAATCTGGATCGCTATAGAGGTTTTTCTCAATCATTGTTCCTTGCTCATCCATCCATTTTTGGGCATTTGCAATTTCTTCTTCGGTATAAGGAACACCAAGGGAAACCATCGCCTTCATTTTAGCTTCGGTATTAGATTTATCTAACTGGTCTGTTATCAACCATTTATAGGAAGGCATAATAGAACCCGATGAAGTACTTTGTGGGTCGTACATATGGTTAAGGTGCCAGTTATCTGAATATTTACCCCCTACGCGGTGTAAGTCTGGACCAGTTCGTTTACTTCCCCATAGAAATGGATGATCGTACACATATTCTCCAGATTTAGAATACTCACCATAACGTTCTACTTCACTTCTAAAAGGTCTAATCATCTGTGAGTGACAACCTACACAACCTTCACGAATATAAATATCGCGCCCTTCTAGTTCTAAAGGAGTATATGGTTTTACACTAGAAATAACGGGAACATAGTCATCTACCATTAAAGAAGGTATAATCTGCACTGCTCCACCTATTAAAATAGCTATAGTAGCATAGATTGTAAGTTTAATTGGTCTACGCTCTAGCCAAGTGTGGTAACCTTCACTTGAAGTTTGTTTTTTAGTAACAGGTGTTAATGGTGCAGCTTCAGCAAGTTCGTCTGTAACTTTACTACCACTTCTTGCCGTCATCACAATATTATAAAGTAATATAAAGGCTCCAACTATATATAAGCTACCGCCAATAGCACGCATCCAGTACATTGGGATAATCTCTGTTACTGTTTCTAAGAAGTTACCATAAGTAAGGGTTCCATCTGGGTTAAACTGGTTCCACATAGAAGCCTGCATAAAACCTGCTACATACATAGGAAGCGCATACATAATAATACCTAATGTACCTATCCAGAAGTGTGCATTTGCGAGTTTTATAGAGTATAATTTTGTTTTAAATAGGCGCGGCACTAACCAATACACCATACCAAAGGTTAAGAAACCGTTCCAGGCAAGTGCGCCTACGTGAACGTGGGCAATAATCCAATCACTAAAGTGTGCAATTGCATTTACGTTTTTAAGTGATAGCATAGGCCCCTCAAAAGTTGCCATACCGTAACCAGTAATAGCTACTACCATAAATTTTAAAACAGGGTCTACACGAACCTTATCCCAAGCACCACGCAAGGTTAAAAGACCGTTGATCATCCCTCCCCAAGATGGAGCTAACAACATAACAGAGAAGGCTACCCCTAAGTTTTGCGCCCATTCTGGAAGCGCAGTATATAACAAGTGGTGAGGTCCTGCCCAAATATAAATGAATATTAAAGACCAAAAGTGAACTATAGATAGTCTATAGGAATACACGGGTCTATTTGCTGCCTTAGGAACAAAATAATACATTAATCCTAAGAAAGGAGTTGTTAAGAAAAATGCAACTGCATTATGACCATACCACCATTGTACTAATGCGTCTTGAACTCCTGAATAAGCCGAATAACTCTTAAGCGCCGTAACAGGTAGTTCCATACTATTTACAATATGTAAAACAGCAACGGTAACAAAAGTTGCTAAGTAAAACCAAATAGCAACGTACAAATGACGTTGACGTCTCTTAATCATAGTCATAATTAGATTAAGACCGAAGGCTACCCAAATAAGTGCTATGGCAATATCAAAAGGCCATTCCAGCTCTGCGTATTCTTTTGAAGTTGAATACCCTAAAGGAAGCGTAATTGCAGCACCTACTATTATAGCTTGCCAGCCCCAAAAATTAAGGTTACTTAAAAAATCACTCCACATACGCGCTTTTAACAAACGCTGCGTAGAGTAATAAACACCTGCAAAAATAGCGTTACCTACAAAGGCAAAAATAACGGCATTGGTATGTAATGGTCTTAAACGACCAAAACTAAGCCAGGAAACACCATCTGTCATGTTGGGGAACAAAAACATATAGGCTAATAATAAACCTACACTCATACCAACAATACCCCAAAATATGGTGGCAATGATGAATTTTTTGACAATCTGATTGTCGTAGTAAAACTGTTCTGTTTGCATAGTGATAAAAGAATTATTCCTGCATTAATGCAGGTTCGGTTTTTGGATTGGTTTGATTCTCTTTTTGATTATTTTTTTTAGTTGTAGTTCCTTCTTTTACTAATTCATCTTCAAAAAGCATACGGACAGAAGGAGTATAGGTATCGTCATATTGCCCTTTTTTAACTGAAAATATAAACAGTGTAAAAAACACAAGTGCTACAAAAACACTGATTGACAGAAGCATATAAATTATGGTCATACCTTATTATTATTTATCAAAAATATTGCTGCAAACGCCTTTAAAATATGACATTTGTCAACTTTGCTTATTTATATTCGTTCTTAATTCTGCGCTAAAGTAATGAGTAGCAATTGTGGTAAACACTACAATACTTATTGAGCTTAAAGGCATTAATATAGCCGCCACAACAGGTTTTAAATGCCCTGTTACAGCAAAGCTTAAGCCTATAATATTATACAGTAGTGAAAAAATAAATGCCCATTTAATAATTGTCACTCCTCGTTTAGAAAGATTGAGATAGGTTCCAATTTTCGTGAATTGCGAAGCATCTAATATGCCATCGCAAGCAGGTGAAAAAACATTGGTGTTTTCTGAAATTACAATCCCAACGTTACTTTGTTTTAAAGCTCCAGCATCGTTTAGGCCATCCCCTATCATCATTACTTGTTTACCGTTTTTCTGAAGCGATTTTATAAACTCTAACTTATCGTCTGGTTTCTGATTAAAATACAATTTTGTATTTGCTGGAAGCAACTGCTCTAAACGCTCGCGTTCTCCTTCATTATCGCCAGAAAGCACAATTACTTCCTTGTCATTTCCTAGTTGCTGAAAAAGAGGAACTAAACCTTCTCTGTATTCACTATTAAAAACATAACATCCTTTGTATGCATTGTTAGTGCTAATATGAACCGTGGTTTTATTCTTTAATTCAAGCGTATTTGCATCAGTAGAACCCACAAAATCATATGCGCCAACTCTTATAGAATTATTTTTTGAAGTAGCAGAAATTCCTTTCCCTATTTCTTCTTCAAATTCATCCAAGGTTTGGATGTTATTTTTGTCTAAAATAGCGTATAACGACCTGCTTAAAGGATGACTAGAAGCGCGAAGGGTACTGGTTAGCAATTGTTTTTCTTCTTCAGAAAGCGCAATTCCATTATAGCTTATTAAGTTTTTTTGATTGGTAGTTAAGGTACCTGTTTTGTCAAAAACTACTGTGTCTAGCTTGGCCATTTGTTCTATAACCGAAGCTTCTTTTAAATATAATTTCTCTCTTCCGAAGATTCGCAATACATTTCCCAAGGTAAAGGGAGCCGCTAATGCAATAGCACAAGGACAGGCTACAATTAAAACCGAAGTAAATACATTAAACGCCATAGTAGGGTCTATAACAAGCCAAACTATAGTGGCTATAAAAGCAATAGATAATATTGCAACCGTAAAGCGTTTACTTATACTATCTGTTAATGATTCAAAAACTCCAGTAGAGTCTTTGCTAAAGATAGCATTACTCCACAGCTGGGTTAAATAGCTTTGGGCAACAGGTTTTAATACTTCTACTTCTAGTATTCCTGCTTGTTGTTTACCACCAGCAAATAGTTTATCACCACTTTGCTTGCTAATTGGTTCTGCTTCTCCAGTTACAAAACTGTAATCTATAAGGGCATTTCCTTTAATTAAAATAGCATCTACAGGAATAATTTCATTATTGCGAATAAGCAAACGATCACCCTTTTTTACACTGTAAACTTCTGCTTGTTCTTCTTGTGTTTTACCTTCAGCATTTTTAAACAACCTAGTAACGGCTATTGGGAAATACGACTTATAATCACGCTCAAAAGACAGATAACTATAGGTTTTTTGTTGAAAAAACTTTCCGAGCAATAAGAAGAAAACAAGTCCGGTAAGGCTATCAAAAAATCCTGTACCCCAGTCCATAACGATATCTAGTGTACTTCTTATAAATAGAACAGCAATCCCTAAAGCAATAGGAACATCTATATTTAATATTTTGGAACGAAGTCCTTTATAAGCCGATGTAAAATACCCATTAGCCGAATAAAAAACCACGGGTAGTGAAAAGGCAAACATCAACCAACGGAAGAAAGGTTTAAACTGATCTAACCAAAACTCTGAATGTTCAAAATATTCTGGGAAAGAGAGAAACATAACATTTCCAAAGGCAAAACCTGCAATACCAACTTTATAAATAAGGCTTCGGTTTACATCTTTTTCTTTTTTTTCGGTATCATTTAAAGAAATATAAGGCTCATACCCTATTCTACCTAATAGCGTAACTAGTTCTTTAAGTGAACTCTCTTCAGCAGTATAGGTAATGCGAACTGTTTTCTCGGGAAAATTTACTTGCGATGCTTTAACAGCAGGATGTAATTTATTGAGGTTTTCGAGTATCCAAATACAACTACTGCAATGAATTGATGGAATTAAAAACGAAACAATCTGAGTGTTGCCGTCGTTAAATTCAAGGAGTTTTTCTACGATAGACACATTGTCTAAAAAATCGTATTTCCCAGCTATTTCTTTAGGTGAAATACCCGGTGTTTTTTCAAGGTCGTAATAATAGCTTAAATCGTTATCGTGAAGAATATCGTAAACAGTTTTGCAGCCGTGGCAACAAAAGGATTTTTCCTCCTGCTTAATTTCAATATCCAAACAAGGATCGCCACAATGAAAACAGTTAACCATTACGCTAAAAATTGCTTTTTATTAGTCCTGCAAAGTTCAGCTACCTATAGGTTTTACAAAATGACAATTATCAGCTTTTTATATTTATTTGAAAAAAAAAAACGAATGATCTACACTGTGGTAAATCATTCGTTCTCTTTAAACGTTAACGCGTTGCGTTTTAAAGATGGGTATTTTTAGTACACCAATCCGTCTTGTTTCATACGTTCTATAGCTGCTTGCGAAATATCGTCTATAACTTTTTCAATGTTGTGTGGCTCATAAGATTTTGTGATACCAGACCATACAAGTTTATTGCTTTCAACATTAAAAACATTTACTTCTACAAAGTAGTAAGTGCTTTGTGTATAATATCCAGGAGTATAGAAGTTGTTATACATCATTGGGTAATAGCCTCCATAAAAGCCTAAGCCTCCATAATACGGATAGTATGGCGTGTAAGAACCACTTACATAAGACTCCTCTGTAGTTTTATCTACCAACTTATAGGTTAATACAGCATCTACATTGTTTTTACTAACTACAGATTTAATAACTTCTTCGTTTTCAAAGCTAGCTTTTGTTGGTAAACTATTAAAAGAAGTCATGAATTTTGGGCTATAAGAAGCTACATGATCTTCAATAATACGACGCGTAGATTCGTTTTGCACTAATGCAATCACCAATACTTTGTCAAACTTAGGGCTTGGAACTTTAGGATCTATCCAACTCCCAGTTATGTGTGTGGATGAGCCACAGCTTGTCAACATAACAGACACTAATAATACAATTAAATACCTCATAAGATTATTTTAAATTTTTAACGCACAAATATATCAAAACTTATAAATAATTGAATACCTATTCAATATATTTATCGTTAATTGATTATCAAGTTTTAATTAAAATTGAAAAATAATCTCAACAACCTTTATTAATTTGTTATTCTTCTTCTATTTTTTAAAAGATGTTAAAAGAGGTATTTTAGTATTTATTGGCTTCATAGGAAGATAGCAAAACCCCTTCAATAGCTTTAATGAGCTTCGAAACAAGATAAAATTATTTTTATTTATTCTAAATTTTCAAATAAAATTCTTTGGCATCTATTTCTTGGGCTAGTTCCATTACCGAGGTCTTTTCACACATCTTTTTTAAACCGTTGCGAACCTCTACAAATTGATTGTGCAATGGACATGGATTTGCAGATGAGCAGGCGTGTAAACCTAAAGCGCATTCATTAAAAATTTTATCGCCATCTATAGCTTTAACTATATGGGATAATTTTATTGTAGCGTCTTTTTTTAAATAAAACCCACCATTTGGGCCTTTTTTAGACAAGATTATTTTATTTCTGGCAAGTTCTTGACATATTTTGGCTGTAAATGGTTCAGGAGAATCTACAGCTTCTGCTATTTCAGAAATATTTGAGCGCAAATCATTATTAGATTGCTTGGCGATAAAGAGCACTGCTCTTATCCCGTATTCACAGGCTTTTGAAAACATACTTTGGGGAGTTTATTTCTTCAAATGTAACTAATAACTCCTAAACTTAAAAATTACTTTTCTGCAAGCACAGCTTCAGAAATATCATTTACAAAAGAAACACCTTTATCCTTATTATACCAAAGCTGTAACCTTTCTTTAAAAACAGCATCAATCTTCCCGTGTTCTGCCTTATAATCTGTTAACAGCTTAGTAGCAGCTTTAGATCGTGGACCCCAGCTTTGTAACACATTATGAGTTTCATCTAGAATAATAACAATAGGTATAGATCGTGAACCATTGGTGAGAAATTCATCCATCAAAAATGGGTTATCATCGCGAAGAACAATTTTTAAATCTATATTCTCTGAAAGTTGTGCAATTTTATTTAGATAAGGAAGTGTATGTGCTGCATCACCACACCAAGGCTCTGTAATAACAAGCCAAGTTTGTTTAACAGGGTTATTTTTAAAATTAACTATCTGCTCTTCTGCAATCTTTGCTGTTTTATCAAGTCTTTTTGTGCGACTAAAATTCAATTTTGTGTAATTTACTTTTTCAGGACTTTGTTCACCGGTACTTCTTTCGCTTTCAACCAATTGTTTAAAAAGTAAGTTGTATTGGTTATAATCCATTGCTTTACTAAGCGAGTTCTCTATCAATTTATTCATAGTATTCTTTCAAGTTATTTATTTAGGGAGGTATAGTTAGTAAAATGGCAACTTACTACACAAAAGGTGTTGTCGCTTTGAAAGTAAGCTGTTTACATAAATAATTAAAAATCTTTCTTTTTTGCAATTCGCCATATAAAAAATGTAGGTATAATCACCCAAAACAGTAAAGATATAGAAGAGATAACAAGTCCAAAACTCGTTCCGAAGAATTTTTGAAAAACAGCTCCTGTATAGCCCAAAAGCGCTGAGATATCTAATTTTAAAAGTATCAATACCCTAGAGAGATCTATAGGATTAAACAAAGTAGCAACCAACGAAAATTTATCCAGCGGGTATTCTTGAAAATACAGTAGTGAAATTAAAAATATAGCGTCGTAAATTACAGCCATAAAAAGCCAAAGCAAAATAGCATATCCAAATCCTTTAATTTTATTTTCATTAAACAGCGCTATAACAAATGCCAAAGCAGTAAATATAAAGGTTAAGAAAACACCTGTAACTAATAGAAGTGAAAAATCCCATATCGCACTGCTATTAAATATACCGTAAAATACAAAGGGAATTCCTAGCCCTATAACCAAACTCATAGCAAGCGAACTTGCTACACCAAAGTATTGGCCTAAAAATATGGAGCTTCGCTTTATAGGTTGTGCTAAAAGAAGTTCGGTAAACTCGCGCGAGCTATAATAGTACATTACGCCAAAAATGGTTCCTATAAGCGGTACTAAAACAATAATTACATTCATCATTGTTATTACAGCGTTAGATAGCTCATTGTTTAAAAAAAGTAGCATTAACCCAAGGAGCAGGTAAAATAAAAAATATACGTAGCTCCAACGGCTTCGCATTAAATCGTAAAAACTATATTTTAATATTTTAAACATAACTAATAGATAAAATTGAGGCTATGGCGTGTTCAAAATCAGGCTGTGCTGTTTTGGTTTTAAGCTCGTTTATACTTCCTTTAAAATAAATTTTCCCTTCTAGAAGAAATACAATTTCATCAGATACTTCTTCTACAAAACTCAAGATATGCGAAGTAATCAAGATGGTCTTCCCTTTTTCTTTTTCAGCTTTTATCAGGTTTTTTAAACGCAAATGCGAAATAGGATCTAGTCCATTTGTAGGTTCGTCTAGGATGATTAACGGACTGTCAAACATAAAAGTCAACACTAAGTTTACTTTTTGTTTTGTACCACCAGAGAGGTTTACCAACTTTTTATTGAGAAATGGCTCTAGATTAAATAGCGCTATTAGCTCTTCATCTTTAGTAGTTTTTGTATTTCGTAAATCTTTAAGCATCGCTACAAGCTCTTTAACTTTCAAATTTCCTGGAAAGTTGGCTATTTGCGGTAAGTAATCTATTTCGTTTCTGTATTTAAAATGATTTTTTAAGGATTCACCATTGATAAAAATTTGCCCTGAATCCTGTAAAACCATCCCCAGCACACATTTAATAAGCGTAGTTTTTCCCGAACCATTTGGTCCTAAAATTGAAAATATTCCGCCGCGATCAATAGTAAGGTCAATGCCTTTGAGCACTTCGTTTTTACCAAATTTTTTATATAAATCTTTAACTTCTATCATGATTTATTATTTTCATTTTTGGGTGATTGTCTACCAAATTATCTGGGGTGAAAACGGGGGAAACTTTTTCTGAAAAATCAATAAGGTCTATAAAAAGACTTCGCAACAAAACAATGGCTTCTGGGGTGCGGTTTACAATGTACGAAAACAGCTTTACGGGTCTGTATGGCACATCGCCAATTCCGTTTTTATCTAAATCGTAACCCGTGTAATTACTCCAAAAATTATTGTTGAATTTATTGTCGTTTAGTCTGCTATTGTACGAAATATCAAAGGAGTTGTACAAAAAGTTATTCGTTTCAAAAACATTGGTGTAGCAGGCTCCGCGTACTTTTACAGCCCAACCATTCCTAATAAAATCATTGTTAGTATACTCAATACGATTGCTGCCTTCTACATTAATACCAATGGTGTTTTCTTCAAAAACATTATGAGTAATCTTGGAGTCGTTTATTTCTTTTAACAAAAGTCCAAAAGCTGCCGTGCCCCAGTTTTTTTTAAAGACATTGTGGTTCATAGCTACAAATTTTGAAAACATAACAGCCACTCCTGCCCCATTGTTTTCAAACGTATTGTACTCATAAATATCGTTATTGCTAAACATAAAGTGTAAGCCATAGCGCAGATTATTCTTGCTTAGGTTATGACTGATTACAATATTGTCTGAAAATTCTAGATAGATTCCGTCACGAACATTTTCTACCGTATTTGCGCGCACCTCAACGTTTTTGCAGTACCAAAGTTGAATGCCGTTACCAGAATTGTATTCGTCTACAGCATCTCCTTTTATTTTGTTGTTTAAAACTTTACCGAAGTTAGATTTTTCGAGATAAATTCCGAAGAAAAGATTTTCCAGCTCTAAATTCTGAATTAAAAAGCCATTTTTCTTAATTACACGAACGGCAGAATAATCTTCGGTATAACTAGTGCCAACATTTATTATTTTAAAACCGTCTACAGTAACATTGTCTGAAACAATTTTAATAATCTCTCCCTTCTCTTCACCATCGATAGTAGGCAGATTTTCACCCAACAGTACAATGCTTTTATCTATAATAATGTTTATTTCTTTATAGATTCCTTTCTTTACTAAAACCGTATCGCCTGCTACAGCTTGATTAATTCCTTCCTGAATTGTTTTTACAGTACAGGAATTACAAACGTTTATAGTTTTTGCCCACACTTTTATAGTGCCAAAAATTAGCAAAAGAAAAAAGAATATATGAAGGTTTTTTTTCAAGTTTAAAATGAATTTATTTCTGAAAAAGTTAGCAAACTGAAGCTTAACGAATAATCAAAAACTTAGAGTTTTCCACAGCCTTAACCCAATGGGGTATTTCTTTAGGAAACTTGAAATCTTGATGTTTTTTTATAGTAAATACTTCAGAATTAATGTGAAAGTTTATCTCGCCTTCTAATACAATTAATTGTGCGTCTCTAGCCGAAATGTGTTCGGGAAAAGTAGCGCCATTTTCTAAACTAATGAGAAGGGTTTCGGCAGGACCAGTATTCAACTTTGAAACTTGAAGTTTGTTGAAGCCTTGATTACTTATGGTATTGTTAATTTGATACATATTCTATTTATTTTAAATGATTTTGAATTTCTTCCCAAGAAAAAATCTTACCTGTAAATTTTTCCATCGCTTGTTGAGCAAACTTTTCATCTTTAAAAGCGGAAAGATTAGCCCCCATAGGGCTTGAAATTTGATCGCTAATTAAATACCAAGCCTGTGTAGCATCTGTAAGCTGTCCCGGCTGGTTAAAATCTGCTGTTAAATACAAAGAGACTTCAGTGTTTTTAAATTCATCTCCTATAGAATTAAGCATACACTCTATGGCGTCATACTTATATGCCTTACCTTTTGAAGTAACAATTTGTGAAGCGTGATGTCTATCCACTATATTCATATTGCAGTAATGACAGGCGTCGGTTCCGTATGTTATTTGTTTTGGGCTTAGGTTGCAAGAAACAAACAAGCCTGTAATCATCGTTAAAAAGACTAAAGATTTCATTATAGCGTACTGGTTTTAAAAATGATATTTCTAATTAGTTTTATATTCTTTCTTTCCTATAAAGAATGCAATAATGGTTAACATCATACCAGCAAACATCATATATGCTCCAGTTGCTGGCCAGGAGTCTACATCAAAATTCAGCATTTTTTGATAGCCTAAAAGCGGGGGTTTATAGGTCATAGGTGTACCGTCTGGATTAAGAAGCTTCATAATGGCTTTGGGGTCTAAATCGCTGCCGTATTCGGCAAGCCAGGAATTGAAATCGTACATACCCAAAATTCCAAGTACAGACATAAGGATAAACCAGCCAATAAACCAATTGTAGCTAATTTTGTTAAAGAAACCGAGCAAGCCTATAAGAACACCTATTGCAACCATTGCGCCAATTACCATAGGAAACACTTGAAACTCCCACATATCTTTCGCTTCAGGTATTGTTTTCATACCAATATAATGGTTCAACCCATCTATGTTCTGAATGTCAAACTCCTGTACCCCTTTAATTCCTTCAATATAAATATCCATTCCTAAAGGATCTGGGTATTGAGGAGCGCCGAGCATAATATTCCAAAGAGGAAATTTGAAAAGTCCTAACAACAACATAGAACCAATTACCATTACTATTCCTGCTTTCTTCATTTTTCTTAAATTTTAAGTCTTAAACGGCTGTAAGTAGTTAGCTTGAGCTTTAATTTTTTAATTTAAAAAGCCGAGAATTCTACAACTTCCGTTTTTTCACGGCTAAATACTCTAAACTTCTTTAAGTATTTAGCCGTTAAAAACTTGGTTTAATCTTCTCCTAAAGACCATTTAAGTTCTATATCTGAACTAGCAGGGCTTACACGAACATAGCCTTGCATCTCTTGGTGTAATGCAGAACAAAAGTCTGTGCAATAAAATGGCCATACTCCAGGTAATTTAGGCTCCCAAACAAAAGTTTCGGTCTGTCCTGGCATAATTAACAACTCTGAAGTGTTTGCGCCTATCATACTTATACCGTGTGGCACATCGTAATCCTGCTCGTGGTTAGTAACGTGGAAGTATACTTTATCACCCACTTTTATACCCTCTATATTATCTGGATTAAAGTGACTGCGAATCATAGTCATATAAATATGAACTTCGTTTCCGTTGCGTTCTATCCTAGCATCGGCATCTGTAAGCGTTGCATAAGGGTGTTTGTTTTCAGATAACTTAAACAATTGCTTTGAGTTTTTGGCTACAATATTTGCGGGAATACCAGCGGCATAGTGTGGTTCTCCAATGGTTGGAAAATCTAACAACAGTTCCATTTTATCACCACTTATGTCGTACAATTGTGCAGATTGAGTTACTTCAGGACCTGTTGGTAAGTAACGATCTTTTGTGATTTTGTTTAAAGAAACAAAGTACTTGCCAAAAGGTTTTCTGGAGTTTCCACCAGGTATCATCCCGTGTCCAACAGAATAGAAAGCTGGTTGTCGGTCTACAACCTCCCAAGTGTCGAGTTTCCATTTTACTACTTCAGAAGAGATAAAAAATGTGGTATAGGCATTTCCTTGCCCATCAAACTCTGTGTGTAATGGTCCTAAGCCTGGTTGTTTTACAGTTCCCGCAAGTACGTCTTCAAATTTTAAAATTGGAATTCCGTAAGCTTCACCATCAAACTTTTTGTTTTCAATAGCTGCAAGCATTTTAGTGAAAGAATGCACTGTTAAATCTGCAGAAAGCTTTCCATTTCCAACGATGTATTCTCCCGTTGGGTCTACATCGCATCCATGAGGAGATTTAGGGGTTGGTAAGAAAAACACTGCGCCTGGAACATCTAATGGGTCTACAGTAAGCACTTCATCTATAGTTGTAGATGTTGCCATATGTGTTTCATCACTGTAAACATTATGGGTATAATTGGTAGGAACTTTTGTGCCTCCTCCATTATTGACGTATTCTTCAATTTTTTTCCAATTGACAGCCGCGATAAAATCTTTATCATTTTGCGAAGCATTTACTTCAAGTAAAGTATTTGCTTCTTCGGTATTGTATGTTGTAAAAAAGAACCACCCATGAGATTTATCGCGACCAGGGTGAGAAAGGTCATAATCAAAACCAGGCATCATCAACTGAAATTTAATAGCCATACGGCCCGTATCTGGCGCTACACTAATAAATGTAAGTGACCCTTTAAAGTTTCCTTTATAGTCTTTAATAGGCATATCCCGTTGTGGAATAGGCACAGAGAAACGAGTTCCAGCAACTACATACTCTGTGTTTTCTGTTATAAACGAGGAACTGTGATTACCTGCGCTGTTTGGCACTTCAATAATTTCGGCAGTTTCAAAGGTTGTTAAATCTACCCGTGCAATACGCGGCGTGTTGTTTTCATTTATAAAAACCCAACGCCCATCTAATTCGCCATTTGTTTGTGAAATGTCTGGGTGATGCGCATCTCCCCAAGGAACAAAACCATAAGAAGTTTCCAGCATAGGCTTAGTCTCTTCATTATAACCATAAGCCTTTTCTGCGTCTTGTGAAAAAACGGGAATAACTTTAAACAATCGCCCAGATGGTAGCCCATAAACTGAAAGTTGTCCACTAAAACCACCCGAAATAAAGGCGTAAAACTCATCGTGCTCTCCTGGAGCAACGTACACTTTTTCGGCAGCGTTGGTCGCTAATCCACCTTGCCCTTTGTTTGCTTTTTTGTCTCCACTAGGATTACAACTCACTATAGCAGCAAGCATAACTAAGGAAACTAAGATATTGATTGTTTTTTTCATCGTTTTAGGATTTAGGTTATGGTTAATTAGTTTTCTATGAATATTATTTATCTATAAAATTTTTACAGCAATTGCCTTTAGTAAGTATTTACACCACTGACCGTCACTATTAAAAAATTGAAATAGTTCAGTTTTTTTCAGTTGTTAAACGAGCTTAATAAACTAAGGCCAACACAATAATTAAAGCGTTCTGAAATATTCTAGTACTTGGCGAGCCTCTTCTTCTGTAAGGTTTTGATTTGCCATTGGGGAACCGTTGAATTCTATTAAGAGCGCTTTTGCTAAAGGATCTTTTTGAGTCATCTCCTCGGGGTTAAGAATCATATTCATTATCCACTCTGGTGTACGTCTTTCTAAAATACCCTTAGGCGCTGGCCCTATAAACTTTTTATCTGGTTTATGACAAGCCATACATTTTGTCTTGTATACCTCCATCCCTTTTGCAGCCATTGCTTGATCTACTGTTGTAGGTAGCGTTAAACTTGAAACTGGCCCTATCCCTTTGTTTGTTAGATCTACCATTTCGGAAGGCTTTTGGGTAGCTACTTCTTCTTTTTTAGTTTCAGTGACTTCTGGCTTTTGACCAATCTGAATTTTATCGGTTTTCTTCTCTTCTTTTCCGCCACAACCAAACATTGTTATAATTGCTACAGCAGCTAATAATCTCATTATTTTTTTCATATCGAACGTATTAATTTACTAGACAAATTTAGTATTCAATTGAAGTAAATTATATGACTTTAGTCATAATTTAAGATGTTTTTATCTTTTTTATACCTACAAACAAGAAAATATACAAATAATTGATTGCTAGTTATTTGTATTTCTATTTTCTTATAAAGAATTTAAAAACTGTATTACTACTGAAGAGTTTAGCTAGTAATACTTTAAAGATTATTCTACTATTAAAAGTTTATTCTTTTTAAGAGCACGTAACAGTGTGCTTACGTATTCGCGTATTGAAGTTATTGGTTTTGGAGGGTCTATAATGTCTATTTTACCGCGCCAAATTAAATCGCGATCTATGCCAGGACACAAGCAATACAAGGATGTTTCGGTGTTGTAAACAGGGTAATCTTCTGTTTGCTCTGTATTTTGAATAGGTTTGTTTTCGTAATAGTAATCGCTAAAGGTTTCAAAAGACTTTGAAATGTTTCTATAGGATTGTGTTATACTAACTTTGCTTTCTTGTCCTGTAACTTTCGAAAATAATACAGCATCAAACCCATCTGCAAGCAATTCATTTTCAATATTACTTAGGTTTTCTTCCGTTTTATTATTTTCAGATATAGTACTTTCAAAATAATCAACACTCTTTACAGCGATTATATTATTTTCTTTTAAAGCTTTTACTAGGCTATACTCAAACTCACGTTGTAGCCCCCCGTCTGGGGTTAAACCAACTACTAATACTTTATTAGCTTGAAAATTTGGCGTTTCTGTATTAACGTATTCATCTACTATACGAATACTTGAACAGCCAGTTAGCAACAATACAAAAACTGTTATAGCAATTAATTTTTTCATAAGTGTGTTTAGTATTTAAAACACTAAATAGGTTAATACCTGTTTCACCTAAATTTAATGGTTTATTGTAAAGGTACGTTTTTTCGCTATTTAGCTGAAGTCAAAATGCGTTATAACAATAATTAAAACAAGTATTGATACTTTTAAATACCACACAAAAATTTAAAACATAATTTAGTTTGCTATCGGAATAACCAAAGTTGGTGTATGTGTGTGTTTCCCTACTCTATTTACAACTGGTTCTCTAAAAAGTTTTTTTAAAAAGGCGTGTTTATGGTAAACAAGAGCCAGTAAATCTATAGAGTTACTATCAATAAAATTATGAAGTGTTTTTGAAACACTTTCAGTTTTCGAGATAAAGTGAAAGTCTGTATCGTACTCTGTTAGATCATTTTTATATTGTTCTAAATTCTGTTCTTGTTTTGGAGTAAACTTAGTTTGGCTTCCTACATGTACTAGATGAATAGTAGAACTGTATTGACGTACTAATCTAAGTATAGGTTTCAATTTTGATAATTGATAAAAATCATTGTAGTCTGTAGCAAACCCTATATTTGATGGAATAACAAAGTTTACTTCATTAGGCACTACAAGCAATGGGCAGCCTTCTAAAGATTTGGTTATTTTAATGGTTGTACTACCCACCAGCACGTCTTCAGCGCCAGTGCGTCCTTTACTTCCCATTACAACAAGGTCTATGCCTTCTGAAGCTACTAACGAATTTATAGATTTAGACAAGGATGCTGGTGTTGATAAAAGCTCATAATCATGTCTTACTTTTGAAGAATCTAGTTTTATTTGATCTATTAACTTTTTACCATCTTCATCAGATTGTTTGTAGAGTTTGTCTATTATACTTTCTGAACGACCAATGTCTACTCTACTAGTTAATTTTCCTACTTCATCACTAAAAGAATGTAGTATTGTTATTTGTAAGGCTTCATCGCTAAAAAGTTTTGACACATATATTAAAGCGGCATATGCATTTTTTGAGAAGTCTGTAGGTACTAGAATTTTTTTCATTTTTATGGCTTTAAATTTTGAACTAAAATTAATCAATGTGAGAACAACTAAATATGACGAATATCAGTCTGCTACACTACAATCTTTAAGATATACGTTTACTGTAATTATTATTCATGAAGAATTAAAAATGGAATTTCAGACTGGTAAGAGGAAGAATCACTCATTGGTTTGAAAAGCAATCGCTGAATTAAGTTTAGGTTCTTCCCTACTATTGCAACCATATTGATTTCCCAAGTTTCTACAAAATCTTGAATTCCTGTTTCTATCTTTTTATTTTCTAGAAAGTGAAAGCTGTGTTTAGTTTCTTTAAAGAAAGAATGTAAAAACCCTTTATTATCTGTTTGAAACTCTGTAAGCGCAGAATTTTGAGAACGGATATGAAGCACTCTTAAAGCGGCAGCCTGTAATTTAAGTGTATAGGAAAGTGCACTAATAACTTTATTGCGGTAAATACAGTTATAATCTGTAAGAAAAGCAATGTTGTTTATTTTTTTAAAGCTTGCGTTTTCAGGAATTATAAAAACAGGGCATTTTACTTTAGTTATTACGTTGGTGGTATTGCTTCCCAATTCATTTTTATTTGCGTTAGAAGCTCCCTTAGTTCCCATCAAAATAAAGTGAATCTCCTTTTCTTTTACTTGTTTACGGATGGCTTCTACTAAATGCACATTATCGTATATAGGGATAAAAGTATGTTCGGTGTTTTTTGTAATTAACTTACAGCTTTCAATTTGTTCTTTTAGCATTATAGATGGGCTGTTAAGAACTTGATTTCCTCCAAAGGAATCGTTTATTACCTCGGGTTTCTCTTCTACGGTAGATGGATTTTTAAGTGAAATATGAAGAATATAAAAATTTACAGCTATATCATGAAAATACTCCAAAGCATACCGAATGGCATTTTGTGAGTTTTCAGAAAAATCTGTAGGTATTAATATATTCATCATCGTCTGGTAATCTTACCAACAAAAATATCTGTCTGGATTGGGACAGAAAATGATAAAAATCAGTTTATGCGAAATATTTTATAAATCACTTAAAACAAGACATATAAACAAACTCAAAACTAGTTTTATTCAATATTCTGAAGACTTTCTATATTTATTATACGAATATCGCGTCCTTCAATTTCAATAAGACCTTCTTTTTTAAAACCAGAAAGTGTACGTATTAAACTTTCTGTAGCAATTCCTGCTGTAGTAGCTAGGTCGTTGCGCGATATTCTAAGTGGGCTGTCTGGCTTCGTATTCATTACAGCTGCAAACTGAAGTATAGTTGCCGCTGTCTTTTTTCTAACAGAGCTATAGGCCATATTAAGAAGCTGTTGTTTAACTTCAGAAAGATTATTTGTAAGCATATTCATAAGCTCTAAAGATACATCTTGGCTTTTTTTCAAAATATCTTTTACGTGTTGCTTTGAAATACTCACCACCTCTGTTTCTTCAACAGCAGTTGCCGTTTCGGTATAGGGTGTCGTAGTTTCAAAAGAAGTGAACCCCAAAAAGTCATCTGCTTTATACAAAGCTGTTATGAGTTCTTTGGCATTTGCATCTATAGTATGTGTTTTTACAACACCTTTTAAAATAAGGTATAAATTGTTAGAGTGATCCCCTTCTTTATAAACCGTAGTTCCTTTTTTATACAAAGCAACTTCTCCTTCATCGCAAAAAAAGTTTTTAAGTTGATGAATATTTTGAGGGTTTTCTTCTTCGTTTTCTATGTTTTTAGAAGTATTTTCTCGCGACGCTAAAATACTGGCTTTTGCAAGACGGCTTTCTACAGCACTTAATAGTTCTTCTTCTTCAAAGGGTTTTGTAAGGTAGTCATCGGCCCCCATATCCATCCCTTTTCTAATTTCTTTATGTTCTGTTTTTGCAGATAAGAATATAAAAGGAATGTGCTTTGTATTTTCATCTAAACTTATAGCTTCTAATACCCCATAGCCATCAAGCTCGGGCATCATAATATCGCAGATAATAATGTCTGGGGTTTCCTTTTTTGCCTTTTTTACACCAATTTTACCATTTGGAGCTGTAAAAAGGCTGTACCCAGAAAGTTCTAGAAGTTCAGCCGTATTTTCTCTTAGTGCTATATCGTCTTCAATAAGAAGTATTTTTTTCATCTAATCAATAATTTTTGTAGGAAAAGTTATAGTAAACGCACTGCCTTTTCCCTCTTCACTTTTAAAAGAAATAGAAGCGCCTAGATTTTCTAAATGACCTTTTACTATGTTAAGGCCAATGCCTGTGCCTTGGTCTAATAGCGCGTTCTCTGCACGAAAATATCTATTAAAAATATATTTTTGTTCATGTTTTGGAATGCCCATACCCTCGTCGATTATCTGTAGTGAAATAGCATTGTTATTTTGCGTTGCCACCACGTCTATCTCAGTGTATTCTGGAGAATACTTTATGGCGTTATTTATTAAATTTGTTAATGAAAGTTCTAATATTTTTTCATCAAAATTTACAGTTATCTCATCAATATTGTTGGGGTAGTTAATTTTCTGGCCGTCTTTTAAAAGCATATTTGCATTGTAAATTACTTCATTGACAACCTTACTAAGGGGAAAAACTTCAAATTTATAAGTAGCCTTTCCAGACTCTAAACGCTCTATAGATAAAAAGTCATTAAGAATGTTGTTTAGGTATTTTACCTTACTTTGAATAGTTTTTAAATGCTTATCTCTTTTATCCTGTTGTTCTGTTTCTGTGTATTTTCCTGCTAGTGTGGCAGAAGTTAATATACCGCTTAAAGGTGTTTTAAACTCATGAGAAACTAAAGAGAGAAATTTTGTTTTTAACTCATTGAGTTCGCGTTCTTTACGAAGCGATTCTTTTGTTTTTAGTTCCGCTTCCTTTCGTTTTATAACTTCTTCTTCTAGCTCGTTTATAGTTTGCTTGAGTTCTTTAGTGCGTTCTTCAATTTTTTGTTCTAAATAAAGGTTTAGTTCAAGTATTTCTTTTTCTTGGCTTTTACGTACAGTAATATCGGTTACAAGAGCCATTACATATTTACTGCCGTAAATTTCAAAAGGGTTTAGCCCTGCTTCAACAGGAAACACGCTACCATCTTTCCTTAGGCCATAAAGGTCACGGCCATGCCCCATTTGCCTTGGATTGCTTTTAACCAAAAACTCGTCAACTTGCTTTGGATGGCTTTTGTGGAATTCTCTTGGTATTAAAATGCTCAGGTTTTTACCTAGTAATTCTTCAGTGTTATAACCAAACATTTTACCTGCAGCATCATTTGAAGTTACAATCTCTTGATTATCATTAACTATGATTATACCTTCCGAAATAGCTTCGGAAAGAATTTTGAATATATTCCCTTTTTTTTCCTCAAAAACCTTCATCCCTCAAATGTAAGAATTTTAAACAGTATTCGTGAACTGATTTTTATCATAAAATTTCAGAAATAAACGCTTTAGTTTTATCGCGATAAAACATAAAACGAAACTATTATGGGAACCACAGACAAACCTCAACTCCTTTTTTATCAAAAAATGGGTGAGTTATTTTACGCTATTGCTGCTGCAGACCAAGTAGTTCGTAAAGCAGAATACGATGTCTTAAAAAAAACTGTGGTAGAACAGTGGAAAGACTTAGATGCATACGAAGATCCTTTTCACACCGATGCCGCTCACCAAATTGAAATTGTATTTGACTGGTTTGACTATGAACAATTAGATGCAAACGATTGTTTTGAAAGTTTTGAGGACTACACTAAAGAAAACCCAAAGCTTTTTACCAAGGAACGCAAAGCACTTATCTGGAAGACTGCAAATGCTATTGCTAGCTCTTTTGCTGCCGTAAACAAAAGTGAATTAATTATGCTCACTAAGCTAAAAATGCTTTTAGATAAATAATAAAATTCTTTGAAGGCCTCGTTAAAAAAAATAACATTATTCTATAGCGCACGTTTATTCTTTAAAACCCTAATTAAATGAAAACCATACTACCTACATTTATTCTTCTTGCATTTGTGATGATTTCTTGTAAGAATGATTCAAAAAATGTAGAAACCAATTTAAATACTGAAATAAATCCTGAAGAAGCTATAGATTCTCTAGTGGTTTCAGATAGAGATATAGAAACGCAGCTTAAAACCCTTACTTTAAAAAGACAGGAGCTTATAGCGAAAAAAGACGCTAAAGAAGCTTTAGAAAGTCTATTAATTTCAAAATCATTTTTTTCAGAAAATGAAGATTACACTTTAGATTTTAAGTATCCGTATTTAAATGAAAAAGTAAAACCACAATTTGAAACTTTCAATGAATACATAAACTCACATTATGTGAATGTAAAAAGCGTTGAAAAACAAATTTTAGAAGAAAAAAGACTCTGTGATTCATTAGGAATACCAAAACAAAACGAAAAACGAATCGTAGATTACAAAATCTACAACCTTAACGATAGAGTTATTAGTGTGTTGTTTTATAAAGAAAACCACTACACGGGTGCTGCACATGCCGCTTATACTTTTAACTGCTTAAATTTTGATTTACAAAGCGCAACTTTTATGAACTACGAAGATTTTTTTAATAACGGTTCAGAAGAAGAACTTCGCGAAATATTAAATGAACTTCTTAAAGAAAAAATAAATTCGGGCGATCTGTATTACGATTGTTGGGCAATTTCGGCTAACGATTTTTTTGAAGCAAAAAATAATTTCGTAATTAACGATGCCGAAGTAGAGTATTATTTTGACGATTGTATAATATGCCCATCCTATACAGGCACCTACTCTATTAAAATTCCATTAGACCAACTTTTACCTGTGTTGAGGAAAAACAAGAAAAATCCTTTAATAAACTAAGGGAATAGAAAAATTAGACAACTCTCTTGGGGTTTGTTTATAAATTAATCTAAAGATTGTTTAAATGCTATTGAATGAAAAGTAATTTTAAAGAAATAATAAATACAGACTCACCAGTTTTAGTAAACTTTTTTGCAGATTGGTGCAGTAAGGGCAAAATGTTAGCGCCAATTCTAAAAGAAGTAAAAGCTGAATTGGGGGAAAAAGTGAAAATTGTAAAAGTAAACGTCGATAAAAACGCTGCCTTGGCGTCTCAGTTTCAAGTACTAGGTGTTCCAACTATGATACTGTTTAAAAATGGAAACCTGCTATGGAGACAAAGTGGTATTTTGCAAAAAAAAGACTTGATTTCTATAATTAAACAACACAATTAGTAATGGTATTAAACAACTATATAGACCATACACTGCTAAAAGCTACCGCTACGCCAAATGATATTACAGAGCTTTGCGAGCAGGCGATAGTACATAAGTTTTATGCTGTTTGTGTAAATAGCGGTTATGCTTTTTTGGCCGCAAACCAATTAAAAGATAGCGGTGTAAAAATAGCTGCTGTTGTAGGCTTTCCATTAGGGGCTAATAGTTGTCATGCTAAAGTAAGTGAAGCAAAGCAAGCAGTTAATGATGGTGCTCATGAAATAGATATGGTTTTAAATATTGGCTTGCTAAAATCTAAACTATACAAATCTGTAAGAGAGGAAATTTCGGCAGTAAAAACAGCTATTGGTAACAGAACCTTAAAAGTGATAATAGAAACTTGTTATTTAACTAATGAAGAAATTAAAATTGCCTGCGAAATAACCAAACGCGGCGGCGCAGATTATGTAAAAACCTCAACTGGCTTTGGTACGGGAGGCGCTACAACACAAGCTGTACAAATCATGATAGACACAGTGGGTGAAACACTAAAAATTAAAGCTTCGGGAGGAATAAAAGACCGAGCTACCGCGACAAAATATATTGAAATGGGCGTGAGTAGAATTGGCACTTCTTCTGGTATAGCCATTGTAACAACTTCTAATTAAGACTAAGTTATAGCAACTAATAAAAAATGTATTCAACAAAAAAAAGCAGGAACCTAAATGTAAAGTTCCTGCCCAGATAGCTAGTTGATTTCGATAGCAATTAACTATACTTTAAATGTCATTACCGGTAAATCTGAATGATTAACTACGTCTTCCCCTATACTTCCGGAAAAGAAATGTGCTAATCCCTGACGACCTTGCGTAGGCAATGCAATAAGATCTACATTACTCACTTGACTATAACCAAATATTCCAGCTTCAACAGAATACTCATTGTAAACAACCACTTTATTTAAATTTTCTAAAGGGTCTTGTTCACCAGCACTCTTTAAGAAACTAAGGATTCTTTTTTCTATTTCTTTAGTACTTCTAAAATCTCCTGCTAGATTTACATATAGCAACTGCATTTTAACACCTAAGGCGTTAAATAATTTTTGTGCGCGTTTGTAAGGACCTATAGCGTTTTCTAGAAAGTCGCACGCAAACACTCCTACTTGTGGGTTAAAGTTATCTGCTGCATGTTTTATAACAAGTACAGGAATTTCTGAAGTACGTACTACTTTTTCGGTGTTACTCCCTACAAAAACCTCTTTAAGTCCTGAACTACCGTGAGACCCCATAACAATTAAATCTGCATTAAACTCGCGTGCTACATCGTTAAGTTCACTAAACACTTTGTAATTATGAACTGCATCGGTAACTTTTATACCTTCTAAAAAATCTTTATCTAGAAACTCTGCAAATCTTTTTTCTGCAAGTTTCATATAATACATGGCTTCAAAAACCTCTTTGCTTTCATCGCGAGTTACCACTGCTTCGCTTAAACCCATCATGTGCACAGCTACAATTTCTGCTTCTTGCTTTTTAGCAATACCAGCGGCAACTTGAAGTGCGTAATTAGAATAATCTGAGAAATCTACGGGAACTAATATTTTTTTCATTTTAATTGGGTTTAGTGAGTTGTGAATTTTGCTTTGCGTTTTTTAAGTTGTTTTTCTAAATCTGAAATGGTCTCTTTTGCTGCCGCTTCAAACGTTTCTTCTTTAGAACTGGCAAATATTTTAGGTCCAGGCATACTCAATTCTATCTCGCAAATATTACCTTTTCCGTATTCGTTATTTTCCATTTTAAAATTTACATCGGCTCGTATAAGCCAATCGTATTTTTGAGCTAGTTTATCAAGCTTTTGCTCCATATAATTACTCATAGATTCACTAGCTGGCATTTTTATATATTGAATGTGTGTAGTCATAGTGTATTGTTTTTAATTATATTTTCAAAAGTATACTATAGCTAGTAATCATAAAATGACCAAAGTCATATCTCACCACTTAAAAAATAAAAACACTAGCCACAGCATTCTCCCTTGCTATCTTTTACTCCTATTTTTTTAAGTATTTTCTCCATCAAACACCATTTTGTTATTGAGGATTGTAGCAAATTTACTCCCACAAAAGCAGTAAACCACAACCAGTTTATATTCACATAAACAGCCAACAAAAGGCTAATCAATACGAAAGTTCCAGCAATCGCTCTTATATATCTATTTATCATAACATCTATTTTTAAAAGTTAAACAGTCTATTTTTAGCAACTATAAAGTGTTTATATTGCTACATTTTTATTTAAAATTTTGCGTGTAGTATCCTTGCCAAGTACCTGAGTAGGAATTGGAATAGAAACTAATATTTTATCTAAAACTTAGTTGTGGTTTTTACGTTCTATCATATAATAAACCAAGGGCACCACGAGTAAGGTTAATACTGTAGACACTATGGTACCGCCCATTAATGAAATAGCTAAACCTTGAAAAATAGGGTCAAAAAGTATTACAAACGCCCCAATCACAACAGTTCCTGCCGTTAATAAAATAGGTGTGGTTCTAACAGCTCCAGCTTCAATTACAGCCTGTTTTAAAGGAATACCTTCCGCTAACCTTAGGTTGACAAAATCTATTAACAACACCGAGTTTCGCACCATAATACCCGCTAAAGCAATCATCCCTATAAATGAAGTAGCCGTAAAAAATGCTCCCATAATCCAATGCCCCAACACTATACCTATTAAAGACAAGGGTATAGCAACCATCATAACTATAGGTGCTTTAAAGTTTTGAAACCATCCTACAATCAAAATATAGATGATGATAATTACACCTAGGAAAGCAATTCCTAAATCGCGGAATACTTCAAGTGTGATTTGCCATTCACCATCCCATTTTACGGTAAAATCGTCCACGTGTTCTGGTTGTTGCAAATACAACTCATTCATTTTGTAACCCGCTGGCAAATTTATTTCGTTTAGCTTTTCAGTCATTCCTAAAATAGCATAAACAGGGCTTTCAAGCTCTCCCGCCATATCTGCCAAAACATAAACAACGCGTTTTTGATTTTTGCGATATATACTTTTTGCTCGTGTACTTTCCTGAACACTTACTAAATCTCCCACAGTAACCATATTACCTTGCTTAGAAGTAATCTTTAACTGTGAAATATCCTGTATTGTAGACTTTTCATTTTCGGCTAACGCAAGTAAAATCCCTACTTGATTGGTAACCTTTTCGTCGTATAGGTTGGCAACTGGTCTATCTGAAAGTGCCATATTCATAGTATAAACAATTTGCTGTGGCGCAACACCGTAACGCATTGCTTTTTCTTTGTCTATAATAAACTCATACTCCTTCTGGTCTGCTTCTACCATCCAGTCTACATCTACCACATCTTGAGTGTTGTTTAAAATAGTTTCAACATTTTTAGCCACTGCAATCTGCTGGTCGTAATCTGGTCCGTAAATTTCTGCTACTATGGTTGACAATACAGGTGGCCCTGGTGGAACTTCCACTATCTTCACATTAGCACCAAACTTATTGCCAATTTCCTGGATATGAGGTCGCAATTGTTTTGCGATATCGTGACTTTGATCGCTACGGTCTTCCTTACCTACCAAATTTACTTGTATATCTGCCATATTACTACCTCCACGAAGATCGTAATGACGTACCAAACCATTAAACGTTATAGGTGCCGATGTACCCACATAGTTTTGATAATTTACTACTAGTGGTTGGGTAGCAAGGTATTGCCCTATCTCTCTAGCAACTACTGCGGTGCGCTCTAGTGTTGTGCCCTCTGGCATATCAATCACTACTTGCATTTCGTTTTTATTGTCGAAAGGAAGCATCTTTACAGCAACCGATTTGGTGAAAAACATCATCACAGATCCCAAAAGCATTACAATTGTAATCCCTAAGAACAACCATCTTGATTTTTTATTCTCAATAAGCGGTGTTTCTAGTTTTGAATAAACTTTGTAAATAAGGGTGCTTTCTAGAGTTTTTTCAGGCTTATCCTCTTTTTCTTTTTTGTCCTTTTCGCGAAGAAAAATATAGCCCAAATAAGGCGTAATTGTCAAAGCCACAAAAAGTGATAATATCATTGCTATGGAAGCACCTATAGGCATAGGCGACATATAAGGCCCCATTAAACCAGATACAAATGCCATAGGTAATACCGAAGCTATTACTGTAAAAGTTGCCAGTATAGTTGGGTTACCAACTTCGTTAATAGCGTAAATAGCAGCTTGCTTAAACGGCAAGCGTTTCATTTTAAAATGGCGGTGCATATTTTCTGCAATGATAATGGAATCGTCTACCACAATACCAGTAACAAATACCAATGCAAAAAGCGTAATTCTGTTAAGTGTATAGTCTAATAAGTAATAACTCAACAAGGTTAATGCAAAGGTTATTGGCACCGAAAGGAATACCACCAAACCACCGCGCCAGCCCATTGCAAGCATTACAATTAGGGTAACAGCAAAGATTGCTCCTAGAAGGTGCATCAACAGTTCAGAAACTTTTTGAGAGGCTGTTTCACCGTAATTTCGGGTTATCTCTACGTGAACATCATCTGGTATAAGATTGCTTCGTAAATGAGCCACCTTGTCGATAATAACATCGGCAATTTTCATTGCGTCAGCTCCTTTTCTTTTTGCTACAGAAATGGTTACTGCTGGATATTCTGAAGGATAGCTAGACGCATTTTCACTCGCCCCACCATACCCAAAAGAAACATAATTAGTAGGTAGTTCTGGGCCGTCAAATATTGCAGCTACTTGCTTTAAATAGATGGGTTGGTTTTGCTGCACACCTACCACCAAG
Organism: Aequorivita sp.; assembly: GCA_048264505.1. Taxonomy (GTDB): domain Bacteria; phylum Bacteroidota; class Bacteroidia; order Flavobacteriales; family Flavobacteriaceae; genus Aequorivita. The sequence continues at coordinate 58,771 of JBLXDA010000002.1, forward strand.
TTTTCTACATCTGTAGTAGATTGTAGAAAATTACCTGTAGTCACTAAAAACTCGGTGTCATTTTTATTAAAACTACCAGAACTCATTTGCTGGTTGTTTGCTTTTATCATTTCGGCTACACTTAAAAAGTCTAAACCACTTGCAGCTAATTTATCTTTGTCTAAAACTACACGCAACTGTCTATTGCGTCCCCCTATTTTTTGTGTAGCAGAAACTTCACTAACAGCTTCAATTTCTTGCGTGAGTTCCTCTGCAATTTGTTTTAGCTGAAAGTCGTCGTAGTTCTCACTCCAAAGGGTAAGACCAAGCATAGGTACGTCATCTATAGCACGAGGTTTAACTAGTGGCATAGTAACGCCCGGAGGCATTTGGTCCATATGCTTATTCATCTCATTGTACAACTTTACAAAGGAGCGCTCAATATCTTCACCTACATAAAACTGTACGATCACCATAGCAGCTTCCTTAGAAGATGTAGAATACACATATTCTACCCCTGGAATGTTCGAAACCAGTTTTTCCAAAGGTTTTACCACTCTAGATTCTACTTCTGTTGGGGATGCTCCTGGGTAGCCCACAAAAATATCAGCCATAGCGACATCAATCTGTGGTTCCTCTTCTCTTGGTATTAAAAACGAACTGTAAACCCCAATGACCATAAAAACGACCATCAGTAGTACCGTAAGCTTTGAGCCTATAAATAACTTGGCAATTTTGCCTGCTAAACCGTCCTTCATCATTATTGTTTAATGGTTATTTTTGCTCCGTTAAAAAGTTTTCCTTCGGAAGAAATTATATAATTTTCATCTGCAGAAAGGCCCGAAATCACCTCTACATTATCGCCAAATGTACGCCCCAATCGCAACCATCTTAATAAAGCAGTATTGCTTTGACTCACCGTATAAATTCCTGTTAATTGCCCGCGTTCTACCAAGGCTTCTTTGGGTACCATTACAGCCTTAACTGGTGTTTTGCTTTCAATAGGAAATTGTACAGTAGCGTACATACCTGAGAGAATATCTGCATCATTTTTATCTAGTACAACCTTTACTAAGTATTGCCCGCCAGTGTTTTTTGCCGAAGTACTTATTTCTGTAACCGTTCCGGGAACAACCATATTAGAAGATTTTACAATTACAGTTACATTGCTGCCAGATTTTATTTTAGAAATTTCGGTTTCTGGTACAGAAGCTGTTACTTCAAAATTACCAGGTCCTTCAACTGCTATTAAGGGCACACCTGGGCTTGCCATATCGCCAGTTTCAATAAATTTATTAGTTACCACCCCATTAAATGGAGCGCGAAGATTTACATAGGCAAACTGCGATTGCACTTCATTTTTCATTTGCTTAACCCCTTCTAGCCTAGCTTTTGCCATTTCAAAACGAGCGCGTTGGTCGTCGAGCTCTTTCTGGCTTGCGCTGTTTTCTGCAAATAAATTTTGAAAGCGTTGGTAGTCTTTTTCTGCATTGTTAAAAGCAGCTTGAGCTTCGGTAATTCCGGCACTTGCTTGTGCTTGCTTTGCCGAAAGATCTGCATTGTTAATACTTACCAACAATTGCCCTTTAGATACTTTTTGACCTACATTAACGTGAACTTTATCTACAAACCCCATCATTCTCGTGCTGAGACTCGCACTGTTTGCAGCCTCAATTTTTCCGCTTGCAGTTAAAAAAGGCGAATTGTTTTCTGCTAAAACAGAACTTACCCTTACAGCAACAGCAGGCGTATTATCTATCTTTTTTTCTTCGGAAGCATTAGAGCAGGCTGTAAAAATGAATACTGCCGAAACTAGGAAAACTGTGTATATATATTTCATCTCTGATTAGTTTTTTGTTAAAAATTGAAGATATGCCAAGGCGTAATTATGCTGAAAAACAGTGTTGTAATACGCTAATTGTTTTTGAGAATATTGCGTCTCTGCCATTAAAAGATCGGTTGTTCTTTCTAAACCTTCTCTATAGCGATTGGTGCGAATACGAAGCGCTTCTTTAGATTGCTCAAGTGCCATTTCGGTTAATTTTAAATTGTTTTTAGCATCTTGAAACGCGCGCTTTGCCTTGTTTAATTCTAGTTGACTATCGGCCTTGTATTGTTGCAATTCTAGATTTGCTTTATTGAATTCGGCTTTGCTTTTTTGTGTTTTTCCAAAGCGTTTAGCACCTTCAAAAACATTCCAACTTAAAGCGGCTCCAAAAAGATACCCATTTGCATCTCCCTGAAAAATTTGATCGTCGTACAGCTCATAACTCCCAAAGGCATTCAACCTTGGTAGAAATGTCATCTTATCTGCTTTGTAATTTTGTTTGTAAGCTTCAGTAGCAAACTCCATAGCTTGAATATCGGCTCGTGAATCTAAAACAGTTTCAGAAGAAATCAATTCTGAAGTAATTGTTAGTGAATCTGTTGGTTTCAACACTCCAGTAACTTCTTCATTCATTAATACACCAAGGTATTCCGAAGCATTTATCACGTTACTTTTAGCGTATTGCAATTGATTCTCTACTTCGGTAACACGTACTTGAACAGCAAGCACATCACTTTGTTGTAAATAGCCTTGTTTAAAACTATTGTTCGCCAAACGAAGGTTTTCATTGGCTGCTTTTAAAGCAGTTTCTAAAACCTCAACACTTTTATAAGCCAACTGCAATTGCATATAGGCTTTTTCTGTTTCTAAGGAAAGATAATCTTCTGTACGTGCTAATTGCATTTGCGTTGCGCCCCATTTTGCTTTTGCAGCCTTACGTTGGTATACCCCATCTAAGTTTATAATGGGTTGCTGAAATTCGAAACGCGTGGCGAAGATTTCTATTTGTGAAGGATCGTTTAAATTATTAGGATTAAAATCTGTTTGTGATATTTGTTCCTGATTCAGCTTAAACCCAAAAGCCATAAGCGGATTGGTTGTTGCTGTACCGCTATGTGACGCTGTAATATTGGGAAGAAAAACAGCATTTGTCTGATTAAAATCGCCTTTTGCGGCAAGTACTTGTTGCTCTCCTATCTTTAGTTTATTATTTTTCTGAATCACTTTTTCCAACACTTCAGCCTTGGAAATAGGTACCGTTTGCTGCGCAAAAATCATTGTGGGCAGCAAAGTAAGTAGTGTAACTATATTTTTAAGCTTCATATTTATTTTAATTTAATGCAAACATACTTTAGAAATTATAAGTAGTCAGTAACTAATGTTACCTAATAAAAAACACTTAAAAGCCTACCTTTTAAAAACTTCTAAGAGACATTTTACTTAAGTGAGGGGTCGGTAAATAATAGAAATTTACATTTTTAAAGCCTTAAAAAACAATTCGTTACCACTGCGTGGTTCTATTGAATTATAAGCCACCTCCATTGTTTCTATTTTAAATTTTTCATTAAAAAGCGAAAGGTATTCCTCTTTATCACCTCCAAATGGTGGTTTATCTGTATTTAAAGGAATATTAAACAACAAGCCTACAAGCTTGCCTCCAGGCTTAAGTAATTGATGCATTTTACTAACATATTCTTCGCGAAGTGAGGGTTCTAATGCACAAAAGAAAGTCTGCTCTAGAATAAGATCGTAAGTAGCTTCCAGTTCAAAAAAGTCTAAATGCAAAAGATTTTCCTTTGGAAAAGATGGAATACGCTGCGCCAGGTTGTTTAAAGGAATACAAGAAATATCAACCACATAAACATTTTTAAACCCGTTCTTAAATAGATATTCTGCTTCGTATGAATTACCGCCACCGGGTATTAAAATCTTTAAATTCTTATTGGCAAGTTGATCTATGTATTCCTTTAATGGGGTAGAAATATACCCTATATCCCAGCCTGTTTCACCTCTTAAGTATTTATGGTTCCAAAATGTTTCGTAAAAATTCATTATTTAATTTTTAAAACGTATACTCCAAATGCCACGAACTTGATTTTCTTTATACCCTATAGCCTTATCAAACGGGTATAACTCTTGTATTTTTGATAAAGTAAGGAGTTCTAATTCCTTTTCGGGTGTTCCGTGACATTTTAAACACATCGAATTGGTAACGATGGGATAGTAGAACTCTGTTTCACTGTTTGTTTCAACGATAATTGGATTAATTTCACCTCCAGCAACTACTTGGTTTTTAAAGGTATCGATGTATTTTAATTCCGTATCATTCGCTCTGTTTTTTGGGTTTCGAGCTTTATCTGAAACACGTTTTATTAGTGCTTTATGTACAGTAGCCATACTGTCTGTTATGGGCAATGCCTGAACATTGCAAAAATCGAGGGCCGCAATAACTCCATTTTTTTGAATTTGCCCCATCAGGTTTTTACCTAATTCGGCTTTAGTTGTTTGAGCCATTTGCATTCCGCGTTCTTTAGCAGACGGTTGAGTTTTTGGTATTTGACTTTTCAATTTGCCGTTTCTATTGCCTCTTTCTTTATTTACATTACTATTTGCCTTAGGTCTGTCGCTATGCATTTGGCTATAATGATCTTCAAACCACTTTGGTTCTTCTATTTCATAATCATACATATAATCTGCTATCTGTCTAATACTTTCTTCTGGATAGTATTGATAAGGCATCAACCCAAATTTCTTTACTGCCCCTGGCATTTTTGATGTTTTCTTTGAAGGCTTCTTAGACCATTCTACCATAGCATTTATAAAATCTTCTTTGGAAGTATCTTCTGCAATATAATGCATCTTTACGGCGACCATTGGTGGTGCAATCATTGCATCTTCTGTTGTTTTAGGATTGTGGCAAACATTACAATTGTTCTCCATCAATTTTTTCCCAGGATGTTCTTGTTGACTGTTTATTATCAAATCCTCAAGATTATTAATACTCGCATATTTATCCTTTTGAGATGTATTACACGAAAATAAAGTGCTTCCCAGAATTGTTAGTATAATTAAATTAGTACGCATATTTTTTTTTAAAGTTGAAATATTAAAGCAATTATAAACTACGCTATGAACTGCTAGTCTAGTTTCAATCTTTATATCTTTTACACTAACATTCTTATAGCTGCTGGTAAATTTAAAATATAACACAATTATAGTATGTAACAAAGGTCACTCAAAGCAAAATAATATTGTAAAATTGAATAAAAAGACTTCTCAAACTACAATAGTTTTTTTTGAAATTCGCGAAAGCACTTTGTTTTTTTACTATTTCTAATTTCCTTTATAATCTCTAGATTTATATATCTGAAACTTCGTTTTAAATTTAGAAGATTTGCCTAATTTTGATTCATTAGAATTATATATGTTACAGAAACAATCAACTAGACTACTCAAATTTGTATTTATTATAGCGTCCATTGCTTCCTTATACTTTGTGCCGTGGCCTATTGTAAAGGCTTGGGCGAGTCCACTTCCAGACACCATTCAAGAACAAGTAAACAAAGCAGCTGATTACGGCTTTGACGGTATCATAGTATATGTAGACCAAAAGGGGGAATCGCCTCAATATTACACTTCGGGTTATAAAAACAGAGATAGCAAAATACCCGCAGACCCACATTCACTGTTTAAAATTGCTAGCGTGAGTAAACTCTATACCGCTCTTGCTATAACCAAATTGGCTTATAACAAACAATTAGCTTTAGACAACACACTCGCCTCGTATTTTCCTGAACTTGTAGGACGTATAGAGAATGCCGATAAAATAACTATTAGAATGATGGTTCAGCACAGAAGTGGAATTCCTAATTATACAGATATAAATAATTATTGGGCACACCCAAAACAAAACGACAAAGAGCGACTTGATTTGGTTCTTGATTTACCGGCCAACTTTGAGCCAAACACAGATTTTGAATACAGCAACACCAATTACTTATTGCTTTCGCAACTCATTGAGAAACTCAGTGGAAAAAGTAAATATCAGTACATCAAAGAAACTATTTTAGACCCTTTAAATCTTAAAAACACTTATGGTTCTATTAAAGACGTAAATTTAGATGATGTAATGAGCGGGTATTACGTAGGTTATAAAGAAGATTTAAAAACAGACGACAATGGTTTAATGTTAGCAACTGCCGAAGATTTAGGCGTGTTTATAAGGGCCTTAAATGATGGTTCTGTGTTTAAAAACAAGGAAGAACAAGCTATTTATTCTTCTATTTATAAATACGAACACACAGGTTTGGTTCCCGGCTATCAAACCATAGCAAAATACCACAAAGACCTAGATGCAGTAGTTATTCAATTTACAAACACTGTAAACTTTGACGGTTACAACTGGAATCTATCTGAAATAATGTACAATAGGATTGTGAAAATCCTAGAAAATAAAAATTAACTAAAAAATACAAATATGATACTATTGTCTTTTGTTGGAATTTGGCAGTTTATTTTAGCCTTAATTTCATTAATTCTTCTCATACTTCCCATAGTAGCAATAATTGATATTGCAAAAAATGATTTTAAAGATTTTAATAAAATAATGTGGGTGCTAGTAGTCTTATTACTTCCTTTATTTGGGTCTCTTTTGTATTTCTATAATGGAAAAAAACAAAAAATTAAAAGATAACACAAGTAATTAACTAGCAATACTTTAAACTTCTAGTTTTATATAATTGTATATTCAAAACTTACTTTCAATTAAATAATATTGCCCAATATTTTCTAAACTTATTTAACTTTGGTTAGATATTTTTAGAACATATGAAGCATAAGTCGTACGAACACGGAGAAAGCAATACTCCGTTGTTAGGAGAAACAATAACAGAAAATTTAAGACGAACCGTTGAAAAACACCAAGATAGGGAAGCCTTAGTAGTTCCATATCAAAATTACCGCGCTACTTATGCTCAATTTTGGGAACAAATAGGTGAAGTTGCCAAGGGCTTAATTGCTTATGGAGTAAAAAAGGGAGATAGAGTTGGTATATGGTCACCAAACCGTTTTGAATGGGTTTTAACACAATACGCAACGGCGCGTATTGGTGCAATTATGGTAAATGTAAACCCTGCATACAAAGCTCAGGAATTAAGTTATGCCTTAAAACAATCTGGTGTAAGTCTATTGCTTATGTCTAAAGGTTTTCGCCAAACCAATTATATCGATATTTTAAACGAAGTAAAGTCTAGTTGTAAGGACTTAAAAACCACATTAGTTATAGACCACAACTGGGACAAACTAATTGCAAAAGGCAAGAGTGTTTTAGATGAGCAATTAGAAGTTAGGGAAGCAAGTCTAGAGTTTGATGAACCTATAAACATTCAATACACAAGTGGCACAACGGGATTCCCAAAAGGGGCTACCTTAACCCATCACAACATCTTAAACAACGGCTTTTTTGTAGGCGAACGATTGGGTTATACCGAAACAGACAGAGTGTGTATACCCGTTCCATTATACCATTGTTTTGGGATGGTTCTAGGAAATCTTGCTTGTACAACACACGGGGCTTGTATGATTTTTACTGGGGAAGCCTTTGATGCTGAAACCGTGTTAAAAACCGTAGAAGACGAAAAAGCTACTTCACTATATGGAGTACCTGCTATGTTTATTGCCGAGTTAAACCTTCCAAATGTCAGTGAGTACAATCTCTCTAGCTTGCGTACCGGAATTATGGCTGGCTCACAATGCCCTGAATCTACAATGCGAGATGTACGCCAAAAAATGAATATGAAAGAAGTAGAGATTTGTTACGGTATGACAGAAACCTCTCCGGTAAGCGCACAAACATTTCTAGACGATAATGAAGAACGAAGATGTACTACCGTTGGAAAAGTACACCCACATATAGAAATTAAGGTAATAGACCCAGAAACTGGAAAAATAATGCCCAGAAACACCCCAGGTGAACTTTGTACACGGGGCTATTCGGTCATGTTAAAATACTGGAACAACCCAGAAGCTACCGCTCAAGTAATTGATGAAGCGCGATGGATGCACACTGGCGATATGGCAGAAATGGACGATGAAGGATATGTAAAAATTGTAGGTAGAATAAAAGACATGATTATACGTGGTGGCGAAAATATTTCTCCCCACGAGATAGAAGAGTATTTGCGTAATCACGATAAAATATTTGACGTACAAGTAATAGGAGTGGCAGACGATAAATACGGCGAACAAGTTATGGCATGGGTAATCACTAAGGAAGGTATTACACTTACTCAAGACGAACTTAAAGCTTATTGTAAGGGACAGATTGCCACTTTTAAAATTCCTTACTACTGGAAGTTTGTTGACCAATTTCCTATGACTGTAACCGGTAAAATACGCAAAGTTGAAATGAGAGAAATCGCAACAAAAGAACTGGGGCTTGCAAAAAGCTAATAGACAGCTAAATGTTAATTAAAAAACAAATGTTAAATTTGAAGATGTTTTTTTACCCTGTGCACTTAATTATTGATTTACATTTAATCTCGAAAACCTAAAAAATATTAAAGTCTTTTATTTAGAGTGTACTCTATAAACAACTAAAGCCCCAATAGATGGATAGTAATAAAAGAAACACGGCATTTTTACTCCTATTTTTAGCGATACAATCAATAAGTTTTGCCCAAGACTGTAATTCCTTACGCCAACCCAATGAAACTTACGGTCTTGGAGAAGGAAAGGATGCTTCTTGGTGTAACATGCAAAACCCTACTGCCTATACAGACTGCATGTGCGAGCAGGAAAAAGCGAATAAAGTCTCTGCAACAGAACAACAAAACCTTCAAAAGCAGGCTTTAAGTAAAAGTACCGAAGCCAGTGCTTTATATCAACAAGCGCATAACTTGGCAACTCAAGCCAATTTAGACAAAGACCCTTCTAAACTAGATAAAGCTAAAGCCTTGTACCAACAAGCCATCGCCTTAAGTAAGCAAGCCAAAGGTTTTATAGAACAAGCCTACGCAGGATCTGATGCTAATTACAACAGATTAAAAAACTTATATCTGGAGCAGTATAACAAACAAATAGAATGGGCCACTACAGGTATTGAAAGTATTGCAGGACAAAAGGATAGGATTAAAGCAGAAACTAACAAAGAGCAATTAAAAACAACTCCTATAAGAACAAACAATTGGAATATTAAACTGGAATCTAATGAAGCTATTTCTACAGCAGTTGAACAACAAGCTGATTATAAGCAGGTTGCTAGCCAGCTAAATTGTTCGAATTGGGAGCAAATAAGTGGCACTTGTTTAGATACTAAAGGGAAAGGAGGTCTCGAGTATCAAAAATGTTACATAAAGGAAACAGAAACACATGTAATTTTCAAAATATCAATTAGACCTACTCAACAGGGGGTGGATGCCACTTTTTATAAAAGGGGGATGAACATTTTTGCAGGAGAAAATGAGAAGGTGACTATAAGTTGTTCTGAATTCAATAGCCAGGGATATAATACCGAGGTCAGTATTAATAAAAAACAGAAAAACATTGAGTGGGATAGCAATAAAAAGGCATTTTATATGACATTAGATAAAAAGTATAAACAATATGCAGGAACACTATATATAGAATGCTTGTATTAAAAAAATGAAAAATGAAAAATCCATTATACATTCTATTATTTGTTCTATTCTTTAACCTCAGTTTCGCCCAACAAAACGAAGCCAAGTCTAAAGCCTTTTACTTTTCGGCTCAAGATGCTTTTAAGTCTAAAAAGTATGATGATGCCTTAAGTTTGTTAGAGAAATCTGAAGAAGCTGGTGGTGCCTCAAACGCTTATATAGAAGCCTTAAAAGCAAAATGTTACGCTAGTAAAAAAGACTGGGTAAACACCAAACAAGCTTTAGAGCTTTGTTACACCTACAATCCGGCTGATGATGTGCTCAAGGATTTATCACCTATCATTTTAAAGGCAGATACCGAGTATGAAAAGGCTTTAAAAGCAGAGCAGGATCGCATATTGGCAGAGCAACAAGCAGAGATGCTTCGCATACAACGGGAACAAGTCTCAGAACTTGAAAAAATCAAGCAAAAACAGGAAGCTGCTTTGAAGGATCGTGATTTACAAATAGTATTACCATTATGGAAAATTGCCTCAGAAGAGAACACCATAGATAGCTTTGAAGAGTTTATAAAAAGAACAAAAAAATATAGCTATAATCCATTTCTTGAAAAGGCTAACGAGAATATTGAAAAACTTGTAGATAAAAATAAAAAATATAAAGAAAAAGATTATCAAATATTAAAGGATATAGTAGGAAATCAAAATTTTGAGGAGGTTACCCTTTTAAAATATCACGACTATAAATATAAATTATACATCATCCCTGAAAGCATTAGTTTATTACCAAATCTAAGGGAGCTAAATTTACAAAACAACAAGATACTAAGACTGAAAGATAGCCATTTAGAAAACTTAACCCAATTAACAGATTTAAATTTAGAAAATAATGAACTCATTCTGGTTGGAGACAAGTTAGGTGATTTACAAGAATTAGTAAACCTAAATTTAAGTCGTAACAATATAGATTCCCTTCCTGAGAGCATAGGTGATTTACAAGAATTAGTAAACCTAAATTTAAGTGGTAACAATATAGATTCCCTACCTGAGAGCATTGGCAGATTTAAAAAGATGAAGACTCTTAATATGCGTTTTAACAAGTTAACAAGTCTTCCAAAAAGTATTTCAGGCTTAACAAGTATTGAAGAGTTTAACTTGGAAAATAATAATATAAACCTCCTACCTGAAGGTATTGGGAAGTTAGCAAACTTGAAAAATTTAAATTTAAATGAAAATAAATTGACCTCTTTGCCTTCAAGTTTTGGGGGACTTAACAAGCTTGAAGTCTTAATATTGAGTCATAATCAATTAACTAACGTACCGTTTTATTTAGGTGATTTGGAAAACCTAAAAACTTTAGACCTATCGTATAATAAGTTGCAGGAATATCCAGAAACAATCTCCCGTTTAAAAAGTCTTGAAGAACTCTATTTGAATGGGAATTCCAATTTAAATAGTTTATCTGGAAGTTTTGGTGATTTAACTAATTTAGTTTCCCTGAATCTCTCACTCACTAGTCTTTCCACAATTCCAAAGGAAATAGGTGATTCAGCCCTTCTATCTGAATTGACATTAAGCGGGAACACATTAACATATTTGCCCGATGAACTTTTTAATTTGACGAATTTAGTTGATCTAGATTTACATGACAATGACCTAAGAAATTTATCAGAGAAAATAGGCTATCTTAAAAAATTAAAGAAACTAAACTTAGGTTTCAACAAAAATTTAACCAACCTACCAGAATCTTTGCTAGAACTAGAAGCATTGGAAAGCTTAACGATTCCACGTAATGAGACTTTTAAAAAATTAGTAAAAAAATTAATGAAGAAGAATAAAAAGCTGAAGGTAAATGTAAGTTATACGCTAGAATATTCTGGAACAAATGTAATAAAACCTTTCAATGAAATTAAATACTGGAACTAAGACTGATTTTTGAATAACCAATACCAAGTTGTTAACCTTTTTAAATTAACCATGAAAAACATGAACCAGCTAATCTTAATAAAAATAGTTTTATCTCTAGGATTTCTTTTTAGCTCTACGGTACAAGCCCAAGACTGTAGCTCCTTACGCCAACCCAATGAAACCTATGGTGCTGGAGAAGGAAAGGATGCTTCTTGGTGTAACATGCAAAACCCTACTGCATATACAGACTGCATGTGCGAGCAGGAAAAAGCGAATAAAGTCTCTGCAATAGAACAACAAAACCTTCAAAAGCAGGCTTTAAGTAAAAGTACCGAAGCCAGTGCTCTATATCAACAAGCGCATAACTTGGCAACTCAAGCCAATTTAGACAAAGACCCTTCTAAACTAGATAAAGCTAAAGCCTTGTACCAACAAGCCATCGCCTTAAGTAAGCAAGCCAAAGGTTTTATAGAACAAGCCTACGCAGGATCTGATGCTAATTACAACAGATTAAAAAACTTATATCTGGAGCAGTATAACAAACAAATAGAATGGGCCACTACAGGTATTGAAAGTATTGCAGGACAAAAGGATAGGATTAAAGCAGAAACCAACCAAAAGCAAATTACCCTAAACCCTAAAAATTCAAGCACCAGCAATAACTGGAACTTAAGTACGGAAAACAAAGCTGAGAATTCTTGGAAGAGTGATCAAAAAGAAAACGATAAAGGATCTTCAGGATTAAATATGTTGGAGTTAGAGACATTTCGTGAAAATTTTTATGAGGGTTTAAGATATGCTGGTACCAATAAAATAGTAGTTCCTGCAGACAGATATTACTCAATATATCTAGTAGGCAATTATTATGCAGCTAAAAAGTTAAGCTACAAGTATTTGGATGATATAAGATATGAAAGAAGAGTTGCTGTTAACCCGATAACACTAGCACAAGTCAAGTCAAATTTCAGTTCTTGGGTATTATTAAATAAAAATGGAGATGTAATGATTTCTGAGGGATTTAACTCTATAGATTTTGATAAGACTAATTCTAAATATACGATAACCAGGTATGTTGACATAGAATTAATAAGAATTGAATGTGCTCGCCAAAAAGATCCACGTAATCAGAGTACACACTGTTACAAAATGAAAGGTATTCCTGTTGAATTTACTTTAAACACTGATTTATCAATGATAAAAAAAGAAGAAAAATCATGGGAATGGATACGATAAATATTATTGGTATATATAACTACTAAACCAACCTTATTAAACATGATGAAGCATTCTATAATTTTATTAGTTTATTTACTAATTTCCACTTTCAGTTTCGCCCAACAAAACGAAGCCAAGTCTAAAGCTTTTTACTTTTCGGCTCAAGATGCTTTTAAGTCTAAAAAATATGATGACGCCTTAAGTTTGTTAGAGAAATCTGAAGAAGCTGGCGGTGCCTCAAACGCTTATATAGAAGCCTTAAAAGCCAAATGCTACGCAGGTAAAAAAGACTGGGTGCAAACCAAACAAGCTTTAGAGCTTTGTTACACCTACAATCCGGCTGATGATGTGCTCAAAGATTTATCACCTATCATTTTAAAGGCAGATACGGAGTATGAAAAAGCCATCATAGCAGAACGAGACCGCATACTGGCAGAGCAACAGGCAGAAATGCTTCGTATACAACAAGAACAAGAAGATCAAATGGCGGCAATAGAAAAAGAACAAGATCGTATAAAAACAGCGAATGAACATTACGCTACAGCATACAATTTATTAAATTCTTTTAAAAAACTTAAAGAAGGGGTTCCTTACTTAATTAAAACCAAAACAATTACCGATTTAGATTCCGAAAAATCAATTTTTATCTTTTATGGCGATAAATACATTATATACACTATACCTAATATAGGTTATGTTAAAAATCTATTTAAAGACAATATAGCCTTTGATCCTGCAGTGGGCGATGATAGCATGCAACGATTTGTAAAACACAAAAATAGTACAGGAGGTAAATCTGAATCGTATTTTAAAAGAAGTCCGCAATACAGTAATGTGTTTTTTAGCAAGAATGGATTAATTTGGATAGGACAACAATACACCACCTTTAAAGACGAACTTTATTACTATTACTACAATAAAACCACCAATAGTAAGTATGCTGATGATATAGACCTGTATTGCGATACAGATATTGATGGGAAACTTGGCATCTATTTAAATCCCTATATCCAAACAGGGATAATTAAAAAGAAAGCAAATTACGATTTTATTATAGACGAAGATTTAAAAGCAGATTATAAATCAGAAGGTTTTCAACAAGTAGATTTTTATAAACCGGTTTATATTATTTCGGCAGAACTAGAAACACTTTCTATGTTATTCCCTAGAAAAGAAGTTACTTATGTTATGGTAGACGATAACGCCAAAGACCGAAACAGCGCTCAAAAATATCTCTATTTTGAAGAACAAGGTGTAAAAACACAATATGGTTTTGTTAACTACAATTCCATTTATAATTCGATTCAAAAAATTGTTCAAGACAAACTATTGCTAAGTATAATAGGTGTTAATAACGATTTTAAAATGTCTAAAGAGCAATTTAATAATATATATGAAGCCTGTAATAGTGGTAAAGATTCTTCGTCTTTTAGACCGTATTTTAATAATGAAGCCTATAGGCTTCCTTTTGAAATTATACCAAGTATATACGGGTATTTCGATAAAATTAACTTAAACTAATAATTATGAAACATGTCTTTTTACTTTTTGTGTTACTAACTTCAAGTGTGTCCTTCTGCCAAAATTCAAGTGGAGAGAATAAGGCTAATGAAGAAAAAGAATTTAAAATCGCCATAACTAATCCAGAATATGAAGGAGGTACAGAGGCGTTAATTAAATTTTTATCAGACAACTTACAGTTTAGTGAAGCAGATATGGGTGGCTTGTCTAGAGCAAAAGTATATGTAAATTTCACAGTTACAAAAAACGGAGAAATCACCGATGTATCAGTAGGAAAAGGTGTTAATGAAGCCTTAGATAAAGAAGCTGTAAGAATCATTAAATCTATGCCATATTGGATTCCCGGCACTCAAAATGGTGAGCGCGTTTCCCTGAAAATGTCATTACCTATTACCTTTGCTATGATGTAATAATCAGCCATTTTTTAAACATAAAATCTCACACACAAAAACAATCAATACACCAAGTCTTTTTTTTTTCAGAAAAACAAAATATATGGTAAATAAGCTTTCATTAATATCGCTCTCGCTTTTATTTTCGGTTCTCGTCAGTGCACAACAAAAAGTTTCAGATAAAGAAATTTTAAAGCAGATGAAAGCTAAAGAAATAGAATGGATATCAGATTTAGATAATTTAGCTAGAGTTAAAATGAAATCCACCAAAAAATGGGGAGTTTATCGCATTGATGCATATAAAAATACTGATGAGGATATTGAAGAACTTCTTTTAGATAAATTCGAAATAAACTATGAAGAAGTTGTTGCACCCAAATTTGATTCTATAAATTGGTTTAAAGATATGGAGCCTTTAATCATTGTAAAGAATAACAAAAAGTATGGTATCCTAATGAATCCTTACGAAATACACGATGCCGCAGAAAGAGCAAATTGTATTTACGAAGCCGTAAAGGTTAAGGAAGTTGATGGAAGATTTTATACCCTTGTAAAAGACAATGAAAAATGGGGATTGGTAGATTGGTTTGAAGATGTGGTGATGGTTGACCCTACTTTTGACGACCCAGAAGATGTGCCTTTGGTTTGGATAGAAACTTGGGCAATCGACACCTTTAAAGAGTCAAAGAAAAAATTAAATGCAGATATCCTTATTTTTGATGAAGGCAATGGCGATGGTGTTTTTAAGGCTAGGAATAAAGCCTCTAAAAAATGGGGAATGTATCAATCTTTAGGTGAAAAAGATATAACTACGCTTATTCCTGCTAAATACGATAGTATTCGTTTTTACTCTTACAACTCAAAATACACAGCAGTTTATAATAAAGGAAAAGTAGGCATGTATTTGTCTCATTGAAGTTATCGCGATAAAGCAAAACAGTCCGTACCCTGTGAATATGAAGAATATAAAAAATACGATGCTGATGGTGTGCCAAAACTCGCTCTTAAAAAAAATGGAAAATGGGGTTGGGTAAACTGGTTAACAGGGGAAAAAGAGTCGGAGTTTCAATACGAAACGCTAGATGATTTGCCCTATCCTTACTACAAACAAGATATTTGGATTGAAGACTAACTAAAGCTTACATTAGTATTTTATAAATGAACCTTCAACCCTTAAAAATACCATCAGGCTGGTCAGTTGAGTGGAATTTGTTAACAGATACAGATCCTACAGAAGACACCATACAAGAGTTTACCGGCAGTTCTCTATTGTTGTTAAACTCCCCTACTCGTTTAAAAGCAATAGACGTTTCATGGAGACCAGAAGGCGACATAAATGGGGCATTCTTATTACAAGTTATCTACTTACAACCACGGTTTAACCCTAAAACCAACATTATGGAGTACGAAGGTTTATGGGAGACCCCAGAAGTAGAGTTTACTACAAATAGTCGTAATGTATTAGTAGAAAAAATTAACCAGCTATTATTTACACTAAATCCCTATACAGACCCACGCATTTTATTAAAACCAGGAGTGGTTGACGAGCCTAATGAAGCTTTAAGACAAGAATTAATTCACAGTGGTTTATCACAAAAACTTATTGACGACATAATAGCATCTCAGCACAAAATATTACAAGACTTGCTTCTGTCTCACCAAAAAATAAACCGTCAACTTGTTGAAAAATTAGCTCGCAATGGGGCTAGCAAAGGGGTGAGAAATAAGGCTAGTCAACTTTTAAAAAACAAGTCTTTAACTTAAGTAAACCTATTGTTTAATTAAGGTTTATAATTTTTAAATAATTACGTCCAAGTTCAATTTTACCTAACTGCTCCATTTTTTTCAATAACCTAGAAATAACAACTCTAGAGGTGTTAAGGTCGTATGCTATATCTTGATGTGTAGATTTTATCATTGAATCGTTGGTGAGGTTTTGCTTGTTTTGAAGATACTTTACTAAACGCTCGTCCATTTTTAAAAATGCAATACTATCTATAGTTTCAAGCATTTCGGTGAGCCGTTCATGATAGCTTTGAAAAACAAAATTACGCCAAGTTTTATATTTCCCTGTCCACTCTTCCATTTTCTCTACGGGAACCATGATTAAGGTCGTATCTATTTCTGCAATAGCGCGAATTTCACTTTTGGTTTGCCCCAAACAACAAGTAAGTGTCATAGCACAGGTATCTCCTCGTTCTAAAAAATAGAGCAATAATTCATCTCCTTCATTATCTTCTCTCAATATTTTAATTGCTCCAGAAATTAACAATGGCATAGAACGCACATAATCTCCAATTTCAATAAGTTTTTCGCCTTCCTTTACCTCTCTTAATGATCCTACTTCATTTATTTCTTCTAAAAGTGAATTTTCAAAGAGTGGGTCAAAATTTTCTTTTAAATAACTAAGCATAGCAATAGGTTAAGCGTTTTTTTTAATGAAGCAATTTAACTAATAAATCATTATCAGGAAAGTTTAAACCATATATAAGCTTGAATAAATGATTATCTAATTAATAATTGTTAATCTTGCATTAAGGATTTTAAAAGCTAAAATTTACACATGGAAGGTATTGAAATATTAGGTTATTTTGGAGCACTATTAGTAGGTGTTGTCTTAGGCTTAATAGGTGGCGGTGGCTCAATATTAACTGTTCCAGTAATGGTTTATCTCTTTTCTTTAGATCCTATTATCGCCACCGGATATTCGTTATTTGTAGTTGGCACTTCTGCTTTAGCTGGGGCTATTCGCAATATGAAAAAAAAGCTTGTAGACTTTAAAACAGCGTTCATATTTGCCACACCCGCTTTTATTTCTGTTTTTTTAACTAGAAGGTATATACTTCCCGCTATACCCGAAGCGCTATTTACAGTAAACAACTTTATTGTAACAAAAGACATAGCCATTATGCTCTTTTTTGCAATTATTATGCTTGCGGCATCTGTTACTATGGTTCGCAACAAAAGAGTAGAACTATCCGAAGATGAAAAAATAACCTATAATTTCCCTTTAATAATTATTCAAGGACTTTTTCTGGGTTTTGTAACCGGTGCTGTGGGTGCTGGTGGTGGATTTTTAATTATTCCTGCTTTGGTTTTGCTAGCAAAACTACCCTTTAAAAAAGCTGTAGCAACATCGCTATTAATTATTGCTGTAAACTCCATAATAGGCTTTACAAGCGATATTGCTACCTTAAAAATTGACTGGCAATTTTTATTGATTTTCACTTCAATTTCTATACTAGGAATCTTTTTAGGAGTAAAGCTAAATACCTATATAGACGGAAAAAAACTAAAAAAAGGCTTTGGTTGGTTTATACTGTTAATGAGTATTTACATCATTTTTAAAGAATTTTCACTCTAACAAAAATTAATTACAAGGGAATATTTCCGTGTTTTCTGTTTGGCCTTGGCACATCTTTAGTCTCCAACATAGCAAACGCTTTTAAAAGCTTTCTACGTGTTTCCCGCGGCTGTATTACTTCATCTATAAATCCGCGTTGTGCTGCTTTAAAAGGGTTGGCAAATTTTTCGGCGTATTCTGCTTCTTTTTCTGATAGCTTCAACTCTGGGTTTTCTGCGGCCGAAATTTCTTTTCTAAAAATTATCTCACTTGCTCCTTTCGCTCCCATTACAGCAATTTCGGCCGTAGGCCAAGCGTAATTCATATCTGCCCCTATATGCTTGCTATTCATAACATCGTAGGCGCCACCATAAGCTTTACGCGTAATTACTGTAACCCTTGGTACTGTTGCTTCGCTTAAAGCATATAGTAATTTGGCTCCGTTTAAAATAATTCCATTCCATTCCTGATCTGTACCTGGAAGAAATCCTGGTACATCAACCAATACTAATAAAGGTATATTAAACGAATCGCAGAAACGTGTAAAACGAGCTGCTTTCTTAGAGCTATCAACGTCTAACACACCTGCTAAACTCATAGGTTGATTAGCAACAATCCCTATACTCCTACCGCCTAAGCGCGCAAAACCTACAATAATATTATCTGCGTAATCTTTATGCACTTCAAAAAAGGAATCGGCATCTATTATTCCTTTTATAACCTCATGCATATCGTAAGGTTTATTTGCTGAATCTGGAATAATCGTTTCTAACACATCGCGAAATTCATCGCCAGTTTCATACGCTAATTTCTCAGGTACAGTTTTATTGTTCTGTGGAAGATAGCTTAGCAGTGTTTTAATCTGTTCTAAACATACTATATCGTTAGCAGCAGTAAAATGGGTTACCCCACTTTTTGTAGCGTGCGTACGTGCTCCTCCTAATTCTTCTGAAGTTACACTTTCGTTAGTAACTGTCTTTACAACATTAGGTCCTGTAACAAACATATAGCTACTATCTTGAACCATCATCGTAAAATCTGTCATAGCAGGCGAATAAACCGCGCCACCAGCACATGGACCCATAATAGCCGAAATTTGAGGAACTACCCCTGAAGCTTGTACGTTTCTGTAAAAAATATCTGCATAGCCCCCTAATGAACGTACCCCTTCCTGTATACGGGCACCACCAGAGTCGTTCAATCCAATAACTGGTGCCCCTACACTTACGGCATGGTCCATTATTTTACATATTTTCTCGGCATGGGTTTCAGAAAGCGCCCCGCCAAAAACTGTAAAGTCTTGTGCAAAAACATAAACCAAACGTCCATTAATTGTTCCGTAACCCGTTACTACGCCATCGCCGTAATAGACCTCATCTTGCATATTAAAATCTGTTGTGCGATGCGTAACAAGTATACCCATTTCTTCAAAAGAACCTTCGTCAAGTAGGTATTCTACACGTTCTCGAGCAGTGAGTTTTTTCTTTTGATGTTGCTTTGCAATTCGCTTTTCTCCACCGCCTTTTTTAGCTTCGGAAATAATTTCTTGCAGTTTTTTATTTGTATCGGTCATAGTGTAGGCTTATTTTGGTAAACGAAGTTTTTCTGAGTCTTTTAAAAATTGTTTCAGTGCAAAAAGTGCAGCTAGCTTTGCTTCTTCTTCATTAATGGCTTTTAATTTATCTTCAGAATAGTATTTCTTTACAAAGTTTGTATCAAAACTACCGCTTCTAAAGGCTTGGTGTTCAAAAACAAATTTCCCAAACGAAAGTGTCGTGCTTACACCTACCACTTCATAGTTTGAAATAGCCTCCAACATTAACTGCATAGCTTCGTTTCGGGTTTTTCCGTAAGTTATCAATTTTGAAAGCATAGGGTCGTACTGTATAGGCACCTCCATTCCTTGAGTAAAACCGTCGTCTACACGAATGTTCTTTCCACTTGGCGGGCTATACACCTCTAGTTTCCCTACACTAGGCATAAAATTATTTAAGGGATCTTCGGCGTAAACACGCAATTCAAAAGAGTGTCCTTTTATTTTTAAGTCTTCTTGGGCAAAGGATAGCTTTTCATTATTAGCTACATTTATTTGTTGCTCTACTAAGTCTAGCCCTGTAATCATTTCGGTAACGGGATGCTCAACTTGTAGACGGGTATTCATCTCTAAAAAGTAGAAATTGTTATTCTCGTCTAGTAAAAATTCTACGGTACCAGCGCCCACATACTTACATGCTTTTGCCACTTTAACTGCAGCTTCACCC
The DNA here is from genome assembly GCA_048264505.1 of Aequorivita sp. GTDB lineage: Bacteria > Bacteroidota > Bacteroidia > Flavobacteriales > Flavobacteriaceae > Aequorivita. The sequence goes on from JBLXDA010000002.1 coordinate 78,833, forward strand.
ATCTGTTTGCGCAATTCAGGAGTTAAAACAGCCGAAGGGGCTTCTTCTACCACTTTTTGATGGCGACGTTGTATACTACATTCACGCTCAAAAAGGTATACTGTGTTTCCAAAATTATCTGCTAAAACCTGAATCTCAATATGACGAGGTGAAGTGACAAATTTTTCTATAAATACTGAACCATCACCAAAAGCATTTTCAGCTTCGCTAATAGCGCGTTTCATTTGGTCTTCAAATTCGTTTGCATTTTCTACTATACGCATGCCTTTACCACCGCCACCAGCAGATGCTTTTATAAGAATAGGAAAGCCTATTTTTTTAGCTATCTCTTTTGCTTCACTTACATCGGTAATGGCTTCATCTGTACCTGGAACCATTGGTATATCATAGGCTTTTACGGCTTCTTTTGCCGCTAGCTTGCTTCCCATTACACGAATGGCATACGACTTAGGGCCTATGAAAATCATACCGCTTTTTTCTACTTTTTCAGCAAATTCGGCATTTTCACTTAAAAATCCATAACCGGGGTGTATGGCATCTACGCCTAGTTCTTTGGCAAGCTTTATCACTTTATCTCCTAACAAATACGACTCGTTTGAAGGTGGTGGTCCTATACAAACTGCTTGATCTGCAAACTTAACATGAGGTGCATTTCGGTCTGCTTCAGAATAAACAGCAACAGATTTAACGCCCATAGTTCGGGCCGTTTTCATAATGCGCAAGGCTATTTCACCGCGATTGGCAATTAGTATTTTCTTAATCATTGGTCTCAAATTCAATTAGCAATTTTCCTTTATCAACGGTCTCCCCTTTTGAAATATTCACAGACTTTATCACTCCGTCTCGTGGAGCAGTAAGTGTGTTTTCCATCTTCATAGCCTCCAAAACGCAAACAAAATCGCCTTTTTTAACTGTATCTCCTTCAGAAACCACTACTTCTAAAATAATACCTGGCATAGGCGCGTGTATTTCGTCTTCTACCGAAGCATTGCCCAGAGAAAGCCCCATTTCGGCAATAAGCTGGTCTAGAGGTGTCTCTATGTGCAAGTTGTAAGTGTTTCCATTAACTTTAACGGTGTAGTTTCTCGTTAAAAAATCTCCGGCTACTAGCTCTAGCTTAAAAGATTGGTTGTTGTGAAGTAAATGTACTTTTTTATCAGAAAGTTCTGTGTTGTCAATGTTTTCAGCTTCAGCACTACTTAATTGAAATTCGTAAGTGTCGTCTACCGAAACGCGATAGCTTTCGTTCATAATTTTGAAAATTTTGGTTAAAGATAAGGTTTGTTATAGGTTTCAACAAAAAGGAAATGCTATTGATTTTAGAAAATTTATTCTTCTTTTGGTATCTTTAGCTAAAACAGATTTGACTATTATAAAACAATAAAAACTATTTATGTATTAATTAAGTGTATAGTAAACTGTATATCTTCAAAAATAAGGTTTACAGAACAATACTTAAATTAAAAAACTAGCTATGAAAAATTATATTTTTTTACTTGGCATACTTCTCGTTTTTACTTGCTGCGGGCAGCCCAAAAAGAATAATGATGTTGCCCTAAAAACAGAAACCCAATCCTATAAAATTGAAGAGGTTGTTAAAAACCTTTTTAATCCTTGGGGTATGGTTTGGTTAGAAGATGGCAGCCTGCTTATTACTGAAAAAGACGGGAGGTTAGTTCGTTTTAAAGACGGTAAAAAAACCGAAATTACAAACGTTCCTAAAGTGTACAACAGCAGCCAAGGTGGTTTATTAGATATAGAATTACACCCCAATTATAAAGAAAACGGGTGGATATATATGAGCTACTCTTCTATGGAAGGCACTGAAAAAGGAGCGCATACCGCCATAATGCGATGTAAATTAAATGGCGACTCACTCACAAATATAGAAACACTCTACAAAGCCACGCCCAATACAACTGCTGGGCATCATTTTGGGTCGCGTATAGAGTTTGACAACGATGGTTTTCTGTATTTCTCAATTGGGGAGCGTGGCGAACGCGATATAAACCCACAAGATATAAGTCGTGATGGCGGGAAAATATACAGATTAAACGACGATGGAAGTATCCCAAAAGACAATCCGTTTTTCGACAAAACCAACGCAAAAAAAGCAATATACACTTATGGAAATAGAAACCCACAAGGTATGGCTAAACACCCCAAAACAGGGAAAATATGGATACACGAACACGGTCCAAAAGGAGGTGACGAAATAAATGTCGTAAAAAAAGGAGCTAATTACGGCTGGCCACTTCTAACCTATGGTATTAATTATAGCGGTACAAAAATTACAGACGAAACAACTAGAACGGGTATGGAAGCTCCCGTATATTATTGGGTTCCCTCTATTGCACCTTGCGGAATGGCTTTTATAACTAGTAATAAATATCCGCAATGGAAAGACAAGCTATTGGTAGGCTCTTTAAAGTTTTCGTATGTAGAGTTACTTACCCTAGAAGGCGAAAAGGTAATAGCACGCGAAAAGATTGCTCAAGATATTGGACGCGTTCGCAATGTAAAAATGGGACCCGATGGATTAATCTATATCGCTGTGGAAGGTCAGGGAATTTTTAGATTAATCCCTGAATAGAAATAGTTGCGATTTCACGATTGTTTACTGGAAAAAATCGTGAATTCGCAACAAGCTAAATTTTATTTTTTAGCTGCTTTTTTTCTTTTTCTGAAAAAGTCGAAAACAAACCAGCCTACTACTAATATTAAAAAATATCTAAGGTAAGAAACTGGTTGTCCGCTACCACCAACAGTTGTAAACAGACGTTCCCAACGCACTTTATTATTAACTCCATCCCAGCTCATCCACACAAACACGGGTTTTCCCACCACGTGATTAAAAGGCACAAAGCCCCAAGTTCTCGCATCCTCACTGTTGTTTCGGTTATCACCCATCATCCAGTAATAATCCATTTTAAAGGTGTAATCTGTAATAACCTCCCCGTTTAATAAAACTTCGGTGTCAGATTGTGTAATCGTGTTTTCTATTCCTAGCTCACTACCTTCATATACCTCAATAACTCGCTTGTATAATGGTAATGTTTCTGGTGTAATAGATACAGTTGCTCCTTTCTTAGGGATGTATAAAGGGCCGAAGAAATCGTTATTCCAAGGGTAGCTTTGGTTATTTGGAAAAATACCTTTATCCCAAGTGCCTTTTTCGTTATGCAAACGAGTTACAGCAACCACATTTGGGTTGTTTTTAAGCATTTTTAGGGATTCATCCGAAATTGCTGGAAAGTGATAGGTATTGTTTTGATAAAAATAACGGTCTGTAATATCGTAACGATTGTGAAGCATTTCAGGATTGAGCTGCCCATTGGTTTTTACAGCATATGCAAACTGAATTCTTGCGCGTTCTGGTAAATCGTTCTTTTTTCCATTTACATAAACATAACCATCACGAACTTCCAATGAATCTCCAGGTAGCCCAACACAACGCTTTACGTAATTCGACTTTTTATCGATTGGTTTGTAATAATACTTGCCATCTCCAGCAGTTTGAAAAGCGTTAACTGTATCTACTGGCCAGTTAAACACTACAATATCGTTATGTTTTATATCTTGAAACCCTGGAATTCTAAAATATGGAATTTGTGGTTCTGTTAAATACGATTTTACTTTAGCTACAGGAATTGTATCGTGTACCATTGGGAAAGCAACTGGCGTCATAGGCGTACGAGCCCCGTAATGAAACTTACTCACAAAAAGAAAGTCACCTACCAGAAGTGTTTTTTCTAAGGAAGAAGTAGGTATAGTAAAGGGCTGCATAACATAGGTATGTACTATGGTTGCTGCAACTACGGCAAAGAGTATAGAACTCACCCACTCTCCTCCCGAAGTGCGAGGTTTTAAACTACGTTCCTCTATATAGCTTACTTTTTGAGTGTAGTTAATATAGTAAATATAAAGACCAAACGTAAGTATCCCTAAAACAGTATCTGTAGTAGAATTACGTCCAAAACTGCGCAGAGTTTCTACCCAAACTACAGGAAACATTATTAGGTTTACTATGGGTACGAAGAGTAAGATAGTCCACCACCAAGGACGGTTAATAATTTTCATCAACACTACCGAGTTATAAACCGGTACGGCAGCTTCCCAAGCTTTTCTACCTGCTAACTGGTATAACTTCCAGGTGCCTGCAAAATGGATTACCTGAACTATTAAAAAAAATATAAACCAACCTGTCCAACTCATAATTAATAAGCCCCCAAGCCCCCAAAGGGAGAGCTAGAGGAAATTTTTTAAATGTTAATAATATAAAACAATTCTATCTTTTAAATATAAAAAACTCTCGTTCCTAATTTCCCTTTTGGGGGTTAGAGAGCTAATACATCTTTCATCGTAAAAACACCTTTTCTCTTCTGAAGCCATTCTGCGGCTATTATTGCGCCACTTGCAAAACCTTCACGGCTATGAGCTTCGTGTTTAAGCGAAATAGAATCTATAGTCGAATTATAAGAAACTATATGTGTTCCTTTTACATCTTCCTCTCTTTTTGCTGTAATATACAAACTGTTTTCTTCTGCTTCAGCAGAAAGTTGAGATGTCTTTAGTTTCCAATCCTTCTTTTTACTGTTTTCCAAAATACCTTCAGCTATAGTAATTGCTGTTCCACTTGGAGCATCTTTCTTTTGAAGATGGTGTATTTCTTCAACAGTAACATCGTATTCTTTCCAAGCTGCCATTAATTTTGCGGCGTATTCATTAATGCTAAAAAAAAGATTAACACCAACGCTGAAGTTGGACGCATAGATGAAGCTTCCGTTACGTTTTTCACATAACTTTATCATTTCATCCCAACTTTCTAACCAGCCTGTAGTACCACAAACTATAGGTATTCCGGCAGTAAAGGCTTTCGATATATTAGTAACAGCCACCTCTGGCGATGAAAATTCTATTGCCACATCTGCATCTGTAAATACCCCTTCGGAAGAATTACTTGTGCTCTTAAAAACAATTGTATGGCCTTTTGCTATAGCCAATTTTTCAATCGTCTTGCCCATTTTACCGTAACCGAGGATTGCTATATTCATAAAATTTATTTGAAACGATAGGTTAACGACATACCGTATTGTGGCTGTGCGTTAAATTGATTAAAATCAAAATTAGGTTGAAGCGAAAGATCGTCACTTACTTCATATTGCCTTAAATGGGCATCTACATTAGCATCTACCACATTCAGTAAATAAAATGCTACGGTGACTATTATACTGAGGCTTTTATTTTTTTGTGCAGACTTCTGTGCGTTTATCAATCTATCGTCAGATATTCCTTGAAACTCATCATCTGTATATCCTGCAAGTCTTCTTTTATAAGCGTCGCGGAAACGATCGTAATCGTCGTCTTGCTGTTTGTAGAAATACACACCGGCAGCCATACCTGCGTAAATAATTGGGATTTTCCAGTATTTTTTATTGTATGCTTGCCCTAATCCGGGTACTACTGCCGAATAAAAGGCCGCCTTTGCGGGCGCTAGTGGGTTGTATAATTCCTTAGGCAATAGCGAATCACTAACTACGATTACCCGTTCTCCTTTTTTTACAACTAAAGAGTCCGTAGTCTGCGCAGACATTGATGTAGCGAAGATTAAAAAAAAAATATATAGGAAATTATTTTTCACTTTTAATAAGCTTCAAAATACGTTCAAAGTCATCTTTATTTTTGAAAGGAACTACAAGCTGTCCTTTTCCTGATTTAGAAACCTTTACGTCTACCGAAGTTTCAAATAGATCGGTTAACTCTTTCTTTGCTTTTTTGGCAAAAGGAGGAGCACTTGCTTTTTGAGTTGCTGGTTTTTGGTTTGGGTTTTTAAATTTCCTTACCAATGATTCTGTATCGCGAACGGAAAGATTTTCAGCTAAAATCTTTTCGTATATATCTAATTGATCGCTTAAATCCTCAACATTAATTAAGGCGCGACCGTGCCCCATACTTATAAAGCCATCGCGCATTCCGGTTTGGATAATAGGGTCTAGCTTTAGCAAACGCAAGTAGTTAGCAATGGTAGAACGGTTTTTCCCCACTCTATCACTTAGCTCTTCTTGAGTAACATCTATTTCTTCTATTAAACGTTGGTATGAAAGTGCAATTTCAATAGGATCTAAATCTTGTCGTTGGATATTTTCTACCAACGCCATTTCTAGAGATTCCTGATCGTTTGCAATACGTATATATGCAGGTATCGTTTCTAGGCCAACTAGTTTTGAAGCTCTAAAACGGCGTTCCCCACTAACTAATTGGTATTTATTAAAGTCTAATTTACGAACTGTTATAGGTTGAATAACACCAAGTTCTTTAATAGATGAAGCCAACTCGCGAAGCGATTCTTCATTAAAGCTTGTTCGAGGCTGAAATGGGTTTACTTCTATGCTTCCTAATTCTAGCTCTACTATGCTACCTACAACTTTATCTGCGTTTTTGTCTTCAACAGATTTTATATCATTAGACGGATCTTTCAACAATGCTGAAAGTCCGCGGCCTAAGGCTTGTTTTTTGGTCGCTTTCGCCATTTATTCTTTTTCGTTTTTCTTAATTAATTCGTGTGCCAAACTCAGATAATTGTCTGCACCTTTACTAGCCGCATCATAACTAATGATACTTTCACCATAACTTGGTGCTTCACTTAAACGCACATTACGCTGAATGATTGTTTCAAAAACCATTTCGTCAAAATGCTTTTTAACCTCATCTACAACTTGGTTAGAAAGTCGTAAACGCTGGTCGTACATAGTGAGCAACAAACCTTCAATATCGAGGTTTTTATTGTGTATTTTCTGAACACTTTTTATAGTATTCAGCAGTTTTCCCAGACCTTCTAAGGCAAAGTATTCACATTGTATAGGTATAATTACAGAATCTGCAGCCGTTAGGGCGTTCAATGTTAACAAACCTAGTGAAGGCGCACAATCTATAAGTATAAAATCGTATTCGTCTTTTAGGCCTTCTATAGCCGTCTTAAGCATATACTCACGATTTTCTACATCTACCAATTCTATTTCTATAGCCACCAGGTCTATATGAGACGGTATTAGCTCTAAGTTTGGTGAACTCGTAGCTACAATAGCATCTTTTGCTAAAGCGCTATGTTCAAGCAATTGATACGTTCCTAAATCTACACTTTCTACATCTATACCCAGTCCAGAAGTAGCATTTGCTTGCGGATCTGCATCTATAAGCAAAACTTTTTTCTCTAGAACACCGAGTGATGCCGCGAGGTTAACTGAGGTTGTAGTCTTACCCACACCTCCCTTTTGATTTGCAATTGCAATAATTTTACCCATTAATTTGCTTGAAATTTTTGCAGTTAAAAGTACGATTAATTATGCGGATAGAAAATCATTTTTGTTAACAGGAAGTAAACAAAAAGATTTATTCCATTAGATTAAAGTTTAGTGAATTTTAAATGATGGAGGTAGAAAAAGACAGTAATAAACAAATTTACTTGCTCTTCTTTTCTCTAATCATAGCTTCCAGCATATCCCACATTTGTTGTGGCACTTCTTCCAAAAGGTTCATTTGCCCAGCACCTTTTAACCATTCGCCTCCATCTATAACAACTACTTCACCATTAATGTAGGCTGAAAAATCTGAAACTAAGTAAGCTGCAAGATTTGCCAACTCTTGGTGCTCTCCTACTCGTTTTACAGGCACTTTTTTTGCAGGGTCAAATTTTTCTTTTAAATCGCCAGGTAGCAATCTATCCCAAGCTCCTTTTGTAGGAAATGGTCCTGGTGCAATAGCGTTAAAACGAATTCCGTATTTTGCCCATTCTACCGCTAAAGAGCGCGTCATAGCTAATACACCTGCCTTTGCAGTTGCACTTGGCACTACATAAGCCGAACCCGTAAAAGCATAGGTTGTTACTATATTTAAAACCGTTTTATTGGTTTCTTTTTTGTCTATCCAATGTTTTCCAAAAGCTAAGGTACAATTCTTGGTTCCTTTTAAAACGATATCGATAATAGTATCGAATGCATTAGCCGAAAGCCTTTCTGTAGGAGATATAAAATTACCCGCAGCGTTGTTTAACAAAACATCTACAGTACCAAATTCCTTTACAGAAGCTTCAACCATTGCTTCTACTTCTTCATAATTTCGCACATCGCATTGTAGCGGTAAAACTTTTCCACCCGTTGCGGTTTCGAGTTCAACCTTTACTGATTGCAGTTTTTCAAGATTTCTAGAAGTGATCACTACATTAGCACCAAGTTCTAAAAAGTAAGTTGTCATTGCTTTCCCTAAGCCGCTTCCGCCGCCGGTTACAACAATTGTTTTTCCTTTTAGCGCATCGTCTCGTAGCATTTTTGAAGTGTAATCCATAGCATATTTTATTAGCTTGTAAAGATAAGGAGTAATATTAGGAATGAATAATTAGTTTGAAAAAATTAAGAAGTTGTTTTTATTAAGAATTTTGAAAAAACAAAAAACTATACACAAAGTTTGATTGTATTATTTTGAAGTGAAAAAACACAAATTATAAATCTAAATCACCTGTCAACAAGCACGTTTTATAATTTTTACACTATATAGACTCCCACAACAATTTCTGTGCAGTGCCGTGATCACCTAACTGATAAACACCCAGTGTGGCTGCTTTAAAGCTAATTGGCTTAAAAACGTTTTGTTTTAAACTGTCTAATAATTTTAATTGCGCTACACCAAGACTGATGTGTGGGTCGTAGTTTTGAAAACTATATTTATCCACAAACTCTGGAACATAACTCACCGTAAATTCACTGATAGGACTTCCGTCTGGATTTTGAACAAATGATGCCTCCGATCCATTTTTAATAATAAACGGACTAACAAGTTCAATAGTTTTTTTGTGAAGCTGCATCAATGCTTCGGTTTTTGCCAATCTAATCATAGCAAAACTCATCTCTTGCTCTTCAGAATAGTAAAGGCTTTCTGCTATAAGCGAATCTTGAGCTATAGTTTTAAACAAGCCTTCTAAAGTTTTATTTAGTTCTGGCAAATCATTTTCTAACACAAAACACTGAAGCAGTGTAATATGAGGCAAGTGATTTTTGTCTAGCTTTATTGTCTCTGGGTTGTTTTTATGTATTTCAGAATTTAACTGAATTGACTGATTATAGACTTCTTCTGAAGGAATTAACAACACATCTACAGCGACAATTTTATTATTGTTTTGCATACACGATAAGAAACCAAAACTTACAACAAGGGCAATTAGGTGTTTTTTCATATTAATAAATGCTATTCAACTATCATTTTTATTGTTTGTGAATAATTATCGTGTTCTATAGTCAACAAATAAATCCCACTTGTTAAGTTGTGGTTCCACGATAATGCTTCGGTTGTATTTCCCCAGCTTTTAGACATAAGTCTTTGTCCAGAAATACTATAAACTGAAGTTGTTATACTTCCTGAAAGACTATTGTTTGGCACAGAAATACGCATAGAACTCCCTACGGGGTTTTGAATGAGAATAAATTCATTTAAACGTTGATTTTCGTCTACAGAAGCTAGGTCATCACGTATTTCATCTAAAGCAAACTGTGCACTTGCCGCTGTTACTGTTACGTGATCTTCGTTTTCGTTAGGTATATAAAAATTTACAAATGGCGAATCGCTCAAGTTGGGTGTTGCAAACCAATCTGGATTATCTATTGCCAACGCACTCATAGTAGGAATAAAAGAATACAGATCTTGTTGCAAAGCATCTATAAAGTCTATAAGCACTTGGTTACCACCTCCATCGCCAAGAGCATTGCTTATACTGCCAGTACCACCTGGAGCACTGTCTACACCATCGCTAGCTGCCGTTGCTCTAGATGTGGTTTGGTAAGTGTTTATTGGTAAGCCTAGAAAGTTTACTTCCACATCTGTAACTGTATTGCTTTGGTTTGCAGCTGGGGTAAATTTAAGGGCTACATCTACATCTGTTAGCGCATCTATTTGAAGATTTGTATCAACCACAGTAGTATTGGGGCTTCCGGTAGTTATACCTGTTCCGTCACCGTTTATCATAGTAACATTTCTCACATTTGTTGGAAATCCAAGCGCATCTAACTCTGCTTGAAAGGCATCTCTAAATCCTGGAGCGCCTATAGGCAAAACTTTTGTTGGGTCTTGCTCAAAAGTAGAACCTGCTAAAAGATGACCCAACAGATGGTCTACAAGCATTTCTTTGGCAGCGGGAGAGTTTAACAATTGTGCAACTACTTGTTGTGCCGTAGCATCTCCTACTTGTTCTGCAAAATAATTTATTAAATACTGAAGACTAATAGGAATATTTGCACCGCGATGTGGCGAATCAAAAGACAAATACAAACGTGTTTGAGAATCGAGGCCGTTGTTTTCCATATAAGCCAATCCATAACGAGCAATCAAACCTCCCATACTCGGGCCTAGTACAACCAATTTATTATCGCCTACTTTAGTTGCGTTTAATTGCTCTATTAAGGCAATTAAAACCATAGCATTACGCTGAATGTAATCTCCTCCTCCATCAATATTTTTACCGTCTGTAGTGTAAAGTGGCGCGTTTAAAACAACTATATCATAACCTTCATCTCTAAGAATATCTGCAAGGTTATCTCCGTCAAAGCTAAGACTGGCATAGAGCCCACTTATGTCTCGCGAGTCTCCAGGGTCAAAACCATCGAGTACAATAATTGGCTTATCGAGTACACCGTCTACATTGTCTAGAAATATTTCGTATTCGCCTTCGCCAAAATAGGCTTGAGTTTCGTCATAACCCTGATAAGCTATCGTAGCTGTAATGGTTTCTACAGCTTGGCTTTCGGGATATACAGCGTTGTCTGGTATGTTTTGAAATCGTATTTGTGCAAAAGTAAACTGAACACTAAAAATGAATAAGAGTAGGAAATATTTTTTCATAGAAGTTTAGATATTAGTATCGTTCGTGGAAGATACTAAAATTTTGCGGCGCTATAAAACTTCAGAAGAAATGGCTTGCCAAAAGAAGGTTTTCGGATAAATAAAAACTATTAAAAAAGCACTAAATTTTAAGTGTTTCTAGCTACTTCTCTCTATTTAAAACTTTATACTCTTCATAACACCCACTTATGGCATCGAGAATCTGCAAATCGTTTGCTGTGCGAATAAAATCTTTAGAGTAACTGCATTTATTGAGAATTTCATCAATATCGGCACGTTCTAGCTGAAGCACTGCCATTAAGGTTTCACGGTCAAATTTACTTTGTAGAAGGTTTCTTATTTCGTCATCTTCTTTCATTTGACGTAGCTTTTTCATCTGTTTGGGCTTTTTCCCAAAGACATTATACAAGAAATCTGCAGGGTTAAAAATTGAACTCAGTACTTTACTAACAGCCCCCGGTTGATTACTACCGCCTTCATAGCCTGTATTTAAACCAGATATTCTGTAGCGATAGTTGTCGTATACAGGTATAAGTTTTGCGTCTATTTCTACATAACCCGTAAGCTCCACTGGTTTTATTACAACTTCTTCTAGCGCTATCCCTAGCTCGGTCATTTTCACTTTAATATCTCCAAATTTAAGCCAGTCATTAGTCACCCTAACGCGAAGTGATTTAAAACCTAAATACGAAAAATACAGCGTATCATTAACCGCTGCATTTATTGCAAACTCTCCTTTTTCGTTGGTGGTGGTTCCTTTTACCTGGTTAAGGTTAACAATGTTTACGTTTTCTAAAAGCTTATCGTTAGCATCGTTCATTACAACCCCCTTAATAGTATTTATATCTTGCGAAAAGGAATTTGCCGCAATTAGAATAAGGCTTATAAATAGGATATATTTTTTCATAATTATAATGAATTCTTACTTTATGTAAATATCAAAAAAAACTACCAGATTATCTGTTTGCTTCACACACCCTAAGAAGCATTTTTTTTATTTTAAAAATTAACGATCAATACAAGCTTAGCTCTTAGGGATTTAGGCGTAGGCTTATCAATAATAATATACATAAAAATTTCACCGAAGTAAAATTTTTAAATACTTTTCATAGATTTAGGTTGTTGCGTCTAATTTAAGCAACAGTTGGTCTTTAACACCCCCAAACCATTCATCTTTTAATATACTTAAAACAATACTATCGCGTCTACCAACAACGGCTGCGCAATTGCTCCTCAACACACCTTCTACCGTACAACCAATGCTTTTCATTGCAGCTATACTGCGCTCATTAGTTGCATCTGCTCTAAATTCTACTCTGTGCAAACCTAAGGTTTCAAAAGCAAATTGAAGCATCAACAATTTACAGTTTTTATTGAGTCCTGTTCCTTGAAACTCCTTACCATACCAAGTATACCCAAGCTGCACCGTATTGTGTTTTTTCTGAAAATCATAAAAACGTGTACTCCCTGCTAGCTGCTGTGTTCTTTTATCGAAAACAATAAAAGGATAAGAGGTTTCTTCTTGTCTTCCTTTTAAAGCATATGCGATATAGCTTTTTAAATTCTCAATTCCATTTGCAGGTTGAAGAGAGTATTTCCAAAGCTCTGGTTCATTTTCAGAAAAAAACAGTAGGCTCTCAATATCTTCACGATGAAGAGGTTGAAGCCGAACTATTTCGTTTTCCAATGTGTATTCCTGTTGAAAATTTAAAGCTTGCATAAGTTTAAAAAAAACGGGCCTCGTTTTAAAAGGCCCGTAAATATACTTATATAGACGTTAAAGAATTACAAAAGTTTCATTGCAACCCTCATATTTTATGAAAAATTTTTAACAATTAATCTCTTCTTCGGCGTCTTCCTCCAGTTCCTTTAGTCTCTGGACGCTGACTTCCTCTTCGGCTTTTGCCTTTAAATTTTGGCTTATCACCGCCGCTGTCAAAACCACCGCTGCGCTTTTTAAAACCACCTTTTCTTCCACCGCCATCGCCACCGCGATCATTTCTATCTCCTCTTCCTCTACCTCTGCTACGGCCTCCACCGCCGCCGCCACGACTTTTACGACCCGTGTCTTTAGAAATTTCGATGTTAATTTGTCTGCCGTCTAGCTTAAAATCTTTAAAGATGCTCATCACTAATTCCTGATGAACTGTGTCTGTATTAAAGAATGAAAAACTGTCTTTTACATCTACTTTATACACATCGTCTTTTCCTAACTGAAGTAAATCGCGAAGGAAATCCTTTAAGCTCATCCAGTCAAAATCGTCTTTGTTTCCTATGTTTACAAAGTAACGTGTGCTGTCTTTATCTTCCTTATCTGCAAAACTTCTATCCCCAGAAACATTGAGGTCTTTACTGTTTTTATAGTAGTTTAAGAAACGTGTAAATTCTACAGAAAATACTTTTTTAATAAGTTCTTCTTTTGAAAAATCTGCCAATACCTCGTTTATATTAGGAAGGTAGGGATCAATTTCGTGATTTATCTCGGTGTCTTTTATATTGTTTGCCAAGTGAAACATCTGCACTTCGCAAATCTCCATACCTGAAGGAATCTCTTTTGAAATAAATTGCTTCTGAATAATTTTTTCGATGCTCTTTATCTTTCTAACTTCACTTTTAGAAACTATAACAATAGAAACACCCGTTTTACCAGCACGGCCTGTACGACCACTACGGTGGGTATAGGTTTCTATTTCGTCTGGCAGTTGGTAGTTTATTACGTGGGTAATATCGTCTACATCTATACCACGAGCAGCAACATCTGTTGCTACCAACATCTGTATTTGACGATTTCTAAACGATTTCATCACCATATCACGTTGATTCTGACTTAAATCGCCGTGAATTGCACCTGCGTTATAGCCATCTTCAATAAGCTGTTCTGCTACTTTTTGAGTATCGCGTTTTGTTCTACAAAAAACCACTGAAAATATTTCAGGGTTAGCATCTGCCAAACGTTTTAACGCATTGTAACGGTCTCGGGCATTCACTAAGTAATACTCGTGTGAAACCTGATCTGAACCTACATTCTTTGTACCCACAGTAATTTCTACGGGTGTATGCATAAATTTCTTTGCAATGGTAGAAACCTCCTTAGGCATTGTAGCACTAAAAAGCCAGGTACTTTTATCTTTAGGTGAATGTGAAAGGATTTCAGAAATATCTTCAAAAAAGCCCATATTGAGCATTTCGTCAGCTTCATCAAGTACGCAGTACTCTATTTTTGAAATATCTATCAAGCCACGACCTATCATATCTTTCATACGACCAGGTGTAGCAACTATAACTTGCGCTCCTTTTTTAATCTGGCGCGCTTGATCTGTAATACTTGCACCACCGTAAATAGCAGTAACATTAAGCCCTGGCATATATTTACCATAGCTTATCATTTCGTTTGTAATCTGCAGACAAAGTTCGCGAGTTGGCGATAAGATAAGTCCTTGTGTAGTGCGACTTGTTACGTCAATTTTTTGCAACATCGGAAAACCGAAGGCTGCTGTTTTACCAGTTCCTGTTTGTGCTAAAGAAACCATATCGGTTTCGCGCTCTAAGAGAATTGGGATTGCTTTTGCTTGTACTTCCGAAGGGGTTTCAAAACCCATATCGGCAATGGCTTTTAGAAGATTCTCTTCTAAGCCGAGTGCTTTAAATGCTGTCATTTTATTTAATAAAGTTTTTATATATGTGCTAACAGGAAGCTACTGGACATATATTAAAAACGGACAGCTTCACTATAACACTCCTCACCCTGAGGATTTTTTCTGAAAATCAAAAAGTAGTTTACTATTGATTTTTCAAGGGCGCAAAAGTAAGCTAAAGTTTTGGGTTATTAGCGATAGTTGGCAGTTTTTTATGAAATGAAGGGGAAAAGTAACAGTTGGCAGTAGCAGTTGGCTGTACTTTAAGAAATTGTTGAATAAAAGTAGTTGTTGGCTGCTTTATTTTAAAAACTTGAAAAAAGTGATCGTTTGCAGTTTGCTGCGTTTAGTTACTTAGCAGCGGGGTACTACAACTGAAACTGCAATTACAACTACTTACTCAGACAGATATTCAATTAACTGACGCATTGCTTTTCCGCGATGCCCAATTTCACTTTTTTGGGTAAGCGACATTTCAGCAAAAGTTTGAGTAAAATCTTTCGGCTGAAAAACGGGATCATACCCAAATCCAGATGCACCGCGTTTTTCTTTAAGTATTTCGCCTTCACAGATCCCTAAAAACATTATTTCACTGTGCTTCATAGACAGTGCTATTGCTGTTACAAATCTTGCAGAACGATCTTCTACTCCCTCTAAATTTTTTAGGAGTTTTTCCATATTAGCTTCAGCATTATTTGATGCTCCCGCATAACGCGCACTGTAAACACCTGGTTGGTTGTTTAACGATTTTACCTCTAATCCTGTATCGTCTGCAAAACAATCTAAATGGTACTTATCGCGTACGTAGTTTGCCTTTAATATAGCGTTGCCTTCAATGGTATCTGCGGTTTCGGCTATATCTTCGTGACAACCAATATCGTCTAAACTAAGCAATTCAATATGATGAGGCAGCATTGTTTTTACTTCTGTAAATTTATTTTTGTTGTGAGTGGCGAATACGAGTTTCATATAGAATAATGATTGTTGATCCCAATAACTATCGGGATTGTTGAATTTTATTTGGTCTTATTATAACGTTCAATAATTTCATCTGAAGCCTTTATTGTTTTCTTGACCCACTGAAATTCTAACTCAAGTTTTTCTTCTTCACTAAGCCGCCAATCTACATCAGTCTGCTTTAATCTAGAAACCACACTTTGCAATATAATTGCTGCGGAAACAGAGATGTTTAAACTTTCAGTAAACCCGTACATTGGTATCTTTAAAAAGCCGTCTGCGGCGTCCATCACGGTGTCGGTAAGACCATCTTTCTCTTTTCCGAAGAAAAAAGCGCTCTTTTTAGTAACGTCAAATTCGTGAAGCATCGTAGAATCTGTGTGAGGCGTAGTTGCTATAATTTGATAGCCCTCACTTTTTAAGTCGTTTATACAGGTTTTTATTGAACCATACCTGTTAAAATCCACCCACTTTTGAGCTCCCATTGCTATTTCCTTATCTATACGTTTACTCACTTTTTCTTCAACCACATGCAAATCCTGTATACCAAAAACATCGCAAGTTCGCATAACCGCACTAGTATTGTGAAGCTGGTATACATCTTCGGTTACAACAGTAAAATGTCGCGTTCTATCTGCTAGTACTTTTTGAAAAAGATCTCTTCTGCGTTCGGTGAGATAGCCTTGAAGGTATTTTAATAATTCTAAATCCAATGAAAATATATAATTTTAGGCGAATATAATCAATAGTGTGCAGTTTACAGTAACTGTGAGCAACACAAAGACAAAATCTAATCATGAAAATTGCAGTACTTACAGGGGCTGGAGTAAGCGCAGAAAGTGGAATTAAAACTTTTAGAGACAGTAATGGCTTATGGGAAAACCACGATATTATGGAGGTTGCTTCACCCGAAGGTTTTAAAAAAAACCCTAGTCTAGTTTTAGAATTTTACAACTTGCGCAGAAGGCAATTATTAACGGTTAAACCCAACCAAGCTCATTTTGCATTAGCTGCACTTGAAGCCAAGCATGAAGTAACAATTATCACTCAAAATGTAGACGATCTACACGAACGAGCTGGCAGTACTAAGGTTGTTCATCTTCATGGTGAACTATTAAAAGCGCGAAGTACTCAAGATGAAAAGGTAGTTCTAGACTGGAAAACAGACTTAAACTTAGGCGATTTATGTGAAAATAACCATCAACTACGACCCCATATTGTTTGGTTTGGCGAAATGGTTCCAATGATAGAAATTGCCGCCGAAATTGTAGAAAAAGCTGATGCACTTATAATCATTGGCACTTCTATGCAAGTATATCCAGCAGCAGGTTTAGTGCAATACGCAAAAGCAGAAGCGCCCATATACTTTGTAGACCCTAAGCCTTCTATTTCTGAAACTAAAAAAATTAAAGTTTTTGCCGAAAAGGCATCAACAGGAGTTCCAAAAGTTGTTGAACTCTTAAATTAAAATTTTATGCTCTCTCAAGATTTAAAAGAAAAGTTGATTGAGGTAAACAGCAGCCGCAAAAAAAGGGTTGAGATTGCTTTATGGGTATCTAAAAAACCACTATACATTAAAGAAATGCTTCTGTGGTGCTTTATTCCTAAAGGAGAATTATTAGTACAAACTGCTTGGGTTTTAGAAATTATTTGCGAGCTTAATGCTGAAAAATTCATTATCCATAAGCAGCTATTTATCGAGCAACTCCCTTTAATTAAAAACGACTCTGCCCTGCGGTCTTGTGCAAAAATATGTGAAATGCTTTGTGAAAATCATTTTGTAAAAGCTGATGGAATTACAACTAATTTATTAACCAAAAAACAAAAACAATGCATTACCGAATGTTGTTTTGACTGGCTTATAACAGATCAGAAAGTAGCTTGCCAAGCTCCAGCTATGGAAGCGCTTTATTTTTTAGGGAAAGATGAAATGGGTGCTTGGATTTATCCCGAGTTAAAAAACATACTAATAAAAGATTCGCCAAATAAAAGTGCTGGCTACCAAGCCAGGGCACGGAAAATATTAAAATTAATTTGTTAAAATTAAATTCTTAACTATTAAAAACACTAAAAGTATTTGTTTTCATTCCCAATAATTTTTTAGTTTTATAACCATTAAAAAAATCATACAAATGAAACGAAACTATCTACTTATCACTTTATTTTTTTCACTTCTTATATTATCTTGTAAAGAGACTAACAAAGAAATCTCAGAAACTGAAGCTGTTGTTCCTGTAGAAACAGAGGCTGTTATAGAAAACAATATAAATAAGCCTGATACAGATACAATTGCAAAAAAAACACAAGAAGAAGAAGGTTTTAGAGCTGGAGGCAACAATCCGTATTGGACGGTACATTTTACAAAAGGAAAAATTCTTTTTAAAGCTCCCGGAGCCCCTTTGCAATCTTATGTAGCTCCAATTCCAGAACCTGAAATCGTTGGAAATACAAAAAAATATGTAGCCAATTCTCACAAAGTTGACATGGAGATATTACTTACAGAAGAAGAATGTATTTCAGCTATAAGCGACAAAAAAAACACACATAAAGTAAAAGTGACTTTAAAAACCGTTAAAGACGATAAACCAACCATATATGAAGGTTGTGGTTCTTAAACCAATCTTTTACAATTAAACTACAGCTATACCCACGTTTTTAATAGCAGCGAAACCGCCAGCTACATCTACAACATTGTGTATTCCTCTACTTTTTAAAATTGAAGCTGCAATTACAGAGCGATAACCACCAGCACAATGCACAAAGAATTTTTCGTTTTCTGGAAATTCGTTTAGATAATCATTTAGAAAGCTAAGCGGTGTGTGTTTAGCTGTAGGCAAATGTGCTCCAGTAAACTCTCCATCGTTGCGAACATCAAAAACAGCTATATTCTCTGCAAGTTTATTTTTAAATGTTTCTGCGTCTATAGACTCTAGTGTGTCTATTTCTTTTCCTGCTGCTTTCCAAGCCGCTACTCCACCGTTTAGATATCCTAAAGTATTATCAAAACCTACTCTAGAGAGCCTAGTAACAGCTTCTTCTTCTCTTCCTGGTGAAACAACCAATAAAATCTTCTGATTTACATCTGCCAGTAATGCGCCTACCCAGGGTGCAAACCCACCGTCTAAACCTATAAAAATAGATCTAGGTATATGTGCATTAATAAAATCTTTTTGATTGCGAACATCTAGTACAATTGCATCGGTATTATTCGCTAAATTTTCAAAGCTTACAGGATCTATGGGTTTAGTGCCTTCGGCTAAAACATCATCAAAAGCTGTATAACCTTCCCGATTCATTTTTACGTTCATAGGAAAATAAAGTGGTGGTGGCGCTAAACCATCGGTCACTTCTTTTATAAACTCTTCACGAGACATATCTGCACGAAGGGCATAATTCATATTTTTTTGATTACCTAAAGTATCTACTGTTTCCTTCATCATTTTCTTACCACAAGCAGAGCCAGCTCCGTGTGCAGGATATACAATAACATCGTCTGGCAAAGGCATAATTTTATTTCGCAAGCTATCAAACAAAATACCTGCAAGGTCTTCTTGTGTAATTTCATTTGCTTTCTGTGCTAGATCTGGACGACCTACATCTCCTAAAAACAAGGTGTCTCCGCTAAAAATAGCGTATTCTTTACCATTTTCGTCTTTCAACAAATAGGTGGTACTCTCCATAGTGTGCCCTGGAGTGTGGATAGCCGTTATAGTAATATTTCCTAGTGTAAAAACTTCACCATCTTTAGCTATTACCGCTTCAAAAGAAGGATTGGCTTGTGGGCCATAAACTATTTGTGCGCCAGATTGTTCTGCTAAAGTAATATGACCACTAACAAAATCTGCGTGAAAATGTGTTTCAAAAATATATTTAATGCTTGCATTATCATTTTTTGCGCGTTCTAAATAGGGCTTAGTTTCGCGCAATGGATCTATAATTGCTGCTTCTCCATTACTTTCTATATAGTATGCTCCTTGTGATAGGCATCCGGTATAAATCTGTTCTACCTTCATCTTCTTTGGTTTTTTGGCAAATATAACAATTGTAATTTCTAAAAATTAAATCATTAGAACCAAAGCTTCTTTTTTCACATAATATTCACATTTAACATTACAACTTATTTTATATTTACTTTTTTCCAAATTAAAGATTTATAGAACGATAGGTACTTATAAAAATCTTTATTTTAACTTGCCACTTTCAAGGCGCTTTAAATAATTTATTTACACTTGGTTTAACCATTTTAAAAACCAAAATAATGCCTTTGGCAAACATATATTTGTTTTAAACTAACATCTCTTACTATTACTTATGAAACTACTTTTTATCGCAATCTTCTCCTCGCTAGTTCTATCGTGTAATTCTACACAAAAAGGCGTTAAGCAGAAAGAAGTAAACACCAAATACGCCAATACAATAACAGCCGAAGACCTTAAGGAACATCTCTACATTTATGCTGGTGATGAGATGGAAGGAAGAATGACAGGAACTAAAGGACAAAAATTAGCTTCAGAGTATCTTCGCGATTTTTATATAAGCGAAGGCATAGAATCTCCTATTGAAAAGAATAATTATTATCAAAATATCCCAGCTAGTTACTTTGAAGGTAAGAGAAATCCAAAATCATCTGAAAATGTAATCGCCTATATAAAGGGATCAGAAAAACCTGAGGAGATTGTAGTAATATCTGCGCATTTAGACCACGTAGGTATGGATAAAGAAGGCAATGTTTTTAATGGTGCAGACGATGATGGAAGCGGTACAGTAGCTATTTTAGAAATAGCACAAGCCTTTCAGCAGGCAGTAAAAGATGGATTTCCTCCTAAAAGATCTATCCTCTTTCTGCATGTTACCGCAGAAGAAATAGGTCTTTACGGATCACGCTATTATACCGAAAACCCAATTTTCCCTCTAGAAAATACAGTTTGCGACCTTAATATAGATATGATAGGTAGAATAGACCCCGACAAAAAAGACAATCCAAATTATCTTTATTTAATAGGCAGCAACAAAATTAGCCAGGAATTACAGGATGTTTCTACGGCTATGAACGACAAATACACACAACTAGAGTTAGATTATAAGTATGATGACCCTAATGATCCTAACCGTTTTTATTACCGTAGCGACCACTATAATTTTGCAAAAAACAATGTGCCAATTATTTTTTATTTCAATGGAGTTCACGAGGATTACCACAAAATAACTGATACACCAGATAAAATTGAATACGATTTATTGGCGAAGCGCGCCCAATTAATTTTTCACACTGCTTGGGAGGTTGCAAACAGAGAGAATAGAATTATGGTAGATGTAGCTAAATAATGTAAAAAACATATGGAGATCTACTAATTTTAGATACTCTATCACACAAAAAAAGCCTTTCCGTAAAGAAAGGCTTTGTTTTTGGGTGGAAGACCGGGTTCGAACCGGCGACCCTCGGTACCACAAACCGATGCTCTAACCAGCTGAGCTACAACCACCATATTGTGCTACTAAGTAACACAACTTCGCTTAGCGGATGCAAATATAAATCAATTCTAACGGTTGCGCAATACTCTTTGACAAGAAAATTAAATTAAATCGAAAATTGATGCTACCGCAGGATACCGTTCTGTAGTAAAACCTTCGCCATACTCAGTACCTATAAGCCTCCCCAAGTCTTGCGCTCTATAGGTTATACTGTCTCTAAAATTTGTTGAAGTAATGGGAGTTTCAGGTTCATTTGCGTCTTTTTGATGAAATTGGCTTTTATAAGCGAAAACAGCTTCAAGCTTTTTTTCTAAATAACCCGTTACATCTACTACAAAATCTGGCTCTATATTTTTCCATTGAATGTAATGATAAACGTGTTTAGGGCGCCAAAACTTTTGATGGTTTCCTTCATAAACAGTTTCAATCTTTTGTAAACCACTTAAAAAACAAGCATCACTAGCAAGTTTACTTCCTTTTCCATGGTCTATATGACGATCGTCTATAGCATTACAAAGCACTACATCTGGCTGGTATTTTCTAATAATCTTAATAATCTCAAGCTGTGAGGCTGCATTATTTACTAAAAACCCATCCGAAAACTCTAAATTATGCCGAAACTTTACCCCCAATATACTTGCGGCGGCGGCAGCTTCTTCTGCTCTTATTTCGGCTGTTCCTCGGGTTCCAAGTTCGCCACGAGTAAGATCTAATATGCCTACTTTTTTTCCTTTCTCTATTTCTTTAGCCAGTGTTGCCGAACAACCCAACTCTACATCATCTGGATGTGCGCCTATGGCGAGTATATCAATTTTCATAAAATATTTTTATTTATTGCTTCGAAACTTTTTCGAAAGCTACTTCTAAATCTGAAATTATATCTTCTATCTCTTCTATGCCACATGAAAAGCGAAGCAATCCATCGCTTATATTTTGTTCTTTTCTAGCTTCGGGTGTCAATAGACCATGAGAAGTCTTTGCTGGCGATAGAATTGTAGACTCTACTCCTGCTAAGCTCATAGATGGTTTTATCATATTTAATGCTTTTAAAAAATCTGAAACATTTAAAGATTCGTTTATTTCAAATGAAAGCATACCTGTAAAACCACTCATTTGCTTTTTTGCCAGTTTGTAATCGGGATGATTTTTAAGACCTGGATAATACACTTTTTCAACTAATGCGTGCTTTTCTAACCATTTTGCAAGCTTCTTTGCATTCTTGTTTTGAGCTTTTACGCGCAACGCCATAGTCTTCATACTTCTTTCTAACAGCCAAACCGTATAATCACTAAGACTTCCTCCCAAGTTTTTTGCGAGATTCCATATTTTAAGAATATGCGCTTCGCTTGCGGCTACTGCTCCTGCACAAATATCGCTATGACCTCCCATATACTTTGTTGCGCTGTGTATCATTATTTCTATTCCAAAATCTGCTGGTGTTTGGTTTACCGGCGATGCAAAGGTGTTATCTATCATGCTTACAAGCCCGTTTTGCTTTGCCAATTTTGAAATCATCTCTAAATCTGTAATTCGCATTAAAGGATTAGAAGGCGTTTCAACAAATAGAACTTTAGTGTTATTTTTTATTTCCTTTGAAAAATCGGCTTCAGAAAAACCCTTGGCAAAAGAGTATTCTATTCCAAATTTATGAAACTCTTCAACTACAAAATTATACGTACCTCCATACAAAGTCTGCGGAAATATCACGTGGTCTCCTTTATGTAAAAACGCAAGTAAGGTATTGCTCACCGCAGCCATTCCACTTCCAAAGATAAGCCCAGCTTCACATTTTTCTAGCATTGCTATTTTTTTACAGAGCGCTTCTTGGTTTGGAGTATTAAAATATCGCGGGTAACGCTTTACAGCTACATCCTCAAAAGCATAACTACTAGACATATACAAAGGAGAAATAGCTCCTTTAAATTGCTTGTCTTCTACCTCCCCAACATGTGTACATATAGTATTGATTCCTAGGTTTTTCATTTTCTATAAATATTTTCGGTTGGATAAAGGTATAAATAACTAGGAAGAAAATCTCACTTGTGAAATAGCAATATTACTAGATTATGCAACTAATAAAGAATTAACAACTTATAACAGCTGTTTAAAAACCTTCGATAATTGGAATTCTAGATTTCTGTTTTAGCATTTTGTTTTTCTATCTTTATAAAAAAAAGTTACACTAAATTATCACATGAAACTATTACTCATCAATATAAAAGAACTACTCCAAGTACGCGAAAACTGTCCAGAAATGTTACGTGGAGATCAAATGAAAGAACTCCCTCTACTTAAAAACGCTTGGGTATTTGTAGATAAAGGCATCATTAAAGACTATGGAACTATGGATAAAATAGGGCCACACCAAGGTTTTAAAACAATAGACTGCAGTGGCAAAACGGTACTTCCCGCTTGGTGCGACAGCCATACTCACTTAGTCTATGCTGGTAATCGCGAACAGGAGTTTGTAGATAGAATAAACGGATTGAGCTACCAAGAAATCGCCGAAAAAGGTGGCGGAATTGTAAACAGCGCAACAAAACTCCAGCAAACCTCAGAAGAGAGTCTTTACAAACAATCTAAAAAACGATTAAAAGAAGTAATGCGCCAAGGTACCGGTGCTATAGAAATAAAAAGTGGCTATGGACTTACTACAGATGCAGAGTTAAAAATGCTACGAGTAGCAAAAAAACTGGCAAAAAAGTATCCTGTTGCCATTAAAACAACTTTTTTAGGCGCTCACGCATTTCCTACCGAATACAAAGACAATAAAGAAGGGTATATAGATTTACTTTGTAATGATATGATACCAAAAGTAGCCCAAGAAAAACTAGCAGAATACGTAGATGTTTTTTGTGAAGAGGGTTATTTTTCTGTGGCAGATATGGAACGTGTTATTACTGAAGGGCAAAAGCACAAGCTTATTGCAAAAGTACACGTAAATCAATTTAACAGTATTGGCGGTATTAAAGCTGCAGTAAAACACAATGCTTTAAGTGTAGACCATTTAGAAGTTTTAACAGACGAAGATCTTGAAGCTCTAAAAAACAGCAATACTATGCCAGTAGCACTTCCCTCCTGTTCTTACTTTTTAAGCATACCCTACACACCGGGAAGAAAAATGATTGATGCTGGTTTACCTTTAGCACTTGCTACAGATTACAACCCTGGTTCTACACCTAGCGGTAATATGAATTTTGTGGTAGCGACGGCTTGTATAAAAATGCGATTAACGCCAGAGGAAGCCATTAATGCAGCTACAATAAATGGCGCCTACGCTATGGGTTTAAGCAAATCTCACGGCAGTATTACCAAAGGAAAGCTTGCAAACCTCATCATAACTAAAAAAATACCTTCTTATGGGTTTTTACCTTATGCTTTTGGAAGTAATTTAATTGATACGGTAATTATTAAGGGCGAAGAAATATAATGAGTATTCTAAAAATTTATTCTGAAAAGTCTGCAGCTTTACACATAAAGAAAAGAGCTGGCGAAACAAAGTTTGGCGAAAAAGTAGCTTTCGTAAAATCTTTAGAAGACTTAAAAAATCATCCAGCAACACACGTTCTACTGGGAATCCCTGAAGATATAGGTGTTCGAGCCAATTACGGCAATCCGGGAACCTCAAAAGCTTGGGAAGCCGCTTTAGCTAGCCTTTTAAATATACAACACAATGCTTTTACAAATGCCGAAGCTGTAATTCTTTTAGGCGAAATAGATTGTGATTCGCAAATGCAACAGGCCGCAAATCTTAACAATAGCGATAAACAGTATACCGAAACTCTCGGCTCCCTTGTTTCACAAATAGACAGTAAAGTTTCTGAAGTAATTAAAACTATAATACAAGCAGGAAAGTTCCCTATTGTAATTGGCGGTGGACATAACAACAGCTATGGAAACATAAAAGGCGCTTCGCAAGCCATTCAAAAATCTATAAACTGTATAAATTTTGATGCGCATACAGATTTCCGGGCATTGGAACACAGACACAGTGGCAATGGTTTTTCCTATGCTTTTAAAGAAGATTTTTTAGATACCTATTTCATCTTTGGACTTCATAGAAATTACACTTCTGAAACTGTTTTCAATGAAATGAACGCTAATTCAAAAAAAGTAAATTTCAATCTTTTTGAAGATATTGCTATTCAGGAGAAAGCATCTTTTTCTGAAGCTTTAAAACAAGCTGAAGACTTTTGTTGCGATAAAAACTTTGGAATAGAGCTAGACATGGACGCCATAGAAATGATGGGGAGTAGCGCCATTACTCCTAGCGGTTTTACGCTTACCGAAGCGAGGAAATTTGTATCCCACTTTTCAAAAAAACAAAATGCTACTTATCTTCATATTTGCGAAGGAGCACCAATAGCAGGTATTTCATCAAACCAAGTAGCTAAAGCCATAGGGTATTTAGTGAGTGATTGTATATTGAAATAGAAATTAACAAGTTTACTATTAAAGTTGGTTACATACAAACAATAAAAAGCTGTTAATCTTAAGTTTATGGTTAAATTATACTTTGAGAATAGTTTAAAAATAAATAATTGCGATATTTACAAGTATTGAATCATAAACCTACTTAAATCAACCCCTAAAATCTTTTCTCGCATGAAAAAACGAACACTTCCTCTAAAACTATTAGCAATAACATTTTTTTCTACATTTTTATTTTTAAGCTGTCAGAACAATTCTGAAGAAAGAACCGACACTAAGGAAACTGGTAAAATGGAATATCCAGCCGAATGGATGTATAACCAGCGAGCTTACCCAGATAACTACATAAATAAAGACGCATATAAAGAAGCGGTACAACAGTCTAGACAAATTATCGCTAACAGAGCTCCAGAAATGGCAGGCGACTGGACGTTTGTAGGTCCTTTAAACACAGGGGGGCGTGTTACAGATGTAGCTATTGCTCCTGGTAATGATGATCATCTATACGTAGCAACAGCCACGGGAGGTATTTTTAGAAGTTATGACAGCGGTGCAAACTGGACTCCAATATTTGATGAAGTTACAAAGCCGTCAATCGGTGATATTGCCATAGCACCCTCAAACGCACAGCGTATATACGCAGGAACAGGTGAGGCTAACGGAAGTGCAACAGACGGCGCTTACTTTGGCGATGGTATATACCGAAGTGATGATGCTGGCGATACATGGACAAACGTAGGTTTAGAAGAAAGTAACCACATAGGTCGTATTGTTGTAGACCCTACAAATCCAGATCGGGTTTTTGTAGCAGCAACAGGACAGCTTTATGGAAAAAACGTAGAACGCGGTATATACAGAACCACAACTGGAGGTACAAACTGGGAACGTGTACTATTTGTTACAGACTCTACGGCTGCTATAGATGTAGCTATGAATGTAGCAAACACAAACATTATTTACGCAGCTATGTGGGAGCGTACTCGTAAACCTTGGGAAAGAGATTATGGCGGTGTTACATCTGCTATACATCGTTCTATGGACGGAGGAACAACTTGGACAGAATTGGGTGTCGCAAATGGTTTGCCTGCTCCTAATGCTCAAACAGGCAGAATAGGTATTGCTGTTTCAGAATCTGATCCATCAACTGTTTATGCGCGCTTTACCACAAACGAAATTACAAACGAATTTAATGGCTTGTATAAATCTACAGACAATGGTGAAAACTGGACGCTAGTTACTCCCGCAAATGCATTGAATGGGATAGATGCTAATTTTGGTTGGTATTTTGGAAATGTACGCGTTAACCCAACCGATGCAGATGAAGTATACATAATAGGTCTTGAGCTTGCTAAATCAACAAACAGCGGAGCGTCTTGGCAAACATTACCAGGTATGCATGTAGATCATCACGCTTTAGATTTTTCTAGAACTAATAGCAATTTTATGCTCTCCGGAAATGACGGCGGTGCATATTATTCAAACAACGGAGGAAGCAGTTGGACTAAATTTGTAAACCTTCCTATCACTCAGTTTTACAATATAGAAGTAGATTACCAAAACCCTGAAAGACGCTATGGTGGTACACAGGACAACAATACTATCCGCACTATGACGGGTAGTTTAGACGATTGGAACTCCATACTTGGTGGCGACGGTTTTCATGTAAATGTAGACCCTAATGACAATAGCTATGTATATGCCGAATCTCAATATGGAAATTTACGACGCTCTACTAATGGTGGAAGCTCTTTCCAAAATGGAACCAACGGTATAAGCGGAAGCGACCGTGTAAACTGGAATACGCCCGTAATTCTTTCGCCTTTTAGCCCAGACAAAATGTATTACGGTAGCAACAAACTCTACACTTCTACTAGAGCGGTTTCTTGGACGGCGATTAGCCCAGATTTAACAGATGGTTTGCACCCTAGTGGTTCATTGGCTTTTGGAACTCTTACTGCAATTGCAGCATCTTATAATAATCTAGATGTAATTTACACAGGAAGTGATGACGGAAATGTAAATGTAACTTTTGACGGCGGTTCAACGTGGACAAATATAAGTGCGGGCTTACCAGATCAATACATTACCTCTATAGCAATGGTGCCCGAAGATGATATGATTGCCTATGTAGCTGTGTCTGGCTTTAAATATTTAGATTACACCCCACGTGTATTTAAAACTACAGATGGTGGGCAAAACTGGAATGATATCTCATCTAACCTACCTAATATTCCTGTAAACGATATTATTGTTTATCCAGCCGAAGATATACTCTTTGTCGCTACAGATCTTAACGTATGGTATTCTAAAGACGATGGTGCTAATTGGACTATATTAGGTGATAACCTTCCGCTTACAGTTGTTATGGATTTAAAATTTCACGAACCTACAAAAACACTTTACGCAGGAACCTTTGGAAGAGCAATGCACAGTTATGACATAAGTGATATTTTAGCTGTAGACGAAAACGAATTAGCTTCAAGTACAATTATAATGTATCCTAATCCTGCAACTTCACATTTTACTATTTCGCAAAATCTTTCTTCGGAAGGGAATGTTGTGTTGTATGATATTTCAGGAAAAAAGATAAAAGAGTTATTTAAAGGTAATTTTGAAGCTTCTAAAAACATTAGAATAAACACTGAAGGTATTGCCGCAGGAACCTATTTGGTGAAACTAAACAACGGCAAACAAACCATAACCAAAAAATTACTTATCACTAAATAATAAATGCCTTAAGCATCAAAAAAAATCCCGATTCGAAATACGAATCGGGATTTTTTATTGTGAATTAGTTGTTTTTACAGTCAACTATTAACGTATCAACTTCTTGTATTTTATACGTTTCGGCATCAAATCGCCACCTAGTCGTTTCTTTTTATTTTCTTCATACTCACTAAATCCACCTTCAAAGTAGTACACTTCACTATTGCCTTCAAAAGCTAAGATATGAGTACATATTCTATCTAAAAACCAACGGTCGTGGCTAATTACTACTGCACAACCTGCAAAGTTCTCTAAACCTTCTTCCAGTGCGCGAAGCGTGTTTACATCTAGATCGTTTGTAGGCTCATCTAGTAAGAGTACGTTTCCTTCTTCTTTTAGAGTCATAGCAAGGTGAAGCCTGTTGCGTTCACCTCCAGAAAGCATAGATACTTTTTTGTTCTGCTCGCTTCCGCTAAAGTTAAAACGACTTAAATAGGCTCTAGAGTTTACTTGCCTTCCTCCCATCATAATTAACTCTTGGCTATCGCTAAAGTTTTCCCATATAGTTTTGTCTGCATCAATATTAGAGTGCGATTGATCTACATAAGCAATAGAGGCAGTTTCTCCCACTTCAAACGAACCTTTATCTGGGGTTTCTTCGCCCATTATCATTTTAAAAATAGTGGTTTTACCAGCACCATTGGGCCCAATAATACCTACTATACCCGCTTGTGGGAGTTTAAAGTTTAAATTTTCATAAAGCAGCTTGTCGCCAAATGCTTTTGAAACGCCTTTAGCTTCAATAACATTAGTACCCAAACGCGGTCCATTTGGTATGTATATTTCTAGCTTCTCGTCTAGTTGTTTTTGGTCTTGACTTAGCAACTTATCGTAGTTCTGCAAACGTGCTTTCTGCTTTGTTTGACGCCCTTTAGCTCCTTGACGAACCCACTCTAACTCTCGCTCTAGTGTTTTTTGCCTTTTACCAGCTTGTTTTTGTTCCTGTGCTAAACGTTTAGACTTTTGATCTAGCCAAGATGAGTAATTTCCTTTCCACGGAATTCCTTCCCCTCTATCTAATTCTAATATCCAACCCGCTACATTGTCTAGAAAATATCTATCGTGAGTTACGGCAATAACAGTTCCTTTATATTCTGAAAGGTGATGCTCTAACCAATGTACACTTTCGGCATCTAAGTGGTTCGTAGGCTCATCAAGCAACAACACATCTGGTTCTTTTAAAAGAAGCCTACACAATGCTACTCTACGTTTTTCACCACCAGAAAGCACACTTATTAGTTTATCTGGTTCTGGAGTACGCAATGCATCCATAGCAATCTCTAGCTTAGTATCTAGTTCCCAAGCATTAGTTGCATCAATTTTATCCTGAAGTTTTGCCTGCTTATTCATCAACTCCTCCATTTTATCTGGATTTTCATAAACTTCTGGCAAGCCAAACATATCGTTTATCTTATTGTATTCGTCTAGAACGTCAACAACCTCTTGCACGCCTTCTTTTACAACTTCCAAAACGGTTTTAGACTCGTCTAGCTTCGGTTCTTGTTCAAGATACCCTACAGAATACCCTGGTGCAAAAACCACATCGCCTTGATAGTTTTTTTCTTCACCGGCAATAATTCGCAATAAGGTAGATTTACCACTACCATTAAGACCAAGAATACCAATTTTGGCACCGTAAAAGAAACTTAAGTATATATTCTTAAGAACAGGAGTCTGAGCATTTTGATAGGTCTTCGTCAACCCAGACATTGAAAAAATCACTTTTTTATCGTCGGCCATTTTTTATAAATTCTTTATTTTGTTAATGTTATTTTGGAAATTCAATATTAGAATACTGAATTACACCCTTCCTTTTAAAGCGTTAAAAACCCAAGCATTGGCAAAGAAACCAATACCTACAGATGCAAATCCCCAACCCGCAACATCGTCATAACGAAAAGCACCAAGGGCAATTAATATACAACCCATTAATATCATTATAAAAGTAGCCCAAGCTAGTACAGTATTTTTATTCATTCCCATAGTTTAATTGCTTTTTAAATTCTTGCAAAGTTAAGTTCAAAAACAAATATCGACAATATAAAATAGATTTTCATTAACAAAATACATAGATTTAAATTGAACTCTGCCTGCTACAAATTACAAGAGCAATACACAAAACGAAGTGGAAGCTTAAAATCTTAGTACTTAGATACCCTAAAACTTCTTTATTTAATAAAAAAGCTTTGTAAAAAACAAAATCTAATAAGTAATGAATATTATATCTTTGGTTAAAATAAATTTGACATTTATTTTCCAAATAAATACGAATTTAGTTTTTGTAAAAATCTAATCGCTACACTTTTGAATAAAGAAATAAAAGCATACTATATACAGCCTTCACAATATATATTAGCACTTGTGTTTCTAGTAATTATACTCCTGTTTTTTTCCTGCGGAAATAAATCTGAAACAGAGAACAACCATCTTGTTTTTCGCTATAATGAGCACGGCAATATACCCACGCTAGACCCTGCCTTTGCGAGAAACCCACAAGCTATCTGGCCAGACAATCAGCTATACAACGGTTTGGTACAGCTTGACGATTCCTTAAACATCATAGCTGATATTGCAAAAAATTGGGAGATTAACGACACTACAAACACTTACACTTTTTATTTGCGCAATGATGTATACTTTCACAAAAACAAA
This sequence comes from Aequorivita sp., assembly GCA_048264505.1. Classification (GTDB taxonomy): domain Bacteria; phylum Bacteroidota; class Bacteroidia; order Flavobacteriales; family Flavobacteriaceae; genus Aequorivita. Next base: position 109,630 of record JBLXDA010000002.1, read on the forward strand.
GTGTTTGCTTCGCAAGGAAAAACAAACGGCATCGATTCTACTCGTAGCGTAATAGCTTCAGACTTTGTTTATAGTTTTGATCGTTTGTTAGACCCAAAAGTAGCTTCTTCTGGAAGTTGGGTTTTAAACAATGTAGATTTTTACAAGGCAGTAAACGACACTACTTTGCTTATTCAGCTTAAACAGCCTTTTCCTGCATTTTTAGGGCTTTTATCTATGCGTTATTGCTCGGTTGTTCCTAAAGAAGCTGTGGAATATTACGGCAATGACTTCCGAAGAAATCCCGTTGGCACGGGACCTTTTCAATTTAAAATGTGGGAAGAGAATGTAAAGCTCATTTTCAGAAAAAACCCACTTTATTTTGAAAAAGATGAAAACGGAGTCCAACTCCCCTATTTAGAAGCTGTAGCAATTACTTTTTTACCAGATAAACAGAGTGAGTTTTTACAGTTTGCACAGGGAAAACTCGATTTTATTTCTGGTCTAGACAACAGTTATAAAGATGAATTATTAACGACTCACGGAGAACTACAACCAAAGTATAAAGATTGGGCGTACAGCATAACAGGCCCGTATTTAAACACCGAATATTTAGGTTTTTTCCTCGGAAAAGACACGCCCGAAATACAAAGTAAAACCTTACGACAAGCTGTAAATTACGGCTTTGATCGCGAAAAAATGGTAACCTATTTGCGCAACGGAATGGGCATACCAGCCACTCACGGCTTTATTCCGAAAGGGCTACCAGGTTATGCCGAAATTGAAGGATATAGCTATCAACCCGAAAAAGCAAAACAACTCATTGCGCAGTACAAATCTGAAACTGGCGATACTACACCAGAGATAACCATTGGTACCAACAGTCAGTATTTAGATTTATGCGAATACGTTCAGCGCGAACTAGAAAAACTTGGTATAAACGTAACCATAGACGTTATGCCTCCTTCTACCCTTAGACAAATGAAGAGCAGTGGCGAATTGGAGATTTTTCGCGCCAGTTGGATAGCAGATTATCCAGATGCAGAAAACTACCTATCGTTATTTTACAGTCCTAATTTTGCGCCAAATGGCCCTAATTATATGCATTTTAAAAATGAAAGCTATGACAGTCTCTATGTTAAATCGCTTTCAATCTCTAACATAGACGAACGCAAATTACTCTACACAAAAATGGATTCTATAATTGTAGATCAGGCGCCTGTTATTCCTTTGTTTTACGATATGGCAGTGCGTTTTGTAAACAAAAATGTTTCGGGCTTAGGCATTAACCCACAGAACTTTTTGGTACTAAAGCGAGTGAAAAAATCAAAATAATTTGTATGTTTAAGTAGAAAACTAATTTTTTTATGAGCTACGGTGCTGGACATATTTTTGCAATGATAGCTTCATTAAAAAATAATAAACGAAACAGAAAGTCTCTTTTCGATAAAGATGTTGCTTCACCTAATGAAAACTACGGTAAAATTGTTGACTACAAAAAAATGTCTCCTGCGCAGTTTACAGCCTTTAAACAGAAGTTAAAAGAAGCGGAATTAGATAGGCAAAAACGCTTAGCAATGCTATTTGGCAGTGCTATGCTTGTAATTATTGGCCTTGTAATCTATTTTTTATTTTATCATTAACCCTTTCGCCACTTCGCTGTTTCTTCAAAAACGTGATTTAAAATATTGGCATCTGCCTCTGTAAATTCAATTTTTCTTCGGCTCATAACAACTTTTGCCACTTCAAAAGCTTTAGTAGTGTTATAGGTTGTAAAGCCACTACTGCCTCCCCAACTAAAACTAGGAACAAAATTACGCGGAAATCCACTACCAAAAATATTAGCACTCACCCCAACCACGGTACCTGTATTAAACATTGTATTAATACCACACTTGCTGTGATCGCCCATCATTAAACCACAAAATTGCAATCCAGTTTTTGCAAAACCTTCAGTTTCATAATCCCAAAGACGTACTTCGGCATAGTTGTTTTTTAGGTTAGAATTATTGGTGTCTGCACCCAGATTACACCATTCACCTAATACCGAATTTCCTAAAAAGCCATCGTGCCCTTTATTAGAGTAGCCAAATATTACAGCATTATTTACCTCACCTCCTACTTTACTGTGCGGGCCAATGGTAGTATTGCTATAAATTTTAGCGCCCATCTTTAAGGTAGCGTGTTCACATAAAGCAAAGGGACCGCGAACCGCACAGGCTTCCATAATTTCTGCTTCTTTACCAATATATATAGGTCCTTCGGAAGCATTTAATGAGCAAAGTGGTAGTTTAGCACCTTCTTCTATAAATATATTTTCAGGGTTTTGCGTCCAAACACCTTCGGGTATAGGTTGACTCTTTCTTCCTTTTGTTAAAGCTTCAAAATCGCGTTTTATCGCTTCTCCATTTTTAGAAAATATATCCCAAGTATGTTCAATTCTTAAAACGTCTTTGTCTTCATACTGAATAACATCAAAAGTTTCAAAATCTACTTCTTGCCCATCCGTTGTATAAAAAGCAATAGGTTCATCTTGGTAAAACACCGCTTGATTTTCTTTTAAACCTTTAATTATATTCACTAGATTTTCTGAAGGAAGAAAAGAAGCGTTTATAAAAACATTGATATCTAACTCTAAAAAAGGGTATTTCTCTGAAAGATATTCCTCTGTTAGCGTAGTTGTAGTAAACCCTAAATGATGTTCCCACTTTTCGCGTATGGTTAAAATACCCACACGAATATCTGCCACGGGACGTGTAAATGTAAAGGGTAAAAGCTGGTTGCGGACGTTGCCGTCAAAAAGAATATAATTCATCGGGTTACAAATTTCAAGTTCTAGCTTACTTCCCGATGGTTTTCGGGATGATTTCTAGTTCAATATTAATCAAATTTCAGCAATCCAGATGATTATCGGGACCAGAAATTGTTAATCAAAAAAGCCTCCGATTTCTCGAAGGCTTTTATATGTTTTACTATACAGAAAATTACTCTTCTGTTTTAGCTTCTTTTTTTGCAGGTTTTTTAAACTTGTCGTATTTGTTTTTGAATTTGTCAATACGTCCTGCAGTATCGATAAGTTTTGCTTTTCCAGTATAGAAAGGGTGCGAAGAACGCGAAATCTCCATTTTCACTAAAGGATACTCAACACCATCTACCTCGATAGTTTCTTTTGTATCTGCAGTTGATTTTGTAAGGAATACATCTTCATTGCTCATATCCTTAAAAGCAACTAATCTATAATTTTCTGGGTGGATACCTTTTTTCATCTCTCTCTAATATTATTATTTAAAATGCACATTTCCGACCTTTCGGAATTGAGTTTGCAAATTTAAGTATTAATTAGAAATTAGCAACAAAATATTGCACTTTTTTAATTGACGGTTAAATTACGTACAAATGTAACGTTTTGCTATCTTTGTTTACTAACTAGCCAAACTAAAAAAACTCAACAAAAATGGAAACACAACCACTTTCAATTAAAAAAACGGCAGCTAATTACGGAATTATCTTAGGTGTTGTTTTAGCGCTTATGACTACCTTAATGTATGTATTAAACCCAGATTTGTTTACAAAATGGTGGGTAGGCATTATAAGTTTTATATTAGTAATTGCCTTTGGTATTATTTCTACGGCTAAGGCAAAAAGCGTACTTGGTGGTATTATGAGCTTTAAGCAAGCTTTTACCGCTTACTTTATTACCGTTGCAATTGGTTTACTAATTAGTACCTTAACAGGTGTCTTAATTTTTACAATTATAGACCCAGATATGGCGACCTTTTTAAATGATAAAGCATTAGAAATGACTGCCGAAATGCTTCAAAAATTTGGTACTCCTCAAGCTGAAATAGACAAACAAATGGCTAAAATGGCAGAACAAGACAACTACTCTATGGGTTCACAACTTAAAAACTATGTGTTTGGACTCGCCTTTATGAGTGTTATTGGCTTGCTTATCGCTCTTATATTTAAAACAAAGAATCCAAATCCATTAAACTAATTAATGAATATTTCCATCGTTATACCTCTTCTTAACGAAGACGAATCTTTAAATGAACTTTACCGTTGGATTGCATCTGTGATGCAATCCAATGGTTTTTTATACGAACTCATCTTTATTGACGATGGCAGTACAGATAAATCGTGGAAGCTCATAGAAAAACTCTCTGACGAAAATCCAGAAGTAAAAGCTATCCGTTTTCAAAAAAACTACGGTAAGTCGCAAGCCCTACACGCTGGTTTTAAAATGGCAAAAGGAGACGTTGTGATAACTATGGATGCCGATTTACAGGATAATCCAGAAGAAATCCCTGAGCTTTATAAAATGATCACTGAAGATGATTACGATTTAGTTTCGGGCTGGAAAAAGAAACGATACGATTCGGTTATCAGCAAAAACTTACCTTCAAAATTATTTAATTACGCCGCTCGTAAAACTTCTGGAGTAAAGCTTCACGACTTTAATTGTGGGCTAAAAGCCTATAAAAAAGAAGTTGTTAAAAGCATAGAGGTTACAGGCGAAATGCACCGTTACATACCTGTACTCGCTAAAAACGCAGGTTTTAACAAGATTTCTGAAAAAACGGTCCTCCACCAAGCTCGTAAATACGGCACAACAAAATTTGGCGCAGAACGATTTATACGCGGGTTTTTAGACTTAATCACTATTTGGTTTCTTTCGCGTTTTGGAAAGCGACCTATGCACCTCTTTGGCGCTTGGGGTGCGCTTATGCTTATTATAGGCTTTTTCCTTGCGCTATATTTAGGAATCGATAAATTGTTTTTAAATCCTTCAGGAAGACTTATCACCGAAAGACCTCAATTTTTTATTGCACTTACCGCTATGATATTGGGAACTCAACTTTTTCTAGCCGGATTTTTAGGCGAATTGATACTGAGAAGCAAAAAAGATTCCCGCAACTACATTATTAAAGAACAAATAAACATTAAGGATTAACCGCCCAGTTTGGTTAATTTTGCACATTATTTTAAGCGAATGATTTACGTAGACCCAAAAATATTAGAGCGCGTTAACAAATGGCTCACCCCTTTTTTCGACGAAAAAACACAAAGTGATATCAAAGAAATGATAGCTAACGACCCAGAAGGCTTGGAAGATAGTTTTTATAAAAACTTAGCCTTCGGAACAGGTGGAATGCGTGGAATAATGGGACTTGGCGATAACCGAATCAATAAATACACCTTGGGAAAAAACACTCAAGGGCTTTCTAATTACCTACACAAACAGTTTACAAACCAAGAAATTAAAGTTGCTATTGCTTACGATTGTAGACACAATAGCAAGGAATTTGCAAAAGTAGTTGCCGATGTATTTTCTGCTAACGGAATAAAAGTCTTTCTTTTTTCTGAATTGCGTCCCACTCCCGAACTTTCATTTGCAGTAAAACATTTAGATTGCCAAGCGGGAATTGTTTTAACAGCTTCGCACAATCCACCAGAATACAATGGTTATAAAGTGTATTGGGAAGACGGCGGGCAACTCGTTCCACCTCAAGACGGTGAAATAATTGCAGAAATAAATTCCTTAAACTACGAAGATATAAAGTTTGAAGCTGAGCAAAATTTAATTCAGTATATAGCTAATGAAGTAGATGACGCTTTTGCAACGGCTTCGGTTAAAAACGGAACTTTTAACACTTCAGAAGAAGCAAAAGACAACTTAAAAATTGTTTTTACCTCTCTACACGGTACTTCAATAACTATGATTCCAAAAGTTTTGGAGTTAGCGGGTTATAAAAATGTTACTATTGTTAAAGAACAATCAGAGCCCGATGGTGATTTTCCTACTGTAAAATCGCCAAACCCTGAAGAGCCTGCAGCCTTAAAAATGGCATTAGAGCTCGCAGAAAAGGAAAATGCAGACATTGTTATAGGTACAGATCCAGATTGCGACCGTTTGGGGGTTGCTGTTAGAAACGACAACAACGAGATGGTTTTGCTCAACGGAAACCAAACGATGGTTTTAATGACGCATTTCCTTCTTGAAGAATGGAAAAAAGCAGGAAAGCTTAACGGAAAACAGTTTGTTGCTTCTACAATTGTTTCAACACCTATGGTTAAAAAGGTTGCAGACCATTATAAGGTAACGTATCTGGAAGGGCTTACCGGTTTTAAATGGATAGCAAAAATGATTAAAGACAATCCTGAGCTAGCGTTTATTGGTGGTGGCGAAGAGAGTTTTGGGTATTTAGTGGGCGATTTTGTAAGAGATAAAGACGCGGTAACCGCTACTCTACTCGCTTGCGAAATTGCGGCTCAGAAAAAACAGGCTGGCAGTAGTATGTTTAAATACTTAAACAACTTATACAACACTTACGGCAACTACCGCGAGCATTTAATTGCCATTACCAAAAAAGGAAAAAAAGGCGCAGAAGAAATTTCTGAAATTATGAAAAACCTTCGGGAAAATCCGTTTCAAGAAATTGCTGGAAGCAGAGTGGTTCGTATGGACGATGTTTCTAAAAATGAAACTACAAATTTTGTAAAACAGGAAACTTTGTCATTAAACCTGCCAAAATCTAATGTATTAATCTATTATACCGAAGATGGCAGTAAAATTGCAGCTCGACCAAGCGGCACAGAACCTAAAATTAAGTTCTATATAAGCGTAAACACTTCGGAAAAAGTAAACAGCGACGAAATACTTCAGAAAAAGATAGACGCCATTGCCGCACAACTAAACATAAGTTAATGAATTCATATTTCAAAAAAATACTGCGCTACGTCATTCCTTATAAAAAGTATGCGTACTTAAATATATTTTTTAATGTACTATACGCCCTTTTTAGTACACTATCGTTTTTAGCACTTATTCCTGTACTTCAAGTAATTTTTAGTGACCAACGGGAAATTGCCGAATTACCAGTCTACAAAGGCATCACAGAATTAACAACCTATATACAAGATTCTCTTAACTACTATTTAGTTGAGTCTATTAATAAATACGGCGATTTTAAAGTTCTCCTATTTATGATAGGGGTTATAATTACGGTATTTCTTCTTAAGAATTTGAGTAATTATTTGGCTATGTTTTACTCTACCTTTATGCGTAATGGGGTACTAAAAGACTTGCGTAATGACCTTTACAGCAAAGTAATTCAGTTTCCATTAGCTTTTTATTCTGAAAAAAGAAAGGGAGATACTATTTCGCGAATTAGCGCCGATGTAGATGAAGTAAAAAACTCTGTGCTTTCGGTTTTAGAAATGATAGTTCGCGAACCTTTGACTATTCTATTTTCGTTAGCGACTATGCTTTTTATAAGTCCAAAGCTTACGCTATTTGTGTTTCTGTTTTTACCTATTTCGGGTTTTTTAATTTCAAAAATTGGGAAGTCGCTTAAAAAAGGCTCCTTAAAAGTACAACAAGAACAAGGTGTGTTTCTTTCTATTTTGGAAGAAACTATGGGCGGCTTACGTATAATCAAAGCGTTTCACGCCGAAAATCTTTTTCAAAAGAAATTTGAAGATAGTAACGAACGCTTTTATAAATACTCAAATTCGGTCTTAAATCGTCAAAACCTCGCTTCGCCTGTAAGCGAATTACTAGGAATCATCACCATAGGAATACTCTTAATTTACGGAGGGTATTTAGTGTTTGTTGATAAAACGCTAGATGCAAGTTTTTTTCTTGGCTATATAATGTTAGCCTATAACATACTTACTCCAGCAAAAGCGATAGCTAAAGCAAGCTATTCTATAAAACGCGCCAACGGGTCTGCCGAGCGTATTTTAGAATTACTAGAAGCCGAGAACACAATTACAGATATTGAAAACCCAGTACAAAAAGAAGGTTTTAACGCAGATATTTCTATTAAAAACATATCGTTTAAATACGAAGACCAATACGTTTTAAAAGATTTTTCACTTGAAATTCCAAAAGGTAAAACCGTAGCACTTGTTGGGCAGTCTGGAAGTGGAAAAAGTACTATTGCCAATTTATTAACGCGTTTTTACGATGTAAATAAAGGCAGTATAGAAATTGATGGTGTAGATATTAAAGACATTTCAAAAAAGTCTTTACGCGGTTTAATGGGTATAGTATCGCAAGATTCTATACTGTTTAACGATACGGTTGCAAACAATTTAAAATTAGGGAAACCACAAGCTACAGATTCAGAATTGATGGAGGCTGCCGAAATAAGCAACTCTTATGAATTTATAAAAGAGCTGCCCGAAAGCTTTGAAACCAATATAGGAGACAGTGGAAATAAATTAAGTGGCGGTCAGAAACAACGCCTTAGTATTGCTCGTGCTGTACTTAAAAATCCTCCGATTATGATTTTGGATGAAGCAACTTCGGCTTTAGATACCGAAAGCGAACGCTTGGTACAAGATGCGCTAGAGAAAATGATGAAAAACAGAACTTCCATCGTCATTGCACACCGTTTATCTACTATTCAAAATGCAGATAATATCGTTGTGCTTTCCAAAGGAGAAATTGTGGAACAAGGTAAACATCAGGAACTTCTAGAAAAGAAAGGTGTTTATTATAATTTAGTAGAAATGCAATCTCTTGCATAAATTATCACCTAGATTAAACCATTGTTCTGTAACTTAGTCTTATATATAAGTTGCGCATTTAAACTATGGTTGAAGAAAAAGAATTGATTACTGCACTACAAACTGAAGCAGAAAAAGAAGCTGCCTTTAGAGAGCTTGTTGCGCAGTATAAGGAACGACTTTATTGGCAGATAAGAAATATGGTTCTAGACCATGATGATGCCGATGATGTGCTTCAAAACACCTTTATAAAAATTTTTAGGAATATAAATTCGTTTAAAGGCGACAGTAAGCTACATACGTGGATGTATAGAATTGCAGCTAACGAATCTATTACTTTTCTCAACAAGAAAGCAAAACGCAACAATGTGTCTATAGATAATATGAAGGACAATGCAGTGCGTAAACTGGAAACCGATGTTTATTTTGAAGGAGACCAAATACAACTGCAATTTCAAAAAGCAATTGCTACCCTACCCGAAAAGCAACGTTTAATTTTTACAATGAAGTATTTTGAAGACCATACCTTCGAAGAACTTTCAGAAATATTAGATACTTCTACAGGTGGATTAAAAAGTAGTTATCACATTGCTGTAAAGAAAATTACAGAATTTATTAAAACACAGGATGAAACTCTTTAATGATTTTCAAGTCATAAATAAACGATGAAAAAAAATAAAAACATAACTGGTTTTAAAACTCCCGAAAATTATTTTGAGGGTTTTGAAGAACGATTATTTGGTAAGATTGCAGAGGAAAACTTTCCAAAAACTACCGGACATAGTATTCCTAATGGATATTTTGAAAATATGGAAGACCGTGTTTTAAAAACGGTAGGCGCTAAAGAGAAACCAACTAAGGTTAGACAGTTGTTCCCGAAGCAATATTTTGGTTACGCAGCAGCAATTGCAGCTTGTTTGTTAATTGCCTTTACAGTTTTCAATTTTAATACAGATAGTTCAAGTTTAGATTCTGTTCAATTGGCAGCAATAGACGCTTATATAGAAGAAGGTAATTTAAATTTAGACCTTTATGATCTTACATCCTATATTGACGATGAAGATATAACCAACTTAAATTTTGACGATCACCAGTTTTCAGAAACATCACTAGAAGAGTATATTTTAGAAAACATGGAAGCAGAAATTATACTAAGCGAATAATGAAATACGCACTTACAATAACAAAACTTAACGAAGGTGTACATTTAGGCACTTCACCTTTATATATATTAAACATTATATAACTATGAAAAAATTAGCTATTATATTTCTTTTTTTGGCAGCAAGTATGCAAGCACAGGAAGGAAAACACGAGAAAATAAAAGCGTTAAAAACTGCATATATTACTGAGCAGTTGGCGCTAACACCTGCTGAAGCTGAAAAATTCTGGCCTATCTATAACAAATATGATGAAAAGTTTCACGAGCTTAGAATGAGAGACCGCAAAGAAATCTATCAAAAACTACGTGAAGGGCTAGACAATTTAAACGATGCTGAAGCCAATGCACTTATAGACTCTAGTCTTAGTATAGAAAGTGAAGAATTTGCTTTACGCAAACAAATGATTACTGAGCTTCGAAAAGTAATTTCGCCTAAAAAAATAATTACTCTCAAAAAGACAGAAGAGGATTTTAAACGGAAATTACTTGACAGATACAAACGTGGAAAAGAAAACAAAAGAGAAAAACCATAACAAAAAAAAGCCCCGAAATTCGGGGCTTTTTTTATATACTTAAATAGAGATAATTACTTAGCTCCCCATTCTTTTAAAGATTTTTCGTTTAAAGCTACATAGTCGTTATTACCAGCTGCTTTTGCAAGTTCCATAGATTTTTTTGCTGCTTCAATTGCTCCTTTTTTATCTCCAGACTTTGCATAGATTAAAGCCTTTTGACGCAATTGCCAGAATTTTGGATCTTTATTCATCTCAATAGACTTATCTATCCAAGATTTAGCCTGATTTACATCTTTTCCAGCTTCTAGGTAATAAACTGCAGCTGCGTAATAATCATTAGCTGAAGGACCATTCATTACTTTTTGAATGTTTTCGCTTACCGCTTTATCTGTGTTAAATTTAATTGGCACGCCTACATATGTTTTCTCCCACAGCATTCCTAATGTTACAACATCATTCTTAACATCGTCAAAAGTCATAGTAAATGTTTCAATATTCATAGGCATTGGGTATGCTTGAGCAGTAACTTGTGCTGCTACTTTACTATCATCCCACTTACTTGGAGTACCCGAATTGTTAGAATCACTATAAAAATAAACTTCCCAATTTGAAGCTCCTGGTTTTGTGTAAACTGCGTAAGATCCTGCTTTTAAAGTTTTACCTCCTATTTCTACATCATCGCTAAAAGTGATTTTAGTATTTGCATTAGCTCCTGTACGCCAGATTGCATCATAAGGTACTAAACCTCCAAAAATAGTTCGTCCTTTCATAGAAGGTCTAGAATACTCTAAAGTTACATCTGTAAGTCCAACTTTTTGTTCAACTTTTTGAAATGGACTAGGCTGTGGCGTTTGTATTTGTGCCTGAATGCCAACTGTTAACATCAAAGCTGAGAAAAGTAAAATAATCTTTTTCATTGTAATGGTTTTAAGGTGTTTATATTTTTTACGAAGTTAGTGTTTGGATTTTTTTTATAAGTTAAGAAAAGCCTAAAAAACTGATAAATCACTCTCCTTGCATACCATAATTTCTTACAAAAAACCAATGCTAAAGAATTGTCAATGCTTTGTTGATTATTTTTATGATATTGTATCTCCAAGTTAGTAATAGAAAAGTTTGAAAGAGAAAGTTAACATATTTTGGTTCCGAAGAGATTTGCGTTTAAGTGATAATCTAGGGTTTAATAAAGCGCTTCAGGGTAAATACCCTGTTTTACCCCTATTTATTTTCGATTCTGAAATTTTAACTGAACTTCCTAAGGAGGATGCTAGGGTTAGTTTTATTTTTGAAAGACTTCAAGAGTTACGAGAAAAATTGCTTCAGTATAATACTAGCCTCGCACTGTATTATGGCAAGCCAGAAGAAGTTTTCAAAAAAATACTTTCAGAATACAGCCTTCAAAACGTGATTACAAATCGCGATTACGAACCCTATGCCTTAAAACGCGACAGTACTATTAAAGAACTGCTTGCAAAACAATCTATTGGTTTTCACACTTATAAAGACCAAGTTATTTTTGAAAAAGACGAAATAGTAAAAGACAATGGCGAGCCCTATATCGTTTATACGCCTTATATGAAAAAGTGGAAGGAAAAGTTTAAAAAAGAAGCTTTAAATAAGTTTATTAAAGATGAAGCTTCCTATACTAATCTACTTCAAAATACGGCGCTTCCTAATCTATCGTTAAACGATATTGGTTTTGCACCTGCTAAGATTAAAATTCCAGAATTTACAATTGCTGCCAGCACAATTGAGCAATACGAAGACAGTCGAAATTTTCCAGCTTTAGACGCTACTTCTCATTTAGGCCCTCATCTGCGCTTTGGCACTGTGAGTATACGAAAAATGATGCTTAAAGCTAGTTCTGAAAAAAACGAAGTCTTTTGGCAAGAGCTTATATGGCGTGAGTTTTTTATGCAAATACTTTGGCATTTTCCAGATACAGTTTCAAATGCATTCAAACAAAAATACGACCGAATTGAATGGAGAAATAACAAAGATGAATTCAAAAAATGGAAAGAAGGACAGACGGGATACCCAATGGTAGATGCTGGTATGCGACAATTAAATAAAACTGGTTATATGCATAACAGAGTGCGTATGGTGGTTGCTAGCTTTTTATGCAAACACTTATTAATAGATTGGCGTTGGGGGGAAGCCTATTTTGCTGAAAAACTAATAGATTACGAAATGTCTAGCAATGTTGGTAATTGGCAATGGGCAGCAGGTAGTGGTGTTGATGCTGCGCCCTATTTTAGGATTTTTAACCCCACATCTCAGCTTGAAAAATTTGATAAAGGCTTAGAGTATGTTAAGAGATATGTTCCAGAATTTGAAACAATTAACTACCCACAAAAGATAGTTGACCATAAAGAGGCAAGAGAAAGATGCTTAAAAGCGTATAAAGCAGCTCTTAGCTAAATAATATAAAGAAGCAGTAAATCTTGTTAAATAAAAGGTAAATGAATAATATTTTTATGTGGTTATACACAATTTTGCTACTCTTGCACAGTTAAATATAGCATTACAACAAACCTGAAACCATGAAGAAGATTACAGTTATAAGCCTTTCTTTAATTTTATTTTGTCTTAGTGTAAAAGCACAGGACTCTATTCAAGTTAAAAAAAACACTTTAAATGATCAAATGACAGAAGTTTTTGATAAGAGTAATAGCTATCAAGAATACAAGGTTGTAAAGAAAACGCAACTCGCCACTTTAAAGCGAAATGTCCTAGATTCGGTAGCTACTTTAGAGCAAAAAATCACACTTCAGCAAAGTGAAATTTCACAACAAAAAAGTAGGATAGACTCTTTATTACAAGACTTAACAAATACAAAACAAAATCTTGCTTCGGCTAAAGAAAGAGAAGACGGAATTAGTTTATTGGGGATACTTACTTCAAAAACCACTTATAATTCTATAATGTGGGGTATCATTCTAGTTCTACTATTAGTAAGTGGATTTCTATTTTACAGATTCTTAAACAGTCATAAAATTACAAATGCGGCTCAATTAAAAATGGCCGAAATGGAAATAGAAATAGAAGATTACCGCAGAAACAGTATTGAACGCGAGCAAAAACTTCGTCGAAAACTTCAAGACGAAATCAATAAAAATAGAAAAGCATAACTACTTTTTTTAAGGCTCCGATCTCGTTATTTTTGCACCTATAGCACGTAGTCTTTCATCTATATTTTCGTACCCTCTATCTATTTGTTCAATATTGTGTATTGTACTAGTTCCTTGGGCAGAAAGCGCCGCTATTAACAATGAAATCCCAGCGCGTATATCTGGTGAAACCATAGTTGTAGCCTTTAGGTTAGACTGAAAATTATGCCCAATTACGGTTGCTCGGTGTGGATCGCAAAGAATTATTTTTGCCCCCATATCTATTAGTTTATCTACAAAGAACAAACGGCTTTCAAACATTTTTTGATGTATTAGCACGCTTCCTTTTGCTTGGGTACAAACCACCAAAACGATGCTCAGTAAATCTGGTGTAAACCCAGGCCAAGGTGCATCTGCTACTGTAAGTATAGACCCGTCTATATAGCCTTGGATTTCGTATTCTTTTTGTGAAGGAATATGGATGTCGTCTCCTTTTTTATTCAGTTTTATTCCAAGTTTTCTAAAAGTATCTGGAATTAAACCTAGGTTTTCCCAGCTTACGTTCTTTATCGTTATTTCACTTTGAGTCATAGCCGCTAGACCAATCCAGCTACCTATCTCAATCATATCTGGTAAAATTCTATGCTCACATCCACCTAGACTTTCAACCCCTTCAATAACCAATAAATTAGAGCCAACCCCGCTAATTTTAGCTCCCATTGCATTTAGCATTTTGCAAAGTTGCTGTATATAAGGTTCGCAAGCAGCGTTGTAAACAGTAGTTGTTCCTTTTGCCAAAACTGCAGCCATAACAATATTTGCAGTTCCAGTTACAGAAGCTTGGTCTAAAAGCATATAAGTACCTTTTAAACCATTAGGCGCTTCAACTCCATAGAAACGCTCTTCTTTGTTATATCTAAATTTTGCACCAAGATTGATAAATCCTTCAAAATGGGTGTCGAGTCTTCTTCTTCCTATTTTATCGCCTCCTGGACGAGGAATATAGCCTTTGCCAAATCTAGCTAGCAAGGGACCAACAATCATTATAGAACCGCGAAGCGAGCTTCCCTCCTGTTTAAACAGTTCAGATTCTAAGTAATCTAGGTTTATTTCGTCTGCGACAAAGGCGTATTTTCCTTTTCCGAGTTTTTGAATTTTAACTCCTAAATTTTCTAATATTTTTATAAGCTTATTGACATCAAGAATATCAGGAATGTTATCAATGATAACCTTTTCTGGAGTCAATAATACGGCACATAGAATTTGTAAGGCTTCATTTTTGGCACCTTGTGGCGTAATTTCGCCTTTTAGCTTATGCCCGCCTTCTATTTGGAAAGTTCCCATAAATAATGGTTGAAATTTTAATAACGTTTACGGTTGCGATTATTTGATTTGTAATTCTTCTTATTTGAAGCATTTGAATTGGTATTAAATCGCTTTTTATTTTTTAATAAATTAGAAGCATCACTTAAATCCTCATCGCTGTTTTTAAGATTAATCTTTCCATCTGAAAGTTCAAAAAGATGCGCAAAGATTACATCATCTTCTACAGTGTCCTTATTCCAATTAAGGAAACATTTTTTCATATGGTTAGCGATTGTAAGGATAAGGCCTTCTTTTTTATCGCCATCTTCCCAGCTAATTGCAACATCTATCATTCGTTTTATGTTATTGCCATAAAAACGGTATTTAGGATGGTTTTGCGGATACCCAAGTGGCTCTGGACGTTCCATTAACTCTTCGCGAGAAGGAATAGGAAACGGAGAATCTACATCTAGTTTAAAATCTGAGATAATAAAAAGCTGATCCCATAACATAGGTTGAAAATCTGGAACGTCGCGCAGATGTGGGTTTAAATTACCCATTACTGCAATAATGCTCTTGGCTATTTTATTGCGCTCTTCCTTGTCTTCGCAGGCAATGGCGTGGTCTACCATTTTTTGTATATGGCGTCCATACTCTGGAATAATTAATCTAGGGCGTTCTGTATTATACTCTATCTGGGCTACTTCTTGTATCAAAATGTTTTTGTTAAAGGAAAGAATAATTAAATATTGGAAAGATTGAAAATCATTTCACTCGCAAAATACTAAATTTTATAGTGAAATAACACCTTCAACATTAGAAACTTCAAGATATTTATTAACTACATCTTCTGGAGATTGCATCGTTACTCTTATAGAAACACTAGAATAGGTTCCTTTTGAAGAATCTCGTGTATTTATTTCGGCATCCGTTCCATCAAAAATAACCTCTATTTCAGCAATTTTTTCAAGACTCGCTGGAACAATAAATTTAAAAAGATAAGGGGAAGGCCAACTAGTGTCTCCTTCAAGTTGTTTTTTTAAACGTTCGTAAAAGTCTGCAGTATTTTTATCTTGACTCATCAATAATAGTGTTGTATATCTAGCAAAGATACACTTTCATCACAAATATTTATTTACTTACTTTGTATAAAATTACAACTTTTGAAAACGAGAAGAATAATTATCACCGGCGGACCAGGTTCGGGTAAAACAGTGCTTATAAAATATCTGGAAAAAGAAGGCTACCCCGTAAAACATGAAATTTCGCGAGATGTAATTTTAGAAGCCCAAAAACAAGGAATATCACAATTGTTTTTAGAAGATCCAATTCTATTTAGTGAAAAATTACTTGAAGGTAGATTAAAACAATTTCATGAAGGAAGTGATTGCAAAGCCCCAATACTATTTTATGATCGCGGGATGCCAGATGTTACTGCATATATGGATTTTGTAGAAACACAGTATCCAGATAATTTTTTTAAAACCTGTAATGAGCATAGGTATAACGAAATTTTTATACTCCCCCCTTGGGAAGAAATTTACCAACAGGATAACGAGCGTTACGAATCTTATGAGCAGGCTGTAAAAATATTTCAATACTTAATAAACGGCTATAAAAAATACGGATATACCATACATCAAGTACCTTTAGGCACCATAAAAGAACGAGTAGATTACATACTCAATCATCTTAAAACCACACTTTGACGAATGTCCATGACATCTTAAACAAATATTGGGGCTACCACTCCTTTAAACCATTGCAAATAGAAATAATTACTTCTGTTTTAAATGGTAAAGACACTGTAGCTCTACTACCTACGGGTGGCGGTAAATCTGTTTGTTTTCAAATTCCCGCTTTGGCAAAAGACGGTATCTGTATTGTAGTATCCCCTTTAGTAGCCTTAATGGGCGATCAAGTAAACGGTCTTAATGAACGGGGTATAAAAGCATTAAAGCTTACTGGTGGTATTTCTTTTCATGATTTAAATACACTTTTAGACAATGCTCTTTATGGAAATTATAAGTTTTTATACCTCTCTCCAGAGCGACTTCAGCAAGAAATAGTGCAGAACTACATAAAGCAAATGAATGTAAATTTAATTGCTGTAGACGAAGCGCATTGTATCTCGCAATGGGGAAACGATTTTAGACCTGCTTATAAAAACATTACCCTGCTTCGCGACTTACACCCCCTTACACCTATTATAGCACTTACCGCAACCGCAACAACCGAAGTTTTAGAAGATACTATTTCCGAATTAAAAATGGAATTGCCTAAAGTGTTTAAAAGCTCTTTTGTTCGAAAAAACCTGTCTTATCAAGTTTTTAAAGAAGAAGACAAACTATACAAGGCAGAGCAATTGCTAAAGAGCAATAAAGGCTCCGCTATTGTGTATGTGCGCAACAGAAAAAGCACTATCGAAATTAGCGACCAGCTAAACAGCTTGGGGATTTCTGCTACTTTTTATCACGGTGGTATATCCAGCAAAGAAAAGGCGCAAAAACTAGAAGCCTGGAAAAACAATAAGGTATCTACTATTGTCGCTACTAATGCTTTTGGTATGGGTATAGACCACGAAGATGTTCGCTATGTAATACATCTTCAAATTCCCGAAAGTATAGAGAGTTATTTTCAGGAAGCCGGAAGAGCAGGACGCGATGGAGCGTATGCCGCTGCCGTGCTGCTATATAATGAATACGACAAAATATATGTAAAACAACAATTTGTAGACTCCTTACCCACTACTTCATATTTAAAAAAAACATATCGCACTTTAAATAACTATTTCCAAATACCTTATGGCGAAGGAGAATTTACAAAACACAATTTTAATTTCTCTGATTTTTGTAAGACCTACAGCCTAAATACACTACTCACTTACAATGCCCTTAACAGTCTAGACAGACTGGGGGTTGTACAACTTTCACAAGAGTTTGGCAGAAAATCTATCGTTCAGTTTTTAATTACTACAAACGCAGTATTAAATTATTTTGAAAAGGATATTACAGCTTCGGTAATAGGAAAAACAATACTTCGGATTTACGGCGGAATTTTTGAAATGCCTACGGCTATAAATTTAGATTTAATTGTAACTAAAACAGGCCAACCCATAGAAACAATTATTGCTGTTTTAACAAAAATGGAACGCGATAACGTTATTGAAATGACATTGCAGATAACAGATGCCACACTTACATTTCTTGTTCCGCGAGAAGACGATAAGACGATTAATGTTATATCGCGCGAGGTAGAAGCCTTAAACAGAAGAAAAGCAGCTCAGGTAGATTCCGTTTTAAAGTATATTGAAAACAACAAAACCTGCCGAAGCGTTCAATTAGTTTCTTATTTTGGAGAAACAACAGCTTCTAATTGTGGTGTATGCTCTGTGTGTAAAACAAACACCTTAAAACTTTCAAACAACGAGATTAAACAACTTGCAACGCAAATACTCGCATTACTTGAGGGCGAAGAATTAAATTCGCGCGAAATTTCAGAAAGGTTTACTTTTGCCGAAACTGAAATATTAAAAGTTTTACGGTTATTGCTAGAAGCCGAAAAAATAAAAATCAATCCAAAAAACCAATATTATTCAAACTAAAAATATGCAACACGATTTAAGAATAGTTTTCATGGGAACACCAGGATTTGCAGTTGGGGTTTTAAAAAAAATGGTTGAAGAAGGCAAAAATGTAGTTGGTGTTATCACTGCTCCAGACAAACCCGCAGGTCGTGGAAGAAAAATTATGACATCCGCCGTTAAGGATTATGCCGTTTCACAAAACTTAAAAGTGTTACAACCTACAAATTTAAAAGATCAGTCTTTTTTAGATGAATTAAAAGCACTTAACGCCAATCTACAAGTAGTAGTTGCCTTTAGAATGCTACCTAAAGCGGTGTGGCAAATGCCTTCCTTGGGCACTTTTAACCTTCACGCTTCACTACTACCACAATACAGAGGAGCGGCACCTATAAATTGGGCTATCATAAATAATGAAGAAAAAACAGGAGTTACTACTTTCTTTATAGACGAAAAAATAGATACAGGTTCTATAATTGCAAACAAAGAAGTTATCATAAAAGATAATGAAACTGCGGAAACATTACACGATACCTTAATGACTGAAGGCAGCACACTGGTTATAGAAACACTTAGTTTAATTGAAAATGGAGAAGCTAACCCAAAACCACAGCCACATAATAACAATTTAAGGGATGCTCCTAAGCTTACTCCAGAAAACACCAGAATAGACTGGACATTACCCGGAAAAAGTATA
The DNA here is from genome assembly GCA_048264505.1 of Aequorivita sp. Classification (GTDB taxonomy): domain Bacteria; phylum Bacteroidota; class Bacteroidia; order Flavobacteriales; family Flavobacteriaceae; genus Aequorivita. The sequence goes on from JBLXDA010000002.1 coordinate 128,498, forward strand.
GACTCATTTATAAGAGGACTTTCTCCCTATCCGGTTGCTTGGTCTATGCTTTACAATAATAATGAAGAACTAAAGGCAAAAATCTATTCCGCAACTTTTGAAGAAGTTGACCATAATTTCAAACCAGGAAGCATACATACTTCAAAAAAAGAAATGAGAGTAGCCTGCAAAGATGGATACATTACTATTAAAGAGTTGCAACTTCCAGGCAAACGCAAAATGGAGGTAGCTGCACTACTAAACGGTTATTTATTTAATGAAGATTCTAAACTATCGTAACCCCCTGTCAGTGCTGATTTCATTAAAAATCATATAAAATACCGCAAGTTTATTAACAAACAGTCAAAGTTATTAACAAAAATAATGATTTCCTGCGTGGTTACTTGCCTGAACGGATATTCCTATTAAATTTGTAACGCAATTAATAGAAGTTTAACCAACAATTTAATTTTAAAATTATGAACAAATCAGATTTAATCGACGCAATGGCAGCTGATGCCGGAATCACTAAAGCTGCTGCTAAGAAAGCATTAGAGTCTTTCTTAGGAAACGTTGAAGGTTCTCTTAAAAAAGGAAACAGAGTATCACTTGTAGGCTTCGGGTCTTGGTCAGTATCTAAAAGAGCTGCTAGAGAAGGAAGAAATCCTCAAACTGGAAAAACCATCAAAATTGCTGCAAAAAATGTAGTTAAATTTAAAGCAGGTTCAGATTTACAAAACAGTGTAAACTAATTGTAAAATATTTTACAACCTTATTAATCCTTCTTTTCATTCAATTGAAAAGAAGGATTTTTTTATTGTATTGATACTAAGGGTGTTGGTATACCTCAAAATTTTATCATAAAAAATGAATTAAACTTAATTTTAACATTGTTTTGCTAGTATTTTGGTAATCCTAAAATTATTACTTAGTTTTAAGTTATCTAATAAAAACTTATGACCACCTTAAAACCAGCAAAAGGACTATTATTAGTAGCGGAACCCTCCATTATTGGCGATATTTCGTTTAACCGCTCTGTAGTGCTTTTGACCGAGTACAGCGACAATGGATCTGTAGGATTTATACTTAATAAGCCCTTAAATTATAAATTACGTGATTTTGTACCTGAGATAAACTCAAAACTTACTGTTTTTAACGGCGGCCCCCTAGAGCAGGATAACCTTTATTTTATTCACTGCGTCCCAGAGATTATTCCAGATAGTGTTGAAATATCTAATGGCATTTATTGGGGTGGCGATTTTAACGCTATTGTAGATTTACTCAAGGAAGACAAACTAACAAAAAATCAAATACGTTTTTTTCTAGGATATTCTGGATGGGGAAGCAACCAACTTGAAGAAGAGCTAGAGGATAACAGCTGGGTAGTTGTTCCAAACACTTACAACAATGCAATAATCGGGAAAACCAATATTAATTTCTGGAAAGAAAAAATGATTGAGTTTGGAGGCGATTATTTATTATGGTCTAATGCCCCCGAAAATCCCAATTACAACTAACCCATTCTCGCCTTTAAATTTAACTTTGGCAAGACACCCTTAGCAATTTCTGCTGTATACTCCTTTTTTCTATATTTTGTAACCGAAACAATACCCTGTATACAATTGGTTATAAACAATTCATCTGCTTTTTGAAGCTCAAAAGGCGATATAGATTGTTCATGTAGCGTATACTCTGGAAGTGTATTTATTATAGAAATTAATTGTTTTCTAATAATTCCATTTATACAACCATCTGTCAAGGGTGGAGTTTTAATAGTATTTCCCGAAACCAAAAATAAATTTCCATTTAAAGCCTCAACAACTTGCTTGTTTTCATTGAGCAACAAACAATTGCTATAATCATTCTCTTTAGCAAAAACACTTCCCAATACATTAATAATACGATTGTTTGTTTTTAATGTTGAAAGTAATCCCGAAGTTAAAAAATGATCTTTAAACAGTTCTATTTCACAAGGCTCTTCTTTTAGAATATAAAAAGGCGAATCTATTTCTTCAAATGAAATAACATATTCTATATCATTAGTTTCTGGTGAGTACTTCCCCCCTTCCTTACGCCAAACCAGTAGTTTTATACGAAAAGAAGTTTCTTTATTTTCTGAAGTAGCTATCGTTCTGCGTATTTCTTCCTCTAAAAATTCCATGGTAAAATTCATGGGTATTTCCATTCTAAGTATACGCATTGAGGCCATTAATCTAAAATAGTGGTCTTCCCAAAAATAAAGTTTACCTCCAGAGAAACGCAAGGTTTCAAAAACGGCATCTCCGTAATTGAGCCCTCTGTTGTTTACAGCTATAGAAGTGTTATTAGTAGACCTTAGCGTTCCGTTTAAGTTTATCATAAAAAAACCGTCCTTTAATAGGGACGGTGCAAATGTATTATAAATAAAGAGGATTTTAAACCGAACCTAATATTGACTTTAAATTAGAAATCATATTTTCCCACAACATTTTACCTTCTTCTATTTCGTCTTCTTCTGCAAAATCTGTAATCATTAACGAAACATCTTTAGTGATTTCATCAACCTGAATGCGCAATTCAAAAAAGAATTCTTCTCCTTCATCTTCTATCCATCTAAATTTAATTCGTTCAGGACTTTTTTTACTTAGTAATTTTGCACGTTCTTCACTTCCTGACCAAATAAATGTATAAAATTCACCTCTTGAATTTACATTATCTGCATACCATTCGGAAAGACCAGAAGGCGTTGATATATATTGATATAAAAGTGAAGGGGAAACCTGAATGGGAAATTCCATCTCATATTTTATTTTGTCTTCCATAGTTCTCTATTAGTTGATGCCCAATATATAGATATTAATTTTAACCTCAAATGAAAGATTGAAAATTTTTCATTTAAAAGAAACTAAAAAAAGTTGAAAATATTTCAACAAAAACCGAAACTAATATTTGCCACACATAAATTTGTTTCTATCTTTGCAGCCGCTTAAGCAAAAACTTAGGTTAATGATTTTTTACAAATCAACCTCAAATGGCGAGGTAGCTCAGCTGGTTAGAGCGTCGGATTCATAACCCGGAGGCCTCGGGTTCAAGTCCCGATCTCGCTACAAAAAAATAAGGCAGTTACATTTATTTGTAGCTGTCTTTTTTATGTTAGGTACAACATAGGTGAAACAATAACATTTTTAAATGTTTAAATACTCAAACGTCACCAATCCAGCACAAAATTAACAAGTTTCTTTCATCTAATTTTTTAACAACTATAACGGCATCCCATAGTCTTTGTTTCTGTTTTCATATTTTTGAAGATTATCTTGCAGGCCAGAATTTAATCTAGCTCTTTCTTTCTTTAGTTTTATTCCTTTCTCAACGATATTAATAGCAACTGTCTTTCAGTTTGTAATTTTAAACCCTCTGCCCTGCTCCCAATCTCTGGCTTCATAACACGTATAGTATATATTACCTTCTTAGCTGGCCAATTATTATCTTTAAAATAATTTATAACAACTAGTTCATTTTTTGGCCTTGCCAGTTTATTTAAGTTTTCAAAATTTCTTGATTTCATATTACTCAACAAATAAATGACTTTCCTTTGCAAATATTAATTCAATCATTACGCATATATATTAATAGTAGTCCTCTATCAATAAAATTGTGCTTTTTTTTCCTAAAGTAGAATAAAAACCTGTATTTTGTTTTGTGCTAACTCTTCCAAAGTGAAGAGAAAATGAGTATTCAACCCTTATAAAGCCTTGTGCGATTCTAACTATGTATTTCTTATCGGTTTGTATTAAAAAAAGAAGTAAAAAAATTGGCTTATCTTATAACAAAATAATACTCATTATTAGCCTTTTATTGATTTCTAATATCGTACAAGCTCAACACAAGAAAATTGATAGTCTTAAAGTTGAGTTGGAAAACCATAATGTAAATGACTCCACAAGGGTAAATATTTTAAATGCCCTTGCTTTTTCTTATTTCAGTAGTGACATACCAAAATCCATTGAATATTTGGATGAAGCAGATGCTACCACCGAAATTATCAGTTTTGAAAAAGGAAAAGCAAGAAGCGTGTATATTAGGGGAATAACCGAGGCCATACAATCTAATTTTGACCAAGCACTTCATAACTATAATGAAGCATTAAAATTGTACAAGAATATCGGTTTCAAACAAGGAATCGCAAACTGTTACAATGCCATTGCCATAACCTATAAGAATAAGAGGCAACTTAGAAAATCAATAAGCTATTTTGAAAAATCCATCAGCATAGAAGAGGAAATTAGTGGTAAAAACCTTTCTGCTAGTCTAATTAATTTAGGAGCTACGTATCAGAATTTGGGAGAGTTTGATGCTGCTATTGCACTATTGAATAAAGCACTTTCCATCGCTCAAACCAATAAAAACAAACAAAGGGTAGCATATAGCTTAAATAATTTAGGTACTATTTACACAAGTCAAGGAAACTATCCTCTTGCCCTAGAGCATTATAAAAAATCATTATACATTAACGAAAAACTTAGTGATAGTCTAGGCATGGCCAATAATCTCCAAAATATGGGGCAAATTTACCAGACACAGAAATATTATAACAAGGCAATGAGTTGCTATGAAGAATCTTTGCAAATCCACAAACATGTAAATAAGAAGCAAGGAATTTCCTCATTATTAAATGATCTCGGAACGATACATAAGGAAATTGGAGATTATAAGAAAGCCCTAGACTATTTTGTTGAGGCATTGCAAATGGGTGAAAAAATTGGTACCAAAAGTGAAATTGCACATATACTGATAAATATTGGTGGTGTTAATTTAGAGATGAACAAATATAACACTGCTATCCAGAACTTTACGGAAGCAGAAAAAATCAGTTCAGAAATAGAAAACAAGGAGACATTGTGTGGTGCCTACATTGGTCTTGCAAGTGCATATACAAATAAAAAAGAATATAACAATGCTCTAAACAATTTGTATAAAGGAAAGGAAATTTCCGAAAAATCCGGTTTTTTGGATCATCAAAAACATGTCTCGAAAATCCTTTCCAAGATTTATAAAGCTACCGGTAACTACAAAGATGCCCTGGAAAGTCAAGAGAGATTCAAATTATTGAGTGACAGTCTTTTTAATAAAGAAAATATTGAAAAAATTGTCCAATTGGAATACGAGTACAAATACAAACAGGCATTGGATTCTGCCAGTATCCGTGAGCTAAAACTCACTAAGACCGTCATGACGACATCTCACGATCTGATAAAGACTAAACAAAATTACCTTTGGGCCGTTATCGGCATTTTGGTTATCTCTATACTGTCAGGTTCTTTGGTCTTCTATCAAAAATACAAGAACGTTAAAGTAAAAAACCAAAATATTATTACCGAACAAAGGTTATTGCGCTCGCAAATGACCCCACATTTTATATTTAACTCGCTTTCAGTCCTACAAGGCATGATTTTGAATAAAGAAGAGAAAAAATCCATCACCTACCTTTCCAAATTTTCAAAACTGTTACGTATCGTTCTGGAAAACTCGAGGGACAAGGTCGTTCCCCTGATTCAGGAACTAGACGCCATCGATAACTATATGACCCTCCAAAATTTGGATGCCGACCCGCCTTATGACTATAGTTTGGGGGTGGATGAAAACATAGACATCAACCTCTTTTTGATACCGCCCATGCTAATCCAACCCTTCATCGAAAATGCCATCGAACATGCGTTTGCAGTAGATCAGGAAGATTGTGAAATAGTGGTGCACCTTAGTTTTACCAATAAAAAATTAAGCTGTACCATAATGGATAATGGCATTGGAATCGATACAGTTTCAAACAAAACGAATTCCAAAAAGAAGTCGTTGGCCACCACCATTACTGGTGAACGACTGCAAATGTTGGCCAAAGATTTTAAAACGGCAGCTGGCATATCCATCGAGGATAGAAAAAGGTATAATGAGCAAGGAACCAAAGTTACTTTAATTATTCCCTATAAAATAATAAAAAATTTATGAAGGCACTTATCGTTGAGGACAAAGCCTATATTAGAAAAGGCTTGATAAATCTATTGGAAATGATTGAAACCAATGTAGAAATCATAGGTGAATGTGCTTCCGTTAAGGAGGCAGTTGTGGTCTCGAATGCCTGTAAACCAGAATTGATATTTCTGGATATTAATCTAACCGACGGTACTGGGTTCGACTTTCTCGACCAAACTGGGCATCTTAGCTTTAAAACCATATTCATTACCGCTTACGAAGAATTTGCTTTGAAGGCACTTAAGGCTGGAGCAGTAGATTACCTTTTAAAACCTGTTGATATTGAGGAATTGGATTTGGCATTAAAAAAGATAAAGACCATAGCTATTCCTGAACAAAAAAAGCAAATAAATAGGGCTAAAAAAGTTTGGTATCAAAATGATGCTACATTGGTTCTTTCGCTCAGTGACAGTTTTCAAGTCATAAACCTACAAGAATTATTGTACTGCGAATCCGATAAAGGCTATACAACGTTCTACTTGGCCAACAATAAAAAATTCGTGGCTTCCAAACCACTAAAGGAATACCAGGAGAAACTTGAAAAAGTGAATTTCACCAGGCCCCACCAGTCTTTCATGGTAAACTTGAAGTTTATAGATAAGTACGATAAATCGGGCATCATCTATTTAAAAGATGGTCGAAAAGTTCCTGTCTCCTCCCGAAAAAAGGAAGCTTTTATAGACACTTTTTTGAAGTACAATAGTCAATGATGACCATTGACCCAGTGATTAAAATCACTGAAAATAGCTATCTGGCTAAAAACGCATATTCCCTTATATTGCGCAAATAATAAATCCTGGTTCACGAAAATAGATTGGCTATTTGAAATGAGATACTATTGCTCCATCTTTACCTTGACCAAACCATTACTTACATAAGTTTTCTTCGGAAACCAAACTTTTCAATTAATGCTTATCTTGGAATATTAAATCAAAAAAAAAGCAGAACGATTTATGATGACGTTTGCCCAAATACTATTTACAGCATCTGCAATTTTCTGTCTTCTGATATTGGCACTTTTAGCCCTATCAAAAAAGAGGTTCTTTACTGTGGTTTTGTTGGTAATGGCCGGGGCTTTTCTTGCGACGGCATTTTTTTATGCTTATATCGAGTATTCATCCTATATAAAAAGAAAGGAACGTTACGCACTTCAAGAAATGCGTGTTTATGAATTAGCCGATGAAAATTCTTCGGTAAGTAAAGAGCTTAACGCCTTTAAGCACTTTCAAGAATATAGAAATGCATTGCACGGTTACGAAGTCTTCCTGTTGGATGTTGGTATGAACAATATAGATAATGTTTCCTATCAAAACACGATAAGAGATGAGATAATGGCCGGTTTGGAAAGCCAGGAATATGGGGAAGCGTATTGGAATACCGTTTTGAACGTTACATTTGATTACGATAAAAACACAAAAGAATTCCACAGGCAAAACTACGAGTTAATGTATGTTGTGCCTAGTGAATATGAATTTCATGATTTAGAAGAAAATTATGGCGATTTGGGAGATGCGGAGAACTATGCTTTTTTTGAGCGTATGAGCCAACTATTGTACATAGGGCAAAAGATAAAATCGCATGAACGGTCGGTAGAAAGTATAAACAGTCTATGGAATCACAACAAACCCTACATCTATACCTTCTTCTCAAAAAGGAGATATGACGAGCTCTGTAAACAGCTTGTCAACGACTTAATAGAAGTATATGACACTATAACCGCAACCCCAAACTATGTCAAGTTTTATGCGGAAAATGATATTTCCGACGATGGTTTTCTGGATTTCCCTTCCCAGAAATATACCCGCTCGTTCCACTATTCATGGCCGTTCAGTTTTTGGGACCGTCGTCTTTCTGAAAGTAACGCTGTCGAAGTATATACCATACTAAAGGAAATTCAGAATCATTACAAAGATTGATATGAAAAAATTGGTAACCATCTTTGCTATTGTCGGTCTTTGCCTTGTAGGATTGGCCTATTATTTTTCCTCCCAATCGCTAAGGTTGATTGAAAGGAAACAGCAAGGCGATTTTTTCAATGAAACGATTGAAAAACAAATGATAGCCGATAGGTCTGCAAGGGAAGAATTGCTTTATGGCAACACAATCAGCCATCAATCTATAGACTTGAGCAAACCAGAACATGCTACAATTAACCTGTGCATGCAACACTATCAGGCCAAAGGTGAACTTGATGCGATATGCTTAAACAACCTATTGAAGGTTGTTGTCGATGATTTTGGTGAACTGGCATTTTTAAAGGCTACAATCGGTTCTTGTATAGACTATGACCATCTTGTTCTTGATCATAGGTTTTTACCCAACCTCTTTAATAAGAACACCTCATTGGCTAATAGACTTACACTCGGTTTTTTGAATCGATTCCGTAACCCAGAACGCTTACGAGATGCGTTTGACAAGTACAGTGGCGACTTTTTTAAAAACACTCCCAAAAGTCTATACCAAAAGGTTTTTGAAAACCAAGTGAACGAATTGTTGTCCACCTACGAAGAAATAAAAGATCAAAAAAATAAAGAGACTTTTTTTGAAAACCTCTATTTTAAAGCCGACTCCCAAAATTTGCATAGTAAATATTGGAAATACACCTTTTGGAAGAGAAGGGAAATAGAAAAGAACGACAGGATTATTTTCACAATCCTAAACGAAATAAAACAACATTATAATTAGTAAATCGATACCTGTAACAACAAACAAACCCATGGAAATAATCCTTATCATCTTTCTGCTCCTCCTATTAGCTAGCCTGGTGCTCCTGGGTGTTGTATTTGTTAAGTGGGTTTTAAGAAAGAAAATCAGGGTAAAGGTAACTTTAACAGTACTGGCAGTTGTTATCTTTGGAATAGGCATCAATCACTTCTTTTTTAAAAATATGCGGTTCATCCAATCTAAGGTATATCCCAATTTGTATTTGGTAAAATACCCTGATAAGGATTATTCCAAAGTTCAAAAAGCCATACAAGAAAAAATAAAGGAACACTTGGAAACCGACCATACCACGGGAAAACCACTTTCGTATTCAGGAGAAAAAGCCATTTATATTTATGAATACGGAGGCAAGACCTTTGGCTTTTTGGGAGTTGCAGGTACCGGCTATTTTATTAACCACGAAGAAGATTTAGGGGGCTTTGTTACCGAAGAATTGGGCATGTATCAGAATTATCGATTGGCAGAATTTTATTATGAGCCCTGCGCAAATGATTCAAGCCTATACTGTGGCGAAATCAATTATTTCAAGGAAGGGGAATTCTTAAAAGCCGATAACCTATACAATATTATTTCAATCGATATTTATCCTAAATCAAAAAGTGTAAAATGAAATTTCAATTTGTCATTCTAGCACTCATATTACTGTCTTGTGGTCGAGAGAACAAGCGTGTTGAAAAAGAGCAAAAAGCTAAAGATTCAATATCCTCCCATATGGAATCGGTAGAAAACATAAACGAGAACGAATGGGAAGCTCCGGCCCAGATTCAAGAAAAAAAACCATTGGAAATCAACATCCTAAACCTGTATAAATCCATGAAAGATAAAGACGAAGAAGAATTTCTACGGCAGTTTCCTAAGGATTTTAAACAATTTCAAAACTATTTTGGCTGGGATACACCAAATGACGCCCCCCATGAGCTTTACGAACACAGTGTACATTATATAGAATACTTGTTTTATTTGTTGCGTACCAATAAATACCCTGGTTATGAAAAAAACATCATCAGTATTTGTGAGAATGGCCATTGGGAAGCAGATGCGGTCAATTACTTTCAAAACCATGTACTAAACCACATCAAGGAAAACGAAAAGTACTTTTTAATAAATGAGTTAGGTGATGAAAAAGCAAAATCTGTGCTATTCTTTCTCTTTGACGGGCCACATCCAAAATTTGATGCTGATTTTGCATCCCATTTAAATGCTTCAAAAAAGCAGATTTTTGAAGACTTATTTGAAGCAGGTTTTATTGACAATAATGAAAGTCCTGCCCCGTATCAAGATGAAGAATCCAATAGCACCTACATTTTTTCGGATTACGTAGAAAACGAGCATTTTTTTATAAGAGATATTGATATAAACAACGATGGTGCACTCGATAAAATAGTAAGTGCCGGTCCTTATCAAGGTGGCGAACTATTGCTCTTTACAAATGATGGGGGAAAATTTCATTTCAGCTTAAAAACAACCAATTTTTCTGAAGATGGTGGCAATCAAATAGTTGATGTGCTTGCAGAAGCGAACGGCTTTTTCATTAAAACCGTATTTCCTGACCGTGGATTTAACGAGGCCTACCATCACATAGCTTTTAATGACAATAGTTGGATATTGACAAATTCAGTCTACAAAACCCAAAGCAGCAATCAAGAAGATGCTTTTATCTATGTATGCGATGTGACGCAAGGACTAAATATGGCCGACACCCAATTATTTGAGAAACTTAAAGGGATACCCGAGGAAGTTGAAAGAGATACTGTTTGCACAAAAGAAATGTTATAGATGCGAATTTTAAAACATATATTGACCTATCTGTTTTGGATACTGTTGTCATTGTGCATAGGTATAGGTTATATGCGTTTGCTTTTAGGCTCTAATACGTTTAGCGAAGAAGGACTGGGATATTTGTTGCATCTTTTTTTTGATATCGGAATGATTCAGGTAGGACTATGGGTTGGGAGTGTCATAGCAAGTTGCTTCGTGTTGTTGGATGTTTTTTACCTACGAAAGAAACTGAAAAACAACTCCAAAAAGACCATTATCCGTTTGGTGGTTTTGCTAATGATTAGCGTACTCGTTGCCATAGTGCATTATCTACTCGAAAAAGTCATTGACGTAATATAAAATCACAAATGAAACATATAATATTTATACTGTTCCTTTCGCTTGTTTCCTGTAATCAAGGTGTTAAAGAGAAAAACATACGTGAAACAAAAGTTCAGAAAACAGAAACAATTCAGGAACAAGTTGACACGCTAGCAACCAATAAAAAACCCACAGTATTTAGCAGTGCATTACGGCCCAACAAAGCGGTGGTGTTTGATGAAATATATACCGATACCCTAGAGTTTAGAGATTATTACGACGATGCAGATGTCTACTTCCTCATCGGTAAAAAAAAAGGTATTGATATTTCATTGGCATATACTTGGGATTGGATGAATAATCAAGAATACAATTTTAGACAAGGGGATATTATAGCGGTTCAATGGAAAATCGATAGTCTAGTTAAGGCCGGTGATGAAGAAGAGATTGAGATTTTAGAATGGGCCGTTGATGCCAGAAAAACAGCATCAAACAACCATGCGGTACAATTTTTAAGCCGCAAAATAGCCTATGATGAAGCAGTGGGTTCCGAGGTAAGCACTATGGTAATCAACCAATCCTTTTTGCGAAATATCATACCCCAAGAAAAAGCAGCCTTGGGTCTTGTAGCCTTTGATATTGGTAACGAATGCGAATGGGTCTACGACCCGGAAGGAAACAGTCGTGTACTATGGTGCCAAATAGTATCGGCCTTAGATTTGGGCCACCAATGTTCCGACAAGCAGCTCAGCTTTTTACGAAAGTGGTTTGCCAAAGATACGGTCGCTATGGAAAAATTGAGAAGTTGTCGCACTATGCCCAATACTGCCACTATTCAGACCACTTTTGATGAAATTCTGATTCAGAAAAATGAAACCAAAAAAACGATTACGGTAAGTTATAAGGTTACGGGCATAAATATGCGAGAGTCAAAATCATGGCAATGGTCACAGACCGATGTTTTTGAATATGGCCAGGACTTTATTATTTTGGTCAATTCCCAAAAATCGGATTTAACCGAAGATGAAATCAATATGAATCCAGATGCCGTTGAAAATATTGACCCTCAAAACTTTATTTTGGCTCTCAAAGACCACATACTGAACGAATGGCAGAAACAAGATAATTTTGATTCCATTAAAATCACGTTTACCAATAATGTTTTAAACATAAAAGACTATGAGGGATTTACTTTAAGTAATTATGATTTTAACGAGATGGTCATCAACGGAACCAATGAACCCCAAACCATATACCTAACGCTTACCAATGAAGGAGGTGGTGCCGGTGGTAATGTAATCTTAGAAGAAACCTATATTTTAACAGTTATAGATGCTGAAAACTTTGAGATAGAGACCTTAAAATCCTCATTAATCGACTAAACATAAAAGCTTTATATATTAGTAAATGCGATTAAAATTAATAACGGTATTTCTTGGAATCAAAACCCTGCTATTTGGGATAAAGGCAAGCGTATTATTGCCCAGATAGATTTTTATGAAAAAACAATATACGACCGTGAATTGACCATTGCGAGCTATATAAGCCATAACCAGTAAACTATGAAAACCAACTATTACATAATCCTAATAGTATTAATGATCTCATGTGGTGAAAAATCCAAAACGGAAAAAGAGCCGGAGGTCGACATCCAAGGCGCCGTTGAAATCATTGAAACGGCTTTGGACACTTTACCTAAAAGTGTGCATTTAGATTTTACCAAAGTAATTGCCAATATCCAAACTAAAAAATTGCCACAGTTCGAAGACACAAATTTTGACAGTTTTAACGATGAAGGCGATTATGACGAAGTAGATGTCAAAGCTTTGAAATTGGACCAAATCTATCCTGATTTTAATTCGGAAGGCCACAATTACAGAGCAATCTCCATATATACAATACCTGTGAATACGAATTTTCACACCATTGTCACAACCGTTAAACACGGAGACAATGAAATGGAGTCGGTTCTTGTCAATTACAATGCCGAAGGAAACATTCTTGCACATCAGGTAGTGGCTTATGATGAAATAGCCGAAAGCATGTCCAGAACAGTCTCCCGCATAAGCGAAAACAAAGTAATGGTAAACAGAATCTTTTGGGGCAACATCAGAGAGGTGGAGGAAATTGAATATGAAATTAGTGGTGATGGCACCATAAAAAAAATAAATGCCAAAAGATTGAACGATTCTTTTAAGGATTTTGCGCTGATCAATGGCGTTTTAACAGATCTGAAATTGGATTGGGTGCAAACAAAGACCAATTTGATCACTACTCTGGAACACCCTCACAATCCCAACGAAAAGATTGTGGTCATCCCAGAAGTCGTAAATGAAGGTGAACAATATTTTGAGCTCAACAGCCACATTGTTATTGCAGACAAGCGTTCTGGAAAAATAATGAACAAACACTTTGAAAGCTACCAATCGAACCAATGGGTCTCAGACGCAATTGAATTGCGAAAAATAATCATAGACACGGCCCTATATCGCATTAACGAGAAAATAGACGCTTTTGGAATACGCGTGAATTACCACGGAATGTCACGGGTCAATCCCTATTTAAATAAAACACTATCATTATTCATAAAATCTGGTGATTCCTTAAAAAAAGTATTGCACAACTATAGTGTGATGAACTATGGAGGAGAATGGGATGGTGATTGTGACGGTGAATTTGTTCAGAAGAGAAAAACTTTGGTGCCCGGTACAAAAAAATCTAATGGGTATTTTAACCTTATGGTCAATAATAAAATAGTGGAAACCAAAGATTATAAAGATAATGCCGGAGAATGCCGAACAGAAAAATCCTTTCACTTTAAAAACACTGTTTTAGAATTCAATGGCAAGAAATATGTTGAAACCAATGTTGAAAGCTTTTCATATCCAGAATACTATCCCCAAAAAACGGAAAGCCTCCAAATAGACAACTTTGATATAGCACATTCATTTGAATTGAACGGGTATAAAATTGTAAGTGGTAAATACATTCCAGAAGAGGGAAAACATTTTACATCGGATACAGAAACCGAAACAAATTGGGGAGATAGGCTTTTAATGCTTGATGCGTACAACGAAATAGTGTTTAAATCACAGGGCGTGGGCAATGCATACCTTTTTGAACCCCATTTCTATAAAAGTGACATATCAAACAAGGTCATCATTATATGCCAAAAGGCATACGAATATCCATTTGGGGGCGAGATTTTTGTTCTTGAAAACGGAAGTCTGAAACATATCGGAACCCTGGATTTTGAAGGAAGTGATGAAGAAACATATTTGACGGAAATTGTAGAAATAAATGAGGTTGAGAACACCCTTGTTTTCGCCCTCAAATCTGAAGAAGTGATTATAAATCCTGGTTTAGAAGACACACTTAAGACCAACAAAAATGTCATATACGTGTATCTAAACAATGAATTAGTATTGAAAATGAATTAGAAATGAGTTTTAGGAACGTATCATTGTTAATAGCTGTCTTTTTGGTTCAGGTGTTTCACGCCCAAAGTGGACATTTCTTGCCAGAGCTAGCCGCCAAGGGAAGGACCCTGCACGAGATTATCCCAACCGATTGGAAAATTTTGTTAAAAGCTTCAGGAGACTTAAACGGGGATGGTGTTGAAGATTTGGTCGTTGCCATTGAAGCTTCCAAAAGAAAAGGTCATACTAAAATTCAGCTGTCGGAAAGTGATACATTGGAATTTAAACCTAGAATATTGGGTATCTATTTTGGTAAGCACAATGGAAAATTCAAGAAGAAGTTGCAATCCAACACATTTATCGTAAATCATGATACACCCACAATGGACGAGCCTTTTAAAGGGCTTCAAATTCTTCCAAATGGAGATTTGCAAATTGATTTCTATATATGGCGGTGTCGGGAATGTACAACATGGTCTTCTCATGAATATATTTTCAGATTTCAAAATAGAGCCTTTGAATTAATCGAATACAAGGAAAGTGTAACTCAAAGGGTATCGGGTGATGAAATCTATTACAATATCGATTTTCAAAATAAAACACTGAAAATCACAACCGAAACTCGCAATAAAGACGATGAACCTGAATATGAGGAAACCTTAAAAAAATTTGAGTTAGATCACTTAAAAACAATCCAGTCTTTAGGCAAACCCTTTGAGTGGGAATTTCAACAGTTACGCATATAACCATTATAAAAAAGTACTATGAAAATTATTATCATCATTTTAATTCCAGTGTTTATCGGACTTACTACCTTCGAGTATGAACTTTCTGATATTGAAGACCAGATATCCGCTGCTCGACGTGCATACAATGCAGCGGTAACAAGCTACAATAATACCATACAAATGTTTCCCACAAGTATTGTTGCAGGTATTCAAAAAGATAAACCTAGTTCACTTTTGGAAATCCCAAAATCGGAACATAAAGAAATCAACGTTAATCAACTTTTAAACCCATAAATTATGCAAATGTTAGAAAACATACCTTGGTACGGTTATGTTATACTATTCGTAGCCAGTGCTTCTTATGCAATTCGTTATTTTAAAATTGGAAAAAAAGAATACGATGCCCCAGACAAAACGAAGGCAAAATTTAGAAAGTCGCCAAACAGTGCACTCAATGAAGAACAATTATTTGGCTTAGCCTTGTATACACCCATTTCCGAATGGTGGAAAGCGAACACTAACACCCTGTCATTTCTCAATGCCAAAGATGTTAGGCCCTATCTGGAAGGTTGGGGCATTGACACTGTAGAAGGATATTGGAATTTAACCGAGTATTTTATGAAAGATGGTCGCCGATGGTATTTTGATTTTATCCAAAGAATGATTGAAAAAGAGCCTCAAGACAAATGGGATGAGCTAATGGTCCAAAAATTCGGCAGCAATGAGAGGGCCCATCGTTATTTGAAAACCTTAAGTTCTGGAGAAGCCTTAAACAGCTTAAAGCAAAAAGGCATCATCATTTTTGATTCCGAATTACAGCTTGGTGTGGCAGGTTATGATGTGGCGGTTTTGGCCGGGCAGGCACGCAAAGCCTATACCGGCAATCTTATTTCTGAGGAAGAAGCCTGGAAGGTCATCAATTTTGCCAAAGAATTGGCCTTGCAACATTTTTCCTCTTGGGAAGATTTTGGAAAAAGCTTTGCACTAGGTTTTGCCATAGATAACAGTGCCGATTCCAGTACGTACAAAGAAGAAGTATACCACCTTTACAAACAGGTATTGGAAAATCCAGACAGTCCGTGGAACACCATAAAATGGCCATCTCCTTGATATCAAATGATATTATGTAAAATAAAATTTATGTAACTTATTGAACTTAAGTGTTTTTAATGGGTTTTAAAGAGCGATTTTAATTTTCATAACCCGGAGGCCTCGGGTTCAAGTCCCGATCTCGCTACAAAAATCCCCAAAGTACTGTTACTTTTGGGGATTTTTTTTATATAGAAGTGTTTGTTACATATATTTTGTGTTCGGTAAACTACAGAAAAATCTACATAGACTATCCTTCAGCAATTATTACTCGCATAACTTTTTAACAGTCAAAGGATATACTATTAAATAAAGCCATGGCTTGTCTTAGCTATAGAGTTTCATCCCTCTAAAAAAGATGCCTAAAAGAGAAAACACAGAAAATAATATGTAGATTTCTCACAAAACCCTAATGTACTTTCCCACCCCCTAATGCCCATTTGAATTTCCCTAAAACCTAATGCCCATTTCCAATTCCCTAATGCCTATTTTATCAATATTCACCTCGCTTTATTTTCAATTATAAAGAATTCAAATTTTTCTACTCAAGAAGTTGATTGTATTTGTTAAAAAACATCCTGGATTCGGTAAACAATTATTTTCTAGATATATAGTTAGAAATAACGACCAGATTTAATAGAATTTGACCTTTGGTCGAAAAAAATCTTGTATTTGTAGCTTTTATTCTTACATTTGTTAAAATCAAGTTAATAAATATTTGACATTCAGTTTTATATAGGTATTTAAAAGTATAATTTTACACATTAACTTTAAAACCTATTTATTATGAAAAATTATTTATTTGCAATTTTAATGTTAGCAGGAATAGCATTTAGCTGTACTCCAGAAAACCAGATTAGTGATGAACAAGCAATCGACAAACAAAAAGTTTGCCCCCCAAGCGACAGGAACTGTAATGGGATTCCAGACCACAAGGAGTAGTAGAATTAATTTTTATTTAATGTTTTTAAGTGTAATTGCGGTTTTATCTCCCTTTCTACACGTACTTTACTTAACTGGCGATAAAGAGGGGGTATTTGGATTTACATATATGTCCTCTTTTTTGTTTTCTATTAGCCTTCCTATTATGGCTATCTGCTCTGGTTTATTATTAAAATTTGCTAGAAACATCGTTATGGACGAATTCCAAAAAACATTTGGACTTATTGCAAACACATTTTTATTGGTTGGTTTTTTCTTTTTAATCTATACCTTTTTACCAATAAACGACTTGTCTATATACGCTTATTACGGCATACTTTTAGTTTTAGCCACTGTACTAACTATTATAGCAAGTCATATTCACAAAACAATTATAGCTACAGAAGAACGTCTTAAAAAAATTATATCAAGACTTTTTGACTTTATTATTCTTGAAACTCCCCGCAAACATGTTTCAGAAGAGAAGCAAATAGATTATGTTATTTCTTATGAGAAAATTATTAATGAAATAGGGGACGAATGAACCAAACACTTAAGAGCCTATCAAAACTGCGCATTTCAGGAATGCTTTCTGAAGCTGCGTGTTTAGAGGTTGAGCGTAAAATATTAGAAAAACTAACAACAGATTCTTTAGAAAAAGAAAGAAACAATTAAGCTTTCAGCAATTTTTCTAGGCCTGAGTAATCAACTGATGTTTGTTCGCCAGTTTTCATGTTTTTTAATGTGAAAACCTTGGCGTCCATCTCTTTTTCGCCAGCTAATACTGTATAGGAAATAGCTCGCTTATCTGCATATCCCATTTGTTTGCCCATTTTAGCATTATCTGGGTACAGCTCTGCTTTAACCCCTGCTTTTCGCAAGCTTGTAATGGCTTTCATTGCATATAATGCTTCTGTAGCACCAAAGTTTATAAAAAGCGCTTTACTGTTTTCTGAAACTGTTTCTGGAAAAAGATCAAGCTCTTCCATAACCAAATAAATACGGTCTAAGCCAAAAGAAATACCCACACCGCTCATATCTTTTAAACCAAATATGCCCGTAAGGTCATCATATCTTCCACCGCCACCTATACTTCCCATTTTTACAGTTGCAGGTGCAGCTACCTCAAAAATAGCTCCAGTATAGTAATTAAGTCCGCGAGCAAGTGTAACATCTAATTGCAAACTAGCGGCTTGCAATCCTAAAGCATCAATTGTGGTTGTAATAAACTCTAATTCTTCAACACCCTTCAATCCTATTTGCGAACCACTAAGCAATTCTTTTAATGAATTTATTTTTTCAGTATTTGAACCATCGAATGAAAACAATGGTTGTAATTTTTCTAAAGCAGCTTCATCTATACCTTTCTCACGCATTTCTTTTTTAACGCCTTCCTCTCCTATTTTATCTAGCTTGTCTAAAGCCACTGTAAAATCTATCAATTTATCTTCGGCTCCTATAGTTTCGGCTATACCACTTAGTATTTTTCGGTTATTCATTTTTACAACAACCCCATTCAACCCTAGTTTGCTAAAAACAGCATCGTAAAGTTGCACAAACTCTACTTCTTGCCATAATGATTTTGACCCCACTACATCTGCATCGCATTGGTAAAATTCGCGGAAACGCCCTTTTTGAGGTCTATCTGCACGCCATACAGGCTGTATTTGATAGCGCTTAAAAGGAAAGCTTATCTCGTTTTGGTGTTGTACTACATAACGCGCAAAAGGCACAGTTAGATCGTAACGCAGTGCTTTTTCAGAGATCTTGGAAGTTATAGCATTGCTGTTCTTTTCAGCATACAATTTGTCATCTACCTTTGCTAGGTAATCTCCGCTATTTAAAATCTTAAAGATTAAACGGTCTCCTTCTTCCCCGTATTTACCCATTAAGGTATTGCTGTTTTCAAAAGAAGGTGTTTCTATAGGCTGAAACCCATAAAGCGAAAAGCTCTCTTTAATACAGTTAAAAATAAAATTGCGACGGCTAACTTCTTCAGGGTTAAAATCGCGAGTTCCTTTAGGGATAGATGGTTTTTTAGACAAAACGCTGCTGTTTTTGAAATTTATATTTTGAAACAACAAATATCTTAAATAATAATGAAGTTTACCACAATAAGATTATCAGAAAATATTAAATGCTTCACAGTATTTCTGTAACTTTATCGGGCGTTTGCAGTCTAATGAGAAACACAAACTAATTTTATGTTTTCACTTTTCCGGGAAAATGTTCGCATTGCGCTAGATTCTATTAAAAGTCAGCTTTTAAGGACCGTACTCACCATTGTAATTATTGGTATAGGTATTTGGGCTTTGGTAGGTATTTTAAGCGCTGTTACAGCATTAGAGAAAACCATTTCGGGCAGTTTTGCCTCTATGGGTTCTAACACATTTAATATTCAGCAATACGAATTTAACGTACAATCTAGAAATGGGGGCGAACGCGAAAAAATAAACCCTATAATAAGCTACAACAACGTTAGGGAGTTTATGGATAAATACGAATATCCATTTACAAAAACATCGCTTTCATTTTTAGGAACATCTACTGCTGAAGTAAAATACGGTTCCGAAAAAACAGATCCCGAAGTAAGAGTCTACGGGGTAAATGAAAACTACCTTGAAAACACGGGTACCGAAATAGACAAAGGCAGAAACTTTACAATATTTGATATTCAAAACAACAATAAGGTTTGTATTATAGGTTCAGATTTTGTGAAAAACTTATTTGAAGATGAAGACCCTATCAATAAAACCATCAGTATTCGCGGTGTAAAATTTAAAATAGTAGGCTTGTTAGAATCTAAAGGATCTACCTTTGGAAACAACCAAGATTTAAAAGTGTTAATTCCCGTACAAGTAGCTAGAGGGATATTTACCCAAGCAAACATAAACTACAATATAAGCGTAAAAGTAGACGACAAGCAGTTTATGGAAGCCGCACAAGATGAGGCGATAATTACTTTTAGAAATATTCGAGGTTTAAACCCTATAGAAGAAAATAATTTTGGCATAGAGCGCAGCGACGACTTAATAAACCGAATCGCAATGATTACGGGTTACCTAGAAGCTGCAGCATGGATTATAAGCATTATTACAATCTTAGGCTCTTCAATAGCCTTAATGAACATTATGCTGGTTTCTGTTACCGAGCGCACACGCGAAATTGGCGTTCGAAAAGCTTTAGGAGCCAAACGTTCTACAATTTCTACTCAGTTTTTTATGGAAACTATCGTAATAGGGCAGTTTGGAAGCATTTTAGGTATCTTCTTAGGAGTACTCACCGGTTTTGCTTTTGCAAAAATATTCGATTTCGATTTTTCGCTTCCCTGGTCTGCAATTATTTGGGCAACGATAATAACATTTGTAGTTGCGGTAATTGCGGGCTCCTACCCAGCTTCCAAAGCAGCTAAACTAGATCCTATTGAAAGCTTACGTTATGAGTAATTTTTTAAAAAGCCTTAATCCTAGCTCAATAAATCACTGAAATAAGTATAAAGTTGTCCTTTAGTAATAACTGCACCCTGTTGTATTAGTATAAAGATGTCTTTATTGCGATCATCAGTTATCGCTTTAGTAGATGTATAAAGGCTAACTGCATCATTATGTAAATTTTGCTGCAGCCATTTATAACCGTATTCAGAAGTTATATCTATATTGTCGTCTGCTATTTTTATAGCTATCAACTCCATAAAAGCATCTGTTACATGAAAAAGCATTAATTGTTTAGGTGAAATATGTTCTAAATATTTCACTTTATTTAAAACCCCTTCCCAAATAAGGTCGCTAAAAACATCTAACTCTTCTTCGGCAGTTTCTGGATTCTCAGATTTCAGTTTTGTCCATTCATCTGCAGTGATAGATTGAGTGGCAAGAAAGTTTATAAACTCTTGATGTAGTTCTTCAAATTGTTCTTTTGTTAACCTAGCGTATTTCATTTTTGAAAATAATTTTATAAAATGGGATACTGTTATCTAATGAAACAGTTAGTGTTTTTATATTAGGATTTGCTTATAAACTTTATAAAAGTGTTTCAAAAAGTTTATAAAATAATAAAACCTCTCCCAAAAGGGAAAGGTTTTAAATCAATTAATTGAGAGTATTATTTTGCTTCAGCAACAACTTCAAATGCGAAGTTGCTAACAACATCTCTGTGAAAACGGATAGTCGCTTCGTATTGTCCAGTACGCTTTACTGCTCCACCAGCAATAAGAATGTACTTTTTCTCAATAGAAACACCTGCTTTTTCAAGAGCTTCTGCAAGGTCTATGTTAGTAACAGAACCAAATAATTTATCGCCTTCGCCAGATTTGGCAGCGATTTTAATTTCAAGTCCGTTAAGTTTTTCAGCTTGTGCTTTAGCTTCGTCAACAATTTTCTTTTCTTTAAAAGCGCGTTGCTTTAAAGTTTCAGCCAATACTTTTTTTGCTGAAGGCGTCGCAAGTACTGCTTGTCCTTGAGGTATTAAAAAGTTTCTTCCGTAACCGTTTTTTACAGTTACTAGGTCATCTGCAAATCCCAGATTTTCTACGTCTTTCTTTAATATAAGTTCCATATTGCTTTCTGGTTTTTTATTTTAATAAATCGGCTACGTAAGGCATAAGTGCCAAATGACGTGCTCTTTTAACGGCAACAGCTACTTTGCGCTGATACTTTAATGATGTTCCTGTAAGTCTTCTTGGAAGAATTTTACCTTGTTCATTTACAAATTTCAATAAGAAATCTGCATCTTTATAATCAACATACTTAATACCCGATCTTTTAAAACGGCAGTATTTTTTTGTTTTGTTTGTTTCTATGTTAAGCGGTGTAAGATATCTGATCTCTCCGTCTTTCTTACCTTTTGCTTGTTGTTGTAATGTGGCCATAATTTAAGCTGATTTTTTATTGCGGTTTCTTCTTTTTTCTGCCCAAGCAATAGCATGCTTGTCTAGGCTCACTGATAGGTAACGCATAAAACGCTCGTCCCTTTTAAACTCAGTTTCAAGTTCGTGTACTACTTCACCGTCAACGGTGTACTCAAAAAGGTGATAAAAGCCACTTTTTTTGTTTTGAATTGGGTAAGCAAGTTTTTTCAAGCCCCAATTTTCTTTGGATATCATCTTAGCACCTTTAGAAACAAGAAGATCTTCGTATTTCTTTACTGTTTCCTTTATCTGATCTTCAGATAAAACGGGATTTAAGATGAAAACAGTTTCGTAATGATTCATAAAAAATCTATTAAAATTAATAATTAAATCTCTGGCGTTCTGCCAAAGAGGGTGCAAAAATAATACTTTATTTGGTATAATCAAACCTTAATTACAATAGTATTGCAAAATAAATTATATCAGACTAACTATGTGGTTTCCACGCTTAATGTTAAATAAAGTTGCATTTCATCGATTATTTCCATATTATTGCCTTTAGCAAAACCTAATTATTGTGGATAAAATAACACTTAAGTGTGCAATCGTTGACGATTCTACACTACAAAGGCTTTCTATAGTGAAGCTTATTCAAATGCACCCTTCCCTAGAACTTGTGGGTGAATATAAAAATGCAATTGATGCTAAAAAAGGATTTTCTTTCACCGACATTGACCTGGTTTTTCTCGATATAGAAATGCCTATCCTTTCTGGTTTTGACTTGCTGGACGATATTCAACGCAAACCTCAAGTTATTTTTGTTACTGGAAAAACCAAATACGCATTTAAAGCTTTTGATTACGACGCTGTAGATTACCTAAGAAAACCTATTGCTAAAGATCGTTTTTTAAACGCCGTTCACAAAGCAATAACAAATCACAAACTGAAAAACGAGGAAGGCTTTGACGATGAAGATTTTATCTTCGTAAAAAGCAACCTTAAAAAAAGAAAGGTATTCTTAAACGAACTTCGTTATATAGAAGCTTTAGGAGATTATGTAAAACTTGTTACAGAACACGAATCTCTTGTTGTGCTTTCTACAATGAAGGCTTTTCAATCGCTTTTACCCCCTGAACGTTTCCTTAGAATACACAAATCCTATATTGTAAATCTAGACAAGGTTCAACGCTACAATAGCAAAACTATAGAACTAGACAAGGATCTTCTCCCCCTAAGTAGAAACCGTAAGGCCGATCTAATTGAAGCTTTATCTGCTTCTCAAAACTCTCAATAATTATCTACATCTATAGTTAGACGAACACTAGAAAATTCTTTAACTGCATTAAAACTGCGTTGAACGTTTTCTATGTATTTCTTCGTTTTTTCTAAAGATTGATTTTTAGGTATTTTCAACAGTAGGTTTATAATATATTTATTCTTTATTCGTCCTACAGGTGGGGGCTCTGGCCCCAAAACATTTTCTTTAAATTGCATTTCTAAAGCCTGACCAAACCAAGTTGATGCTTTCTGAACTCGAGCGAGATTTTTGTCTTTAAAAACAAGCTTTACCGTTCTGTAAAATGGAGGGTATTTATAATTATAGCGCTCTTCCATTTGTTCTTTATACATCTCTTCATAATCATTAACGCTTACTTGTTTTAAAATTTGATGATATGGGTTATAGGTTTGTATTAATACCTTTCCCCTTTTTTGTGTACGCCCTGCCCTACCAGAAACCTGTTGTAATAGCTGAAAACTCCTTTCATGAGCACGGAAATCAGGGAAATTTAATAGGTTATCTGCATTCATCACCCCTACCAAGCTAATATTTCTAAAATCTAATCCTTTGGCAAGCATTTGGGTACCTACCAATATATCTATCTCTTCATTCTCTAAAGCTTCAATTAGTTTAGAGTAGGAATGTTTCCCTTTGGTCGTATCTTGATCCATACGTGCCACTTTGTGATCTGGAAATAGTGCTTTCAACTCTGTTTCTATTTGCTCTGTACCAAAACCCTTAGTATCTATAGTTTCACTTCCACAAGCAATACAACTAGACGTCATAGCCATATGATAGCCGCAATAATGACAACGCAACTGATTTTTATATTGATGAAAAGTAAGGCTTACATCGCAATTAGGGCATTGTGGCGAAACCCCGCAAGTAGTACATTCTACCACAGGCGAAAAACCTCTTCTATTCTGAAAAAGAATAATCTGCTCTCCATTTTTTAACACCTCTTGCATTTCTTCCAGCAAACGATCACTAAAATGACCTGTCATCTGTTTTTTTCGGGTCTTCTCTTTTATATCTACCAGCTCTATATCTGGCATTAAAACATTTCCGAAACGCTTTTTTAAAGTTACCAAGCCAAATTTTCCCGATTTAGCATTGTGATAACTCTCTAATGAAGGCGTAGCAGAACCCATTAAAACCTTTGCTTCTTGCAGCTTCGCCAATACAATTGCACTATCGCGTGCATTATAACGCGGTGCAGGGCTGTACTGCTTAAATGAAGGTTCGTGCTCTTCATCTACTATTATAAGTCCTAAGTTTTTAAACGGAAGAAACAATGACGAACGCGCACCAATAACCACTTGCGCTTTTGATTTTTCATTGAGCACATTGTTCCAAACTTCAACACGTTCATTTACCGAAAACTTTGAGTGATAGACAGCTATTTTTTCTCCAAAATATTTCTGTAAACGGGTAATGAGCTGTGTGGTTAACGCAATTTCGGGAAGCATATACAATACTTGCCTTCCTGTATCCAAAACTTCTTCTATTAAACGAACATAAATCTCAGTTTTTCCACTGGAAGTAACACCGTGCAACAGCACTATATCATTGCTCTCAAAAGATGTTTTTATTTGTTCGTAAGCAATCGTTTGCGCTTCGCTTAGTTCTTTTATTTCTGAAGTAGTTTCGCCAGAAAATTCTACTCTGTCGTGTTGAATGAAATACTCTTCTAAAATACCTTTATCTACCAATGCTTTTACAGTTGCTGCCGAAGCTTCGCTTTTCTTCTGAAGCATTGCAGCGCTAATTGGTTTTTTAGTTTTAGAATTCAGCATAAAAAGATGCATTAACACTTCTCGTTGCTTGTGAGCTCTGGTTAACGAATCTAAGAGTTCGCGTAGTTTTTCTTCAGAAGTATAGGTTTGCGAAAGTTTTATATAGCGCTTTACTTTTGGGGTGTACTGCTCGTAGACGGTTTCTTCTACTTCAATTATATTTTTATCCAGTAATTTTTGAATAACAGAAACTATATTCTTTCTATCCAAAATAGCTCGTGCATCGTTAATATGCAATGAAGATTGATGTTGTAGGGCTTCGTACAAAACAAACTCATCGTCTGTTAAGCTTTCTTCATCTTCAAAAACAGTTGTAGAAAGCTTGATTATAGTTTCGCTTTCTAACAAAAACGCACTTGGCAAAGCCGCTTTAATAACTTCACCTAAAGAACACATATAATAACTAGCAATCCACTCCCAATGTTTTATTTGTACGGGAGTAACAATTGGGGTTTCATCTAGAATATGGTCTATAGACTTTGTCTCGTATCCTACTGGAGCTTGCTTGTGTACTTGATAAACTAAACCCGTATACACCTTAGACTTGCCAAAGGGGATAGCTACACGCATTCCTTGCTTTAAAAAAGCAGCTTCATCTTTATTCACGCTATAGGTAAATGCCTGTTTTAAAGGAATAGGAAGGATTACGTCTATAAAAAACACTGTAGGTTTAATTTTTTAAATGAATTTACAATTCTTTCAATAAAAAAAGGCCACCAATTGTGGCGGCCTAAAGATACTATTAAAATAAATTTTTAATTAACGCGTGTCCAAGTTTGTGTTCTTCCCAAAAGTGAAAAACCAATATAACCACGAACATTTAAAGTATTAGCTCCGTCTAATTCAATATAGCATTTATAAACCTTACCGTTGTTAGGATCTGTAATAGTTCCATCGTTATATTCATCTCCATCTTTTTCTAATCCTTTAATAATTACCAGCCCCAAAATAGGCTTGTTTTTATCACTACCTGAACATTCTATACAAGTTAAATCGCGTTTAGTTGCATCGAATATCTCTATTACCTTTCCGTAAATTTTTCCGTCTTGTTTATAGATTTCTACTACAGATTTGGCTTCTCCAGTTTCATCGTCTATAGTTTTCCATTTTCCGGTTACATCTTGAGCTGTAGCGGTAATTACAGTTAAAACAATTAGAGATAAGGTTAAAAGTATTTTTTTCATAATTTAAAAATTAGGTTTATAATTAGAGTTTTCTTTAAGCCGCTTTATAGAAACATTAAGTTCGAAACCTAGCAGCAAGAGGTTTGCGTTTATCCAAATATAGAACATCAAAATTAAAAGTGCACCTATAGATCCGTATAACTCATTATAATTTGAAAAATTATTGATATACACTCCAAAAAAATAAGTGGTTAACACAAAAAGAACAGTTGTTGTTGCCGCTCCAATTGAAAAAAAGTTAGATGCCTTTCCTTCTTTTGTTCCAAAATAATACAAAGTAGCAATAACGATATATATCATAGATAAAAAAACAATAAATTGAAAGAACGAAATCCAGAATACATCGTTTTCTATATATTCTCTAGAGCGAAGTCCTGCAATTATGTATTCGCCATAAAGGATAACCCCAACCGAAGTTAACAACAACAATGCCAAGAAAATAGAAACCATTATGGCTACCATATACTGTTTAAAAAAAGTGCGGTTTATAGTTACGTGGTAGGAATGCGCAAATGCACTAAAAATTGCATTTACTCCATTAGCAGACATAAAGATAGACAAGAAAAATACGATAGAAATTAGCCCTGCTCGTGGGTTTACCGCAATATCTGCAATTATAGGATAGAAAAATTCTGTTGTTTGTGCAGGCAATAAAGCTTCAATAAATATTAAAAACCGCGTCTGAAATCCTTCAACAGGTATATAAGGTATCAAGTTTAGCAGAAACAGTAAAAAAGGAAAAAGAGCTAGAAAAAAACTGTAAGCAATAGAACTAGCGCGAAAAGAAAAGGTGCCTTTTAATATACCTGTAGCGTATACATCAACTAGATTGTAAAGCGAAAACCCTCCTAAACCGGGGAAGGTTATTTTTTTACTCAGTCGCACGATATCCCTAATTACAGGAATATTTATTTCTTTTTCAGTTTCGTTCATTAAACAGCTTTTAAACTGAGATCCATATTGTAAACAGAATGTGTTAAAGCACCACTAGAAATGTAATCTACGCCACATTCGGCATAGTGTCTTGCCGTTTCTAGCGTAATCCCTCCGCTAGATTCTGTAAGGCATTTTCCGTTTATAAGCTTTACAGCCTTACGCGTATCTTCGTAATTAAAGTTGTCTATTAAAATTCTATAAACACCTTCGGTTTTTAAAATTTCTTCAATTTCGGTAAGATCTCTTGCTTCTACTATTATTTTTAAATCTAAGTGATTGTTCTTTAAATAGGCCTTTGTTTGCTCAATAGCTTTTGTTATTCCGCCACAAAAATCTATGTGATTGTCTTTAAGCATAACCATATCATAAAGGGCAAAACGATGATTCTCGCCCCCTCCTATTTTTACAGCCCATTTTTCTAATGCGCGTATGCCGGGAGTAGTTTTTCTGGTGTCTAAAATTTGAGTGTTAGTACCTTCTAGCAGTTTTACATACTTATTTGTTTTGGTAGCAATAGCACTCATACGTTGCATCGCGTTTAACACAAGTCTTTCAGACTTTAATATAGATTGCGAAAGACCCGAAACGTAAAAACACACATCGCCGTATTTTACAGGGCTACCGTCTCTTATTTGCACATCTACTTTTAAGCCTGGATCTACGTACTCAAACACTTGTTTGGCAAATTCTATTCCGGCAATAATACCTTCGTCTTTTACCAAAAGCTTAGCAGAGCCTCTTGCGTCATCAGGAATACAAGCTAAGGAACTGTGGTCGCCATCGCCTATGTCTTCGCGTATCGCATTGGCTATTATTATGTCTATTTCTTTATTAAATTGTTTCTCTGAAATCATAGCAATGAAATTTTAGCTAAAATAACAAAAAGAGTTGGCAGTTTTCAGTTTCAGATGGCTGTTATGCAAAAACCTTTAAAATCTATTACTTTTGAAGTATGAAAATTACACTACTCGCCATAGGCAAGACAGATAACAAGCAATTACAAACCCTTATGGATGATTATACCAAACGGCTAGGGTTTTATATTTCTTTTGAAATGGAAGTGATTCCAGATATAAAAAATGCAAAAAATCTATCTGAAGCACTTCAGAAGCAAGCAGAAGGCGAAGAAATTTTAAAACGAACTACCACTGCCGATGTTTTAATACTCCTCGATGAAAAAGGAAAAACATATACTTCTGAAGGCTTTGCGCAATTTCTTCAGAAAAAAATGAATAGCGGTCTCAAGAACCTCATCTTTGTTATAGGCGGGCCCTACGGGTTTAGTGAAGCTGTGTACACTCGTGCTAATGGAAAAGTCTCGCTCTCTTCAATGACCTTTTCCCACCAAATGGTTCGGCTTTTCTTTATAGAACAACTTTATAGAGGCTTTACAATTCTTCGAAATGAACCATATCATCATAGGTGATATTTGATGAATGATGATTGATGATTGATGAATGATTATTAATGTATAATTGGTGGTTATTGATGTGTGATTAATGTTCAATAATCGAGTATCAGAGCTAAAAACCTAAATAGATTTTTTTATACTGTTGCTAAAACTGCAACTACCTCCTTTTTCAATTCCATTGACAATCTATATAATCTGTTAGCAGGTGGAATAATAATCCAACTGCGATAATTCTTGTCTTTTTAAAAAACAACATCACTACATAAACCACCATTGCCCAATAGGTGTGCAATGGATGAAAATTGATGCTACATCTATTTGCGTCAAAAATAGGAGTGGCTAGAAGATGATCTACATCTACTAGCATCGTAGCGAGCATAATTAGCCAAGCTTTTTTCCATTCTTTTCTAAAAAACACAAAAGCGATAACACCTGGAACTAGCAGATGTAAGGTATAATGTATTAGTGTTTGTAGCATTCAAACAGTTTTAAAGCAAATATAAGGCAGAAGCTGTCTCTATCTACATTAACTAGAGTTTAACTCACGGTTTAACTTCAATAAAAATTAAACGTTCATTAACCACTTCCTAACAGCTAGCTTACTATGTCAATTTATCTTGGTTGAAAATTAAAAACAAATCAAATCATGTTTAAAAATTATTTTACTTATTTATTATTTTTAGTAATTAGTGTAGCTACAGCGCAGGATCTAGCTCCATACTTACAGTCTGTAACCCCCACTTCTATTTATGTGAATTGGAAAACAGAAGGCAACAACGAATCTGTAGTTGAATACGGTACAACTGCTTCTAATCTTAATGTTACCGTAACAGGAAATACAAACATATTTGTAGACTCAGGCTACCCTGGAAACTATTATTATCACTCTGTGAAATTAGTAAACTTAACCCCAAACACACGTTACTTTTACAGAACAAAAACTGGGGATAGTTATTCTGAAATCGCTTCATTTAAAACCTTACCAAATCCAGGAGAAGCTGCAACTAGCGATGGGCATATACGCTTTTTAATAATGGGCGACAACCAATTGCGAAATGTACCAAGGTATGATTCATTAGTTTCTGCAGCAAAGAGAAAGATTATTGAAAAATACGGAGGATCACCAGAAGAAAGTATCGCCTTGACATTTATGGTTGGGGACCAAGTAGATGTAGGTACTCTAGATCATTACGATAATGTTCACTTTATAAAAAACCGCGAACTTTCAAAGCATTTAGCAATACAAACTACTGTTGGTAATCATGAAACTTATGGCACATTAGGAATGTCTGCTTACTACGATCACTTTTACCTAGACGATTTTAGCTACCAAGGAATTTCATCGGGTACAGAAAATTATTATGCTTACCAAGCTGGAAATGTACTTTTTTTAAGCTTAAGTTCAGAACACACAGGCGCACAACAAGCAAGCTGGTTACAAGCTGTAATTAACGCAGCAGAAGATGATAACACTGTAGACTGGATATTTTCACTTAGCCACCGCCCTTATCAAGCCGAACAATATGTGGGCGATATTTCTCCTTGGGTACGCAATACCGCAGTGCCTATGCTAAGCACAACAGACAAGTATATATTACACATAGGTGCGCATCATCACCTTTATCACAGAGGTCAACTTAAAGATGATGCTGTGTATAATATTATCTCTGGTGGAACCGCTTGGGATCAATACTGGGGTATGTCTACCGAAGAAGATTTTGAAGATGTTCAAAAAACAATCTCAAACTGGATGTATCAAATTGTTGATATAGATGTTGAAAATGGAAAAATGGATGTAGAGAGTTATTCTATTGGAAGTATAATAAAATGGAAAAACAATCAATTAATGGATGAGTTTCATCACTATAAAGACAAGGCAGCTCCAGAGCAACCAGAAATCACAAATGTGTTTACTACAAATGTAACACTACCCATAGAGCTTGAAGGAACTCCTTTTTCTACAACCACAGATGAGCTTTTAAATACAACTCAATTTTTAATTGCTAAAGATCAAGATTTCAATATTATTGAAAAAGATGTGTATAGAGATTATGAAAATCTTTATGGCATGTATCAGCAACAAAAAGATTCTACAGTAGATATTAATTTAGGTATAGATATTACCAAACTTTTAATAGATCAAGATGAAATTCCAAACGGAACTTACTATGTAAAGACAAGATACAGAGACAGAAACCTCATGTGGTCAGCTTGGAGTGAAGTAAAAGACTTTACAGTGGAAGGAAGCACTTATACAAACACAGAGATTTCTATAAACAAAGAAGCTTATGACCTGAACGAAGCAATAGAAGTTTCGTATGCAGATGCTCCTGAAAATACTTCTACCTGGATTGGACTGTACGATGAAGATCAAACTCCCGGTAGTGGTTCTCCTTCTATAGTGTGGAACTATACAGATGGCTTGCCAAGCGGAACTATTACTTTTCCAAACGGAATTTCTGAAAAAGGAAGATTTTATGCAGCCATTTTTGAAAATGGAGGATATACAGAAATTGCAGATAGAAAATATTTCTATGTTGGACCAGAACCAGTTCTTAATTCAAACCAAACCGAATATCAAGTAGGAGATCCAATTGAAATTTCGTTTACAAATGGCCCCGAACTTACAAATGATTGGATTGGAATATACAAAATGGGGCAGACTCCTGGCGATATAAATGCTACTGCTTGGGATTATGTAAATGGAGCTTCACAAACCTTAACTTTTTCAGGGCTTACAAAAGGCTATTATTATGCACAATACTTTATTGAAGACAGTTATAACGCTGTTGGAAACACAGTCTTTTTTAAAGTTGGAGAATTAGTAACCGAACTATGGATAAATGAATCTGTCTATGAATTAGGCGAAGAAATAATAACTTCTTGGACAGATGCTCCTGGAATTATAAAAGATTGGTTAGGTATTTACTACGAAGGTGCAGATCCTAATATCGACCCTCTATATAGTTATACCTATTTTGATGGTTTAGCCGAAGGAACCAAAACTATTGAAGGAGACGCATTACCAAATGAAGAAGGAAATTATTTTATTGTAATGTTTACAAATGACAGTTATGACGAAGTATCTAATAGGGTTAACTTTGAGGTTATAGACCCTTTACTTACCAATGAAGATTACTCAGTAGATCAAGGTTTGGTTATGTATCCAAACCCAACAAATAACACCGATAAAACAATCATTAAATCTGATTATCCTATTGAAAAAATTGAAATATTCAATACAACGGGAAAACTGGTGTATGCTACCGAGAACGTAAACAATGAACGTTATTCATTTATGACTCAAGACTTGCCAACTGGTGTGTATATTGTAAAAATTCACTCTAGAAAACTACATACAGCTAAACTAATTGTAAAATAAGACCAAGAAGATTTCAAAAAAATAAGATTGACAATCTCATTTCTTATATTTTACGACTATACCAATAAAAAAACACCCAAGTACAACAATTGTTATGCTTGGGTGTTTAAATTTTTAATCTAATTTATTTAGGTTTATTTCGTAACAAGTAGTTTTCTTGAAACTTCAAGACCGTTTTCGGCTTCAAATTTAACCAAATACATACCCTTACTAATAGAAGACACATCAATAGCTTCAGTATTAGAAATGGTAACAGATTTAATTAATTGACCTGAAAAAGAGTAAATTGAAACTTTAGAGATTGGTTGAATAGATGTAAAAGAAAAACTGTTTTTTGCAGGGTTTGGGTACATTGCTAGTGAGTTATCTAGCGCGGTTAAATCTTCTACACCAGCTGTAGCTCCTTCTAACGAACAAATGTCAAAAAGTCCATCTGGAAAACTATTCTGAGAGAATGTTGAAAAACCAACATCGTCAAATCCATCGTTATTAATATCACCAACAACAGTACTTTGTCCAACAAATTGCTGAGTTTCTACTCCTTCTGCTAAAACAATTCCATCTGCTAAAGTTGTATTTTCTAAAGGTCCTGTAAACAAATACGTTCTCCCTCTAGCTAAACTGTACTGAGAGTCACCAACTACTAATTCATCAAATCCGTCTCCATCTATATCGTTAACGCCTACCATAGAAAAACCAAAAGCCTCAGACGATCCATTACCTGTTATTTTTATTGCATTTGCAGCAGATAACTGACCATCTGCAATAGGTCCGTTAAACACATAAACAGTGTTTATTCCAGCTGCAGTCACAGCAAAATCAAGTTCACCATCACCGTTAAAATCTTTATCAAAAGACATGTTTTTACCAAAATTGTTAAGTGCTAAACTTAAAGGTCCTTCTCCATCTAGTGTAATATTAGCTGCAGTTGCGTCTATATCTCCTGCTGTAATTGGGCTTTTAAATATATAACCCACTCCTTCTTCTCTAAAATCATAAGAGATACAAAGTCCTGTAGTTGTAGATGTTTGTACACATATTCCAGCTTCGCTTGCTTGTATGTATAATTCTGGGAATGAATCGCCATTTAAATCTGGTACTGCCATAATTGAGGCTCCTAAATAATCGTAATTTCCTACCCCTGTAATAGACGCAAATGAATCTCCAAGATTTAAGCTTCCTGCAGCTACAGGGCCTTCAAAAATATATACTCTTCCTGAATTGGGAAGAGCTGTTCCTGGATCATTAACATCTGCTACAATAATATCTGGAGAACCGTTGCCAGTTATATCACCAACAGTAGTGATTTTACGAGTATCTGATGGACTTGATAATGTATAAGTAATGTCTGGCGTTGTTTGCGCTGTTGTTAATGGTCCAAAATACACATGAGCACCAGAGAATTGCTCAACAAACAAATCGGGTACTGAATCACCGTTAAAGTCTACTAATTTATACTTACTAACAGCGTCTATATTAGATGAAAAATGCGATCTTTCTTGAGGTACGCTAATTGTGAAGTCAGATTCTGTTTCTACAGCAAAATCTGTAGTAGTTGTAAGAGGTCCTAAAATAACATATAATAAATCTTCTTGACCTGTCATGTTTACTTCGTGAGAAATTAAAACATCGTCTATTCCATCATTGTTTACGTCGCCAAAGAAACTTCCGTGACCAAAATATGCTGAAAATGTTGGGTTAGTAATATCCCTAGTGACCGTTAAACAGTCTTGAGAAAATCCAAAAAAGGGAATACAAATAAAAATTAATAAGAGTGTTGTTTTTTTCATTTTAGTGAGGTTTTTTAAATATTAATTGGTAGTATTCGTCATAAATATTTAAAAAACTTACATTATTTTTATTTTTTTCAATAAAAAAAAACACAATTAACTATAAAAAATTATAAAAACTTCACATTTATTAGCTAAAAATCAATGTAACTCCCAGTATAATTAACATTAAAATGACAGCCCAAGTATTAACTAAAACCTTCCAAGCTATTACATTGTAATCTTTCATTTTAAACGATTCATTTTTTCCAATTTTATAAATGAGTAATGAAACACCTAAAACCAAACAAAAACTACCAACATAAAAGGGGTATTCAGCAATAATTTCGTTGAGCTTGTTGTAAAAGCTATCCATTAAAACATTATTTAAGAGGTACAAGACACAATGATGCAGAAGTTAAAATTAGAGAAATTTAAAAAAGGGGCTTATAGCTTTAGTCTCCTAATAAATAATCATATTTCATAAGTTCTTCAAGTTCATCATCAATGTTTTCGTCAAATTTCAAGTTGTATAACATCCAGTTATCCTTAACTTTATAATATTTGAAAATGAATCTTAAAGGTTGTCTTTCGTATTTTACTAGATAAACAGAAACTTTTAGGCTTTCGCCAAGCGATTTTTCGGTAAGTTTTTCAAATTCGATATATTCTCCCATTAAATTCGCATATTCTCGTAATTGAAATTTCACTTTTTCAGTTCCGTCTTTATTTTCTCCCATCCATTTGTTGGTTCCAAAAATATAGCCGAATGCAGCATCCGTGTTTTGCTCATATAATTTGACGAATTTAGACATTATTTCGTCTGTTGTATTTTGCCCATATGATATTGCAGTTAGTAAAAACAGACTAAATAGTAAAATTGCTTTCTTCATAATTTATTATTTTGAGTTTAAAAGTTGTTGGGAAATATTTGTTCAATATACTTTTTCTTTTTTAAGTGTACCATCGGGATAGTAAGTTTTCCAAGTGCCGCTTTTTCTTCCATTGGATATCTCACCTTCTTTTTTTAGATAATATTTACATAGCTTAATTGAATATACATAGCGTTTTATATCTCTACTATATGAAAGGTGCTTATCTGATTCAAAAAAAACATTTGCATTCGTTGCTGTTGTAGTGATGTATTTGGTTTTAGACTCATAAAGTATATTGCCTTCTGAATCAAAACCTCTGTGAAGCATTATATTTCCAAAATCATCATAATCTATTTCATTCCAATGACCGTCTTTAAAGTATAGATAATGTCTTCCTTTAAGAAAGGAATACACTTGGTTATTTTGATTGTAATACAACTGCCAACCTAGCTCCTTTGTTTTGCCATTTTTATATTTGTGCTCTACTAAAATTGAATCTATAGGAGGGTTTACACTTTCAATTAAAGCTTTGTATTCCTCTGAATATTGAGAATACATTGAAAGCTGAAAGAAAATTAGTATAAAGAAGATGAGTTTCATTTGGTTTATAGTAATAAGTAAGCTTGCAAATAGTGTCTCATAGACCAGCCAGGTGCTTGCGCTGCATTAGAAAAAACCAAGCTGTAAAAATAATTAATTTACACTCACCCTATTTAGTTATTAACTCTTTAAAGGAATATTTATACCAACTGCAACAGCACCCACAAATTGTTCAACCGAGGGTTGAAAGTAATAAGTAAATCCTAAGTCTACATTGTTATTTTTCCCCAACTCAAGTCCGAGCGAAAATGGAATATGATGAGTAATTCCGCCTTTGTCAATATCATCGTAAGCTGTAAAAGTTTCAAATTTTCCAATTGAAGCACCTATTCCTATTTCAATATACGGTGCCACCCAAGGAATTGGAGCGCGTACTCTTGTTTTTCCACCAAGTAAAAAAGCATTAGTTTTCACTCGTTCATCGGTGGGATTGTCATTTAGGTCTTTCCCATTTGAGCGAGCAAAAATAAAGCCTGCATAAGGTCTAAAACCTACCCAAGAAGTTATCTTTAGCACTAATTCGCCTTGTGCAAAAAAACCATTTCCAACCACTTCATCTTCGCTATTAGTTGGTGCGGTTAAACCGTAACCTATCTGGGCATTTATAGATTTTTCCTTTATAAACTGGGCTTCAACAGCATTTGAAGTCAAAATAATTATTAATAATATTAAAGCTTTTTTCATAGTATATTACAAAGATTTTATATTGTTTGCTCCACCAGTACGCTTCGTTACTGTGTTAAGTGCTTTAATTTTTTAACTCATTCGCTGTTAATCCTCTTTTCTTTACAGCAATTAAAAATAGTAGCCCTACAATCACACCACTTATTCCATAAACAGCATCAGTTTTGTCTGGTGTGTTTAGAAATGAAATGAAAAATTCAAAAATAAGATTAATTAGTCCAAAAACAAATCCTGTGATCATTAGGTGTTTTAACTTCATTCCTAGCATTAATCCAATATAGCCAATTGTTATAAAAATTAGTAAAGTAAGAGAAAAGTTTGATACGTGATTGTAAAAGTCTGGTATGGTA
This sequence comes from Aequorivita sp., assembly GCA_048264505.1. Lineage (GTDB taxonomy): Bacteria > Bacteroidota > Bacteroidia > Flavobacteriales > Flavobacteriaceae > Aequorivita. The sequence continues at coordinate 164,555 of JBLXDA010000002.1, forward strand.
TTTAAAAGTAATTTTATTCTTATTGCTTGGATAGTTCTGCCAAAAAAAAGGAATAATGACATTATCAACAGCCCTAAGTAGCCTAATGCGGCCCATAGCTTAGGTAAGTATTTTAACGATTTAATAAGGTTTTCCAATCAGTAACTTATTTTAATTAGAATATGTCTTCAACAACCTCTTTCTTAAAGTTCATTATTAGTCAATTGGCTCTCTGCGAATGTTGCTAAAGTAAATACGAAAATAGTAAAAGAAGCTGAAAGGGGCCCGAAGACCCTAATTTGGTGAAGCATTACTTATCTAGATAGCTATTTAAAAGTTGGCTGTTATTTTGATGTTGTATTTTGTTAAAAGTCCAGCTACCGTTTCTAAAGAAAATTTAGCGCCTTTTATTTTGTTGTTTTCAGGGTCTATTGTAAAGTTTGATGAACTTCTAAAATCAACATTTAGTAGATTGGTGTTATTGAATATTGCATTATGCAAATCACAATTGTCAAAAACAGAGGAGCTCAAGTCGCATTCAGTAAAATCGACTTCCTGAAGTTTGGTGTTTTTAAATGTTGTTTTTGAAAGTTTTTGTTTAAAAAATGACGCGTGCTTAAGCTGGCAACTTTCAAGGTTTATAGAGAATGCAAAACTGCTACATTTATCAAAATGCAAACCCAACATTTTACAATCTTTAAAAAGTACATTTTGAAAACCTGTTTGATAAATATTAGCCATTGAAAAATTACAATCGTAGAATTCGCAGTCGATAAACCTGATTTTTGATAAATCGGAATTGGAGAAATTACAATTTGAAAAAACACAAACTTCGTATTCCCCTTTCTCTAGTCCAACTTCCGAAAAGTCTTTTTTCAAAAATGTTTTTTCTTCTACAAACTGTTCTTTCATTTGATTGCTATGTTTTTTTAAGTGCTTACAAAACTCGTGAAAACCTTTGTCTAAATTTGTAAAAAGATGGAATACCTCAGGAAATATATTCGAGCTGGTTAACTTTTTTGCCGATAATGATAAGTCACAGTTACATCAAAACTTGCCATAACTATTGCGCCACATTGTTGGCAAGTCCTATACAATTGAGTTTTAGACATAAACTAAACAAAGTAATATATCTATCGCTATTTTATGATTTTTTGGCCCCTATTTGTTGTTCTTGAACCATTTGCAACCATATATTTTGTAAAATCATCATAAAAGTTCGTTAGAGAATATTCTCTATACACATCGCATAACTTTAAAGGAGCAATGTTTTCATTAAAATAGAAAGTAAGATTAGATATGCCTTCACCTATTTTTAATTCCTTGTTTGAACGAGTAGCTATATTGACCTTGTTTAATACAGTTTTATTTTTACTGATATAAGCATCAATATATTCGCCAATAGGTATCGTATTATTTATAATAGATTCACTGAAAAACGTATTAATACGATCAACGGTTTTTAGGCTATTTGTAAGACTAATTGATATAATTTCTTCATAAGGTCCCTTAGACGGGTTTGTATGTTCCAATTCAATAGAAGTTACCAATTTTGACAGCTCTTTATTTTCCATAAGATTGTTTTTAGTATTCATGTTTTAGAACGAGTAATTTAGCAAATAAAAAACGAACTTAGCCGTATCAAGCTGTTATACTCGATGTTAGCGTGAGCAAGCCTCGAAGCTTGGGGTTACGTGATTAGGCTAGAACTAATAATAAATTATATGCGGACTTATAATTAGTGCTTTTCCGTTCATTTGCTTAATTTCAGTATTCGGAATGCACCTTGAATCACCAAAATAAAAACGATTGTTCCAATAATTAAATCAGGTTTATTTGAACCCAAGTAATTAACTAATATTCCAGCAATAAGTACTCCCAAATTAATAATCACGTCATTCGAGGTGAAAATCATACTGGCTTTCATATGTGCCTCTTCTTTGCTCTTAGACTTTTGCAAAATGTAAAGGCAAATTGCGTTTGCGATAAGAGCAAAAATAGATACGATAATCATAGTTGAAAAATTAGGAAGTTTCTCGTCTCCAAAAAATCTCCTTAAAACTTCTACAAAACCAATAATCGCAAGAGTTATTTGAAAATATCCAGCAAGTTTAGCAATTCGCTTTTTCTTTATTACAGTTCCCCCAACCGCAAACAAACTAATTCCGTAAACGAAACTATCTGCAAGCATATCTAAACTGTCTGCAACAAGCCCCATCGATTTTGAGATAATTCCTGTTGTCATTTCAATAATGAAAAACGCAAAATTTATTACAAGTACAGACCAAAGTAGCTTTTTCTGGTTTTCGTTTTCTTTAAATTCTGTTTGGTTGGTTTGTTCAGTCGATAATTTTTTTCCGCCTAAATTTAGTTCGATGACTGACTTTTCAATTTGGTCTATTTCTCCACTGTGAAAAACGGTCAATTTTCGATTCGGAATATCAAAATCCAAATTCGCAATACTCGAAATTCCGTCCAATTTCATTCGGATTAGATTTTCCTCTGAAGGACAATCCATTTTGGTGATTTCAAATATTGTTTTCTTCACTTGGTTTCTGGGTTTTTCGGTATTATTTACAAAGCTAACATTTTAGGAAAACTGGGGATTAAGCAACTAAAATAGTGAAAAAACACCAAACCTATCTCAGGCTGGTAGATTCTCTGGAGGTACGGGAGCGAGCTTTGATGCTTCGAAACTGATGTACTCGTTTAGACGATGGGTTGCATATAGGATATGAAGCAAGTTATATGGTATTTAAATATTGATAAGTCTTCGGAGTTACAAACTCCCCAAAACTATCATTAAGAACTAATTAAAACAATAATTTTGCTTTTAAAGAACGGAATTAGTGCTTTTAATAGGACACGGTGTTAATTGCCGTATTTTAATCACCAACCTTATTCTCCAAGATACTTTTTTGTCCTTTCGTAAAGATGCTGTAAATTGAGTTTATGCGAACTGTCTCTATTTTCGTCCATTAAAAAAAGTCCGGAAGACATAAGTGAATTTCCTGTAAAGTTTCTTTGCACAAACACGAGGTCTGTCGCAGGGTCGATTAACATATATTGTCCTCCATAACCATCAGCCCAAATTAAATTTTTATCCGTATCAAGCCACCACAAATATCCGTATGCGTCCAACGGCTTTTTGTCTATATTGTAATCGGACATTTTGGAATATGGAATAAAACTTTCTTCAAGCCATTGGGTTGATATGATTTGTTTATTGTTATATTTTCCATTTTGAGCAACAAGTGAGCCTACTCTCGCCAAATCTCTTGCACTCATAAAAATCCAATACACAGGATAATCAGATAAAGATTTATTCGGAATTGGCCAAGGGCTGTCATAAACCACGTTTGAAGAAGAAAAATCTTGCATACCCAAAGGTTTGGCTAAATACTCTTCCATAAATTCGCCAATGGACTTTCCTGTTTTTTGTTCAAGGATTGCACCTAAAACGTTAAAATCGAAATTATTGTAAAAGAAAAATTCCCCTGGCTTGTATTGTTCTCTTTTCGGTCTATTGTCTTTAGCAGATTGTACTTCTGCTTCTGCTTGAAGGTAAACTCCAGAACGAGCCATTAATAAATCTTTTATGGTTGCTGTTTTCTCTTGTTTGGTTAAAGGAGTTTTACTTTCGTCTATGCCTAAACTTTCCAAGCTTTCATCTAGTTTCAGCAGGCCTTTTTCTTTTGCAATTCCTATTAAAAGGCTCATTATACTTTTTCTTGCAGAATGAAGGTTGATTAATTTTTCTGTATCGCCTTTTTCAAAAATTATTTCGTTGTCCTTTAATGCAATAACAATCTCTGTCTTTGTTGCCGTGTCTCTAGCAAATAACCTTAACTCTTCTTGAAATGCTTCTGATAGAACATTCGATTTTTTCAACTCGGCAGCATATGAACTGGACCAGTGACAAACCCTTGGTATAAGGCTATAGACTACGGATGCTACGACCAAAAATAATATGGCTAAAAGAGTTTTTATTAATACTTTTTTTATTTTCATTATTGGTTGGTTTTTATCAATGGAAAATTTTAATCGTTAAGTTTCTATTCAATTTTAGACGAGATTTTTTTTTAATATGGTACAAAGCTATTGGATACTCCCAATGCTGTAAAGTGAACAAAGCCTGTCGTGAACTTTATGAGCGTATCGTAAACAAGGGAAAAAGCAAGAAACTGGCGCTTATTGCAGTAGCAAATAAGTTGTTGAAACAGTGTTTTGTCATTGCAAAATCAGGATTAACTTATGGTCCTGAATTTGTTTCAGTACTTGCAGTAAAATAAATGGAAAAAAAAAAGCTTACGGATCTATTTTCTCAATCTGTAAGCATAGAATAATACTGCTAAAAATTAATAAAGAAAAGTGTTGTATTTTATCTCAGTCCTTTGTTGGTAAACGTTATTTTTTCATCAGTTTGTATTAATTGTTTCGTTATTACTTATTCATTTGCCCTAATTTTTCAACTTTATTCAACCATTTAGCTTTAAACTCTTCTGTAGAAAGACGTATAGGTCCAATGGCTGCAATTCGCACTTTTTTTATGCCTATATAATGCAATGTTCCTTTTTTCATCGCATTGTGGCTAGGACTTCTGTAAACTAATTTGTAAAACCAAGTAGGTTGATCCATTGTACAAATTATTCTGGCAGATTTACCTGTTAAACATTTATCCGAAAGTAATGAATTTTCTCTTTTTTTAAAAGCAAATCCAGGAAGTAAAATCCGGTCTAAAAAACCTTTCATTATTGCTGGCACAGAGCTCCACCAAACGGGATATACCCAAACTATATGGTCTGCCCACTTTATTTTATCCTGTGCATCTAGTAAATCGGGTTCTAATTCAGTTCGTTTTCTATATCCAAATTGTAGGTTTGGGTTGAAGGTCAATTCTCGAATATTAATTTCTTTTATTTCTGCATTTGATTTTTCAGCACCTTTTTTATAGGCTTCTGAAAGTCCAAAACTGAAGCTTTCCTTGTCAGGGTGCCCATTTATAATGAGTATTTTCTTCATCTTTTTTAAAAATATTTTTTGATTTTTGATTCAAATTGTGTTCCTGATAAATTTTCTATTTTGAAGAATTTATAGAGGATAAAAGTGGTAGGAACGGATAAAAAGAAGCTGCAAATTGCAAAAGTGGTAATGCTACAAAACACAGCTAATATTTGTGAACCAAGTCCTTCTAAATAATTTTGTGTGATGAAAAAAAGATAGGTGGCTTCTGAATAATCGTAGAAGCGAACAGTGGTTTCGTAGATTAACCAAGCAGGATAAAACCATTTTCTAATAGATACCCACCATTTTCCCCAAATTGATGTTAGTTGTTTATTTTGTTCTTCCATTTGTAATTATTTATTACAAAGGTCAAACTAATGGAAACGGTATCATTTGATATAGATCAAATTCGGTTTTTGGGATTCCTTATTCTACTCAAAGTTTCAAGCGTAATGCCTAAATAAGAAGCAATATGAGTGAGTGGAATTCTGTTTGTTATGTCAGGATAAATGGTTAAAAGGTGCTTGTAACGTTCTTCTGCTTTATTGAACTGAATGGTATACAATCTTTCGCACAAACCTAGCATAGTTTCGGTTACTACTTTGCTTATAAAACGTTCAAAATCGTGATATTTATTAGCAAGCATATTGACAGTATCTTTTGAAAACTCCATAACTGTTGAATTTTCAATAAACTCAACATAATGAGGACTCGGCTCTTTGCTGAAAAAACTTACTACTGAAGCCATAATCTGATTTTCAAAAGTAAACCAGTCTGAAATATCCTTTCCATCTTTTAGATAATAAGCTCTAGAACAACCTTGCATAATTAAATATCCTTTTTTAGAAAATTGTCCTTCACGAACCACAATTTCCCCTTTTTTAAACGTGCTAATTTTTGAATTGGCAATAAATTCTTGTTGGCATTCAATGGATATTGGTGAATAAGTTTCTCCAATTTTATTTAAGATTTTTTCAATATTCATTTTTTATGGACTACAATTCTTTGGTTTGGAACAGAGGTTCGTTTTAATGTTTGCCAACGTGTTTGTATATGGTTTGTTTCGTGTTTTAAGCACCTAATTTAGCAAATACAAACCTAAAAGAAAATCCAAGAGGATTTTCAGAAGTAAGCGAGAACAAGCAATTACTTATAGCCATTGTTGGCAACTGGCTTTTTATTAAGCTTCATTTATTTTATCAGGGTCTTGTCTCGTATCAAAAACATTCGCGATTTCGATACGTCTAAAGTCATAATTTATCCAATAAACTATTTTGTAATTCTTAAACACTAAATATCGAAATTCTTGTTCTCTATGTTTCAAGCTCGTTTCAACTTGTCCAATTTCTGGTTGCTTTTCAATACCAATAGTCGAGTCAACGATTCCATTAACTAAATTTTCAGCTACTCTTTTACTTGCTTTGATTATATAATAGCTGTAAATATCCTCAAGTTTGCTTTCCGCAAGCTCTAACCAATAAACTTCTAACTCCAATTTTGGATTTTAGCCTTTAAATCCGTTGCTTTTATCATTCGTCCATTTTTTGAGTCTTCCATTGCTTGGTCAATTTCTGCGTTATATTGCTCCATTGTCATTGGCTTGAAGTTCTTTTCAGTCAATTCAGCTTTCCTTTTACGTAATAATTTTTCAAGTCCGCTAACGATTTCTTCATTTTGAAGTCTTAAAAACTCTTGAACAAATGATATTTTTCTTGCTTCTAAGTCCATTTCCTTTTGTCTTTTTATCAAAGGTACAAAATTATAAATTTCGGTTGATTTTTATGATTGTCGATTTTTTTTCAGCTTGTTGCCAACTAGTAAATACCCCCAACTACAATTATAAATACACTCTTCAAAATAATTGTGTTTAATTATATAATACAAGTACTTACAGGCGTATCTATGGCGATTTTTGTCTTTTTAATAACATAGCTTGATGTAAGTAATTATATGGACTCTGATTTTTATGAGTGTGTTAATTGAATTAATTAGTCTTTAGTTTTTCTTAATTACTATTTAAATAATCGTCAAGATCCTTTGATAGTTCCTCTAATGCTTCAATCCAATACTTATTGAGTATAACACTTGAATTAGTGGCTTTTAAATGATTTAACAATAAATTATTAAGTTCTTTATTATGAACAAAAGCAGATCTATTTATATCAAAATCAATCTCAATCTCTTTTGTAAGATTACTTGTCATTTTAGAATTTGAAAATGTTGAATTCTTTAAAAAATATGGAAATAAATAATTATCCCATTCCTCTCCTATTTCAACATTGTATCTTTCGAATGTCTGATACCAAGCTTCTATTAATAGTAATCTTTTTCTAACACTTTTACTTTTAATCGCACCAATACTTCCAGAATTTTTAAAATCCTCAATTGCTGAAGATGAAATTTTAACAGTTGTTGAACCTTCAATTCTATCTACAATTGTATTCACAATTGAGTCACTTATTTCGAGCGTGTCTTTTAAATTTAAATATTGAATAAAAAACTCTGTATCAATTATTTCCTTTTCACTTGAAGCTAATACAGCACTCATATATTCTAAATTAATTTTAATTTCATCATTAACTAGTACTAAGTATTCTTTACTACTACTATGTTGATCTTTACTTTCATTCCATTTATTAATCCAAATTGCAATAAGGATTCCAAATACTACAAGTACAATTTCTCCAAAAGCATATTTTAAATACTTTACATTTTTCCCTTCTGAAAGCAAATTTTGTCTAATTTTTCTAAAAAATTTTATCATAGATTATTGATTATCCAAAATGAAGGATAAATTACAGATGACTTCAACTAAATTTAAAAATACAACATTAAAATAATTGTGTTTAATTATATAATACAAGTACTTACAGGCGTATCTATGGCGTATCTTTTTAAATACTACTCCACCCCTTCTATCAGAATACCCAACATTTCTATAGCGGCGTCGCTAATGCGGGTTCCTGGGCCATAAACGGCTACTGCACCGGCGTCAAATAGGTATTGATAGTCTTGTGCAGGTATAACACCACCCACGATAACCATAATATCTTCGCGACCGTAGTTTTTTAATGCTTCTACCACTTGTGGCACAAGGGTTTTATGGCCTGCGGCTAAAGAAGAAACACCTAGTATATGCACGTCGTTTTCTACGGCTTGCTTGGCAGCTTCGGCTGGAGTTTGAAAAAGTGGTCCTATATCTACGTCAAAACCTACATCGGCATAGCCTGTAGCTACTACTTTAGCGCCGCGGTCGTGACCGTCCTGCCCCATTTTAGCTATCATAATACGCGGTCTACGGCCTTCCAATTCTGCAAATTTGTCTGCCAGGGCTCTCGCTTTACCAAAACTTTCGTCTTTCTTTATTTCTTTACTATACACGCCACTAAAGGATCTAATTTGTGCTTTATATCTGCCGAATTCTTTTTCCATAGCGGTAGAGATTTCGCCAAGTGTCGCCCTATGTCGGGCAGCTTCAACAGCTAAAGCTAATAAATTTCCCTGACCTGTTCGGGCACATTCGGTAATATCTGCTAAGCTCTTTGCTACCTTTTGAGCATCGCGACTCGCTTTTATGCGGTTTAATCTGTCTATCTGTGAACTGCGAACTTTTTGGTTGTCTACGTCTAAAATTTGCAGTGGGTCTTCTTTTTCAAGACGGTATTTATTTACCCCTACAATAATATCTTGTCCGCTATCTATACGTGCTTGTTTACGCGCAGAGGCTTCTTCTATTCGCAGTTTTGGTATTCCGGCCTCTATGGCTTTTGTCATCCCTCCAAGCTCCTCAACCTCTTCTATAAGCGCCCAAGCTTTATTGGCTATTTCGTTTGTTAGGTTTTCTACATAATAACTTCCAGCCCAAGGATCTACTGTTTTAGTAATCTGGGTTTCGGTTTGAAGAAAAATCTGAGTGTTACGCGCAATACGCGCAGAAAAATCTGTAGGGAGTGCAATTGCTTCGTCTAAAGCATTAGTGTGTAAAGACTGAGTGCCGCCAAAAACGGCTGCAGCGGCTTCTATAGCTGTACGCGCAACATTGTTAAAGGGGTCTTGCTCGGTAAGACTCCAACCGCTGGTTTGACAGTGGGTACGCAAGGCCAGCGATTTTTCCTTTTTAGGATTAAACTGTTTTACAATCTTAGCCCAAAGCATACGAGCGGCACGCATTTTTGCTATTTCCATAAAATGGTTCATCCCTATTGCCCAGAAAAACGACAATCGCGGTGCAAAAGTATCTATATCCATACCTGCTTTCAGCCCAGTACGGATGTACTCTAAACCATCTGCCAGGGTGTATGCAAGCTCAATATCTGCAGTAGCTCCAGCTTCCTGCATATGGTATCCAGAAATAGAAATACTGTTAAATTTGGGCATATTTTTGGAAGTGAATTCAAAAATATCGCTAATGATTTTCATTGAAGGTGTAGGCGGATAAATATAAGTGTTACGCACCATAAACTCCTTGAGTATATCATTTTGAATAGTCCCTGCTAGGTCTTTTGGTGAAACTCCTTGTTCTTCTGCTGCAACTATATAAAAGGCCATGATAGGCAGTACAGCACCATTCATAGTCATAGACACACTCATTTTATCTAGCGGAATCTGGTCGAAAAGTATTTTCATATCCTCAACGCTATCTATAGCTACTCCAGCTTTCCCTACATCGCCCTCTACCCTTTCGTGGTCGCTATCGTAACCGCGATGCGTAGCAAGGTCAAAAGCTACCGAAAGTCCTTTTTGCCCTGCGGCAAGGTTTCTTCTGTAAAACGCATTACTGTCTTCTGCTGTAGAAAATCCTGCGTATTGGCGGATGGTCCAAGGACGGCGCACATACATAGTAGAATAAGGCCCTCGTAAGTTGGGTGCAATTCCGGCAACGAAGTTTAAGTGTTTTAAATTCGCTATATCTTCTGCTTTGTATTCTTTCTTTAACGCAATATTTTCGGCTGTAGAAAATGATTCAGCTTTGCGCTTATTGTTTTCTTTTTTTTCTGCAGTTGTCCCTTCGGCTGTGTTTAAAGACTCGGTATCTAGGGAAATATGTTGTAAATTTTTTCTACTCATTGCTTAGTCTTTCTTGTTCAACTTTCTCTGCCAAGCGTTTCTCTATTATTGGAACTATTAAAGTTTTAATAGGATTGTGTTTTACAAAAGGGAAAAGCTCTAAATCGGCTTTCATACGGTCGTTTTTATTGGGGTGGTAATTGGTTCCCAACAATTTTAACTCGGCTTCATCAAACAGCTGTTGTTCTTTTTCGGCACTCTCTTTAATTTTTTTCTGAATAACTCCTTCTTTTAAAAGCTGAAGGAATCCGCCTGCTTTTTCTATTTCTTTAAAAAGCTGAAGGGCTTTTTCGGCAAGCTCTTCTGTAAGGCTCTCAATATAATAAGCACCATCTGCCGGATTGCTTACGGCATCAAAATAACTTTCGTGTTTTAATACCAGCAATTGATTGCGAGAAATACGCTCGCCAAACTCATTGCTCTTATGAAAAATAGCGTCATAAGGCATATTACAAACTGCATTGGCACCACCTAAAACGGCACTCATACACTCTGTGGTTGTACGCAACATATTTACGTTGTAATCGTAAAGTGTTTTGTTTCGCTTTGAAGGCGAAGCAATAATATGGCAGTCTTGCGGTAGTTTGTACTCCTTGGCAAGTGAAGCGTAAAGTTTTCGTAGCGCGCGAATTTTAGCAATTTCAAAAAAGTAGTTAGCTCCGGTTGCTAGTTTAAAGCTTATGGAGTGTTTGCTACTTTCGGCATCTTGAGTATCTGAAGAAAAATGATTTAAATATTCATTGGCCTGTGCAAGTGCGTATGCCAATTGTTGTACAATGTTTGCCCCAGCATTTTGGTATAAACTTACATCTACAGCAAGTATGTTTTTAGAATTGTGCTTTTTAAAAATACTGTCCAGAATCTCGTGATCTTTTTTCAGATTAAAAAACCAATTACCGCTACGAGCAAGATTGCCAATTATATCTATGTTGAAATATACATTTGTTTCAACAGAAGCAAAAAATGCTATAAGCTGATTGTAAAATGCTTCTGAAAGAAATTTAAGATTAAAGTATACTGCAGTACTTTTAAAAGGAAAGTCTTTAAAAACTTTCGCTATTTCAAATTCTTTTTCAGCTGAAAAAAACAGCGCTTCAGCTCCTCTATTTAAAGCGTCTAAGGCTATGTTATTTGCTATCTTTTCATCGTCTATAAAGATGCTTTGGGTAATCTTCCAGCTTTTTGCTTGTCCTGAAATTGGGCTAAATTTTTCCGAAAAATCATCTTGGTGGTAAAAGGGCTTTACGTGTATGCCTTCTGGACTTTGCCAGATTAAGGTTTCGTTGTAATCGGCTCCTTTTAAGTCGTATTGTATTTGTTGTTTCCACTGTTTTGCAGAAACTTCATCAAAATCATTAATTAAAACTTTGCTCATCGCTTTTCTTCTTTTTTGATGCTGTCTTGGTGTTCTATAATATAAATATCTTCGTTATCTCTTTTTAAATAATACTTTTCGCGTGCAAATTTTTCAATTTCATTGCTATCCTTCATCTTTTCAATAAAACCTTTGTCTTGTTCTATTTCCTTTTTGTAGAATTCGGTATTGTCTTCTAAGGCCTTAATGTCGCTATCTAATTCGTGGTGAATTAAATACGAATTGGCGTCAAAGAATATCATCCAAATAATAAATAAGACAAGGATAAGCACGTACTTATTGCTTAAAAACCTAATCCATTTGTTCTTTTTTAGTTCGCTGAGTTTCAAAGTTCGGAATAGTTAATTTTTTGATGAATAATACTTCTAATTACATTAACGGCAACGGTATTGTATTTATTTGTAGGTATTATAATATCTGCAAACTCTTTTGTAGGCTCAATAAACTGTTGGTGCATTGGCTTTAATGTTGTTTGATAACGGTTTAAAACCTCTTCTAGATCGCGACCTCGTGTTGCTATATCGCGTTTTAGCCTGCGTATAAGGCGTTCGTCACTATCTGCGTGTACAAATATTTTTATGTCGAACATTTCGCGAATATCGGGATGCGCTAGTATTAAGATACCTTCTACAATAATTACCTTCTTTGGGTATGTAGTGATGGTTTCTCCTGTACGATTGTGTTCTACAAATGAATACACAGGTTGCTCAAAGGAGTTTCCTGCTCGCAATTGCTTTAAATGACTCACTAACAGGTCAAAATCTATTGCCTTAGGGTGGTCAAAGTTTATTTTTGTGCGTTCTTCAAAAGATAAATGACTGGTATCGTGATAATAAGAATCTTGCGAAATAACACATACTTCGTCTTGCGGAAGTTCTTCCACAATTTGGTCTACAACAGTTGTTTTTCCGCTTCCGGTGCCACCGGCAATGCCAATTATGAGCATAGTTAAAAGGTTTTTACAAATGTAGGGAAAAAAGGTTTTACGATTTTTGTTTCAGGATTCATGTTTTAACATTCTTGTGGATTGGTAAGTTTAATTATTTTAAAAAGAAGCCATACTGATTAGTAGCTGCGTTATCGTTTCGTAATTTCGCAACTTATACACTTGATTTTCGTTTACTGTTTACTTTTTTCTATTTTTGAAGCCCATATTAGTTCGCATGAAAACAATATTGTTGCACCCTTCTTATTTTCCATCCATTGAACAAATGGCTGCAGTGGCTCAAGCCGATAAAGTGGTTTTTGAAGTTGAAGACAACTACCAGAAACAAACTTACCGAAACCGTATGTTTGTTGCCCATAGCAATGGCAAACTACTTTTAAATATTCCTATAAAACACAATAAGTCTGGAATACGTCAAAAAACCAAAAACGTACAAGTGGAGGATGCCTTTCCGTGGCAAGAACACCATTGGAGAAGCTTACAAAGCGCTTACCGTTCCTCGCCTTTTTTTGAATATTACGAAGACGATTTAGCTCCTTTTTTCACAGAACCCGTAACAGGTTTAATGGCGAACAACATTAAAACTTTTAATGTACTCTGTGAGTTAATTGGCATTGAGGTTGAAGTTTCTGAAACTACTACCTACCAAACAACTCCCGAAGCTCTAGACCTTCGCTTTTTAATAAACGCCAAAAGAACATCTACTTTACAGACAACGCCATACACTCAAGTACACGAAGGAAATCATCCTTTTTTGCCAAACCTCTCCGTTTTAGATTTACTTTTTAACGAAGGAACAAATGCATTAAGTTATTTGGAAAGTGTTACCCTCGCTAGCGCTGAAGACATTTCGTTCTAGAAATAATGTTAGTAAAAGAAAATCTCCCCTATTGGGGTCAGGGAGCTAGTTAGTGTTTTTACCACCCTACCGTTGCATGCACTGCATAATGATCTGAAAAAGTTTCAGTCATTGTATTAAAGTTTATCACCTCGAGTGTTTCCGAAGCAAATATATAGTCTATGCGCATTGGGTATTGTTCAAACTTAAAAGTAGTTCCCAATCCATTTCCCCTTTTTCGAAAAGCATCTTGCATATCTTCTTTTAACTTTCTGTAGCTATAAGAGAAGGGCGTATTATTAAGGTCGCCACAAATTAACACCGGATGTGTTGTTTGCTTTTTATGTGCTAAAATTGTTTCTACTTGACTCTGTTGTTTTTCAAATGCAGATGAAACTCTTTTCCGAAGTCTTTCATTATCGGTATTTTGTAAAAAACTAACACGAGGTATAATGCCTAGAGATTGTAAGTGTATACTATAAATACGAATGGTATCTTTTCCTTTTACAATATCTGCATAAAGGGTATTGTTATAGGTTTCTTCAAAATCGAATCCGCCAGTGTTTATAATAGGGTATTTTGAAAAAATTGCGTGCCCCAATTTTGCTTTATCAGATTTAAAGTGAATAAATTGATGCGGAAAGGCTGAAAAATCTATCGTATTTGGTTTGTAATACTCTTGTACACAAAGCACATCTGGGTTTTCTGTAGAAAGTATATCGCCTATTATTTTTGAAGCATCACTATCGGGGTTTTTCTCATAGGCATTAAACAAGCGAACGTTATAAGACATTACACTAAGCGTATTATTATATTCTGAAACATTGCCTTGAGAAGAAACTTCATAAAAAACATTAAAATAAAAGTAAGACATTAGAAGTACCGTAAACGAGATAAAAAACCTGCGTTTAAACAGTAACAACCAATAAATAGCAAAAACTATGTTTACAATTATAAGCAGTGAAACCACCAAGCTTAGCAAAGACAATGCGGGGAAGCTTTTTGGGGGTAGATACGGTAATACGAAGGATATCAACAATAAAAAAGCTGCGAGCAAATTGCCCCAGTAAATAATCTTGTTGAGAAAATTTCGCATTAGTTAGTCTTCTTTTCCGGCTTTAAAGAGAAAGTCTTTTTCTTCTTTTGTTAGGCTCTCATAACCGCTTTTTCCTATTTTATCTAAAATACCATCTACTTTTTTTTGATGGTCTGTTTTTCCTTCTTTGGCATTAGAACGTTTTGGTGTGGGTTGTGTTGTGCGATGCACTTTTTTAAAGGGGCTCTTCTTTTGAGGCTTAAACAGATTTGCCATCCAGTCCATAATATTTTCAAACCACTTACCTATATCGTTTCCTTTTGCAAGCTGTATAGCGTATACATAACCAAACAATGCACCGCCAACGTGCGCCATTAAGCCTCCTGCATTTCCAGAACTAGGAATACGCACTAAATCTAATAGAAACAGAAACAAAGCTATATGCCAAAGCTTAATATTAAAAGTAAAAATACGAAATTCGGTATTTGGGGTGTAGGTGGCTATAAAAACCATAATTGCTGTTACCGCTCCCGAAGCTCCAATTAAAAAGCCACGACTTTCCTCAAAAACAGGAAATAGATTGTAGGCAAGGACAAATAACAAACCTCCAAAAAGAGCGCCTAACAAATAAACAGTTAGTAATCGTTTCCCCGTAAAAAGATTTAAAACAAACTGTCCAAACCAATACAGCCAAAGCATATTAAAGAGTAAATGCAAAAAGCCAAAATGCAAAAAACTATAGCTTATTACAGACCAAGGGTGAAATAAAAAGGTGTTTAGGTTATCGCTTAAAACAAACCAGCGCGATATATACTGAGGACTAACATTAAAGAAAAACGACCCTAGATTAATAATAAAAAACACGGCTACATTTACAACAATGAGCTTGACCAATACATTGGCGGTTTTATATTTATATGCTAAACTTGTGGCTGCCATACGTTAATTCCAACGGCGATTATCAAAACTGTTTTTCTTCCAGTACCAAGCCATAATAAAGCCGAATATTGCACCTCCCACGTGAGCCCAATGCGCTATACCGGTAGGAGTTCCTGTAATTCCAAAAATAACATCCATTAAAATTATACCCGGAATAAAATACTTTGCTTTTATTGGAACTGGAAAAAACATAAGCATTAGCTCTGTATTTGGGAACATAAGACCAAACGCCACTAAAACGCCATACACAGCACCAGAGGCACCTAATGCAATACCGTTATAGGTATTAAACATATCTTGTATAGTGTCTTGGCTAACAAACTCTAAAATTGAAGTGTTATATCTTCCCGTAGTTAAGAGTTCCATGATTTGCTCTTGTGGCATTCCTGCGCTTAATAAATCATTCATCCCACTGTGTAGCGTGTAATAATTTATCAAGCTATACACCAAAGCCGAGCCTAATCCTGCAGAAAAATAAAAGAACAGAAATTTCTTTTGACCCCAACGCATTTCTAAGGGTGATCCAAACGCCCATAACGCATACATATTAAACAGTATGTGAAAAAAATTGGCGTGCATAAACATAGATGTTAAGGGTTGCCAAAATTGAAATCTAGGGTTTTCAAAATAGTAAAGTGCGAAAAGACGCTCTGCAATTTCACCTGTAAATTGTGTGCCTAGAAAAAAGAGCACATTTAGTATTAATAGAAATTTTACTGTATCTGTTATTCTTCCCATAGTACCTTCCCGTTCTTTTCTATCCTTTAAAATATTTATTTAGGATAAATTTTAACGGTATTGTTTTTTACCCAAAAGGGTTGTTTTACATAAATTTTTTGTCCAAATCACTTACGTCTATTGTCGTAAAAATTGGTTTATTTGTTGGACTAACTGTAGGCTCTTTACAAGCAAACAACTGGTTTATTAGGTGTTCCCGTTCTTCTTTGTTCATAGAAACCCCCGTTTTTATAGCCATGGTAGCAGCCATAGATTTTGCCAACATATCATTCATACTAAAGCCATTATCTGGTACTTCTTCTTTTATGTCGTGCACTAATTGATTTAGCAAATTTACAACATGGCTTTCTACTATAAGCACAGGAATTCCGCTAATCTCTAAGGTTTCTTCTTTTATTTCTGAAAAAACAAAGCCAGTGTACTCTAATTGCTCACGTAGCTTTTCGATAATTGCAATATCTGGTTTCGAAAAATGAAGCTCTAGCGGAAACAACAACTGCTGACTTACAGCTTCTTTTATTGTAATATTTTTTAGAAATTCTTCATAGAGAATACGTTGATGCGCTAAGTGTTGATGAATAACCATCATTCCGCTTTTTAACGGACTTACAATATATTTATTCTGAAGCTGAAATGTTATTTGCCCACTTTCGGTTTCGGTAGTTTCAAAAAGACTTCCTGTAACCTCTTCGCTTTCAATCTCCATCTCTACGATGCTAGAAGGTCTAGTTTCTGATTGCTGAGAAGAACTAAAGTCGTCATTTAACCCAACATATAACGATTCCCATGAAGGCGGGGTTTCACGCTTAAATGGAAAATTGATGTTTCCTTGTTTGGCTTTTTCTTTAAAAGGGTTAAAATCGCGATCTACGTCTATAGAAGGGGTTGTGGGTTGTTTTTTACTGTATTCGTAAGGAGTATCAAAGCCTTTATCTCTTTCAAAATCTAGTATAGGCGCAATATTAAACTGCCCCAAGCTGTGCTTTACTGTAGCGCGTAGCATAGCGTATATAGAATGTTCGTCATCAAATTTTATCTCCGTCTTTGTAGGATGTATGTTGATGTCTATAGAATGTGTGTCTACTTCTAAAAAAAGAAAATAACCTGGATGTATACCCGGTTTCATCAAGCCTTCAAAAGCAGATGAAACAGCATGGTGTAAGTAAGGACTTTTTATAAAACGATCGTTTACAAAAAAGAACTGTTCTCCCCTGCTCTTTTTACCAAATTCTGGCTTTAATACAAAACCTTCTATTTTTAATATTTCGGTTTCTTCACTTACAGGTACTAGTTTTTCATTGGTCTTACTGCCAAATATATTTACGATACGCTGGCGCGAATTAGACGCAGGTAGATTAAAGACATCGCTGGAATTGTGAAGCATTTGGAAAGCAACACCTGGATGCGCTAGGGCTACACGGTGAAATTCGTCTATAATATGACGTGTTTCTACGGTATTACTCTTTAAAAAATTTCGCCTTGCAGGAATATTATAAAATAGGTTTTTAACCGAAATAGTGGTGCCTTTAGGAACAACTGCAGCCTCTTGCGATATTACTTTACTGCCTTCAATAGTTAAATGGGTTCCTATTTCGGCGTCTTCGGTTTTTGTTTTGAGTTCTACATGCGCAATAGCAGCAATAGAGGCTAATGCCTCGCCGCGAAATCCTTTAGTATGTAAATTAAAAAGGTCGTCTGCAGACTTAATTTTAGAAGTTGCGTGTCTTTCAAAACAAAGACGCGCGTCTGTCACACTCATTCCTTTACCGTTATCAATAACCTGAACAAGTACCTTACCAGCATCCTTTATAACTAGTGTTATAGAAGTGGCATTGGCATCAATAGCATTCTCCAACAATTCCTTTACTACCGAAGCGGGTCTTTGAACAACTTCGCCAGCAGCAATTTGGTTTGCAACATGATCTGGTAATAACTGAATTATATCTGCCATTAAAATTTATGCGTAGAATATAGATAAATCAAAGTCAATTATAAACAGGAAAAGTAGTACAAGTACTGCAATTATTACTAGGAGTCTCCTATTTGCATTTCTGTCTGAAGTTTGGCGTAGTTCTGCCCAAGCAGTTTTAAACTTTCCTTTTAACCCCTTATTCTCGCCTACAGTAGTACGAAAATGGTCAAATTTATGCTCCATAGAAAATGGACTTCCATCTCCGTCAAATTCGTAATGACGAGGTTTGTAACTGTACTTCTTGTTTTTTCTTTTGCCTATTAGTCCCATAATTGTCGTGCTTCAAAGTTACTGAAAATAGTGTGTTTTCTAAAGTAATATTGTAGAGGTTTTAAACAATTACTATACCAATTGATTTTTTTAATTTCAATTGAAATAGACTTCGCCTAAAAAACCAAGCAATACATTAGGGACAATCTAAAATCGGGAGTCTTTGCGTAGTTGTGCCATTTTAATAGCTGCAATTGCAGCTTCAGTGCCTTTATTACCGTGTTTTCCACCACTGCGGTCTATAGACTGCTGCATCGTATTATCGGTAAGCACGCAAAATATAACTGGAATATTCCCTTGAACGTTTAGGTCTTTTATACCCTGGGTTACACCTTCGCACACATAATCAAAGTGTTTGGTTTCTCCTTGTATAACATTACCTATAGCAATAACCGCATCTAGCATATCGTAGCTTTGGGTCATTCGCTTGCATCCGTAGATAAGTTCAAAACTACCAGGGACATTCCAACGCACTATGTTTTCACTAAGTGCGCCACAATCTATTAGGGCGTCAAAAGCGCCTTGAAACATACCTTGGGTAATTGTAGGATTCCATTCAGAAACAACAATCCCAAACCGAAAGTCCTTCGCGTTTGGGATTGTTGCTTTATCGTAAGTAGATAAATTTGTATTTGCTGTAGCCATTTATTATTTCATTGCATCTGCGCGACCTGTGTACAATTCGGCTTTTGCAGCTTCCGGTGAATTTGGATAGTCATCGGCTATTTTTTTGAAATGAGCCAAGGCCTTATCATTTTGTTTTAACGCCATTGCAGCTATACCTGCCTTTAAAAGGAAACGAGGTGTTGTAAAGTCGTTTGTACGCATTTTTGCAGCTTCTTCATAGTATTTAAGCGCATCTTCATTTTGCCCTAATTGTACAAAAGCATCACCAATAGCACCTTTTGCTAGAGGACCTAACATTTCGTCATCACTACTAAACTCGTCTAGTTGCGCAATTGCTTCTTGGTATTTATTTGTATTTAGGTAAGCCGTTCCTGCGTAGTAATGTGCAAGGTTAGCAGCTTTTGTACCGCTGTAATTTTCAATAATATCTATAAAACCATACTTTCCATCACCACCTTGTAGTGAAAGATTGTAAAGAGAGTCTTTAGCTGGAGCAGTTAAAGCTTGTTCCCAATAGTTTTGAGCTTGAAACATTTCGTTCATAGCCTCTGCTTCTTTAGGACCTTTAACATACTGATCGTATACAAAGTATCCTACAACGCATAAAGCCACAACGCCTATAAAGACCAATATAGCCTTTTGGTTTTTTTCGATCCAAGCCTCCGTTTTTGACGCGCCTTCGTCTAGCGTGTTAAATACTTCTGCTGTAGTACTGTTTTCTTCAAGCTGCGTTTCTTTTTCAGCTTTTGTCTTTATTTTGCCTCCGCGTTTATTGTACGTTGCCATAGTTTTAGGTTATAGTGGCGCAAAAATAAAATTTTTAATGGAATTTAAAAGGAATAATATTTCTTATTTTTTAATATTTTAAAAAGCCGTTATTAGCTTGCTTTAGCCCGTTATTGCTCAACACTATATATTACAACCGTCTTATTTAATAAATAACTGCTAACAAAAGGCGTAAATAGGTAGAAGAAATTTGTCTAAAAGACCCTATTTTTACAAATTGCTAACGCATTGTATTAAATTAATTCTGAAGTATTCTCTAAATACAAAACCCCACTAAAAGTCTGAAGTTATCAAACTATGATTTTACAAAAACTATCCTTGCTAAACTACAAGAACTTTGAAGCTGAAACTTTTGAGTTTGACCCCAAAATAAATTGTTTTGTTGGGAATAACGGCGTAGGAAAAACAAATGTGCTAGATGCTATTTATCATCTTTCCTTCGGAAAAAGTTACTTTAACCCTATTACAACGCAAAATATTAAACACGGCGAAGAGTTTTTTGTTGCCGAAGGCTATTATGAGAAAAACGAAACTTCAGAAAAAATTGTAGTAAGCGCAAAAAAAGGACAGAAAAAAATTATAAAACGCAACGGAAAAGCTTACGATAGGTTTAGTGACCACATAGGTTTTTTACCCTTGGTAATTATCTCGCCTGCAGATAGAGACTTAATTATTGAAGGCAGCGATACCCGACGTAAATTTATAGATGGCGTAATATCGCAACGCGATTCTGGCTACCTACAAACTCTGCTTAAATACAACAAGGTGCTATCACAGCGCAATGCCCTTTTAAAATACTTTGCGGCAAACAACACCTTTAATCAAGATACGGTAGACATCTACAATGAGCAGCTTCACGAGTACGGCACATCTATTTACGGTAAGCGCAGTGCTTTTTTAGAAGAGTTTTTACCTATATTTTTAAATCGTTATAAATCTATTAGCAGTGGCGAGGAAAGCATAAACTTGATGTACGAAAGCCAACTGCAGGAAAATGACTTGTTGTCTTTGCTTCAGAAAAACATTACAAAAGACAAAATATCACAATACACTAACTTTGGAATACACAAAGACGATTTAGTTTTTGAAATTGACGGACATCCTATCAAGAAATTTGGCTCGCAAGGGCAACAAAAATCGTATTTAATAGCACTAAAACTAGCACAATTCGATTTTATTAAAACCCACGCTAAAACAAATCCTATTTTATTGTTGGACGATATTTTTGACAAACTAGACGAAACTCGTGTAGAGCATTTAATTACTTTGGTTGAGAATGAAAACTTTGGTCAGCTTTTTATTAGCGACACCCACGCAGAGCGCACCGAGGATGTAATAAAAAAAGTACACCAATCGTATAAAATGTTTCCGCTAACACCCTAAGCTCTTAACGAGAAACATTAAATTTGTCTTTTAGGAATTACACTATATATACACTCACAAACTTATGAGCTATAAAATCATAACTTTATTACTTACACTGTCTTTTTTGGCTTGCGAAAAGCCAAATCCAGAAGAGCAGAAACAAAACCTCAGCGGTTATTGGGAAATAAAAACCGTAAAAATGCCAAATGGTGAAGAAAAAACATTTACTGTAAACACTGTAATAGACCATATAGAAGTAAATGGCAATACAGGCTCACGGACCAAAGTTGCTCCTAAGCTAGACGGTACTTTTAAAACCAATGGTGTTTCTGAAGAATTTAGCTTAAAAATTGAAGACGACAGCCTGCGCATCTATTACAAAACTCCATTTAACGAATGGAAAGAAACTGTGCTTGAGGCTAAAGACAGTCTGCTAACAGTAAAAAACGAAGCAAATAAAATATACACCTATTCAAAATTCAAAAAATTTGAATTTGAACAATCGGCAACTAACAATTAACTATGGCAAAGAGAAACGCAGAAAATATAACTATAGGCGATGCTTTAAAAGAGTTTATTGGCGCCAATCGATTGGAAAAGGGTTTAGATAAAGTAAATGCCAAAGAAGCTTGGGATGCAGTGATGGGCAGTGCAATTACAAAATATACTACAGACATAAAATTAGACCGCGACACCCTTTACGTACAATTATCTTCTTCTGTACTTAGGGAGGAGTTAAGCTATGGAAAGGAGAAAATCGTCAAACTCCTAAACGAAGAATTAGGCAAAGAATTGATTAAAAAAATTATTTTAAGATAAGCCCTCTAACCCACGAAGAGGGATTTACAATATCTGTCTTAAAAAAAGTCCGCTCGCGCAGTTGCAAACTTATTGGATACCAAAAAGCCTGTCAGGTTTTAAAAACCTGACAGGCTTTTTTATAAAGATTGTCATTTTCCCTTTGGGGGTTGGAGACTTCTTAAAACATTTCGCGTCCAGCAAAATGAAAAGCACCTTCTATAGCTGCATTTTCATCGCTATCACTTCCGTGAACGGCGTTTTCGCCTATAGAAGCTGCATATAATTTACGGATAGTACCTTCAGCAGCATCAGCTGGATTAGTAGCTCCAATTAAAGTACGGAAATCTTCTACTGCATTTTCTTTTTCAAGAATTGCAGCAACAATAGGACCGCGAGTCATATATTCTACCAATTCGCCATAAAATGGACGCTCACTATGAACAGCGTAAAATGCTTGTGCATCTTGTGTTGTCATATGGGTAAGTTTCATTGCAACGATTCTAAAACCTGAAGCGTTAATTTTTTCAAGAATGGCGCCTATGTGTCCTTTTTCAACCGCATCCGGCTTTAACATTGTGAAAGTTCTGTCTGTTCTCATTTTTTTTAAAATTTCGGCAAAAATAAGTATTTGAATGTGAAAAGCAACTATTTACAGAAGGTTTAATGATTATTTAAAGTTCCATCGCAAATAACTTCAACAATGCTTTTCAATACTAAATTGTAATTATTGTATCTTCGCAACCTATGAATGAAGAAACAACCCAGCTTATTAAAAGTCTATTGGCGACGCCAAAAAAAATAGTTATTGTAGGGCATAAAAACCCTGATGGTGATGCAATTGGGTCCTGCTTAGGACTTTCATTTTTTCTGAAAAAACTTGGCCATAGCGCTACTGTCGTTATGCCAAATGATTTTCCAGATTTTTTAAAATGGCTTCCTGGCTGTGATGAAATAGAAATTTTTGAAAAAGACGTTCAGAAAACTACCGAAATATTTAATGTTTCAGATATAGTGTTCACATTAGATTTTAACTGTTTATCGCGTGTTGGTAATTTGCAAACAGTACTAGAGGAGTGCGATTCACAATTTATAATGATAGATCATCACCAGCAACCTTCAGATTATGCTGTGGCAACCTATAGTGATGTAACTATGAGCTCTACTTGCGAGATGGTTTACCATTTTATGGAAGCTTTAGGGCAAGAAGATAAACTTTCAAAAGAGATAGCTACCAACCTCTACACTGGTATAATGACAGATACAGGCTCGTTCCGCTTCTCCTCAACTAGTCCAATTACACATACTGTAGCGGCAAGATTAATTGAAGCCGGTGCAGAAAGCGCCATTATTAATCAGAATGTATACGATACCAACAGCCCAGAGCGAATGAAATTATTGGGTGTAGCCTTAAACAACCTTGTAATACTCCCAGAATTACACACCGCTTATATTACTATGACGCAAAAAGAACTAGACGATCACAATTTTAAAAAAGGTGATACAGAAGGTTTTGTAAATTACGCGCTCTCTGTTAAAGGGGTGGTATTTGCAGTTATTTTTATAGAAAACAAGCAAGAAAGCATTGTAAAAATATCGTTTAGAAGTAAAGGAAGTTTCTCTGTAAACGAATTTGCTCGTAATCATTACAGTGGTGGTGGTCACAATAATGCCGCTGGTGGAAAAAGTTGTCAGGATCTTAATAAGACCGTAAACGAATTTATTAGTATCTTGCCACGTTATAAAAACGAACTTACAAATGCTTAATAAGCTGCTATATAGCGTATTTTTTTTAGCCTTGCTTTTTTCTTGTAAAAGCCCAGAGGCTAGAAAACCCGTGCAAAGTCATTCAGGAACTTTTATTCAAGAGTCTGCAGAACGCAACAAAAAGATCTATGACGAAGAAAAAAGTTTCATTGAAAAGATAATGGATCAAGATTCTACCACAACTTATTTAGCTTCAGAAAATGGGTTTTGGTACTATTACAACAAACAAGACACAACTTCAACAGTATTACCAACTATGGGCGATATTGTTAAGTTTACTTATGATATTAAAGACTTTAATGGCAACCTTATACTTTCAGAAAAAGAAAATGGATTGCAACAATACAAAGTAGACCAAAGCAACCAAGATCTTATATCTGGAATTCGCGAAGGCATAAAACTTATGAGAGAGGGCGAAACAGTAACCTTTCTTTTTCCTTCGTATAAAGCTTATGGATATTACGGCATAGAAGAAAAACTAGGCACAAACATACCTGTGCAGAGCACTATTACATTACATTCACTTGAACAAGAAAACTAAAATTAATTTTACAAAAATGAAAAAACTAACATTTCTATTTTTATTTCTAACTCTCGCATTTGCTTCTTGTCAGGAAAAATATCCTGAATTAAAAGAAGGTGTATATGCTGAATTTATCACAAACAAAGGAACATTTGTTGCCAAACTAAGCAATGAGACTACGCCACTTACCGTGGCAAACTTCGTAGCTTTAGCTGAAGGTAAAAACGATATGGTAGATTCACTGTACAAAGGAAAACGTTTTTACGACAACCTAAACTTTCACCGTGTGATTAAAGATTTTATGATACAAGGTGGAGACCCTAAAGGTGACGGTACTGGAAGCCCAGGATATGTTTTTCCAGACGAAGTTAGCGACACTATCAGATTTGATAGAAAAGGGCTTTTAGCAATGGCAAATTCTGGTCCTGGAACTAACGGGAGTCAGTTTTTTGTTACTTTAAAAGAAACGCCTTGGTTAAACGGTCGTCACACAATTTTTGGTGAAATTGTTTTAGGTCAAGAAGTTGTAGACTCTATAGGTGTAATTGAAACTGAAAAGCCTGGAGACAAACCTGTATCGCCTGTTACTATACAAACAGTAAACATCATTAATAAAGGTGGTATTACTATTCCAGCTTTTACAGATGAAATGACTAAACTGGAAACAGAAAAGAAAGAAAAAGAAGAGCGCATCAACAAAATAGCTGCTGCTAAAGCTGAAGTTCTAAATGCTCTAAAAGCAAAAGCAGATTCACTTCCTTCAGGACTTAAAATTTACTTTAACGAAAAAGGAGATGGTGAACAACCTAAAGAAGGTGATAAAATTTTGATGAACTATGCAGGTTATTTAGCAAACGGACATATGTTTGACTCAAACGTACTAGAGTATGTTGAAGAGTTTGAAATGGTAGATGAAATGCGTAAAGCAGCAGGACAATACGTTCCTGTACCTACAGATTATAGTGTAGAAGCAAAATTGATTCCTGGTTTCCGCGAAGGGCTTCTTAATATGAAAGTTGGCGATAAAACAACCATTTTTATCCCTGCTCATTTAGCCTATGGCAAAAGAGGAATTCCTGGTGTTATACCAGCAGATTCTGAGTTAATCTTTAACCTAGAGCTTGTTGAGATCGTTAAGTAATTAAAACAAATCTCTTATACTAAAAAGAGGAACTAGTTTAAAACTAGTTCCTCTTTTTTATTGCTATCTAGTAAGGCTTAAACAAAACCTTTTGTCTAGCTATTCTTTTATACTTAAAAGTATATTCCTATTTATTTTTTAGGAATGTTCTTTAAAATCTCTAGTACGAAATCCCAGTATTTCTGAGCCGAAGAGATACTTGCACGCTCATCTGGAGAATGCGCTCCTTTAATAGTTGGACCAAATGAAATCATATCCATCTCTGGATAATTCTGACCTAAGATACCACATTCTAAACCTGCGTGACAAGCGGCAACATTAGCTTTTTCGCCATTCATCTTTTGATATAGATTGTCTAGTACTTTTAAAATAGGGCTGTCCATATTAGGAGCCCAACCTGGATAGTCTCCTGCAAGCGTAGCTTTATAACCCGCAAGCTCAAAAACTGAAGTTAACGCATTTGCCAGAACCTCTTTTGAAGACTCTACAGAACTACGTGTTAAGCATTCAATTTTTATAGCTCCATCAGCAACAGAAACTTTAGCAATATTGTTTGATGTTTCTACTAGGTCTTCAATATCTGGACTCATTCTGTATACACCATTATGAGCTGCATTCATAGCGTGTAGAAACTTTAATTTATCAGCTTCGGTCATTACTTTGGTGAAAGCTTCGCTTCTTTTTTCGGCAGTAATTTCAAGCTTAGGTTCTAATGATTTGTACTCTGTACTAATAGCTGTTTTTATTGCAGCAAAAGCAGCAAGAAACTCTTCTTCAGAAGTAACAACAAGCTGGCATACACTTTCGCGAGGAATAGCATTGCGCAAACTTCCGCCTTCAATTTTCACCAACTGTATATAGTCTGTAGTAGCAAAAAGAATGCGGTTCATCAATTTGTTTGCGTTACCCAATCCTTTAATGATATCCATCCCGCTATGACCACCGTTTAAACCTTTTACTTTTACAGTATAGCTTAGTGCATTCATAGGTGCATCGGTTTCTGCATAGGTGCCTATAGCAGTAATATCTACACCACCAGCACAACCTACACCTATTTCGTCATCTTCTTCAGTATCTAGGTTTAAAAGGATGTCTCCACTCAACAAACCACCTTTAAGTCCTTTAGCACCCGTCATTCCCGTTTCTTCATCTATAGTAAACAACGCTTCTATTGCTGGATGCTCAATTGTGTCACTCTCTAAAATAGCCATAATAGTTGCCACGCCTAAGCCGTTATCTGCTCCTAGCGTAGTTCCTTTAGCACGCACCCAATCACCATCTACATACATTTCAATTCCTTGAGTATCGAAATTAAAATTAGTATCGTTGTTCTTTTGGTGAACCATATCTAAATGACTCTGTAAAACAACTTTCTTTCTGTCTTCTAAGTCTTTAGTAGCCGGTTTTTTAATGATTACGTTACCTACTTCATCTTCCAGAGTTTCTAGACCAAGGTTTTTTCCAAAATCCTTCATAAAAGCTATTACGCGTTCTTCTTTTTTTGAAGGACGAGGAACAGCGTTTAAGTCTGCAAACTTATTCCAAAGTTGTTTAGGCTCTAGGTTTCTTATTTCTTCATTCATAGTTTATGTTTTTAGGAACTTTTATAATAGCCTCGAATACACAATTGTATTTCTATTCACTGTTACTGAAAAAACATTCGTGTATTTGTGACAAATTTCCACAAAATTACCTTTTTTCATCCGCTATAAAAATTATGTAGTGAAAGAATTCCTTTGTAAGTTTGGATTATGCAAAAAAGAACCTCCCTATACCTTACTGTATTCTTAGTTGTGCAGATAATAGCGTTGCAGCTTTTAAAACATTTTCCAGAGTTTGTTGAGAAATACTACAGTCTTGGTGTATATCCTTGGATTTCTAAAATTTCACGGTTTCTTTTTGGTTGGGTTCCTTTTTCTGTTGGAGATGTGTTTTATGCGCTTATAATTATTATTGCTATAAAGTGGTTATACACTAACATAAGACGATTGCGAAAAGACAGCCTGTATTTCTTTTTAGATATTAGCGCGGCTGTATCTGTTGTTTATTTTATGTTTAATGTGCTTTGGGGGTTAAATTATTACAGGCTTCCGCTACACAAATCGCTTCAACTTAATAATGATTACACCACAGAGCAGCTTTTAAAAACGACTTCCTTTTTTATTGAAAAAAGCAATAAAATGCATCGTGAGTTAGGCTATGCAGACAGTGTAAAGATTGATTTACCATACACTCAAAAAGCTCTTTTTGAAAAATCACAAAATGGGTATAAAAACCTAGCACAAGAATTTCCACAACTCTATATTACACCGCGAAGTATTAAAAAAAGCGGCTGGAGTCTGGGGCTTACTTATATGGGATATAGCGGGTATTTAAATCCGTTTTCGGGTGAAGCGCAAGTAAACAACCTGATAAAAACTTATAAGTTTGCTGTTGTTACTTGTCACGAAGAAGCCCACCAAATAGGCTATGCCGCAGAAAATGAAGCTAATTTTATCGCTGCACTCGCCACTTTAAACAACGACGACCCTTATATACAGTATGCTGGTTCAATTTTTACACTTCGCTATTTAATTAATGAAATAGCGCGTAGAGACATAAAAAAATACGAGGAACTATTAACCACCATAAACCCCGGTATTTTAAAGAGCTATAAAGAAATGCGAGACTTTTGGAAAAGCTATGAAAACCCTTTTGAAGATTTCTCTAAACTGTTTTGGGATAGCTTTTTAAAAGCAAACAACCAAAGCAGGGGTATTATGAGTTACGATTATATGGTGGCGCTGGTAGTAAATTATTATGAAGATGAACTGTTGTGATATTAAAAAAGATCCCGACCCCGATAATAATTGGGACTGGGAGAAATCGAAATCGAAAAACTCCCATCTCACTTCTTAGCTTTATTTTATCTCTAATCAGACATCAATAAACACTGCTAACTGCAACTGCCAACTGTAACTGCCAACTGCTACTTTCTTCACCACCTCTTACTTATTAACATATTCCGCTTCAGATGGCTTCGCGAAAACAGTAGCGTCTAGTTTTGTTTCGGTGGCAGAAATTTTCTTAAAGGTATAATCTCTCTTTTTTGCAACTGGTTTTCCGTCTTCAACCGTCCAAAAAGTAAATTTCTCTGGTAATAAAAGTCCGTTTACTTCTTGCCATTTGTCGTATTTTATAAAATGCCAGTCATCACTTTTTTGTTGATCTCTAAAAGTAACGGTATAAGCCAACCAAGTCATTTGTGAGGTATCAGGATCGAAGTATAAAATATATTCATCTTTAGAAGAATCTCCTACTCCTTCATTGTAAGATATTTTAAAGCCGCTGTACATTTTCCCTTCAAACTCTTTAGGCTCTACTGCAAGGTAATTTGTTCCAGGATCTGCAATAACAAAGGGCATAGCGTAAAAGTAAAACATCAGGTTGTGGTAAAACACGGGATTGCCTTGGTAGTCTAAATCGTGTTTAAGCAACCATACACCTTCGCCATCATAGCCTATAGACCAATCCTTAGATTCAATTTTTGTTTTTCTGTCTGCTAAGGAAACGGTATGAGTTTCTTCGCCATTCTTACCTTTCATCTCAAAACAGAGGTTATTCATCTTTTGCCAACGGTCTAAATTACCGTGGGCAGCAAACACATTCTGAAGTTGAGACGGATACATTTTTTTAGCTTTAGCCATATCTTTCACTTCCGAAGTAGTTTCGTCTACAGCAGTAGAATCAAGCGTTAGCTCTTCTGAAAGCCCATCTTCACCCATAGACTTCTTGTCGTTTTTACAAGCGGCTATAGAGAGCACAATAGCGAATAATACAATGAATCTTGTCATAGGATGGGTTTTAAGAATTTAAAATTAAAAAAGCTTCCGTTAAACAGGAAGCTTTTTAGAAAGGTTTATGATTTTAAATATTTTATAAGCAACATTTTAAGATCTGGTCAATTAGACAAGCATAAAATTAACTACAGGAAAACAACTTTCTCGACGTATCTTTGCGCAATGCATAAGTCTATTACAAGTTATCAAAACCCGTTGATAAAACAATTTGTTTTACTTCAGGATAAATCGCGCGAACGCCGTAAAACTGGCTTGTTCGTTATTGAAGGGTTTCGTGAGATTTCGCTCGCAATAAAAGGAGGTTACTTACTAAAAACACTGCTTTATTGTTCGGATATTATTTCTGAAGAAGAAATTTTTACGCTTAAAGAATCTGCAAACAGCGAAACAGATTTTATAGAAATAACATTAGAAATCTATGAAAAACTAGCCTACCGAAGTTCCACCGAAGGCGTGTTAGCAATTGTGCACTCAAAGCAATTAGAACTCGCTAACCTAAAACTAAAAACCGATACTCCGTTAATTTTAATTGCCGAAGCACCCGAAAAACCGGGGAATATTGGCGCATTACTTCGCACTGCAGATGCTGCAAAAGCAGATGCCGTAATTATAGCCAACCCAAAGACAGATTTGTTTAACCCAAACATAATCCGCAGTAGTGTGGGTTGTTTGTTTACAAATAAAATAGCCACGGGAAGCACTACAGAGATTATTGCGTTTTTAAAAGAAAACAACATAAATATTTACTGTGCAGCCTTACAGGCTTCAGTAAATTACAACACTATAAATTTTAAAGAAAGCACCGCTATAGTGGTAGGCACCGAAGCCACAGGACTTAGCGACGAATGGCTTAAAAATAGTACTCAAAATATCATCATCCCTATGCAAGGCGAAATAGACAGTATGAACGTTTCGGTAGCCGCGGGAATCCTTATATTTGAGGCGAAACGGCAACGGGGGTTTTAATTTTCAGTAGCCAGTAGTAGTATGCAGTGAAATTCTTAAACTTGAAACCAGAAACTTGAAACCAGAAATACTTTTTTTTATAATTATCGCAATCTTAGTAATCAGCTTTATCATAGATCAGGCTTTGGATTACCTCAACTCAAAACATTTTAATGATGCTGTCCCAGAGGAGTTAAAGGATGTTTTTGACGAAGATGAATACACTAAATCGCAACGCTATAAAAAGGAGCGTTATACTTTTGGCACACTAACCGCCGCAATATCTCTTATCGCTACTCTTTTATTCTTTTTTCTTGACGGTTTTGCTTTTGTAGATGGTTTGGCGCGTTCCGTTTCTAACAATGAAATTATTATTGCCTTAGTTTTCTTTGGTATTATAATGATAGCCAGCGATATTCTAAGCACTCCATTTAGTTATTACAGCACTTTTGTGATTGAAGAAAGATACGGTTTCAATAAAACGACTCCAAAAACTTTCTTTTTAGACAAACTAAAAGCTTGGGGAATGGGAGCCATTTTGGGCGGAATTATTTTAAGCGCCATCATCTGGTTTTACCAAAGCACCGGCAAAAACTTTTGGCTTTACGCCTGGGGTATCATTACGGTATTTACCGTGTTTATGAATATGTTTTACGCTAGGCTTATCGTTCCACTTTTTAACAAACAAACCCCTTTAGAAGAAGGATCGCTTCGTTCGCAAATAGAAACCTATGCTTCAAAAGTAGGTTTTACACTGGATAAGATATTTGTAATAGACGGCAGTAAACGCAGCACCAAAGCAAATGCGTATTTTTCTGGCTTCGGAAGCGAAAAGCGCGTAACACTTTACGATACCTTGATACATGATTTAAACGAAGAAGAAATAGTTGCCGTTCTAGCTCATGAAGTTGGTCATTACAAGCGCAATCATATAATCATCAACCTTTTTGCAGCCGTTATTACAACAGGGTTTACCCTTTGGTTATTGTCCTTGTTAATTGGCAATCCTTTGCTTTCTGAAGCTTTACATGTTTCTCAACCTTCATTTCATATTGGGTTAATTGCCTTTGGGGTACTTTTCAGTCCAATCTCAGGAATAACAAGTTTGTTGATGAACTACCTGAGTAGAAAATTTGAATACCAAGCAGACAATTACGCAAAAAGCACTTATGCGGCGTCACCTTTAATTACGGGGCTTAAAAAATTATCAAAAAATAGTCTTAGCAACCTCACCCCGCATCCATTATACGTTTTTGCTCATTACTCCCACCCTACGCTTTTGCAACGGTTTAGGAATTTGAAAAATTAAACTACCTTTAAGAGTAAACTTATATAAAACTCTTGAAAACCATTACTCGCACCGTATGGATTCTCTCTATTGTAAGCCTATTTACAGATATGGCGAGCGAAATGCTATACCCTGTAATGCCTATTTACTTAAAAAGCATAGGGTTTTCAATACTTTTAATAGGTGTTTTAGAGGGTTTAGTAGAAGCTGTAGCTGGATTGAGCAAAGGTTATTTTGGGCAGTTAAGCGATAGTAAAGCCAGGCGGTCGCCATTTATTCAACTTGGGTATGCCCTAAGTGCTATTTCAAAACCCATGCTTGCACTTTTTGTTTATCCTTTGTGGATTTTCTTTGCGCGAACTATAGACCGTCTTGGTAAAGGTATACGTACGGGAGCTCGAGACGCAATGCTGTCTTCAGAAACCACAAAAGCAAACAAAGGAAAGGTTTTTGGTTTCCACCGCTCTATGGACACTTTAGGCGCCGTTTTAGGCCCAGCCCTTGCTCTGCTCTATTTGTATTACTATCCAGAAGATTATATTAACCTTTTTTACTTCGCCTTTATTCCGGGCGTATTAGCAATATTTGCTTCTTTTCTTTTGAAGGACAAAAAAATTAATACTCCTTCAGAAAAGAAAAAGATAAATTTTCTCTCCTTTACCAAATACTGGAAACAAAGCTCTTCAGAATATAAAAAGGTAGTAATTGGTTTACTCTTCTTTACGCTCTTTAACAGCAGCGATGTATTTCTACTTCTAAAAGCAAAAGACGCGGGACTCGATGACACTTGGGTGATAGGTATTTATATTTTTTACAATCTTATTTACGCTTTAAGTGCATATCCATTAGGAGGATTAGCCGATAAGATAGGCCTTAAAAAGATGTTTGTTTTCGGTTTGCTTATTTTTTGTTTGGTTTACTTCGGAATGGGCTTTACAACAAACCTATACACTATAATAGTTTTGTTTTTTGGTTATGGCATCTATGCCGCTGCAACCGAAGGTATTTCCAAAGCGTGGATTACCAATCTTTCTGAAGCCGAAAACACAGCAACTGCCATTGGTGTTTTTACCGCGTTTCAGAGTATCGTGGCAATGATAGCAAGTATTGCGGCTGGTTTACTGTGGTTTTATTTTGGTGCTAATACCACATTTTTCGTTACTGCAATCGCAACAGTTTTAGTGATTTGTTACTTTTTAAACACTTCTACAGAGAATACTTCAAAAAACACTTAAACTGAAAAAAGGGTGTTTATTAACGACTTTAACAGTTTTATGCATCAAATTTTATAAAAAAACGTAAAACCAAATTCGTAAATCTACAATGGTAAATACTATCTTTGCCCTCCGTTAAGAATAATACACTTATGACAATTTCATTCAACTGGCTAAAACAATTTATCAACCTTCCTTGGGATGCAGAAAAAACTGGCGAACTTTTAACCGATCTCGGTCTTGAAGTTGAAGGTATAGAAGACTTTTGCTCTGTAAAAGGAGGATTAGAAGGTATAGTAGTAGGCCACGTTTTAGAATGTGTACAACACACAAATGCAGACCGTTTAAAAGTTACTAAAGTAGATATAGGCGCAGCAGAGCCACTACAGATAGTTTGTGGTGCGCCAAATGTTGCTGTTGGACAAAAAGTTCCTGTAGCTACTATTGGGACAACTCTTTACGATGCCGAAGGCAGTCCTTGGAAAATAAAGAAAGGGAAAATTCGCGGCGAAGTAAGTGAAGGTATGATTTGCGCAGAAGATGAGTTAGGCTTAGGCAAATCTCACGACGGTATAATGGTTTTGGATGCAAATTTAGTGCCTGGAACCTTGTTAGCGAAAGTATTAGAAATTGAAAACGATAAAGTTTTTGAAATTGGCCTTACCCCAAACCGTTCAGATGCTATGAGTCATTGGGGGGTAGCTCGCGATTTAAAAGCGGGATTGCTTCACAAAGGTATTTCAGCAAAACTTAATACCCCTTCTACTAGTAGTTTTAGAGTAGATAACCGCACTCAAAAAATAGATATTAATGTTGAAGACAACACACTAGCACCTCGCTATTGTGGTGTTTCTATTAACAATATAAAAGTAGGCCCTTCCCCTGCTTGGCTTCAAAATAGATTGAAATCTATTGGGCTTACGCCTTTAAACAATGTGGTAGATGTTACTAATTATGTACTTCATGAGCTAGGACAGCCGCTACATGCTTTCGATAGTGCAAAAATAGCCGGTAATGTTATAAATGTAAAAACACTTCCTGCCGGTACTAAGTTTACTACCCTAGATGGTATAGAACGCGAACTTCACGAAGAAGATTTAATGATTTGTGATGCAGAAAACCCTTTGTGTATTGCAGGTGTTTTAGGTGGTTTAAATAGTGGTGTTACAGATACTACAACCAGTATATTTTTAGAAAGTGCATATTTTAACCCTGTAAGTGTTCGTAAAACAGCAAAAAGACACACTATAAGTACAGATGCTTCTTTCCGTTTTGAAAGAGGTATAGATCCTAATATTGCAGATTATGTGCTTCGCCATGCAGCTATTTTAATAGTTCAAATAGCTGGTGGAGAAATAACTAGCGACCTAGTTGATATCTACCCTAAGAAAATTGAGGACCATCAAGTGTTTTTAAATTTCGAAAAGGCCAATAAATTAATTGGTGAAGAAATTGACAAAGAGACTATTAAAGAAATACTTACCTCACTAGAAATGAAGGTAAACAATATGACGGAAACAGGTATAGGTATGACTATACCAGCCTATCGAAATGACGTAACTCGCGATGTGGATGTAATTGAAGATATTTTACGCGTTTATGGGTATAACAATATAAAATTCACCCAAAAACTAAATGCTTCTATTTCTACTATATTAGCTGGTGAAGACTATGCAGTTCAAAATAAAATAGCAACGCAGTTAACCGCTCTTGGGTTTAACGAAATGCTAAACAACTCACTCACTACACCTAAATACGCTACCTTAAGTCAAAACATTAAAGAAAACTATAACGTTTCTATAATGAATCCTTTAAGTCAGGATCTTTCGGTTATGCGTCAATCTATGTTGTTTTCTGGTTTGGAAGCCATAGCGTACAACAGCAACAGGCGAAATAGTGATTTAAAGTTTTTTGAATTCGGAAAAACTTATCACAATTATCCTGGCAATCGCACAGAGGTAAAACACTTATCTTTATTTATAACTGGACTTAAAGCCGAAGGAAATTGGGCGCTTCCAGATACAAAGAGTAATTTTTTCTTCGGAAAAGGTGCCGTTGCGGCTCTTATGAATAGATTAGGACTTACAGACTATACCGAAACAACTACCGATAACGATATATTTTCTGAAGCAATTGCTTTTAAGAGAAACAAAGAAACTATTGTTGAACTTGGTATAGTTAAGAAGAAAATTACTAGCGAGCTCGCTGTAGACGCCGAAGTATTCTACGCAGATTTTAACTGGGATGCGGTACTTAAACAAATCTCTACATCTAATTTTAAGTTAAAGCCCATAGCAAAATTTCAAGCAGCACAGCGTGATTTTGCACTGTTGTTAGACAATGATGTTAAGTTTGGTGATTTACAACAAGCTGCTTTTCAAACAGAAAAAAAGCTTTTAAAAGCAGTAACTCTTTTTGATGTGTACAAAGGAAAAAACCTTCCAGACAACAAGAAAAGTTATGCGCTTAGCTTTACCATTCAGGATGAAGAAAAGACCCTTACAGACAAGCAAATAGACAAAATTATGAGCAAGTTGCAGCATAAATTTGAAAATGAATTTGGCGCTGTACTTCGTTAATTAAAAGTTGGTTATTCTGTGGGTGGAAAAACAAATCCATCCACTACGTGAAAGAAGCCGTTTTTATGATAAAAATCTGGCGCAATTATTCTTGCAGTGTTTTCGTTCTCATCTATTAAAACAAGTTGTCCTGCTTCTTCTATAATTGCTAGGCTATGTCCTTCTACGGTTGACAGATAAGCTACACCACCATTTCTTTCTACAGCTGTTTTAAGACTGTGGCTATCTAATCTTCCGGGTACAGCCAAATACTTCACCATAGGGTTTACAATGTTAGTATTGCCTAATATAGAATCTCTGCTTTTTTTAGATAAATTTAAAAATGCTTCATCTGAAATCGCAAAAATAGTTACCATTTCTTGGCCTTCAAGCTTATTGCGCAGAGGGTCGTTTTTCAATATCTTGGCTAAGATTGTAAAATCTGGAGCCTCTTCAATATTTTCGTAAAAAGACTTACTAGAGGTAAAGGTACTCTCACCCAATACTCTGGAAACCTCAGTGTTATTTGTCGACTTGTATTTTTGAGCCGAAACAGTAGTGCCAAAACAAGCTATTAAAAGCAGTAGAAATATATTTTTGAGTTTCATAGAAAAATTTTAAGATTGTAAATATAGCAAATACAACGCCAAAATTGCTAAATTCAAAAAAGCAGTGTTCCTATTTAAAATTTATATCAAACTTTGTTAAAATGTTGTTTTCAATAATTGTACTGCGTACTTTTAAGAGATAAAAGTTATTTTTTTATGTTTTTAGAAACAAATATTGAAAAGCTACTAAAAAAACACCGCTCAAAACGAATTGACGAGCAGGATGTTATGGATGAAGTTGCTCGTGTTTTTTCTGAAAATGAGATAAAACGCACAGCTATAGTTTCAGAATTAACTACAAATTCATCAGAAGAAGCCAATAATTTCAACATAGATTTACTGGAGTGTGCGCAAATATTTCACATAGAAGATATTAAAAACCTTTGCATTACGTACCGCTTGCGGTTTTTAGATTCGCATTATTTTAAAGGTGGTTTTCCAGAAGAAGCTATTTCAAAAATAAGAAGCCTTGAGAGTGAACACAATATACCCCTCAAAAACTTTAAAATAATAGCTCCTTCAAAATTATTAAAACTCGAAAACGCTGACGACCCATTGCTGTTTGCACCTATGGGAAATGATTATTTTTATTTAATTCACAAATGGGGAAATGATTTACACCCTTTTAGGAAACTACAAATGTGGCCGTATAAAAATTTTGAAAATTTATTGTTTACCGTAGCCTTTCTAAGTATCTTACTTACTGCAATTACACCTATGCATTGGTTTACACCTAATGCAAACTTTCAAGAATACCTGTTTTTATTCCTTTTTGTTTTTAAAGGTGTAGGCGGAATGGTTATATTTTACGGATTTTCTAAAGGAAAAAACTTCAATAGCGCTATTTGGAACAGTAAATATTACAATGCTTAAGCTTTAAAATAGTAGAACTAATGTCTGAAAACACTGAAGAAACCGTAAGAATATACACTGGACCAGTACTTATTGCTGAAGGACTAGTAGTACGATTAGAAGAAAAAAATATCACTCCCATCCTTAGGGACGATCAACAAAATGCGGTTATGTTTGGTTCTGGAAATAATTTCTCAGATCAAATACGCGTTTTTGTTAGAAATGACGAACTTGCCATAGCTCAACCTATTGTTGATGCTTTTTTAAAAGAAATAGAAGAATAAATATATGAGTGAAACAAAACGAATTTACACAGGCCCTACATTAATTGCTAAAGGTTTAGTAGCACGCTTAAACGAGATAGGCATTAGTCCTATAGAAAGAAACGATCACGACAGTAGTTTACGTGCAGGGTTTACGATGAGCATCGCAAACCAAACAATGATTTTTATACGAAAAGATGAGCTAGAAAAGGCTCAAAGCACTATAGATGAGTTTATAAATGCAATAGGCGAACAGTAATTTGTTCGCCTATTGCATATCTTGTTAAGCCTCTATGGCGTACATTTTATCGCGTAATTCTTTAATTTTCTTATCGCTCATATACTCATCAAAACTCATATAGCGGTCTATTGCTCCATTTGGAGTAAGCTCTATAACTCTTGTACCAACGGTTTGTGCAAATTCGTGGTCATGAGTAGTTAGTAAGATTGTCCCTTTAAAGTTTTTTAAAGAGTTGTTAAAGGCTGTAATAGACTCTAAATCTAAGTGGTTTGTAGGTTCATCTAGCATAAGTACATTAGCGCGTTGCATCATCATACGGCTAAGCATACAGCGTACTTTTTCACCTCCAGAAAGCACATTGCTCTTTTTAAGAGCTTCTTCACCACTAAAAAGCATTTTCCCTAAGAAACCTCTTAAGAATACTTCTTCGCGTTCTTCTTCCGTTTTTGCGTACTGCCTTAACCAATCTACAAGAGAAAGATCGTTCTTAAAAAACGCTTCATTATCTAAGGGTAAATAACTTTGGTTTGTAGTAACACCCCATTGAAAAGAACCCGTTTCTGGCTTAAGACTACCGTTTAATATTTCATAAAAAGCCGTAGCAGCACGTGAGTCTTTTGAATAAATAACTACTTTATCGCCTTTAGAAAGATTTACATCTACATTTTTAAATAGCAATTCGCCATCTATAGAAGTCGAAAGATTTTCTATGTTTAATATTTGGTCTCCCGCTTCGCGTTCGCGTTCAAAAATAATTGCTGGATAGCGACGGCTTGAAGGCTTAATATCTTCTACATTAAGTTTTTCAAGCATTTTTTTACGAGATGTTGCTTGCTTACTTTTTGCTACGTTTGCGCTAAAACGCATAATGAACTCTTGTAATTCCTTACGCTTTTCTTCAGACTTTTTATTTTGCTGTGCGCGTTGTCTAGCTGCCAACTGGCTACTTTCGTACCAAAAGGTGTAGTTACCACTAAAGTGGTTTACTTTTCCAAAATCTATATCGCTAATATGGGTACAAACTGCATCTAAAAAGTGACGGTCGTGAGAAACTACAATAACACAGTTATCGTAATTAGCTAAAAAGTTTTCTAACCAATTGATTGTTTCATAATCCAAATCGTTAGTAGGCTCATCCATAATTAGCACATCTGGATTTCCAAAAAGTGCCTGTGCCAATAGCACACGTACCTTTTGTTTACCATCTAAATCTTTCATCAACGAATGATGAAGACTTTCATCTATACCCAGATTAGAAAGCATAGCTGCAGCATCACTATCTGCATTCCAGCCGTTCATTTCTTCAAAGGTAACCTGAAGCTCGCCAATTTTTTCGGCATTCTCATCTGTATAATCTTCGTAGAGCTTATCTATCTGATTTTTTATTTCAAACAACTCCTTATTTCCACGAACAACAGTTTCTAGCACCATAAATTCGTCGTAGGCGTTGTGATTTTGTTCTAAGACAGACATACGCTTGCCTTTTTCTAGGTGAACGTGTCCAGAAGTGGGTTCTTGTTTTCCTGAAATAATTTTTAGCAATGTAGATTTTCCGGCGCCATTGGCACCAATAATTCCATAGATATTGCCTGTGGTAAACTGTGTATTTACCTCGTCAAACAAGACTCTTTTACCAAATTGTACCGAAAGGTTTGAAACTGAAAGCATAAAATTTTAAATTTTGCGCAAAAGTAGCTATTTAAGAGACACGCAGAAAATATTAACGTTTTAAATATCCTTTTAACTAGCATTTAACAATTTACAGCAGGAGTCTCGGCTACATTTGTTTACTAATTATAAAAGGTGTGCGATTGTTTAAAAAAATACTTCTACTTTTATTTATTACAGTACTCTATTCGTGTAAAGACAAACAAGAGAGCACTTTAACAACTACTTGGATAAGCGGACAAATTGTTAATCCAAAGCTAGATTATATTATATTTTCTAAGGGTAACGAGATATTAGACACTGTAAAACTAGATTCTAACAACTTCTTTTTATACAAAACCAATAGTATTTGTGCAGGGCTTTACAACCTAAAACACAGCGAATCTCAAGTTTTTTATATAGAGCCGGGTGATAGCCTCTTAATGCACATCAACACTATGGATTTTGACGAGTCTTTAGCCTATTCTGGCAAAGGTGGCGAGCAAAACAACCTGTTGATGGACCTCTACTTAATGAATGAAATTGAAAATCTAAACTTGCCAAATTGGTACTTACTCGCTTCGGAAGAATTTACTTCAAAAATTGATTCGCTTAGAGCTATTAAAGTTGAAAAATTAGAGGAATTCAACCAAAAGAACATAGCTTCAGAAGATTTTATAAAAGCAGCTAAAGTAAATATTAAGTACGACTATTTCTGTAAAAAAGAAAAGTATGCAGCAGCAAACAAAAACAGTATTGAAAAATTTGACACTCAGTATTTCGATTATAGAGAGAATATAGATTTCGACCTAGACGAATACAAGTTTTATTATCCGTATTACCGTTTTATGAATAGGTATTTTGAAAACTTAGTTTTTTCAGAATACGACAAGCTCGCAAATGTAAACCGTAATTCGTATGAATTTAATTTAAGAAAAATTCAATTAATAAACAGCACAGTAACTTCAGACACCCTAAAAAATAGCTTACTGCGCTACAATGCAATGGTGTATTTACTCAATGCTAATGATGCAGGTGAAGAGCGAAAGTTTTTTGAAGAATTTTCTAAACTAAATACCGATAAAAAGCACATTTCAGAAGTACGGAAAATATTTGAAACCACAGTTAAGCTCACAAAGGGAAACACCGTTCCAAATGTAGCATTGTTGACTACAGACAATACGGTGAAAGATTTACTTAGCACCATTAACTCTCCTACGGTTATCTACTTTTGGTCTGCACAATCGCCAGCTCACTATAAAAATATCCACAGTAAGGCGGCCGAACTAAAAACAAAATACCCCGAGTATGTTTTTATAGGCATAAATACAGACACGCACTTTAAAAAATGGCGCCAAATAGTACTGAAATCTGGCTATAATCTTGAAAGTGAATTTCAGATAGAAAATTTAAAAGAAGCTCAAAAAAGACTCTTGCTTAACTATATGAATTCTGCACTTATCTTAGACAAAGACGGAGTAATCCTTGAAGGTAAAACCAATATGTTTAATATAAACTTTGAAGAACTTCTTCTTGGGTTTTTAAACAGATAATAGCAATATTAATTCAACCTACTTAGTTAAGACTAAGTAAAGAAAAACAGGGTGTTTCGTACAAACGAAGCCTGTAATCAATTCCCTTTTTTATAATCTGCAAGAAATTTTTCCAATCCGCTATCGGTAAGCGGGTGTTTTAGCAATCCTTCTATAGAAGAAAGTGGCCCAGTCATAACATCGGCACCTATTTTAGCACAGTTTATAACGTGCATAGTATGGCGCACAGAAGCTGCAAGAATTTGCGTTTCAAAGCCGTAGTTATCATAAATAAGACGAATATCTGCTATAAGCTCAAGTCCGTCTGTAGAGATATCGTCAAGACGACCAATAAACGGAGAAACATAAGTTGCTCCAGCCTTGGCAGCTAAAAGCGCTTGCCCTGCCGAAAAAACCAAAGTACAATTAGTACGAATACCGTGGTCTGTAAAATACTTAATTGCCTTTACCCCTTCTTTAATCATAGGTACTTTTACCACAATCTGAGGGTGTAGCTCTGCCAGCTCCTCCCCTTCTTTTACCATCCCTTCAAAATCTGTTGCGATAACCTCTGCAGAAACATCACCATCTACTATATTACAGATGTCTACATAGTGCTTTAGTATATTATTTCGGCCGGTTATGCCTTCTTTTGCCATTAAAGATGGATTGGTGGTAACGCCGTCAAGTACACCTAGGTCTTGAGCTTCGCGAATTTGATCTAAGTTTGCTGTATCGATAAAGAATTTCATAAGAGTAATTTCAAATTAAGTATTTCAAAAATAGCAAGTATCTGTATATTAAATGATGTTTTCTGAAAAGAAAAACGCTTAAATACACTTCCCTACTTAAGTCCATAATGCTTCAGCAGCATACGTTCGTACACCCTATCTGGCAACACGCGTTTTAATACGATAGAGAATTTTTGCAATGGCGCTCCTACCTTATAATGAATTTTAGGGTTTTCGGTTTCTATAATTTTATGAACCACTTTTGCCATTTCTAGTGGATCCCCACCATTATCTACGTGCTCGTTCATCATTTTTAGAGTACTCCCGTAATCTCTTTTATAAGGTGAATCATCTAAAACTGGTGAGTGATAACGCCCTGCGGCAATATTGGTGGCAAAGTCGCCCGGAGCTATGTTGGTCATTTTAACACCAAATTGTATAGTCTCCATTCGCATAGCTTCAATAGTAATCTCTAAAGCTGCCTTAGTAGCAGAATAAATACCGCGATACGGAAGCCCCATATAAGCGGCAATAGATGTAATATTTAAAATATGCCCAAAACCTTGTTTGCGCATTTGGGGCAAGATTGCCTTAATTACATTTATAGGTCCGTAAAAATTAGTTTGAAAGGCATTTTTAATTTCACTTTCTGGCGTTTCTTCTATAGGCCCTGTTATACCTACACCAGCATTGTTTATAACCACATCTATATGTTCCACTTTACTGAGAATTTCAGTGATAGCAGCTTCTATAGATTCAGTTTGATTAACATCCATTTTAAGGAGTGGAAATTTAGAATCCTTTATATTTTCGGGTTTTCTACTGGTTCCGTAGACTTTGTAGCCTTTTTGAGTAAGGTATTCGCCAATGGCCTTACCTATTCCCGATGAACCACCCGTAATGAGTACTGTTTTAGGCATAAAAACGTGTTGAAAAGCAAAGGTGCGCTTATGAAATCAGTTTTCCAAATAGTTTGTTGAAAAAAAGATGGGAGACGGGAGAGATGAGACTTGAGACTTGAGATTTGAGACTTGAGAGAAATGTACGTCCCTGATATAGGTTGACCACTTAAAGAGTGAAAAACTATGAAAGCAAATGTACGAAAGTTGCGTAAGCAGCGTAAATACTCCGATGATTTTAAAAAGAGGATTGTTTCAGATTTTGAAAGTGGT
>JBLXDA010000003.1:0-168 GCA_048264505.1 Aequorivita sp.
GTTGCTGTTCCACAAGTATCTGTGCCTGCAAAGGAAGCTAACCAACTTGCAAAAGCACCAGCTGGGTCTGTTGTACCATCGCATTCTACAGTCATATCTGAAGGTGCCGTAGTCCAAGTTGGATCTGTGGTATCTTCAATAGTGAAAATTGCATCTTGTGTGAGAAAA
>JBLXDA010000003.1:178-202679 GCA_048264505.1 Aequorivita sp.
TGTTAGTGTAAAGGTAACTGTCTCTGTTCCTGTTGCACCACAATCATCACTTAAGCCTGTACTGTTGTGTGTTACTGTTGCTGTTCCACAAGTATCTGTGCCTGCAAAGGAAGCTAACCAACTTGCAAAAGCACCTCCTGGGTCTGCTGTGCCATCGCATTCTACAGTCATATCTAAAGGTGCCGTAGTCCAAGTTGGATCTGTGGTATCTTGCACAGTAATTTCTTGAGTATGGACTGTTTGATTACCTGAATTGTCTTCCGCAGTCCATTCTCTTGTTAAAGTATAGCTATTTGCACAAGTACCCGCTGTTGTGGTTTCTGTAAAAGTAACTGTGGCATCTCCACAATCATCTATTGCTGTTAAGGTAACTGCCGCTGGTATTGCATCACACTCTACTGTAGCGTCTGCTGGGAGTGGCGACTCTACAAATGTAGGGTCGGTAGTATCA
Source organism: Aequorivita sp. (assembly GCA_048264505.1). Lineage (GTDB taxonomy): Bacteria > Bacteroidota > Bacteroidia > Flavobacteriales > Flavobacteriaceae > Aequorivita. The sequence continues at coordinate 630 of JBLXDA010000003.1, forward strand.
ATTAGAATAGTAACTGTTAAAGTACCAACTGCAAAATTGTTAGTATTTGCTATTTCTGTTACTCTGTATTGTAATGTATAGGTTTGTCCTGGTTGTGCATTAGCAGCAACATCTACACTACCATCTGCATTAACGCTAATAATACCTTCTGGGTCTGGAGTTTCTGTACTAACTGTATAGTTTGCTTGTGTAAGTGGTCCCGACTCATCGTCATTATCCATTACATTACCTATGTTAGTCTGGGCTATAAATGGGCAGATGTCTATAAAATCGTCTTGATTGGCTGTTAAAGCTGAGGCAATAATATTTATCGTTACAACGGTGCTATCCAACCCCGTACATTGCCCATCAACATCATATTGAAACAGGTAAGTACCCACAGACAGAACACTAGCATCTAAAACTTCGTTATTTAAAAAACCGGTATTTGACAAGTCTGTCCAATCACCATAATTATCATAAGGCGGAGTGAGATAATCAAATAGATTAACAACACTCGCGTCTTCTTGTAGTATATCTATTGTTTGTCCCGTTCCAGCTTCTGGGGCAGGCTGAGGAACAATAACCTCAAAACTTAAAGTTTGTGCAATACAAGAGTTTGGGTTTGGATTATAGGAAAGTGTTGCAAAGTAGGTCCCTTCATCAGTCGCTTGGTCAAAAGGCGTGAAATTAAGCGTATTACCTGTTGCAATTACAGTAGGATCTGCATCTTTAGTCCATTCAATATCTAAAAAAGACAAGCCTGAAACAAATAGAGATCCATTTTCGCCATCACACAAATTACTTGGGCGAATTACAGGGGGTTTCACCACATCTGTTTTAAAATTAAAAACAGCCACATTACCACAACCGTCTTCTATCTCAACAGTGTATTCACCAGGAGCTAATTCTGTGAAAATGGGATTAACGCCATTGTTTATAGAGGTTGGTGTACCATTAAATTCAGTGATTTCATAATTTAAAGGTGCTACACCCATCGCATCTATTACCAATTCGGTATTTCCACTGGTACAGTTAGCTACGTAATAATTATTTAAAGTAACCCCATTTTCAGGTACATTAAAAGTATCTAAAACCTCCCTACATCGGTCAAGAGCATTGGTGCCATTTCCAAATATAGTAGACTGTACAATTACCCTAAACTGACCAGTAGCAACTATATTTGAGACTGTTCCAGAAATAGTCTTATAAGCAGAAGAGTTGTTATCATCAGCAATCGGTATCGCATCATTACTGTTAATAATATTACCCTCCGTATATAAATTTCCTGTTGTTGGATGCCCCCATTTTCCCGAAGCAGGAAAATATTTTTGAACAAAAAGTTTTTCATTTCCTAAATATGAAGAAAGAGAAGCAAATACATTAAAACTACCACAATTTAATGTAGGAGTTACCGTATAGGAAATGTTTTTAGGGTTAATAGTAAAATCAAATGGTGCTATCGGTACTCCGCAGGTTCCTACCACTTCCACCGTATAATCCCCTGCAGGTAATGAATTCATATAGAATTGTCCATTGGAAGCTAAAATATTATTAGAAACGTCAAAGGGTAATGCTCCATAATTAGTTATAAAATCGGCTGGAGCCGATGTAATATGTGTGGAAACTAAATCATCAGCTTGATTATTGGATGCACTAGCTCTTATAAAAAAATTAATGGAGCCTTCGTCTTCTTCACAGCCTGCATGAATACGATTTAGCCTTACACTATAGGTAACGTCATTTATAACATTAACGTTATCTACTATTGTTCTTCCGCAGGAAGTAAACTCAACTGTATAGATTCCTTCAGGTAAACCTGCAGAAATTGCATCGCCAAAATCTATGCTTGAGGGTATTGAGGAATAAGTATTGGTATAAGTTCCAGGGGTAAAATCGGCATTAAAATCGGCAGGGTCAAAACCAGCTGGATAGGAAGTAAAGGTAACATCCATAGGTTCTTTAAAATATCGAAAGTTCCCAAATCTAACATATTTTGTACCACAAGCAGCTGTAAAAAAGTTTCTGCGAATACTTGGAGTTGCATCTATGGTAAAAATATCCGTAAAAACTATTCCGCAGGCATCTGTTAAAATTACGGTATAATCATAGCTTTCTCCCTCGTAAAAAGGAATTAATACCTCTTGTTCGTTATCTGCATTAGTATTCCAAGTGTTATTAATTACAGTATCTATTCCACTTATAGGGTTTTCAATAGTAACCACCACATTTATAGGGAAACGTGCATCCGCAATAATATCTGTACCATTATACTCTATTTTATCTTTATGGTATATGGTATTACAATCTGCTAGATCCCAAAAACCAAACTCACCATTGTTTCTAGCCAAAGTATACACAGCTGGGTCGTCTAAAACGGTAACTCCTAATGATGCACTATTACCACATATATCGGTTACAACTACATTATAGTCACCTGCAAGTGCCGTTAACTCATTTGAAGCTTGGGGTGCAATAACAATATTATTAGAAAGATCTCTAAGTTCGTAAGTATCAGGGTGACCCTCAGTAACATTTACCGTAATCATCTCGCCAGTACACAGCGGAGTTTGAGCTAAGGAGAAAACAAGGTTTTCAATATCATTTACAATAGTTGTCGTCTCCGTTTGTTCATTGCTTTCTACCCCAACAACTTGTGTTGCAACAATTTTAAAATCTCCTGAAGGCAATGATGACTCTACATAAGTTAAGGTATCATCCAATGCTATAATACCATTTATAACACGTATTGACGTTGTTTCATTAGGCAATTGGAAGATTAAAAACTCAAACTCTGCCCCTGCTTCGGTATTAGCTATATCTATAGTAATTTGACCATTACCAGAACAGGTTTCATCAGTAGGAGTTAACGACATAGTAAACTCGTTTATGGCTACTTTTTCGTTAGACTCTTTTTCTAATACAGAAACATTAATATTGTAATCGTTAGTATTAGCATTAAAGATAGTGCTATTAAAAACAGCAAATAACAACACTAATAATACGCTTCTGAAAAGTAATTTATTTTTCATATATATATCTAAATAACATTCAACCAAAATTTAATTTAAGACCAAATAATCCCCTGTAGAGTATTTGTCAAAATTTTAAGATTTCTATTAATTTTATTTAACAAAAACACGCCAAACTTAATAAATTAACAGGTTAATATCATAATTTTCACTTAAATGCAAATATATTTTCGATTAAGTGTTAAATAAATCAGATTAAAAGGTGAAAAAATCGGATTAAGTGTAATTTAAAATACACGCCAACAGGTTTTTTCAACTAATTATCAGGTTATTACAATGTTAACACTATAAAAAAATGTGTTTTTTTTATTAATAATTCGTAGGTGATTTATTATTTAAAAGATGATTAATCTATCGGTCTAGAACACAAAAAAGCCCTCTATTTAGAGGGCTTTTTTGTGTTGATATTCTAGAGTGCTATTTTTTCACTACAACAAATTCATTTTGTCTTTTTGTTGGTGTTCGGCCTCGGTACATTCTACGCCATTACCGCAGTAGTTTACTAATTGGGTTTCTCCAAAACCTCGTGACGTTAATCTACTTCTGTCTATGCCTTTTGCTATTAAGTACTCTATCCTAGACTATTTTTCTATTATTCAGATTCAAGAAAAAATCAATTAAACATAAAAAAACCTCCTATTAAGAATATATACAGGAGGTTTTAATACTTTTAAAGTAAGCTATGCTTATTGTAAATTGCTGTACTCATTTGAGTAAAACATCATTTGTTCAGCAAATGTTTTTGGCTGCTCTACACTAATGCTTTCAACTTCGCCATTATCATTCATTTTAGGAACTAACACTGGGTTTACAAACCCACTATAAGGAGCAGAAGTAAATTGCTTGTTGCGCTCTAATATTTCTGCATGTATAGCCTGATCTACTTTTACACCGTAAGTTTCTACTAAATGCTCAACTGCTGCGTAATCTCCTTCACTCTTAATACGTTGTGTTTCGCGTAGCAATTGTCCAAATAAGTCGTGAAGCTTATCGTAATCGTTTATATTGAAATAGGTTTTACCATCGCGTGTAATTTTTTCAATTACATTGTCTGCTTTTCCTTTCTCAAATACCCAGGCAGATACCCATTGACGGTTACGCATATGTGCTTCCTCTACATCATCGCCTAAATTTAAGCGAATTAATTGCGTCATCAATCCATTGCGAATATAGCCATCATAGGCAGCCATTCCTGTTTTTTTCCAGTCTTCTACCAATCCTAATTCCTGAAGTTTTGGATTGTATAAATAGTAAAGTCCAACTAAATCTGCGCGACCTTCTTCTAGAGTAGACGCATAGTTTTTAAGTGTTTCTTTGGTTTCGCCAACCCCTGGATTTAATTGTCCAGAAGCATGACCTATTACTTCGTGAAGCGCGGTATGAAGTTTATCTGCATTCTGACCGTATTTTTCTTCTAGTTCTAGTTCTTCAGCGTCATTTACAAATTCTTTTAATCTTCCAGAGCTACCTGCATTGTTATAACTTTCAATTATATTTCCTAAGGAAACAGATTTACTACCTACAGCTGCGCGTATCCAGTTTGCATTTGGAAGGTTAACACCTATTGGCGTACTTGGGGAAGCATCTCCAGCTTCACCAGCAACGTTTACTACCTTATAGGTTACACCTACAACTTCTTTCTTTTTATGAGCTTCCATTAATGGTGAATTATCTTCAAACCACTGAGCGTTTTCAGAAAGAACAGCCATTTTTTCAGACATATCAAAATCTTTTATCTGAACAATAGTTTCATAAGAACCTCTATATCCTAACGGATCGTTATACACTTCAATAAAACTGTTTATATAATCTATATTTCCTTCGGTAGCAGCGGTCCAAGCTACATTGTAGTCATCCCAAGTTTGAAGATCTCCAGTTTTATAGTATTTAATTAAAAGACCAAGTGCATCGCCTTGTGCTTTGTTTTCGGCTACCCCTTGTGCTTTTTCAAGCCACTCAATTATCTTGTCTATTGCAGGTCCGTAAAGCCCGCCAGACTTATAAACTAACTCTTTAAGTTCGCCATTTTCTTTAACTAATTTCGAATTAAGACCAAAAGACAACGGTTTTTTAGGGTCTGGAGATTTCATTTTAGCATAAAAACTTTCCACATCCTTATTGGTAACATTTGGTCCATAAAAATTTACAGCGCTCATTGCTACATTGTCTACACCTTTAGCTTGATTTACTTTTTTAGAATCTGCATCGTTAAAGATTACTTCAAAAGCTTCGCCTTCTAAAGTAGTATTAGTGTCGGCTAAAAGTTGTTTTAAATAATCTGAAGAAAACTCAGGCTTCAGCTTATCATTAGAATAGTGGTGATGAATACCATTACTAAACCAAACACGCTTTAAATAAGTTTCGAAAGCAGTCCAATCCTCGGTGTTTTTATCACCTTTATAATTGGTGTAAATATTTTCTAAAGCTTTTCTTATAGTGAGGTTGTGACGGTAATTTTGGTCCCACATTATATCCCTTCCTTCTAATCCGGCTTGGGTAAGATAGTATACTAATTTTTGCTCTTTTAAGCTTAGTTTGTCCCAACCTGGGATTTGGTAACGCAATACTTTCACATCTCCAAAGGTCTCTACATTATAATCAAATTCTGTAGTTACTTCAGCTTCTACTTGAGTCGCGTCTTTTTGTGTTTTGTTTTCTTGACAAGAAAAAAACAATAAACCACTCATTGCCATCGCAATAAAAAAGGTCTTTTTCATTTTAAAAATTTTAAGATTCTAGCAAATGTACTAAAATATTGTTGGCAAAAGAATGCTAAGAAATTGGAAAAATGCCAAATATTGATTATCAATTACATCTATGAAATTTCATTATCTTAGCATCAACAAACAACACTTCCCATTTTATGAAAATATTAAAGTACCTATTTTTTTTAATCCTCATCATTTTTATAGGCAGTGCAATCTTTTTTGGAACAAAAGATGGCAGCTATAACATTAAGGACTCGCTTGTTATTGAAGGGCCACCAGAGGTTGCTTTTTCTATCGTTAACGACTACAAGACTTGGGAAAAATGGGGGCCTTGGAAAAAAGAAGACCCTACAATGACCTTTACATATGCCGAAAAAACGGTTGGCGAAGGTGCATCCTACTCTTGGGAAGGCGAAATGAGTGGCGCTATGACCACCACTAAGGTTATTCCGAATAAAGAAATAGAACAAGATTTAATGCTAAAAACTCCTGCTGGAGAAAGAAATCCTAAAGTGTATTGGCTTTTTGAAGAAGTACCCAATGGCACAAAAGTAAGTTGGGGAATGAAGGGAGAACACCCCTTAATAGACAAAGCCTACTACACATTGAGTGGTTTTGATTTTGAAGCCGCTATGCACCAAATGAATACAGCTGGTTTAGAAGGCATAGCCAAAGAAGTTGAAGAAGAGATGAAACGCTACTCTATAAACGTAGATGGCGTTACTCAATACGGAGGTGGTTATTATATGTACATGGCTTCTGTCTCAAAACTTGGAGAACTTAACGATAAAACAAAACAAATGATGAATGAGGTTATGAGCTTTGTAACCGAAAATAATTTAAATATGGCAGGAAAACCCTTTTCGCTCTACAACGAAATTGATAGCGTAAACGGAACTGTTATATTTTCAACTTGTATTCCAGTGAAGGAACAAGTAATTACACCTAAAGGAAGCTCTGTAGTTTGTGGCTTTATGGATCCTGTAAGGGCTGTTAAAATATCATTGAAAGGAAATTACGAGCATCTTCCAGAAGCCTATACCAAAGGAAATCAATACATCGAAAAAAATGGTTACGAGCTAGCTACAGACCGAAAAATGTTTGAAGTTTATATCACCGATCCAGAAAAAGTAGCGAATCCAGCAAACTGGTTAACCGAAGTATATCTTCCTATTATAAACTCTGTAGAAACTACTGAAGAAGAATTATAAATGAAGCAATTAGCATTAGTTTTTTTAGGAGGTGGTTTAGGCAGTACTTTTAGATATGGACTCTCTAAATATTTAAATAATTACGAAACCGGTATTCCTTACGGCACCTTTACAGCAAACATTATAGGAAGTTTATTAATAGGTTTAATTCTAGGATTTGCTTTAAAAAATGAAACACTTTCACAAAACACTGTGCTGTTTTTAGCAACTGGATTTTGTGGTGGCTTTACTACCTTTTCTACATTTGCTTATGAAAATCACGTTTTTCTAAAAAGCGGTGATTTTATGACTTTTGCTTTTTATACCATCAGCAGCTTTGTTGTTGGTTTTGCAATGGTATTTTTGGGTATGTGGTTGGTTAAATATATTTAATGTTCCCCAAAATCTTTAACCCCCGCCTCTATTCGTATTAATAGATCGTTTTCCTTAGGTGGAATAGGACAAGAATACCGCGGGCTGTACGCGCAATACGGATTGTAAGCTTTATTAAAATCTATTATAATAGTATCGCCTTCTGGAATTCTTTGATCTAAAAATCGCCCACCGCCATAAGAGCCATCTCCACTAGTCAAGTCTGTAAATGGCAGAAAAAGGTAGTCTTCATAACCCGGTTCGTCATAGGCTTGGGTACTTTTAAAAAGATTCAACACAAATGTTTCCTCATCAATAGTAAAATGTGCTTCGCCGTATTTTACGTACTCTGGAGTACGAGAAGTAGTGGTAGGCATTAAAAAGGGTTCCTCGTCTGGTGTGCGAATAAACTTAGCCTCCACTATATACTTTGCGTCAATTGGATAAAACTCTAAGCCTTTAAATTTTTTAAAATCTCTTCGCTCAAGTATGGTTGTTTCAGGATTGCTAAATTCTTCATTAAGCTCTTGTTGTGCAGCCTTACTTTCAGCAATAAGAGATTCCTTTTGCGCGGAAAGCAATACACTAAAAAACAAAAAGCATATAAGTATTAAATTCTTCATTGAATAGTTTTCAGTAAAAATAGAAAAGAATTTTAAACTTCAAGTTTATATTTATATTTGGCAAAAAATATAATATGTACAGATTTTTCCTCTCAAGTATTCTACTCTTAATTATACCTCAGTTTTTATTTGCTCAACATATTAGGTTAGATAAAAAAGAAATGGCCTTTTTAGCAGCTGAAGAAAAAATAAATGTTGTTTTTACTTATAATGACCTTCATTTTAATGCAGATAATTTAACCGAAAGTAAGTTTTTAGATTATATAAAAGAAAAAATAGAAGGCAAGTTAGACACCGAAGAAGCCTTGGATTGGGAACAAGATTATTTTTTTGCTAAAGATTCTATATTCCCCCAAATTTTTGTTGCAGCTTTAAACAACCGTATCAAAAATTACGATCACCCCATAGCGTTTGTTTTGAATGATTCAACTATAAAATACACAATGCACATTCAAACAGACTGGTTGTATTTTGGATATGATGCGGGTATCGCCAAGCAACCGGCAAAAGGAAATCTGAAAATTTCATTTTATGAAACTTCAAATCCTGCAAATATTCTCTCCGAAATTGAAGTTAATAGAGCAGAAGGATTTAATGTTGTCGGAAACTTTTCTTTTATAAATGATGTCCCTCTAGGAAAAAGTGGAATTACCTCTACAAATTGGCTTGAAGAGTTTTTAAAAGCTAATGAAAACCACCCTAAACCTAGCCTTATTAGAATGGGAAACATGTACGATAAAGCAGCCGTTAGATTTGGTATGACTTTAAAAAGAGTTTTAGATTAGCTCTAAAAAATAATTAGGGCAATAAATATTTTCACTACATTTGGTTTATTAAAATAATATAATGAATACAACCACATACATCTGGACAAAATATCATGGTTTTTTAATAAAGAAAAGCTGGCGATGTATGTATTGATTATAGAGATATAAGTTTATTCAATATTAAAACGTCCCGGCCTTAACCGGGACGTTTTATATTTACACAACTAACCAAGGATGAAAAAAATATACACTAATTACTTAGCTAACTTTCGAGGACTTTCTCGAGAAATATGGCTATTGTCTTTGGTTACCTTTATAAACCGTGCAGGCGCTATGGTTATCCCCTTCTTATCACTTTATCTTATAAATGAAGAAGGCTTTAGCTTACCGCAAGTAGGATGGATTATGTCTTGCTTTGGGCTTGGCTCATTAGTAGGAACCTATATTGGCGGAAGACTGACAGACTCTATAGGTTTTTATAAAGTAATTTTATCCAGTCTGTTCTTAGGTGGAATTGGGTTTATACTGCTTCAATTTATAGATACATTTTATGGGTTTTGTATTGGCATCTTCATATTAACTTTGATGGCTGATGCGGGGCGACCCGCCATTTTTGTAGCTGCCGACGCATACTCAAAGCCAGGTAATATTACGCGAAGTATAGCCTTAATACGTTTAGCAATAAACTTAGGGTTTTCAATTGGACCCTTGGTAGGTGGATTGATAATTGCAAACATCAACTACACAGCACTATTTTGGATAGATGGACTTACATGTATGGTTGCATCATTAGGTGTTTTTATATTGCTTAAACCGAAAAAAGTAAAAGAAAACATTGAAGAAAATACTGTGCTAATAAAGGAAGGACTCCCCCCTTATTTAAACAAACTATTTCTAGTCTTTATAATTATAATGATTGCAAATAGTCTTGCTTTTGTTCAGTATTTTTCTGTGATGCCTATTTATTATGAAAAGGTGCATTTTTTATCTGAAGATGTAATTGGATGGTTATTATTTATAAACGGAGCTACAATCGTAATTTTTGAAATGCCTTTAATTGCATGGTTAGACAGAAAAAAGATTTCAAAAACAATGGCTACCTTTTGGGGTATCTTCTTTTTAGGCCTTAGTTTCTTAGTATTGAACATGACAAGCTGGAGCGGCATCTTAATTGTCGCTATGCTGTTAATGACCTTTGGTGAAATGATAGGTTTTCCTTTTTCAAATGCATTAGCACTAGAAATGTCTCCAAAAGGAAGAAAAGGAAGTTATATGGCCCTTTATAGCATGAGTTTTAGTTTTGCTCATTTAATAGGCCATAACGGCGGGATGAATCTTGTAAATAGTTTTGGCTATTTCAATACTTGGATAATTTTTTCAATATTTCTACTCTTTATAGCTGCGTTAACTATTTGGTTATACTTCCTTTTAAAGAAAACGAAAACCACTAATATTTAATTTACTTTACGGGTTTTAAATCATTGTTTTTCACAACGTGAGAAAGAACAATCTGCGTTTTTGTTTCTCCGTAAATTATAAGCTGATCTATAAATGATTCAAGGTGCTTTTGATTTTTAAGAGCTACCTCCATTACAATATTTTCGTTTCCTGTTATTCGATAACAATTTATAACCTCATCATAGGTTTTTACAATTTCAAGAAAAGGCTTTAACTTACCCATAAACGCACGAAGTGTTATTATCGCTTTAAATTGATAACCAACCTCAAAAGGCGAAACAGAAGTAAAATACCCATTAATGACACCCGAGTCTTCCATTTTTTTAATTCGTTCAGAAACTGCAGGTGAACTAATACCTACTTGCCTTCCTATTTCGGTGTTTGGTTGTCGTGCATTTTTCTGAAGACAATTAAGTATTTTCCAGTTTAAAGAATCAATGTTCATTTTAAAGTAATTTTTAAAAAGTCGTTAATATTTAAAGCAAATATATTAATTTACCTTAATATTGATAGTATAAACCGCTAAGATGTCACTAAATTTGAGTTGCTATATAAAAAGAAAAGAAATAATGTCATCCCATTCATTTGGAAAAAATCAACACTCTGCTGTTTATACAAAAGCACAGGATATATTCTCCTTAGCTAGAAATATTTCTAGCTATATAGCTCATGATTTAGCTCATTTACAGAAGAATGGCAAAGAAGACCCCAATATTTATTTCACTGGAGATATAATACAACAATCTATTTCTTTAGGGCCACAAATACTAAAAGCCGAAAATCATTCTTTTGCCGAAGAAAAACACAAATACGCAGCTTCAGTAATGCGTCTTTCAAATTTGCTTTATAAAAACTGTGAGCGATTAGAAAGAGCAAATAGCAATGGCAAAGATTTTCTACCATTGCTTAGACATGAGTTAAAGAAATTCAGAAAACTTCAACACAACTGGAGGCTTACTCTCTAATTAAGTGTCCTTATATAATTATTTTCACGACTCTCTTTTATACACAAAAGAAGGTTGCTACACTATTTATTAATTTCAACTTTTAAAAAAACTGTTTAACAGATTGATTTATTTAGTGTATTAATTTAAAACAAAATAGGGCAAACAAATTACATCGTTTACCCTATTGTATTAACATCACACAAGTTCAATTATACATCAACAAAAACCATGTATAATACTGAAGTTGTCGTGTTTAAAAATTAATTCTCTACATATTACGTCTGTATTGTCCACCTACTTCAAATAACGCTTCTGTTATTTTACCAAGGGAGCACACTTTAGTAGCTTCCATAAGTTGTTCAAACATATTTTGATTATGAATAGCTGCCAACTGAATTTTTTCAATAGCAGCTGAAGCACTTTCATCATACATTTTATGAAGGTTATTAAGTGTTTGGATTTGCACTTGTTTCTCTTCTTCTGTAGCGCGTATCACTTCAGCAGGAAGAACAGTTGGAGACCCTTTACTACTTAAAAAAGTATTCACACCTATGATAGGGAAATCGCCATTGTGTTTTAAGGTTTCATAATACAAGCTTTCCTCTTGTATCTTGCTTCTTTGGTACATAGTTTCCATAGCACCTAAAACCCCACCGCGTTCGGTAATACTATCAAATTCTTTTAAGACTGCCTCTTCAACAAGATCTGTCAATTCTTCTATAATAAACGAACCTTGTATAGGATTTTCATTTTTCGCCAAGCCTAATTCCTTATTAATAATCAATTGAATTGCCATAGCACGACGTACACTCTCTTCTGTAGGCGTAGTAATAGCTTCGTCATAAGCATTGGTATGGAGTGAATTACAATTGTCGTAAATAGCATACAAGGCTTGAAGAGTAGTACGGATGTCGTTAAAATCTATTTCTTGAGCGTGTAAAGAACGCCCTGATGTTTGTATGTGATACTTAAGCATCTGTGCTCTTGAATTAGCCCCGTATTTTTCCTTAAGTGCTTTAGCCCATATTTTTCTAGCAACTCTACCTATTACAGCATATTCTGGATCTATACCATTGCTAAAGAAAAACGACAAGTTGGGCCCAAACTCATTTATATCCATTCCACGGCTCAAGTAATACTCTACGTAGGTAAAACCATTAGCAAGTGTAAAAGCCAATTGAGTTATTGGGTTTGCACCAGCCTCTGCTATATGATAACCGCTGATAGAAACCGAATAAAAATTCCTAACTTTTTTGGCTATAAAATACTCTTGTACATCTCCCATTAAACGCAAAGCAAATTCTGTAGAGAAAATACAGGTATTCTGTGCTTGGTCTTCTTTTAGAATATCTGCCTGAACTGTACCGCGTACTTGTTGCAGTGTTTCGTATTTAATCTTTGTGTAAACATCTTCTTCTAAAACCTGATCGCCCGTAACCCCGAGCAACATAAGGCCTAACCCATTGTTACTCTCTGGAAGTTCTCCTTGGTATTTTGGACGCTCAATTCCTTTCTCTTTATAAAGGCGTTCAATCTTCTCTTCAACAGCTTCTTGCAATCCATTTTCTACTATATACTTCTCACAGTTTTGATCTATGGCAGCATTCATAAAAAAGCCAAGTAACATAGGTGCAGGGCCATTAATAGTCATACTTACAGATGTCATTGGGTTAGTTAAATCGAAACCTGAATACAGTTTTTTGGCATCGTCTAAACAACAAATAGAAACCCCTGCATTACCAATTTTACCGTAAATATCTGGTCTTAAATCGGGGTCATTTCCGTAGAGGGTCACACTGTCAAAAGCCGTAGAAAGTCGTTTAGCAGGCAAGCCCATACTTACATAATGAAAACGGCGATTGGTACGCTCTGGTCCACCTTCGCCTGCAAACATTCTTGCAGGATCCTCACCTGTTCTTTTAAATGGATAAAGCCCTGAAGTATATGGAAACTCTCCCGGTACGTTCTCCTGAAGCGCCCATCTTAAGATATCACCCCAAGCTTGGTATTTTGGCAAAGCAACTTTAGGAATTTGCGAATGCGAAAGCGACTCTGTATGTGTTTTAATATTTATCTCTTTACCGCGAACTTTAAAACTATAGACAGGGTTTTTGTATCTATTTACTTTAGCGTCCCAAGCTGTAATTACCTCCCAATTGTAGGGGTCTAAATTTAATTTTTCGCGATCAAATTCAGCTAACAATAGTTTTAAAAGATCTTTGTTGTTTTCTGAATCTACAGTTGAATCTAATTCTAAACCTGCTTTACTTAGCAGGGGTATTTTTCCGCTAACCGTTTCAAGGGTTTTAAAGATTCCATAGAGTTTTTGAGCAACTTCTGCTTGTTCTGAAGCTCTTTTATCATAACTCCTGTTATTTTCTGAAATTTCTGAAAGGTAGCGTGTTCTTGAAGGTGGAATAACAAATACTTTCTCTTCCATTTCTTCAGAAACATGAAAATCACTTTTAAGTTCAGAATCGGTTTTTTCAGCAATTTCCCCCATAACAGCTTTATAAAGCTTATTCATACCAGGGTCGTTAAATTGTGAAGCGATTGTACCATAAACGGGAAGTTCATCTTGCGGAGTTTCCCAAAGTTGATGGTTGCGTACATATTGTTTTTTAACGTCGCGAAGCGCATCTAGCGAACCGCGTTTGTCAAATTTATTTATAGCAACAAGATCGGCAAAATCGAGCATATCAATCTTTTCTAATTGAGTAGCGGCTCCAAATTCTGGTGTCATAACATATAGAGAGACATCGCTATGCTCTAGTATTTCGGTATCACTTTGACCAATACCAGAAGTTTCAAGTATTATTAAATCGTATTCGGCAGCTTTTAAAACTTGAATAGCTTCGGCTACGTATTTAGAAAGCGCTAGATTACTTTGTCTAGTTGCTAAACTTCGCATATAAACACGAGGAGAATTAATAGCATTCATACGAATACGATCGCCTAACAATGCGCCTCCTGTTTTTCTTTTTGAAGGATCTACAGAAATGATACCTATGGTTTTTTCAGGAAAATCAATTAAAAATCTACGTACTAATTCATCTACTAAAGAAGATTTTCCGGCACCGCCAGTTCCTGTAATTCCTAAAACTGGAGCTGTATTTTTTTTATTTTTTATATGAATTTCATCAAGAGCTTCTTTTGCAATTTCGGGAAAATTTTCTGCTGAAGAAATTATTCTAGCTATAGCTCCGCTATCTTTTTGAGAGAGTTTTGATAATTCTCCGTTTAACGAATCGCCAATAGGAAAGTCTGATTGTGCTACTAGATCATTTATCATTCCTTGAAGACCCATTTCACGGCCATCATCGGGAGCATATATACGAGTAATCCCGTAATCCATCAAGTCTTTAATTTCTGAAGGCAAGATAACGCCGCCACCGCCGCCAAAAATTTTAATATGTCCAGCTCCTTTCTCCTGCAACAAATCATACATATACTTAAAGTATTCATTATGACCGCCTTGGTATGAAGTCATAGCAATTGCATTAGCATCTTCTTGTATTGCTGTATTAACAACCTCTTCCACACTTCTATCATGGCCTAAATGAATAACTTCTACACCTGTTGTTTGTATTATTCGCCTCATAATATTAATGGCAGCATCGTGACCGTCAAAGAGAGAAGCGGCAGTTACAATTCGCACTTTATTTTTTGGCTTATAGGGAGCAATCTGTTTCATTCTATTCTTTAATTAAAATTTGAATTGCAAATTTAGTTAAAACCTTAAGAACATATAGCCTTAGAACATAATTGATATCATAAATATTTTAAAAAAAAATTGCTGCAATTTATATTTTTTGTATATTGCACCATCAATATTAAACAATTATAAAATTAACATTATGAAAAAAATTTACTTTTTAGCACTAGCTTTAGGTGCATTTACGTTTAGTGCAAATGCACAAATAATCAATGACGATATGGAGGATTACTCAACAGGTCCTTTACACGAAGAACATTGGTCAAGCTGGGATGGTACAGCTGGTGGTGGCGATATAATTGTCAGCGACGAGTATGCTAATTCTGGTGGACAGTCTGGTTTTATTGGTGGTGATGGTGTGCAAGATGCATTATTATTATTAGGAAACCAACCTACTGGAGTATACCAATTAGATTTTAAAATGTACATTCCTGGAGGAAAATCTGCATATTTTAACTTTCAAGGTGCTACAGAAAATGGTGGAGCTGGAAATGGTGGAAATGGAGTTTTCCTTTCTCCAAACTTAGTTTTCAACAATGTACAAAGTGCTGGTGGTGCTCCTGGATTAGGTGGTGCTTACGGAAACGTTGATGATCCAGATGCAATTTACACTTGGAGCTTCCCTCACGATTTCTGGTTTGATGTAAATATTGTTTTTGACATAGACGCTATTACTTGGACAATGACTATCAATGGTGTTCAAGTTCCTACTCAACCAATGGATGATGTGCCAATCTTAGGAGGTCTTGATTTATACTCTTTTGATCCAAACAACGAATACTATATTGATGATGTTGTATTTAGTGCAGCAGCAGGTGTAGAAGATTTCGCAGCAGATTCATTTAGCGTATACCCTAACCCAGTAAAAGATGTATTAAACATCAGCACTAAAAGCACTGTAAACAACGTAACTGTTTACGACGTATTAGGTAAAGCTGTTATTTCACTTCAACCAGACGCTATCTCTCCTAGAGTTGATATGAGCGGTCTTTCTTCTGGTGCTTACTTAGTTCAAGTAACTATTGGTAACGCAACTAAAACTGTAAAAGTTATTAAATAATTAAGATTTTAAATCTTTTTATTATAAAAGCCCTTCATATTTGAAGGGCTTTTTTATATTTGAATTTCACATTATTTTAAAATTATGATACTTAAAAAAATATTTGTTTGCTGTTCTTTTATTGCATTAACCTCTTGTGCAGAGCTACAGCAGGTAGTTGATTCACTACCTACAGAAACTACAACTGCTATGGACCCTAACATGATTGCTAGTGGTTTACGACAAGCTTTAGACTTAGGTATAGATAAACAAGTAACCAAACTAACGCAAAAAGATGGTTTTTACGGAAATCAACTAGTTAAGATTGGTTTGCCTTCAGAATTACAGAAAGTAGACCAAACCCTTAGAGATATAGGCTTAGGAAGCTTAGCAGATGAAGGTATAAAAGTATTAAATAGAGCTGCTGAAGACGCTGTAAAAGAAGCGACACCTATCTTTGTAAATGCTGTAAAAGAAATTACTTTTTCCGATGCAAAGAATATTCTTTTAGGATCTGATGACGCTGCTACAAATTATCTGAAACAACGCACCAACAATGAGCTTTATTCAAAGTTTACTCCAGTTATAAACAACTCATTTTCTAAAGTTGGAGCAGACCAAATTTGGTCTAATATCATAAACAAATACAATACTGTACCCTTTGTAACAAAAGTAAATCCAGACTTAACAGATTATGTAACAACTGAAGCACTTAGCGGGGTTTATAAAATGATAAGTGTAGAAGAAAAAGATATTCGCAATAATATATCATCGAGAACTACTAGTCTTTTGCAAAAAGTTTTTGCACTTCAAGATTAATCAATTAGTGATTGATTTTCAGCAGTTTAAACAGTTTCATTTTATGATACTATTAACCTCACCTTAATAATACTTTATTAGTTTGGCACTTACCTTTGTAAGTGTAAAAAAAGCAGTACTAATGTTGTGGTTTAAGAAAAAATCAAAATCTGAAAAATTAAATGATAAATACAAACATTTAATGAAGAAGTCTTTTGAGTTAGCTTTAGTAGACAAACATAAAAGTGAAAAGGTACATCATCAAGCAGAGAAATTGTTTCAAGAAATTAAACAACTATCCTTTCCCAAAATAGATGAATGATTAGTGAAGTGTTTTAAAATAATTAAACGCCTTAGATAAGCGCGATCCGTACCAACTAAAGTATTCACCGTCTACCAATCTAACTTCAGTTTTAAACTCCTGCTGTAACTCTTTTACATCAAGAGCTGTAAAAGGAAAAGGTTCTGTAGACAGCAGTATTAAATCGGCTTTCTCAAAATCATTTGTATTAACCTCTGGGTAGCGACTCGCTTTAGCAAGTACTACATTTTCAAATTTATTTTCGAGTAATAACGAATTAATAAAAGTAGTATTCCCTGCTGCCATATAGGGGTTTTTCCAAATTAAATACACTACCTTTTTTAGCTTTTTAGCTTTGGTAAATTCTTTAAATTGGTTCCACTCCTTCTCAATATTTAAAATTAAATCTGAAGCTTTTTCTTTAATAAAAAACACTTCACCCATTTGTTTAATCAAGTCTATACTACCATCAATGGTGTCAACATCGCTGATCCAAACAGGAGCTATTTCCTCTAATTGACGAACCATTCCCTGAGTGTTTTCTTCTTTATTACAAATAATAATATCTGGCCGAAGGTTTTTTATTTTTTCAAATTTCACACTTTTGGTTCCGCCAACTATTGCAACCTCATCCCTTAAATTTGGTGGATGCACACAAAACTTAGTTACCCCTACAAGATTAGTCTTTAGGCCTAAGTCTACTAAAAGTTCGGTTTGTGAAGGTACGAGCGACACGATGCGCTCAGGTGTTTTAGAAAGCTGGATTATTCTATTTAATTGATCTATGAACTCCATCAATTATAGCATTCATTTCTAGCTGAATTTTTTTAGCCGCCTTTGCTGCAGCTTCAGCATAATCATTCTCTGAAGAAGCGTATATAATCCCTCTAGAAGAATTTACAAGAAGACCTATATCTTCTGTCATCCCGTATTTACAAACATCTTGTAGGTTCCCTCCTTGCGCTCCAACCCCAGGAACCAATAAAAAACTATCTGGCACATATTTGCGAACATCAGCAAGAAACTCTGCCTTTGTCGCACCTACAACATACATTAAATTCTCGCTGTTCTTCCACTTTGAAGCTGTCTTCAATACTTGTTTATACAACTCTTCTCCTTCAATGATTTTTGTTTGAAAATCAAACGCACCTTCATTAGATGTTAAAGCTAACAAAATAGTATGCTTGTCTTTAAAAGCAAGAAATGGCTCAACAGAGTCTTTTCCCATATAAGGAGCTACAGTTACAGAATCAAAACCAAGATCTTCAAAAAATGCTTTTGCATATCGCGAAGAGGTATTACCTATATCGCCGCGTTTTGCATCTGCTATCGTAAATATTTCGGGATAGTTTTTATTTAAATACGCAATGGTCTTCTCTAAAGACTTCCATCCTTTAATACCATAAGCCTCATAAAAAGCTGTATTGGGCTTAAAAGCTACAGCGTATTGATGTGTAGCATCTATAATAGCCTTATTAAAAGAAAAGATTGGATCTTCTTCTTTTAACAAAAATGCTGGTATTTTTTCAAGATCTACATCTAGCCCTACACAAAGAAAAGATTTCTTTTTTCTAATTTCTGAAATTAAATGTGCTGTAGTCATAGTCTCTACTTAATCTTTTAAAAGAAGTGGATATTTCTATAATTTATTAATTGAAAAACTAAAATGTTTCGCCTGTTTCCTTAAGTTTTTCTGTATTACTCACTAGCTGAAGTTCGTCTATTATTTCTTGAACATCGCCATTTATTATATTACCAAGATTGTAAAGCGTAAGGTTTATACGGTGATCTGTAACCCTTCCTTGTGGGTAATTATAGGTTCTAATCTTTGCGCTTCGGTCTCCACTAGTTACCATAGAGCCTCTTTTTAACGCATCTTCAGCTTGTTTTTTTGCAAGTTCAAGATCGTACAGCCTAGAACGAAGCACTCTAAAGGCTTTATCCTTATTCTTATGTTGCGATTTTTGATCTTGACACTGTGCTACTATTCCTGTAGGAACGTGCGTTAAACGCACTGCAGAATAGGTAGTGTTTACAGACTGCCCACCAGGCCCAGAAGAACAGAAGAAATCTACTCGTACATCTTTAGGGTTTATTTCTATATCAAACTCTTCAGCTTCAGGAAAAACCATTACTGTAGCAGCACTAGTATGAACGCGTCCTTGTGTTTCTGTTTGTGGCACACGCTGTACACGGTGTACACCAGCTTCAAATTTAAGGGTTCCGTAAACATCTTCGCCTTCTATCTCAAACTGAACTTCTTTAAAACCACCACTAGTACCTTCATTAAAGTCTATAACATTGGTTTTCCACCCTTTACCTTCACAGTATTTTGTGTACATTCTAAAAAGGTCTCCTGCAAAAATACTTGCTTCATCACCTCCTGTTCCTGCACGTATTTCCATAACGGCATTCTTGGCGTCTTCAGGATCCTTAGGCACTAAAAGAAACTTAATCTCTTCCTCTAATTGTGGCAAACGTGTTTTTGCTTCTTCAAGCTGAAGCTTAGCCATTTCAACCATTTCATCATCACTTCCATCGGCAATAATCTCTTCTGCTTCAGAAATATTATTTGTAAGCTCTAAGAACTCTGATCGTTTATCCATCAATGTTCTTAAATCTTTGTATTCTTTATTCAATTGAACATAACGCTTTTGATCGCTTATGATGTCTGGTTGAATAATGAGGTCACTTACCTCGTCAAAACGTTGTTTTATTATTTGAAGCTTGTCTAGCATATAAATTTTATAATGAGTGCAAATTTACACTTTTTTAAGAGAAGTTTTTGCTGAAATTATTAATAGACTTAGTAACTGAAGTTACCAAATTGAGATTTAATAGTAAGCTTCTTTTCTTCTGAAGCTTCTACCCTACCTATTATTTGCGCATCTACATTAAACGATTTTGAAATATTGATTATAGCTTCCGCAATCTCCTCAGGCACAAACAATTCCATTCTATGGCCCATATTAAAAACCTGATACATTTCTTTCCAATCTGTACCACTTTCATTTTGAATAAGTTTAAAAAGTGGCGGCACTTCAAACATATTGTCTTTAATAATGTGTAAATTATCTATAAAATGAAGAATCTTGGTTTGGGCTCCACCACTACAATGGACCATACCATGTATTTCTTTATTACTGAATTGCGAAACTATTTCTTTTATAATTGGCGCATAAGTTCGCGTTGGCGATAAAACTAATTTTCCAGCATTTAGCGGACTGTCCTCAACTACATCTGTCAATTTTTTTGATCCAGAATACACAAGATCTGAAGGAACAGAAGCATCGTAACTTTCCGGATATTTTGAAGCTAGTTCTTTTTCAAAAACATCGTGTCTTGCCGAAGTTAGCCCGTTACTACCCATACCGCCATTGTATTCCTTTTCGTAAGTAGCCTGACCAAATGAAGCCAGCCCCACTATTACATCTCCAGCTTTAATATTTGCATTATCAACAACCTTGCTTCGTTTTATACGTGCAGTAACTGTAGAATCTACAATAATGGTTCGTACAAGGTCCCCAACATCTGCGGTTTCTCCACCGGTAGAATGTATAGTAACCCCAAACTGTTTCATTTCACTTATTAGATCTTCAGTGCCATTAATTATTGCTGAAATAACTTCTCCAGGAATTAAATTTTTGTTTCTACCTATTGTTGAAGACAACATTATACTATCTACAGCACCTACACAAAGTAAGTCGTCTATATTCATAATTAATGCATCCTGAGCAATTCCCTTCCACACAGAAACGTCTCCCGTTTCTTTCCAGTAGGTATACGCCAAAGACGATTTTGTTCCAGCGCCATCGGCATGCATTATTAAACAATAGTCGTCATCATTTGTAAGGTAGTCTGGCACTATTTTACAAAATGCTTTAGGAAACAGCCCTTTATCTACATTTTTGATTGCATTATGCACATCTTCTTTACCTGCCGAAACACCTCTTTGTGCGTATCTTTTTGAAATTTCTTTACTCATCAGAAAAAATTATTGCACAAAAGTACGCATTAAAAAAAAGCCCACAAAGGTGTGGGCTTTATGGGTATAATTTTTTTTTCAACTTTACTCCCAATCGGGCATAAAAGCATCTGTATAAAGCATTTCTCTAGATTGGGCTTCACCAATTTCTAAAGTGTACACATCTTTTTGCGAAATACCGTCATTAGAGGTATTGGTAAAGATAATAAAAGCTTCATTTGGCGAGAAAATTGGTTCTAAGTCGTTGGTACCATTAGGTTTTTCATCAGAAATATCTGTTGTAGTAGCGTCGTTTATATCGTACATAAACACTCTAGAATCTAACCTTCTGTAATCTGTACTTTGAAACTCAGAAACATCATAAGAGTAAATAATCTTTCCATTAGTAACAGATAGATCTAGCCCACTTGTAGCTCCTGGAGCACCTGCGATTAATGTGTTGAGTAAATTTCCATTAAAATTTATAGAATAGATTGAAGAATTATACCCATCGAGATTATTTGTTTTTAAAACAATTAAATTAGCACTTTCACTAACACTAACTTCTGAAATTAAAGCTCCATCTGGAGTTTGATATACCATCTGAAGTCCTTGTCCGTTTGAGTTTATTCTATAGAGTTTATCTAAATTAGGAAAATAGATTCTATCACTAGTTTTAGGCCAAGCAATATTAATTTCGTTTAAATTAAAACCTTGAGGTTTTACATTGCTAGTTACCTTCACTTTATCGGTTCCATCTCGTTTCATTGTATAAATATCTACCTGAGCTCCTGTAGTTTGTAAATACGCAATTCTGTTTGCCGAAACATTTCTTCTCGGTCTATAGCAGTTTGTGCTCAATGAAGTAAGCTGAAATTCATTACCTTCTTCATCTGCAGAAAATATAACGTTATTACCCTCTATATTTCTAACAAACAAAAATCTGTTGTCTACTGGTGCATTTATAACTTTAAAAGTCCCTACGGGGCTTAAAACCGCTGGATTTATGTTATCTGTAGCAGATACTTGCCAAAAATATTGTGCACCCAACATTAACTCAGAATAAACAAAAGTTGAATCTTCAATATCTTCAAACATTAAGACCTCTTCGTTTTGATCATTTCTCAACTCTAAAGCATAGACTATTGGGTCTTCTTCAGGGTCTGTGGATTTCCATTCAAAAACAGCCTCCGTTGTTGTAAGCAGTTCGTTTTCGGTTGGTTTTATTAATTCTGGAGTTGTTGGCGGTCTATTATTTGCCGTTGAAATTTGCATTTCAAATATAACATTTACGGCTGCATTAGTAACAACTGTAGCAGGTTCAAAAGTAGCTAGATACCCGTCTAAACGTGCTCCTACAGCGTATTCTCCCATAGGCACGTTTTCAATTATAAAATTTCCTTTCTCATCGGTAAACACAGTACTAGTTACTGGGCTAGTAGAAATTCTTACGTTTTCTAAAGGAGCATTACTACCTTCAGCAACAACCTTTCCTTTAATTATACCAAAATCATTTTCATTAATTCTATCCTCATTACAAGAAACTAAAAGAATCAAGAAAACACTTAGTATCTTTATGTATGTTAATCTTCTTTTCATGATTGCTAGTTTATTGTTTGTTTTTAAATTTAGTTCTCGAAGGACCGAAATGATAATTTAGCCCAAGACTAAAGGTATAATAGTAGTCATCTCTTCGTCCATGTGGTAAATTGTCTATCTTATCTGAAAAGGTTACATTCCACTCTCCGTTTAGCTCAAAAGAAACTCTGTCTGAAACATCATATTCTAAACCTGCACCAAATTTTAAATTAAAAAAGGAATCCCACCTTTGCAGATAAAGCTGTGGACTATCGTCTGCAAAAAGCAATATACCTGGTGCTGCATAGAAAAGCGGGGAAAGTTTATCATTAGGTAACATATTATATTCTACCTTAAAATTTTGGCTCATCCACCAATGATTTGTTTCTGGTGTAGAGTTAAGCCTAAAAAGCTGAACGTCTAAACCTGCGCTTAGCTCTCTCAATATTCTGTACTTATAGCCTAATCCTATTTTGTAATCCAGTATGCCAGTAACATAATCGCCATCTACTAATGCCATACCGAAGTTAACATTCGCGGTATTTCTGAAATCGTTTTTTAAATACTTTCTTTCATAAAGCGCTGTAGATTCTTCAACTTCTTTTTCAAGCAAATACTCATCTACTATTTCTTTGTTTTTTTCTTCTCCTTCGGCAGTAGACCACAATTTGTCTTTTATACCTTCTACAATTAAAATTTGCACCGATTTTTCTATAGCTTCTTGAACTGCCATTTGTGCAGGTTCATTTTTTGTGAAGCCAGTTTCTACTTCTAGTAATCGTTCAAAATTCACATATCTAAAGAGACTAACATCTACAGCTTGCGATAATATTGTTTTTGAAACATAAACCGTTTTCAGAACTTCACCAGTAGAGGTAGATACCGCACGTAAGTATACAGTTATTCTATCTTGACGGTATTGTGTAGAACCACCCACACCAAAATAACGCGCACCAGCACCACCAGTTAAAATATTTGAATCGTATGAAACTACGCCACCTTCAAGTAAAATTCCAGCAAACAAAAGTGGTGAAAGCCGTGTAGGGTTAGTATCATCAGGTTTTTTATATTCTTCACGCGTACTTCTAATAATATTACGCTCGTTAAGTAAGTTGTTTAAATTTTCTCTTTCTATGGGTCTAAACCATTTAGAGTCTTGCAGCGCCTTTATAAGGATAGTGGTAGCACCTTGAGTTATTGCTGTACTAAAAGTACTTCCAACCTCAATACTCTTGTATTGCCCCGTCTGGTCCTTAAAATTATAGACCCCTGCAATAATAGGCTCCACTGGATCTGGAAGAGAATAAAGCTGTTTTGTTTGCTTGGTCACTTCACCGATACGAGCTTCTTGATTTCCTACTGGTTGATTGAAGTATGCCCCACAACTTACCAATAGAAAGGAGGTAAATACAATACATAATCTTGTAAGTGTATTTTTCATATTTTTTTTAATTTGGTATTATTATCTGACTTGCTTCGCCAGTAACTATATTTAATACATTTATTACTAAACCGGCGGTAGATTCAAATACTTCGTATTCAAAATTACCTTCTCTAGTGGTTCCAAGTGGTGGCGTATTGTCTTCACCAAATTGATTTCCAAACTGATTATCCAAATTACTTGTTAAGTCTGATAATCCTTCTAAGCCTTCTAAACCTGAAGAATCATCAAAAGAGTTTTGCGCATTGGCCGAATTTAATAGCCAAGTGTAATTAAATGGGTCTCCACCAAAAGCTGGGTTTACAGGTGTGTAAACAAGCTGTTGCGCAAAGCCATAAGAGCTAACTATTAAAAAAAGACAGGTAACAATAGATTTCATCGCGTGTAATTTTATAATGTGAATATTATTATTTAAAAGAAGGGACTTACTCAAATTTAAGAAATTATTTTGGACTTTTAACACAGTATTTGATTGATTTAAGCCAAATAACTAATAATACTTTTTAATATTTTTATCTTGTTTATGTTTCTGAAGGAACCAATAAACTCTTTTAATTGATATTTCAGACATAGCTTTTAAATATTCATTTTGTGGTCTTATAAAAAACTCAACCACTTTTTCATTTGCAATAAATATTTCAATCTTAGTATTGTTATTAATAGCCAAAACTTCTTTTACGGTGACAATTTCATCTCCATTTACATTGTTTGATGAATAGAGTGAATAAAACATTTTATAAAAATCTCTACCGGGCTTTGTTTTTGTCTCTTCTATAACAATTCCTCTTAAAACAACACCGTCTTCATGTCTCTCTACTGCATCAGGTGAAACATTAACAGCTGCTTCATTTTTTTTAGTTTCAAACTCTTTAATTTTTTCATCCTCTTCGTTGCCATTAATTACATAGCGATCCATACCTAAAAGAGCATCCTTTTCATCATAAACCAATAGTAGAATAATTATTCTATCTGTTTCATTTACATTAACAGTAGTAGTTGAAAGATTTTTCTTTTCTCCTAAATCTAACACAAAACGTCCTGTTTGTTCATTTTTAGAGCTATTTGAGCCACTGCCATTATTTTTTATTACTGAAAAAGAATACCGTAAACTCTGACTTGATGGAGTTTTATTTAATGCGGAAGCTGTAAACTGAATAACATCACCATACTGTTGTGTATTTATTTTGGCCTCCACTTGTGTATTGTACACTTGAGAGTGTGCCATATTAGTTACTAGTGTGACAGCTAGTATTAACAATAGCGTATATGCATTTTTATAAAACAAAATAAATATTTTAATTTTTTATATTTCGAACAAGGATTGTTTGATTTTTACCTTGCATAGTAATTATCATACTGTTAGAAATTGAATTTGATCCTAACATAATAAGATTTTGATTTGCTCCTTTTTGATAAACAGCTGTTGTATGAAAAATGGAGCCATTTGTATTGATATCAATAACACTATTATTAACACCTTGCTGAACAACATTTTCACTTATTGCGGCAGCTTTAATATCTAGCAAGACCTCATTGCTATTTCCATTTTGAAAAAGACCTACATCACTGTATAAAGATTGGGTATTTGCTATAATTTGGTTATTAACCCCTATTTGTTGAATATAAACATTATTTGAAGTTGAGACATTTCTTGTAGTATTAGACATACTAGCTTGGGAAGTAAAATGCTTAAATTGATCAGGATTATTTTGAAGAGCAGTAATTTGAGTAGATGAAGATATATCAAGGCTATATGTCTGTGCATCTGCTTTGTTGCTCACAAGCAAAACTAAAATAACTATCGATATTTTAATTATATTTTTCATCAGTAAGCATTCTAAAAATTATTTGAGTAAAGTGTAAGAGCACTTAAAAAGTGCTCTTACAGTTCTACTACTTTTGCTATAAATATAACTATTTATATACTTATATTATAGGTTACTTTGAACTACTAAAGAGCCATTACCTAAGCCTATTTGGTTTACAACACTATTGTGTCCAAGACCTAATTGTAATACAATACTACCGTTACCAATTCCTAATTGGTTTACTAATGAAGTATTGAAGAATCCTAATTGACCAACAATGCTTCCATTACCAATACCTATCTGGTTAACATCAGAATCGTTAGCAACACCTAATTGACCTACATAAGATCCGTTACCAATACCTAATTGGAAAACATCTGAATCGTTAAGTAAACCTATTTGGTCTACATCAGAACCATTAGCAATACCTATCTGAAGCACATCAGAATCGTTTAAAATTCCTAATTGCATTACAGATGATCCATTACCAATACCTAATTGAGTTACATCAGAATCATTTAAAATCCCTGTTTGATCAACATCAGAATCATTACCAGCTCCAATTTGTAATACATCAGAATCGTTTGCAATTCCTAATTGAGTTACAGCTGAAGTGTTACCTGCTCCAAATTGTAGTACTTGTGAATCATTAAGGATTCCATCTTGATCTACATCAGAATCATTACCAACACCTATTTGAAGAACATACGAATCATTTGCGATTCCATACTGGTCTACATTAGAAGTGTTACTAATCCCTAGTTGGATTACGTCAGAGTCATTTACCCAACCTTGTTGAGTAACTGTTGAACCATTTAATGCTCCTACTTGTAGAACATTACTGTCGTTGAACTGTGCGAACATTACTGTTCCTGCCATTAGCGCTACTGCACTTAAAATTACTTTTTTCATAATTAAAAAATTTAAAGATTAATATTTGGTTAAAAAATATTCTACTTTGGATTAAGGAGATTGCTCTTCCTTAATATTCTTTAAAAAGTCATTAATATATATGACTGCTTAAAGTCTTAATTATGGGGATAGTATTTAAGTAAACATTTAAATTGTATTCCAAGTTTTACCAACTATATATTTATAGTAGGAATACATTTTAAAAAAGAACCAGGGGAATAGGTTTGTTATTTAACATTTTTGGAGGAGATGTGATTATATGTATTGCTACTTTCTAATCACAATTCAAAGATGCGACAAAAAAATGTAATATACAAAGCTTTGTAAGCATATATAGGAAAAAAGGGGGAAACCCCCCTTTTATAAAATGGTTTTTCCTATGAAAAAACATAGATTACATAGATGAAAAATACAAAAAAACCGATTAAGTGTACTTAATCGGTTTTTAACACTATTTGTTAATTTTTCGTTAAATTACTTAGTAAATAAAAGCTCTCTATATTTGGTCAATGGCCAAATTTCATCATCTACTAAAAGCTCCAATTTATCGCAGTGATACCTGATGATTTCAAAATATGGCTTTACCTCATCACAGTAAGCAAAAGCTCTCTTTTCGGCATCTTCAATTTTATTTGCTTTTTTACGAGCTTCTATCATTTCGGTAATAGCCTTGTTTATTTTAGCAATGTGCTCACTTATAAGTTCAATTAAACGCATTTGCTCTGTAGCAAGCTTTTTAAAGTCTGAACCATAGATGTTTTTTAACCCCTCAACGTTTTCAATTAAAACATTTTGATAACGGATTGCCGTTGGAATTATGTGGTTACGTGCTATATCGCCAAGAACGCGACCTTCTATTTGTATACGTAAAGCATATTCCTCTACTTCAATTTCATGACGCGCTTCAATTTCTATTTTACTCATTATACCAAGTCCTTCAAAAAGAGCAATAGTCTTTTTAGAAACTTTTGCTTTAAGAGCCTCCGGTGTCGTTTTATGATTACTTAAACCGCGCTTTTCTGCTTCTTTCTCCCAAGCCTGTCCATAGCCATCACCTTCAAAACGAATACGTTTTGAGTCTTTAATATACTCTTTTAAAACATTGAAGATAGCATCATCCTTCTTCATCTTCTTGTTTTTTATAAGCGCATCTACTTCTTCTTTAAAGTCTATTAACTGTCTCGCTACAATTGCATTAAGCACTGTCATAGGGTTTGCACAGTTTGCCGTTGATCCAACAGCACGAAACTCAAACTTATTACCAGTAAAAGCAAAGGGAGATGTACGGTTTCTATCTGTATTGTCTAACAAGATCTCAGGTATCTTACCTACAACATTAAGTTTAAGATCAGTTTTTTCCTGTGGAGAAAGCTTACCGCTTGTTACTTTTTCAAGTTCGTCTAATACTTCTGTAAGTTGAGATCCTATAAATGCAGATATTATTGCTGGAGGAGCTTCATTTGCACCTAAACGATGGTCGTTACTAGCGCTAGCTATAGAAGCTCTAAGTAATTCCTCATGTTCGTTAACAGCCTTTAGCGTATTAATAAAAAAGGTTAAAAACTGTAGGTTTTTCATTGGCGTACTTCCAGGACTTAACAAGTTTACACCTGTGTTTGTTGCTAACGACCAATTGTTGTGTTTTCCGCTTCCGTTTACGTTTGCAAATGGTTTTTCATGAAACAGAACCTTAAAATTATGCTTATCAGCAACTTTATGCATCAAGTCCATTAATAAGGAGTTGTGATCTACAGCAAGGTTTGTTTCTTCAAAAATTGGCGCTAATTCAAACTGATTTGGCGCTACTTCATTATGACGCGTTTTAACGGGTATACCCAAAAGCATACATTCTGTCTCTAAATGACGCATAAAATTAAGTACACGTGTTGGTATAGATCCAAAATAGTGATCATCTAATTGTTGTCCTTTTGCAGAGGAATGTCCTAACAATGTTCTTCCTGCTAACGAAATATCTGGTCTAGATGCCGCCAAAGCACTATCTACTAGAAAATATTCCTGTTCCCAACCTAAAGTTGCATTTACCTTAGTAACATTTTTATCAAAATACTTTGCTACTGCTGTTGCCGCATTATCTACAGACTGTAGTGCTCTTAATAAGGGCGTTTTATAATCTAACGCTTCTCCTGTATACGAAACAAAAACGGTAGGAATACACAAGGTAGTTCCATATATAAATGCTGGCGAGGTAGGATCCCAAGCGGTATAACCACGTGCTTCAAAAGTGTTTCTTATTCCACCGTTTGGAAAACTAGAGGCGTCTGGTTCTTGCTGTACTAATTGTCCACCACCAAATTTTTCGATTGCAAGACCATTCTCCATAGTTTCAAAAAAAGCATCGTGCTTTTCTGCTGTAGCACCTGTTAAAGGCTGAAACCAATGCGTATAATGTGTTGCGCCTTTTGCTATAGACCATTCCTTCATTCCTGTAGAAATATGATCTGCAATATGACGTTCTATTTTTGAGCCATTTTCTATGGCATCAACAACACTCTTATAGGAATCTTTAGTAAGATATTGTCGCATTGCTGCTTCATTAAAAACGTTTTTCCCGAATATCTCGGAACGTCTTTCTGGTTCAACAACAGGAACTGGAACTCTGTTAAATGTTTCTTTAATAGCATGAAATCTTAGTGTGGACATTTTGATGTTTTTATAATTTTATTCGGCAAAAATATAAAAAATACAAACACACCCCCTGATTTTAAACATTAAATTCGTGTTAAGGATGTAAAAAATATGAAACACCCCTGTTTTTTAGGGGGTCTTCTCAGGAAAAATTAGTTTTTTAATGTTAAAGCAATAAAAACAACATAACCAACAAACAGTACGATACCTTTTATTCTGTTTAGTTCAAATCTTTTAGGTAGAAAAGCAAGAGGAACTAAAATTGCAGCAAAACCAATCATCCAAAAAATATCATTAGTCAAAACCTCACTACTCTTTACAGCTATAGGCTGAATTATAGCCGTTAAACCTAAAACCGAAGCAATATTAAAAATGTTTGAACCTATTAAATTACCAAGTGAAATTGCTTTTTCCTTTTTTAGTGCGGCTATTACAGATGCAGCAAGCTCTGGAATACTCGTTCCTACCGCTATCATAGTAACAGCAATAACGCGTTCACTAACACCAAAACCTTCGGCTAAAGAAACAGCACCATCTACAAGCAGTTCACTTCCGCCATATAATGCAAGGCCACCTATAAGCAACCATATTACAATCTTAAAATTAGAGGTTTTAGACAAGGCATCATCTACACTATCATCTTCAACTATGTCTTTACTTGCATTTTTTGCACGTTTTATTAAAACGAATAAATACACAACAAGCACAAGCAACAATGCAATACCTTCAGAACGAGAAATCTCTAAACCGCTCTTCAAAATAAAATAAAGAACCCCAGAAAGCAGCATCATAACTGGCCAATTGAGCTTATAAAAATCTTTGTCTATTACCAAAGGCGAAATAATAGCCGTAATACCGAGCACCAACCCAATATTTGCAATGTTTGAACCTATTACATTACCTAAAGAAATATCTGAAAACCCGTTAAGAGCAGCTTGTAAGCTCACCAATAGTTCGGGTGCAGAAGTAGCAAAAGAAACTACCGTAAGCCCTATAACCATTTTTGATAGTTTTAGCTTAAATGAAAGCGCTACCGAAGATCTTACTAAAAACTCACCTCCTATAACTAACAATGTTAATCCTAAAAAAACAAACAAATAATCCATAGTAATTTTTAAAGGAAGCGAAGATACTAAATTGAATAAGCAAATGCAGTAACCACTATTTAAAAGAGTAAACAAATTAATTATTTAAAACTTATATTCAATTATGACACCTATATATTAAGTATTCACAAAATTAAAATTTATACCTTTAGTATATGAAAAAGAAGTTTTTTCAATTTTTAGCAAAAACAAATAAGTTGCTATTGCCTAGTTTCACAAAAAATGGAGTGGATTTAGCAAAGGCTACAAAATTTCAGATGGTATTATTTGGGTATAAGCTTTGGGTAACTAAGAATGCATTGGATTAATATTTTAACAATGACTTTACCGATTGTCTATTCAATTTTTTAATACCGTTTAAAAACTGAAGTTCAATTAAAAAATTACACTGTACAATTTCGCCTCCCAAATGCTCTATTAAATTACAAGCTGCTCTTGCGGTTCCACCGGTTGCCAACACATCGTCGTGCAACAACACCCGCTCCCCTTTTTTAATAGCATCTTCATGAATTTCTAGCGCGTCAATGCCATACTCTAGCTTATAAGGTTCTTTAAGCGTGTTATAAGGCAACTTTCCAGGTTTTCTTACAGGCACAAAGCCCGCATTAAGTTTTTGAGCTAATAGCGTTCCAAAGAAAAACCCTCTCGATTCTATACCTACTACTTTATCAATTTTTTGTGAACCCACTAAATCGAGTAAATTTTGCAAACACTGTTCAGTAGCTTTTGGCGATGCAAGCAATGGGGTTATGTCTTTAAAACTAACTCCTTGCTTAGGAAAATCTTGGACTGTACGTATGTATTCTTCTAGGTTAAGCATTATTTTTATTTTAAAGTAGTTCAAAAAAAAGTAAGACAGGGATAGCTTTTCAATTTATAAGCCAAAAAACAATAAGTTTGGAATATAAACATACTCAATTTATAACACAAGTTAGAAAAACAATTAAAAGAAAAATAGAATACAATAGCAGAAGCTTTTTAACTGCTTTTTTTTCTGAATTTTACCAGTATGTTATTTTTTTACAGTTTTAACTTGCCTTACAAGTTAAAAAGAAATATATTTGCACCCGCTTAAAGCGAAATTAAAAAGGCCTCGTGGCGCAATTGAATAGCGCATCTGATTACGGCTCAGAAGGTTCCAGGTTTGAATCCTGGCGAGGTCACAAACAACACAAAGCGAGCTTCATAAATGAAGCTCGCTTTTTTTTTGTAGTTTTGGACGATGATATTTAGCAGTAAACCAACCAAGTACTGCTGTCACTATCATTACAACTAAATATAAAAAACCCTCCTCCCCGTTTTTTTATGTTTTTTTTAAATACATCCTTAATCTAGAACTTGTAAAATGACCAACCTATCAAAATTTACACAAACTAGTATTATAATTGTTATTATAATGGCTGGTTTAATCTACGGAAAAACCTTTCTTATCCCTTTAATTTTTGCCTTTATCTTTTGGGTGCTTATTAGAAAATTAAAAGAATTATTAAATAGAATTAGCGGCATAAAAAAATATGTCCCTAACTGGATAAAGAATATTATACTTACAGTTATTATTTTTTATCTCCTGTACTTTATTGGCACTATCACCTCATCAAACATTGCAAAAATGGGGGAAAATTACGATCTATATGAAGCCAACTTTTCTTCCTTAGTAATTAAGGTGAATCAGACTTTTGGAATTGATTTAGCACACATATTAGAGCAAAGAAATGCCAGCGCTTTATTAGGTAATTTAATTCAGCCAATGGTAACAGCACTAACAAGTATGCTAGGGAATATTTTTATGGTAGCACTTTATATGATGTTCTTATTTTTAGAAGAAACTAATTTTAATTCAAAATTAAAATTGATTTTTAACAGCGAAGAGAAATATGCTAAAGTATCTAAAGCGCTTGGTGAACTAGAATTTTCTATTTCAAATTACTTAGGCTTAAAAACCCTTGTAAGTCTTATAACAGGAATTTTTAGCGCTATTGCATTAGCCATAATTGGTGTAGATGCTCCTGTATTTTGGGGGCTTGTTATTTTCCTTTTAAACTACATTCCTACCATAGGTTCACTTATAGCCACTGTATTTCCGGTAGTATTTTGCTTGCTTCAGTTTCCTGATTTAACCCCTGCTATTATAACACTAGTAGTTGTGGGTACTATACAACTAGTAGTAGGTAATTTTATAGAGCCAAAACTATTAGGAAGCTCCTTAAACCTCAGCGCACTTATTACAATACTCGCACTTTCGCTTTGGGGAATTATTTGGGGTGTAACTGGTATGATTTTAAGCGTACCTATAACTGTAATTATGGTTATTATATTTGCGAAGTTTGAACAAACTAAAAGTATTGCCATTATGCTTTCCGATAAAGGAAATGTTTAAATTATTTCAATTTTACTTATAACACAATAAAAAACCTGCTAAAAAGCAGGTTTTTTATTGCACTATAATTGGCAGCTATTATTTTAATATATTTATTAGAAATTTTAAATGATTTCTGCACTCAACCCAGCTTCCAACAGTCTTGAACAACGCGGTTCTAAGTCTTTAAACTCGCCTGTTTTTACTGTACATTTCCCTTTGTAATGAACAATAATTGAGCATTGCTCTGCTTGTTCTGGAGTGTGTTCGCAAGCATAGATTAGCGTATTAATTACATGATCAAAGGTGTTAACCTCATCATTGTAAAGTACAATTTCATTTAAGTTGCTTTCTTTTTCGGCAACCGAAATATCTTCCTGAATTTTTTCTTTCGTACTCATACGTCTTGAAAATTCTTTAATACAGTGAATTTACTAAATTTTAAACTTTGCTGCAACCCAATTATTTTTCTCTTTATTTTCAACGAAACTAAAACCTAGTTTATTGCAACAGTCTGTAATAATGGGCAAATCTTCTTTATAAAAACCACTTAAGTAAAGCTCTCCTCCTTCTTCTAAACTATTTCTATAAGCCTCCATATCGTTTAAAAGTATGTTTCTATTAATATTAGCTATAATAACTTCATACTTTTTATCACCTAACAACGAAGCATCGCCTAGATAAACTGAAATATTTTGGCAGTTGTTTCGCTCTATATTTTCTTTCGAATTTTCAAAACACCATTCATCTATATCTATTGCGTCTATTTTTGAAGCAGCTCGCATTTCGGCTAAAATAGCTAGAACAGCTGTTCCACAACCCATATCGAGCACAGATTTACCTTCAAAATTATTTTCTAAAACAAACTGAAGCATCATATAAGTAGTTTCGTGATGACCTGTTCCAAAAGACATTTTAGGCTCTATCACTATTTCGTACTCATAGCCTTTTTCTGGATGAAAAGGTGCACGCACAGTACACTTACCGTCAACTTCTATGGAATCGAAGTTTTTTTCCCATTCAGAATTCCAATTTATTTGAGCAATTTCAGAAAATGTATGCGTAATCTTAAATTCATCTGAAGTAAGTATTTGTATATCTTCTAATATACTTTCATTCCATTCTTCTTTTTGAATATAGGCAGTAACACCTTCTTCGGTTTCTACAAAGCTTTCAAAACCCGCATAACCCAGTTCGGCAATTAGTATTTCGGTTCCTGGCTGAAGGGGTTCAACCTTAAAATTGTACTCTATATATATTTGCGACATTAAAATGAATTTACAATTTTCATAAAACTTTCTACTTTTAGGGAAGCACCACCTATAAGACCACCGTCTACATCCTTCTGTCCAAAAATCTCTGAAGCATTTTCTGGTTTTACACTTCCGCCATAAAGTATTGAAACCTTAGCAGCAATCTCTTGGCTATACTTTTCTGCTACACAATTTCTAATAAACAAATGCATTTCCTGCGCTTGCTCCGGGCTAGCAGTTTCGCCAGTACCTATAGCCCAAACAGGCTCGTAAGCGATAATTATACGCTCCCAAGCTTCGGCAGCTACGTGAAACAAACCTTCAACAAGCTGGGTTTTTATTAAGTTGAAATGGTTTTCGGTCTTTCTATCTTCCAATTCTTCGCCTATACAGAAAATAACAGTCATATCATTTTCCAAAGCCGTATTAACCTTTTCTGATAGAATAGCATTGCTTTCATTAAAATAAGCGCGGCGTTCACTATGTCCTAAAATAACAGTTGTTACCCCTACACTTTTCAGCATTTTTGAAGCTATTTCTCCTGTATAAGCGCCATCATTTTTTTGATGCATATTTTGCGCAACAACCGTTACCGGGTGTTCGTGCAACGATTTAAATGCGTAATGCAAACTGGTAAAAGGCGGCGCGATCATTACCGCAACGTTTTCTGGAAAGACCTGCGTTTTTAACGAACCTAAAAAGTATTCGGTTTCGGCTAAGTCATTATTCATTTTCCAGTTTCCTGCTACTATATTTTTTCTCATTTTAATACTTTTAAAAGATTTTCGTCATTTGTTTCAATGGCTTTATAAAGACTTATCTCTCCCTCTGGGTTTACCACCATATATCTGGGAATCCAGTCTAAATCTATGGAAGAGCAAAAAGCGCCTTTCCATCCAGAAGGGATAAAATAATTTTTACCTGTTACACCATACTTTTCTATACCGCGTTTCCAGCTTTTTATATTTTTATCTAAGGAAAAGAAGAGAAACACAACATCGGGATTATCCTCGCGAAGCTTTTGAACCTTTGGCATCCCTACAATACAGTCTTTACACCAACTTGCCCAAATATCTATAAAAACAGTCTTGCCTTTGTGTTGTTCTAGTATTTCCGAAACAGTTATTTCTGTACTGTCTTCAGTAAGAAACACGTCATTTAAAGCCGCTGCTGAAAAGGTTTTATTTTGTGCTTGTGCAAAACTTACAAAGCAAAAAAACACCATTAGATATCTCATAATCAATGTCATTATTATTTAAATTTTAGTTTTAAAAAAGCATTAATGTTTTTATTGCCTGCTAATTTTAGGATCTAACCACCCGTAAACAATATCTACAAAAATATTGATTATAATAAACAATGCTGCTATCACCAACACAGCCCCCATAATTACTGGCAGATCTAACGTATTTAAGGAGTTTACAATTTCTTTTCCCAAACCATTCCATCCAAAAATATACTCCACAAAAACAGCCCCTGCAAGCATACTTGCAAACCAACCGGAAATTGCGGTAACAACCGGGTTTAAGGAATTTTTTAAAGCGTGTTTTTTAATTATTTGAAAAAGTGACAAACCTTTAGCCTTTGCGGTACGTATGTAATCTTGACTTAGCACTTCTAGCAATGAGTTTCGCATTAATTGGCTTACAACTGCCAAAGGACGTATCCCTAAAACAACAGCTGGAAGTATTAAATTTTTCCATTGAATATACTTACCATTACCAAAATTATCAACTTCATAAAGACTACCTGTCATATTTAAAGTTGTGTACTCGTGGAGCAGAAAACCAAAAATCCACGCAAATAATATAGCGCTAAAAAAAGAAGGAACACTCATCCCCAAGGTGCTAATTAGCTGTATTGCTTTATCTATAAAACCGTCTTTAAAGAGCACCGAAATTATTCCTAATAACACGCCTAAAATTATAGCTATAACAATAGCAGTTACCGCTAAAATAAAGGTGTTTGGTAAGGTTTCGGCTATTACTTCACTCACTTCTTTTCCATTTTTTTGAAAAGATTCTCGCAAATAGGGTGTTTTTAAAACCACATTTGTATTTCCTATAGCAAAAAGTGATAACGCATTGTATTTTCCTTCTTGCAAATAGGTATAATCATCGGGGTTTTTACTGTGAAAAGACACAGCAGATAAATCGTTTAAATATCTTAAGTATTGTACAGAAACAGGTTGGTCAAAACCGTATTTCTTTTTTACCACAGCAAGCTGTTCTTGGTTTTCATTTTGACCCAACATCATACGAGCTGGATCGCCAGGAAGTATTGTAAAAAGTAAGAAAACTACGGTTACAACCCCAAATAGCGTTAGCAACGCATAACCCAATTTCTGAAGTATATAACTAGACACCTTTCTTTTAGTTTATTTCTTCCATTGTACGCGCCTCATAAACAAAATCGGCTCCAAAAAGCACTTTGGCGTATTCTTCAACAGTCTCATCAAAGCCAGCTGCTTTTCTTCTTTCATTAACCGTATCTGGATTCTCTATAGGCCATATAAAAGAACCACGAGCATCGTCATAACTCATTCCTTGGGTACCGTAAACTTGTGGCTTCCCCTCCATCATTAAATACCGATCTTCCATCATTGCTGCAGAAATTTTTGGAATCTCATCAGCATCAGCTGCTTTTTTTATCAAAGGCAAATAAAATGGAATTTTATCTGGATTGTGTTGTAATACATTCCAAGCTACAAGGCTAGATTCTTCACCTACTACAGACTTGCCTGGGTATCCGTGTTTTGCAAAATAATTCTCTACAAATACCATATTTACACTATCTAAAACAGCTTGCATTTCAGCTAAATCGCCGCTGTATTCAGCCTCTGTAAGCCCCATACCTTCACCGAGGTTTTTTCTTTCCTCCATAGATTTTGCTTGCATTAGGGAACGGTACTTCTTGTCAAGTACTGCTATGCTGTCTAATCGTTGCTTTAGCGAAAGGTCTAATTTAGGTTTTGAATTTCCAACAACAGGAAGTTCTATTTTATGAGCGTCATTCCAATGTAATTTTTGCTTAATAGTACCATTGTCTAGCTCCAAAATACCTGGATTACTACGCACAATGGTTTTTAAGGTAGTTTCATCACAGAAATAAAACTTAAAGTTTAATTTATACTTTTCGGTTAATGCTTCTGTCATTTCTTGCGAAGAAGCCGAAAGACCAATTACAGTATAGCCGTTCTTTACCGCTTTATCTGTAACTTCTTTTATTGGGAAATAACCGTCTTTTTCGGTATTGCCAAGGCTGTAAGCAATTACAACTACTAGGTTTTCTTCGTCTAAAAACTGAGTTGTATAATCCTCTCCATCACGCTCCATAGAAAAATCGTGTATAGGCGGCGCATAGCCTTCCTGAATCATTTCGGTCTCTGTGCTTATCAACTCGCCATCTACCTGAGGGTAATCACCATTTGTGATTATAGTTTTCTCTTCACCATTAACGTTAAACTTCCACTTATATTCAAAAATAGGGCCTGGAGCATCCTCTGGCACACTCATACCTTCCTTTATATTTGCCCCTATTTTATACGGACGGAAATCTACTATAGGCAAGTGTTGTAATACATAATATGTAATCCCTAAACAGCCTACAAAAGATGCAAATATGATTATACTACGTGTTCCTTGGGTGAAAAATGGACGTATATACTTTTGCCCTATAAATAGAATAATTATTAAAACAAGCAGCACTATGTCTTTGCTAAAAGACTCCCAAGGGGTTAGCGGTATAGCATCGCCAAAGCAACCACAATCTGTTACTTTATTGAAGTAAGCCGAATAAAATGTGAGGAATGTAAAAAACACTATCATCAATAATAGACTCCACAGTGTTAACTTTTTTAAATAACCAAGAAGTAAAGCTACTCCTAATAAAACTTCAAAAATCACAACAAATATTGCTATGAGTAAGGCATATGGAACCAAAAACTCTAAGTCTAAAACTTCGGGAGCAAAATAATCTTTCAGCTTAAATGAAAAACCAACGGGATCGTTAAGTTTTACCAAACCACTGATTATAAAAAGCCCTCCAACTAAAATTCGTGCTATTCCTACTAATAATTTCATAGATTCTAAATTATAATTAATGCTATTTTTTATTGTTATGTCTATTAGGATGCTCTTGCAAAATACAATTCACTTGCTCATATTACATACAAGGAGTACCCTTCAAAATAAACTTTTATAAGCTGTAAAACAGTACAGCCTACTCGTTTACTTTGTTTCTTTACTTTCTTCTAAATGAATTAATGCAAAAATGGCGTAATTCACCATATCCTGATAATTTGCGTCTATTCCTTCAGAAACCAAGGTTTTCCCGCTATTATCTTCAATTTGCTTTACGCGCAATATCTTCTGAAGAATTAAATCTGTAAGCGAGCTCACACGCATATCGCGCCAAGCCTCACCGTAATCGTGATTTTTATCCATCATTAACTGTTTGGTTTTTGAAACCTCTTCGTCATACAATTGAGTGGCTTTTTCTAAAGAAAGGTCTGGTTGTTCTACCACGCCTTTATTTATTTGAATTAACGCCATAATGGAATAATTTACGATTCCAATAAATTCGCTTGTCTCGTTTTCTTCAATTTTTTGTTCTGCATTTTGCTGTAAACCGCGAATGCGTTGTGCTTTTATAAAAATTTGATCTGTTAAGGATGGAAGTCGAAGAATGCGCCACGCACTTCCGTAATCGCGCATTTTGTTGATAAACAGCGTTCTGCATTTTTCAATCTGGTCGTTGTATTGTTTTGAAGTATCGGCCATTAGTGATGTCTAAGAATTTTGCGTAAATTTCGCTTAAATATATCAATTTAAAAAATTGCAGACACTTAATTGCCGCGGCAAACTCATAGAATTCACAACACCCAAAGTAATGGGTATTATAAATATAACCCCAGATTCGTTTTACGACGGTGGGAAAACAGTTTCTGAAATAGAAATACTGAAACAGGCAGAAAATATGCTTACTGAAGGTGCTTATTTTCTAGACATAGGTGGTTATAGCACACGCCCCGGAGCCGAAGATATTTCTATAGACGAAGAAACAAGAAGGGTTTCTGAAGCTATTCAGCTAATTTTAAAAGAATTTCCACAAGTACTTATTTCTATAGACACTTTCCGAAGCAAGGTAGCCAAACAAGCTATAGAAGCTGGCGCCGCACTAGTTAACGATGTATCTGGAGGCACCCTAGATGCAGATATGTTTAAGGTTGTTGGTGAACTAAAGGTTCCTTACGTACTTATGCATATGCGTGGCAACCCAAAAACAATGACCAAATTAACGACATACAACGATCTAACAATTGAAGTGTTAAAAGACTTATCAGAAAAAACAGCCCTTGCTCGTGCTTCAGGAATAGATGATATACTGGTAGACCCTGGTTTTGGTTTTGCAAAAACAACAGAACAAAGCTTTGAACTCTTAAACAACTTAGCGCTTTTTAAGCAGTTAAACGCCCCTGTTTTAGTAGGTGTTTCACGAAAATCTATGATTTACAAAACACTGGACACTTCAGCAGATAAAGCCTTAAACGGTACAACATCACTAAACACAATTGCACTCTTAAAAGGAGCTTCAATACTTCGCGTGCACGACGTAAAAGAGGCTGTAGAATGTGTGAAGTTGTTTAAAAATTTAACTATAAAATCTTAATAAACTACTGTATTCATAAAACCATTAGTATCTATAAAATTAAATTTTAAAGTACTTTTACAAAAAAAGAAACACCCTTGGATTTTCTCGACATACGGATAATTGATGTTATAGATATAGTGCTAGTAGCATTGCTGCTTTACTATCTCTATAATTTAGTAAAAGGCACTGTTGCCATTAATATTTTGGTAGGGATTATTATTGTGTACGCAATCTTTGTGGTTACACAATTGCTAGAAATGGAACTTCTAAGCAAGATTCTTGGCGGCTTTTTAGGTGTGGGAATGTTTGCCTTGGTAGTTGTATTCCAGCCCGAAATACGCAAGTTTCTATTAATGTTAGGCTCAACAAACTTTAATGCTAGACGCAGATTATTAAAACAGTTTAAATTTTCTAACGATGAAAGTAAGCTTACAATAAACCTAGAAGGCATTATTGCTGCTTGTAAAAAAATGGCAAGTACAAATACGGGGGCTTTAATTGTTTTACAACGCAACAACAGTCTTGATTTTGTTAAAAATACTGGCGACGAAATGAATCTTGAGGTTAACCAACCTATTATTGAAAGCATATTCTTTAAAAACAGCCCTTTACACGATGGCGCGATGATAATTGAAGAAAATAGAATTACCGCTACTCGTGTTATTTTACCAGTATCTAACGATAAAAAAATTCCGCTTCGGTTTGGCCTTAGGCATCGAGCTGCAGCCGGTATAACAGAAAAAACAGACGCACTCTGTTTGGTTGTTTCGGAAGAAAGCGGACAAATATCGTATCTAAAAGACGGCGATTTTGTGCTTTATGAAAACACAGAAGAGTTGTTTAAAATAATGAAAAAGGATTTGAGCTAACCTAGCTTTTACAGCGATTCTTCAGCCATAAACTGAACCTCATAAAGGTTTCTATAAAAACCGTTTTCTAGCTTCAGCAACTCTTTATGAGTTCCTTGTTCCACTATTTTTCCGGCATCCATAACAATAATTTTATCTGCTTTTTTAATAGTAGCAAGCCTATGCGCAATAACTATAGAAGTACGTCCCTTTGTAATTTTATCTGTTGCCGTTTGTATTAGTTCTTCAGAGTAAGTATCTACAGAAGACGTAGCCTCGTCTAGTACTAGAATACTCGGTTTACTAACGTAGGCACGCAAAAAAGAGATAAGTTGTCGCTGTCCCGAAGAAAGCATACTTCCGCGTTCTTTTACGTTGTAATGATACCCTCCAGGTAAAGATTCAATAAAGGTATGCACCCCTATTTCTTTAGCTGCTTTTACTACTTCTTCTTCAGTAATATCTGGATTGTTAAGTGTAATATTGTTTAAGATAGAATCTGCAAAAAGGAAAACATCTTGCAAAACCACCGCAATTTTATCTCTTATCGAAGCTAGTTTATAATCTTTTAGCAAAATTCCATCAATGAGAATTTCGCCACTATTAATTTCGTAAAATCTATTTAGCAGGTTAATGATTGTGCTTTTCCCTGCTCCCGTAGCACCAACTATTGCTATTGTTTCGCCGGCATTTGCTTCAAAAGAAATACCTTTTATTACTTCTTCATCTTCATTATAACCAAAATGAACATTTTTAAATTCAATTTCGCCTTTAGTGCTCGTATAATCTACCGTTCCAGTATCTGCTATATGCGATTTTGTATCTAGTATACCAAACACGCGGTTTGCAGCCACCATCCCCATTTGTAGGGTATTAAACTTATCTGCAATTTGGCGAAGCGGTCTAAAAAGCATTTCGGCATATTGAATAAATGCCGTAATAATACCCAGAGTTACAAAACCACCGCCTACTACATTTAAACCACCGTACCACACTACTAAACCTGTAGCTACAGCTCCCGCAGTTTCTGCAATTGGAAAGAAAATAGAGTTATACCAAACGGTTTTTATCCAAGCTTTTCTGTGGTTTTTATTTATTTCTTGAAAACGCTCGTATTCTGTTTTTTCACGCGTGAAAATTTGAACTATCTTCATACCCGTTATGCGCTCTTGAACAAAAGTATTGAGGTTTGCTACTTGGTTACGAACATCTTCAAAAGCAACCTTCATCGCTTTTTGAAAAACACGCGTAGCATAGAGTATAAAAGGTAAAATTATAAAAACTATCAAGGACAATCGCCAGCTTTGATAAAGCATAAACCCAGCTATAACAAGCATTTTTAAAAGGTCGCTTATTATCATAAAAAGACCTTCACTAAATATGCTAGAAATGGTTTCTACGTCGTTAACCGCGCGAGTTGTCAATCTACCCACCGCACTTTTATCGAAGTATTTCATTCTAAAACTCATCATTAACCTGAAGAGATTCTGGCGCATATCTCTAATTACACTTTGGCCAAGCCAGTTTGTGTAAAATATAAAGGCGAATTGAAATAGTACTTCTAATAAAAGTACAACCACCATTAGGATGATATATTTCATAAACCCTTCTCCATCTTTAGGAACCATAGAATTATCTATGGCTAGTTCTAAAAGATAAGGGCGTAATACCGCAAGCCCAGACATTGCAATAGCTGCAAAGGCTACAAAATAGAATATAAAACGATAAGGCTTAGTAAGGGCTAATAAGCGCTTAAAGAGTTTAAAATCGAATGCATTGCCTGAGGTTTCTGACACGGTTTATTATTAATTCGTTAATTATTAGTTCTTGTTTCTAAAGTTTAAGCTGCTTATTATTTAAAAAAAACAGTTTCAGGATAAACCACTTTGGTTAAATACAAACCGTGAGCTGGAGCTGAAGCGCCCGCTTCTTCCCTACTCTTACTTTTTAAAATAGCTTTAAAATCTTCTAAAGACGTTTTTTTATAACCTACATCTAATAAGGTTCCCACAATTGCGCGAACCATATTGCGCAAAAATCTGTCTGCAGCTATTGTAAAAATAAGTTTATTATTTCTAGCTTCCCATTGTGCTTTCACTATTGTACAATTATACGTTTTCACATCTGTATTAGAGCGCGAAAAGCATTGAAAATCTCTATGCATAAATAGCAATTCAGCTGCTTGATTCATCAAGTTAAGATCTGGCTTATTGTTAATTTGATACGCAAAATCCTGACTGAAAGGGTCTTTAGCTAATGAAATAATGTATTCGTATTCCCTTTCAACAGCATCAAAACGCGCATGAGCTTCTTTATTTACTTCAAAAATATTTTTTACGGCTATATCTTTTGGCAAAAAAGAGTTTACTCTATAGATAAACTTTTCTTGTTGTTTAATATTGTCAAAATCAAAGTGAGCATATAGTTGTTTAGCGTGTACACCTGCATCTGTTCTTCCGGCACCGGTTATCTTTATCTCTTGTCGAAGCATGGTAGAAAGTATTTCTTCCAAAACTTGTTGTACGCTAATTTGTTTGGGTTGACGTTGCCAACCAAAATAATTTTTCCCGTTATAGGCTATTTCAATAAAGTATCGCAATGGGTTTAATTTGAAAAACAACAAAATTACAACATACAACCAAGCAATACTGTTATAAGATTGAAAAACTTAATACCTTCGCCAAAGAATTAAAGCTGCCAATTTTGAAAAAGATCCTTCTTTTAAGCGATACCCATAGTTATATAGACGAAAAGATTTTAAAATACGTAAAGCAAGCAGATGAAGTATGGCATGCAGGCGATATTGGCGACTTGAGTGTTACCGACGCGATTAAAAAGCTAAAACCATTACGAGCTGTTTACGGCAATATAGACGGTACTGAAGCTCGCATGGAGTTTCCACTTCACAATAAATTTATGTGCGAAGGTGTAGCCGTTTGGATAACGCACATTGGCGGGTATCCAGGAAAATACAACCCTGCTATTAGGCAAGAACTTTACTTAAACCCTCCAAAACTGTTTATTTGTGGACATTCACATATTTTAAAAGTGATGCCAGACAAAACCACAGGTTTATTACATATGAACCCTGGAGCTGCCGGAAAACACGGTTTTCAAAAAGTACGCACTATGTTGCGTTTTGAAATTGAGGGCGAAAAAATTCAGAATTTGGAAGTGATAGAGTTTGCAAAGTAAACCCAAGTAATTTAACAAGAAGGTAAATCTTTAGTCTTTTAGCAAGAGTTTAGCGAAGTTGAAATAAAAAACCCCCAAAGGTGGCATCCTTTGAGGGTTTTGCACTAATATACCAAGATTGGTTTATCGTAAACGATCAACAGATTTTACGAGGTCCTCATCCTTTTTTATGGCCTTATTGGCCAGCACTAAAAAAACGACAGAAATGATGGGAAGGAACACCCCAATACCCTTCTCAGAAACAACAGTCTCTCCGGATAAAGTTAGCAATCTATAAACGAAAACTCCTAGTAATACAAAGTTTAATATGATATTTAAACGGTTAATAACAAATTGTGTTTGCCGTTTTTTAAAATTTAAAATTGAAAAAATAGCCAACGCTATAGAAACAAATATAAGCCCTAAAAACAAGGGTTCGTCTCGCTCCATAATTAAAGAACCATCTTCACCTAATACAGTGGGAAACCACATAAAAAGTCCTCCCATAACTAGGGCCGAGATGAGTAAATAAATAGTCTGTATGCGTTGTATCATTTTATAAAAAGTGAATCGAGCAGCAAAAATACTGTTTCTTTTTAAAAAAAATAACAGTACAATTTAATTTATTGTTGTATTATTGCAGTAACAATCCGTAACCACCTCAATAAAGGTTACTTAGTCTTCGGAAAAATATTTTCAACTACTTACCTTCTCAAAAGGAACATAATTGTATCAACTTAAACAACAGTATATTCTACATGTTTGAAATTTCAGAATTAAAAAACAAAAAGCTACCTGAACTTCAGGAAATAGCAAAAGAACTTAATGTGCCGAAATACCGCACACAAAAAAAATTAGACTTGGTATATCAAATTCTAGATTACCAAGCTGCTAATCCTAAAGCAGTAAAAGCTGTCATAAAAACAGAGGAAGCTTCTCCCACTACCAAGAAGGTAGAAAAAGCTCCTGCTGCAAAAGACAATCGCGAGACAGATAAAAAGCCTCGTCCACAAAAAAATGACGCTAGAAGTAAAAAGCCAGTCTCAAAAAAACCGCAACACGATAAGAAAAGTGATGACGATAAAAAGGCTACAGACGACAAGCGTACACCTAACGTAAAGAATGACAAAAGGGATAGCGACAGAAAGCCGCAACACCAGAAGTCTAATTCTAACACTAACGACAACCGTCAGAAGAACCAGCGTAACGACGCTAACAACAATTCAGACAATCGTCAAAAGCATCAAAGTCA
Source organism: Aequorivita sp. (assembly GCA_048264505.1). Taxonomy (GTDB): domain Bacteria; phylum Bacteroidota; class Bacteroidia; order Flavobacteriales; family Flavobacteriaceae; genus Aequorivita. The sequence goes on from JBLXDA010000003.1 coordinate 45,549, forward strand.
CAAACAAAAAGACGGCAATGTTCACGACAACCGCAACAACGGTAATAAAGATTCTCGCAATCGATACCGAGAGCCAGACTACGAGTTTGACGGCATTATAGAAAGCGAAGGTGTATTAGATATTATGCAAGATGGCTACGGCTTTTTGCGTTCTAGTGATTACAATTATTTATCTTCTCCAGATGACATCTATGTATCACAATCTCAAATACGTCTTTTTGGATTAAAAACTGGAGATACAGTTTTAGGTGAAGTTCGCCCACCTAAAGAAGGTGAAAAATATTTCCCTTTAATTAAGGTTAGTAAAATAAACGGCCTAAACCCTAATGTGGTTCGCGACCGTGTTTCTTTTGAACACTTAACTCCGCTTTTTCCACAAGAAAAATTTAATCTTGCCGATAAGCAAAGTACTATTTCTACTAGAATTCTAGACCTTTTTGCACCTATAGGTAAAGGGCAACGTGGTATGATCGTTTCGCAACCTAAAACGGGAAAAACGATGTTGCTTAAGGATATTGCAAATGCAATTGCAGCAAATCACCCTGAGGTATACCAAATTATACTATTAATAGACGAACGTCCTGAAGAAGTTACAGACATGCAACGAAACGTTCGTGGCGAAGTTGTTGCTTCAACCTTTGATAAAGAGGCTTCAGAACACGTACGTGTTGCAAATATTGTAATAGATAAAGCTAAACGCTTGGTAGAATGCGGTCATGATGTTGTTATCTTATTAGACTCTATAACTCGTTTGGCAAGAGCATACAATACAGTGCAGCCAGCAAGTGGTAAAATATTGAGTGGTGGTGTAGATGCAAATGCACTTCATAAACCAAAACGTTTCTTTGGTGCTGCTCGTAATATTGAAAACGGTGGCTCATTAAGTATAATTGCTACAGCATTAACCGAAACTGGTTCTAAAATGGACGAGGTTATTTTTGAAGAGTTTAAAGGAACCGGTAATATGGAGCTTCAGTTAGACAGAAAAATATCTAACAGAAGAATTTTCCCTGCCATAGACCTTACTTCTTCAAGTACGCGACGAGACGATCTATTACTTGACGAAAACACTATACAACGTATGTGGGTGCTTCGTAAATACCTTGCAGACATGAATCCTGTGGAAGCTATGGAATTTATTAACGATCGTATTAAGCAAACTAGAAATAACGAAGAGTTTTTAATCTCAATGAACGGTTAAAACACTTTCCTTACTATATACAAAATCCCTCAGACAGAAGTCTGAGGGATTTTTTTATGCAATACTATTACAGGCTGAATATATTTTGATTCAATAGAGCACAAAGCTCACAGTGCAATAAGCTATAGTATTAAAACATAGATGAAGCTTATTAAAATCATGGTTTCAATAGGAATGCTTTCAGAAATAATTCCAAAAAAAAATCCCCAAATCTTTCGATTGGGGATTTTCTATTAAGTAAATAAACTGCTTATAATACAGTAATTATTGCTTAATAACTTTTTGAGTGTAAGTACCCATGTTAGTTTCAAGGTTAAGGAAGTATACACCTGGAGCAATACCAGATACATTCATCACACCGTTTGAATAAGTAACACCAGTAGTTTTACCTAAAACGCTTACTAAAGAAGAGTTTAAAACTTCTAAGTTAGAAGGAAGCTTTACATTTAATACATCAGTAGCAGGGCTAGGATATACAGAAACTGAAGAAGCTAAGTTTTCACCAACTGAAAGTACTTCGTCTCCAATAACGTTCATTACGTATTGGTTGTCTGGGAAACCTATAGCAGTAGCAGGTGTTGGCTCAGTAATAGCACAATCTAAAGCTGCTAAATAGCTATCGTCATTTTCACCAGCATTGTTTATACCTGGGAAGAAAGTTTCGCCTGTGTTAGTTCCACTATCTGGAGCGTTAACTTCAAAAACAACTATAGAACCAGCTGGAATTGTAGCATCAACTTCAACAGTTACTAAAGAAAGATCATCTGCAGCAGTACTTGTGTGAGATCCTGTAGCTACAAAAGATAAAGTTGCAACAGCTAAATCATCAGTGTCTGCAGTGTAGATGTTTACGAAAATTTGTTTTCCTTCATCTGCAGAACCTTGACCGTATTGTACTTCAGTAATAACAAAGTCTCCAGTTACTCCAAAATCATCTAGTACATAAGCTCTGTAGAAAGAGTTGTTACTAAATGTTCCTCCTGTACTATCCCAACATGCAACACCACCGTCTGTAACATTTACAGGGTCTACAGATTGAGTAAGAATAACTTGGGCTTGGGTTGCGAATGCTACCATAAGGGCAACAACCGCTAATGTAATCTTTTTCATTTTTTTTTATTTAAATTTATAAATTAATTGCTCCAAAACTAACTATAACAATTAGTATTATAAAGCTAAAAAAACCAAGCAATACAAGACCTTAAAGCCCTTTATTGGTAATCACCTCATCACAAATCTATTAACCTAAACCGCGTGTTAAACTTTAACAAATAATTAGACAACTTTAACATATTTACCCACCTAAAACAACTGCTTAGCCACCTATATTTATTTAAAATCTATCATAAATGAAACATATTTTAATGCTTTTGAGTATCGTTTCCATAGCTACTCAAGCACAGAACAGCCTTGTATTTGAAAAATCTAAAGGCAAACAAACAGAAACATACACTCAAACAATAGAATTTTTTACTAGCCTTTCAGAAAAACATTCCTCTATAAATACGTATAAAATTGGCCAAACAGACGCTGGGTTTCCGCTTCATATAGTGATTTTTGATCCATTAAACCCTAACAAAAGAAATAAAGAACAGCTTTTTGACAAAAACGACAGAAACCTATTACTTATAAACAACGGCATTCACCCCGGCGAGCCAGATGGAATAGACGCTAGCATGTTGCTTTTTAGAGATTTAGCAGAAAATAAAATTCCAATTCCTAAAAACACGATAATCGCAACCATACCTATATATAATATAGGAGGCGCACTTAATAGAAACTCAACAAGCAGGACTAACCAAAATGGACCAGAAGAATACGGTTTCCGTGGAAACGCTAGAAATTTCGATTTAAACAGAGACTTTATTAAGTCGGATACGAAAAACGCTCGTGCTTTTGCTGAAATATTTCACTGGCTAAACCCAGATTTATTTATAGATAATCACGTAAGTAATGGTGCAGACTATCAATACACGCTTACACATTTATTTACGCAACACAATAAATTAGGCGGTGGCTTAGGAAACTATTTACATACTTCTTTTATGCCGCAATTGGAAGATTCGCTACAGCAAAAAAACTGGGATATAACACCTTACGTAAATGTGTTTAATCAAGTTCCCGAGATAGGTTTTTCACAATTTATGGATTCGCCACGGTATTCTACAGGCTATACTACCCTTTTTAACACACTTGGTATGATGGTAGAAACACATATGTTAAAACCATACAAACAAAGAGTTGAAGGTACTTACGAACTCATGAAGTCCTTTATTGCAATTGCCGATGCAGATTCGGAAAAAATAAAAAACATTCGAAAAAAATCTTTAGAAAAATATAAGACAGGAAACTACTACCCCCTGTCTTGGAAAATAGATTCAACAGTAACCACAACTTTAAAATTTAAAGGATTTGAGGCCGAAATGATAGCTAGCAAGATTACAGGAGCCAAGCGATTAAAATATTACAGAGACAAACCTTTCACAAAAGATGTTAGCTATTACAATAATTTTAAAGCTTCAGACTCCGTAAAAATTCCTTCGGCATATATTATACCTAAAGGATATTGGAACGTGATTGAACTTTTAAAATTGAATAATATTAAATATTCTTTAATTAAAAATGATTCAACTATTTCTGCGGAAGTTTACCGTATAAAAAGTTATGAAACCGTAAAAAATCCTTATGAAGGCCACTATCCTCACTATAAAACAGAAGTGACAAGCAATACTGAAAAAGTTTCGGTAAAAGCTGGAGATATTTTAGTAAAAACCCAGCAAGATGGTGTGCGTTATTTACTAGAAACATTAGAACCTTCTGCTCCAGACTCATTTTTTAACTGGAACTTTTTTGATGCTATTTTACAACAAAAAGAAGGCTTCTCTCCCTATGTATGGGAAGATATAGCAGAGAAAATTTTAACTGAAAACCCTGAACTTAATACAACGTTTAACGCTAAGAAAAAGGAAGACCCAAACTTTGCAAATAATTGGTATGCGCAACTAGATTGGATCCATAAACAATCTCCTTATTACGAAAAATCACATCTTCGTTATCCTATCATTCGGGTGAGGAATTAAATATTCTTTTGGAAAAAGAAGCTTTATATTTTCGTAAGAATCTTGTAGGGCTTCTTGAGATTTTTCAAAGTTTTTCCATTTTACCTTTTTAATCCCTTCTTCGGGTTGTGGCACTAATGGACCTTCGTAATCACTATACATATTATACCAATACGTAATTTTAAGACGAAACTTATTGTTGCGCGTAAACACGTGGTAGGTAGTCATAATAAAATCGCGAATCTCAAGGTCTTGTACTCCTGTTTCTTCAATAACTTCTCTAATGGCAGCTTCGCGATGGGTTTCTCCTTTTTCAATTTTTCCTTTCGGAAGGTCCCATTTTTTATTTCTTCGAATAAATAAAATTTCATTCTTTCCGTTAAAGACCATTCCTCCAGCAGCTTCTACTACTTTTAGTTTTTTCCGAAGAAAACGCTCTAATTTTTCTGCGTTTTTATGATAGAGATTTACATAAAGTAATTCTCCATTGTTGATTTTTTTAACCAACTTTTTAAAACGAGCACGCTTTAATGGGATGGTTGTATAGTGTTCCCCAATATTTTTTTCGGTAGAAAGAATAATGGGAATTTCTTTTACAAAAACTTTATACATTTGCACTATGATATTAAACAAAGAAACGGCTCAAAAAACTGCTGCATTACTTTTACAAATTAATGCAATAAAATTACAACCACAAAACCCTTTTACGTGGGCTTCTGGATGGAAATCTCCTATTTATTGCGACAACCGCGTAACCCTCTCATACCCAACCATACGCAATTACATTCGTGAAAATCTCGCAAGACAGATTGAAGATCTTTACGGAAAACCAGATATGATTGCCGGCGTTGCAACGGGAGCTATAGGTATGGGGGCATTAGTGGCAGACTATTTGAATGTACCTTTTTGTTATGTACGTCCTGAAGCAAAAGGTCATGGACGCCAAAATAAAATTGAAGGTCACCTAGAACCTAACACAAATGTAGTGGTTGTAGAAGACCTTATTAGTACTGGCAAAAGTAGTTTAATGGCTGTTGAAGCATTAAAAGAAGCCAATGCTAATGTAAAAGGAATGTTAGCCATTTTTAGTTACGGTTTTAATACTGCCGAAGAAAATTTTAAAAACGCGAATGTTACTTTAAACACCTTAAGTAACTATGAAATGTTGCTAGAAGAGGCCGAAAAATCGAAATATATCAATGCTCAAGAAGCAGTATTACTTGCTGAATGGAGAAAAAGCCCAGAAACCTGGGGGTAAACTTAAGACCAAACAGCAAAACTTAAATTAACAACAAACCTAAGAAATAGTTTAGATGAAATTAAACAGTAAAAAAGCAACAGTTCAAAAATCTGCTGCTGCACTTTGTGACTTCTTGACCGATGTAAAGAATTTTGAAACCCTAATGCCTGAAAATATTAGCAAATTTGAAGTTATACGCGACAATGCTTTTGTTTTTGCATTAAAAGGAATGCCAGAAATTGCTTTAGAAGTAAAAGAAGTAGAAAAACCCAACAAAGTAGTTTTAGGCGCTATTAGCGATAAAATTCCTTTTTCATTAACAGCTAATATTGAAGAAGTATCAGAAAATACAGCTACGGTCGAATTGCTTTTTGAAGGCGAATTTAATGCGATGATGGCTATGATGGTAAAAGGACCTATCTCAAAATTTATTGAAACCCTAGCTACAAACCTAGAGCAACTTTAATTTTCTAAACACTTTAGAAGCTACCAATTCTTTAGCGTCAATTTAAATTTCGTTTCCTCCAGATAGCAATCGATTTGGATTTCGATTTCTCCCGATAGTAATCGGAATCGTTTTCGATTTCGATTTCGATTTCGATTTCTCCCGATAGCAATCGGGATCGTTTTCGATTTCCCCCGACATTTCGGGCTCATTTTAATAAACAAGTTTCACTTCTTTAAGCTGAAATTTTTGAAGGGCAGTTTGTTCTGTTTCCACTAATAGCTCTCCAATAGCAGACACGCCTTTTATAATGCCATTAAAACGAATACCTTCAGCTGATTCAAAAACAGAAATAACATCTTTTCTAAACAATTCACTTTCATAAATTTGCTGTATAGCCAATGCATCATCTTCAGGAAGTTTTTGTAAATTTTTAAAAACAGTTATTGTTGTCTTTTGAAGCACTTGGTCTAAATCAAACAATTTTTTAGTTTCAATTTTTAAGGAGCTCGCTTGGGGAAGATTTTCAAAATGTGTTTCATTTACATTTAAACCTATTCCTATTACAGAATACTTTATAGTATTTCCTTCAAGTACATTTTCAATTAAAATGCCTCCTATTTTTTTATTGGCTGACATAATGTCGTTAGGCCATTTTACACAAACATTTGGAATATTCAAGGTTTTTAAAGCTTCTAAAACAGCTAAAGACACCGTCATAGATATTACAAACTGCTTCGCTACATCTAAGCTATTATATGTTTTAAACACACTAAACGTAAGGCTCTGCCCCTCTTTAGACACCCATCCATTACCCATTTGTCCACGACCAGAATACTGCTTTTCTGCCACCACTACAGTTTCGTCTTGCAACTGGGTTTCTCGCACCAATTGTTTTAGGTAAGAATTAGTAGAATCGATGGCATTAAGTTTGATTATATTCAAAACAACAATTAAGTTTAGTATTACTTATTTTATGGTGTCTCAAGAAACAAAAAAGTAATAACTTTGCGCAACAGTTAAGAAAAAATATTTAATGTCGAAAAAACAAGCAGGAACAGATCAACTTATAACTCAAATAGTACGAGGAATTGAAGACGTAAAAGGTCAAGATATAGAAATTCTAGATTTAAGAGATATAGAAAATACCGTGTGCGACTATTTTATAATTTGCAATGGTACTTCCAACACCCAGGTTAACGCCATCGTTAATTCTGTGCAAAAATCCGTAAGTAAAGCTTTAAAAGAAAAACCGTGGCACGTTGAAGGCAGTGATAACTCGGAGTGGATTTTAATGGATTACGTACACGTAGTGGTACATGTTTTCCAGAAACACATTCGTGAGTTTTATGATATTGAAGGACTTTGGGGCGATGCAAAATCTGTTAAAATAGAATCAACACTTTAAAAAGAAATATGCCCTATGGCTGAAGAGAATAAAAATAAAAAGAGCGAATCAAAAAAACCGAAACCTTCAAATTATTGGATTTACGCGGGTATAATTCTATTATTTTTTGCCATCCAAATTTTTGGGGGTAGCAACTGGTCTCAACCAGCTAAAACCAACCAAGCAAAATTTGAAGAATTTTTAAGAGATGGCGATATTGAAAAAGTAGACGTTATCAATAAAAAAATTGCGAAAGTTTACCTTACCGATGATGCAAAAGCAAAGGAAGTACACGCAAAAAAAGGAGATACCCCCTCTTTTTTAAAGCCTGGACCTAATGATCCAGATTACCAATTTGAATTTGGTGACCTTCAACTTTTTCAGAATGATTTTCAAACTATAAAAGCAGAAAACAACCTACCAGCTACATTAAATTTTGAAACAGACAGTAATGTTTGGGGAGATATTTTAATGGGTATTTTACCTTTTGTTGTTATCATCGCTATTTGGATTTTCATCATGCGTAGAATGTCTTCTGGCGCTGGAGGCGGTGCAGGCGGTCAACTGTTTAACATAGGAAAATCTAAAGCTAAATTATTTGACGAAAAATCGGACGTAAAAACTTCATTTAAAGATGTTGCAGGTCTTGAAGGCGCAAAAGAAGAAGTACAAGAAATTGTAGATTTCCTTAAAAACCCAGAAAAATACACTTCCTTAGGAGGTAAAATACCTAAAGGAGCTTTACTAGTAGGCCCTCCAGGTACGGGTAAAACACTTCTAGCAAAAGCTGTGGCTGGCGAAGCAAAGGTTCCTTTCTTCTCCCTTTCAGGTTCAGATTTTGTTGAAATGTTTGTGGGTGTAGGAGCTTCTCGTGTACGCGATCTTTTTAAACAAGCCAAAGACAAATCGCCTGCTATAATTTTTATTGATGAAATAGACGCTATAGGTCGTGCTAGAGGTAAAAACAACTTCTCTGGAAGTAACGACGAACGCGAAAACACCCTAAACCAGCTATTGACAGAAATGGATGGTTTTGGGACTAACACAAACGTTATTGTTCTTGCTGCAACTAACCGTGCAGATGTATTAGACAAAGCTTTAATGCGTGCTGGACGATTTGACAGACAGATCTATGTAGACCTTCCAGATGTTCGTGAGCGTAAAGAAATATTTGAAGTGCATTTGCGCCCAATTAAAAAAGAAGAACATCTAGATACAGATTTCTTATCAAAACAAACTCCTGGGTTCTCTGGTGCAGACATTGCAAATGTGTGTAACGAAGCTGCTTTAATAGCTGCCAGAAATGGTAAAAAAGCAGTAGGTAAACAAGATTTTCTAGATGCCGTAGACAGAATTGTAGGTGGTCTAGAAAAGAAAAATAAAATAATGACAATGGACGAAAAACGCGCCATTGCCTTCCACGAAGCAGGTCATGCTACCGTAAGCTGGATGCTAGAACACGCTGCACCGCTAGTAAAAGTAACGATAGTACCTCGTGGTCAATCTTTAGGTGCTGCTTGGTATTTACCAGAAGAAAGACTGATAGTTCATCCAGAACAAATGCTAGACGAAATGTGTGCTGCCCTTGGTGGTCGTGCCGCTGAAAAAGTAATCTTTAACCGTATTTCTACAGGAGCTTTAAGCGATTTAGAAAAAGTAACTAAACAGGCTCGTGCTATGGTTACTATCTATGGGTTAAACGATAAAATAGGGAACCTGACATATTATGACAGCAGCGGTCAATCTGAATACAACTTCTCTAAACCTTATAGTGAAAAAACTGCAGAGTTGATAGATAAAGAAATATCAACACTCATTGAAAGCCAATACCAGCGCGCTATAAAACTGCTAGAAGAAAACAAAGATAAATTAACCGAATTGGCTAATGTACTTCTTGAGAAAGAGGTAATCTTTAAAGACAACCTTCAACTTATATTTGGAGATCGTCCTTTTGAAAAGCCAGAAGAAGCAACTAGAACGGCAACATCTTAAGATGTTGCCATTTTGGTTTTTTACTAAAACTTATTTTTAGGTAACACAACTTCAATTTAGATTTTATATATTTGAAGTAGAAAGAAAATTAGAACTCCTCAATTAATTAATAATGAGTCTATTCAAAAGACTTTTTAATCCTAATTACAAGAAATCGGAACAGAAGGCACAAAATGCCGATGAAGCCGAACACAGTAGTTATTTCCCTGAAGAGAAACTACCTATAGACGAAAAGTTTACACACAATTTTAAAAATAACGGAGGAAAATTTATCTATTGTGAAAACTGGGAGGAACTAACAGAAGCTTTTGACAGTATAATGCTAGAAAACGATTGGTACGAACAAGATGTTTTCTGCCTTAATGAACTACTCTGTCAAAAATTTGATGGTTTTAACCTCAACTTTGTAAAAAACACAGAATCAAAGTTTTTCCTTTCAGATTGCGAATCACTTATCGCAACTAATGGTTCTATCCTACTTTCTTCAAATCAGATAAAAGAAAAAAAGCTAAAAGAGCTTCCGCTAAATGTTATCATTTTTGCTACCACTAGCCAGATTGTTGATACTATTAGCGAAGGCTTACGCATCATAAAAAACAAAAGCACAGGTTATATTCCTAGTAACATCACTACCATTCAGGACTTTGAGACTGAAAAAGAAAAGGATTTTATGAGTTATGGAAGTAGTACAAAAAACTTATATTTGCTGCTACTGGAAGACTTATAATATGAAGGAAATTCTCGTACGGACCCTCTCGGGCGTATTATACATTTCGATCATCATTTTTGCAATGTTCACCTCTCGCGAATGGTTTATGGGGCTTTTCTTTGTACTCGCTGTTATCACCTTAAGCGAATATTTAAAACTTGTTCATCTTACTAGTTATCTTGCATACTTTCTACTTGCGACTGCATTTTATTTTTTAAGCTATAATGTGTTTGAAGACAATGCCGTTTACCTATTCTTAATTTTAAGTGGCTTTGTAAATCTTTTCCTATTAAAAGATGTGCTCTGGACAAGCAAAATACCAATGTTCGAAAAGAAAAAATACATTACCGTAATATTCTATATTATTAGTGGCTTCGTATTTCTCACACTTATCCCTATAATGAATATAGATGGCAAGTTTATGCCAGAGATAATAGTAGCTGTTTTTGTATTGGTATGGAGTAACGACACTTTTGCTTATCTTGTAGGGAAAAATATAGGTAAGCACAAGCTACTGGAGCGAGTTTCGCCAAAGAAAACTATTGAAGGTTTTATAGGTGGAATGCTAGGTGCACTTATTGCAGGATTTATTATCTTTAAAGCTTTAGAACATTACAGCCCTCTAGATGCTGAAAAGTACCCCTTATGGATATGGATGGCATTGGCTTTAATTGTTTCTATCTTTGGCACAATTGGCGATTTAATCCAGTCTAAATTTAAAAGACAAGCTGGGGTAAAGGATAGCGGTATTATTATGCCTGGTCACGGTGGTTTGTACGACCGTTTAGACAGCATAATTTACGCTAGTCCATTTGTATATGCATTTTTATTAATTGTTGACAATGTTTCATAAAGAAGGATTTAAAATTATTTTTATAGCACTAGTACTCGTTATTGGGCTTAGCTTACTAGCAAATGTATTTATTACAAATCCCACTATACGCGGAGGAGTTCTTATTACATTAATAATTGTTTTAGTATTAGTATTACAGTTTTTTAGAAATCCTAAACGAGACTTTAAAGCGCAACCAGAACAAGTGCTTTCGTCTGTAGACGGAAAAGTTGTGGTTATAGAAGAAGTTTTTGAAAAGGAGTACTTCAACGATAAAAGACTACAAGTGTCTGTATTTATGAGCCCTATTAACGTTCACGTAACAAGATACCCAGTGGGAGGAAAAGTGGTGTACAGCAAATACCACCCTGGAAAATACTTAGTGGCTTGGCATCCAAAATCTTCTGAAGAAAACGAGCGCACCACCGTTGTTGTTAACAATGATACCTTTGGAGATGTATTGTTCAGGCAGATTGCTGGAGCAATGGCAAAGAGAATTGTAAACTACGCTGAAGTAAACCAAGAAGTAGATCAAACAACAGACAGTGGTTTTATAAAGTTTGGCTCTCGAGTAGATATCTATCTTCCGTTAGACGCTAAAGTAAAAGTAAGTCTTAATCAAAAAGTAAAAGGAGGAATTTCAATAATAGCCGAAAAATAATGAATTCAGAAGAGCTAGATATCGCCTTTAAAAATGCTGTAAAAAGCATCAACGAACACACAGAACCTTTTCCTGCAGATATCTTACTGCGTTTATACGCCTATTACAAACGTGCTACCAATGATGCTCACACACCAAAAGGCGGTAAACCTCATATTTCTGCCTTTAAAACTAATGCACTTTTCCAAACCCGCGGTCTCTCTCCCGACGAGGCTAAGCAAATGTATATAGACTCCGTAAACCAATACTTTCTATACCGAAAGTAATTATACAAGCATTTAACTAAAGTTAGACAAGCCTTATTTAAGGCCTGCCAAACTCGTTTTTAAGGTTTCAATTTTCGCTAATGCATCGGCTTCTTTTTGTCGTTCTAAAGCCACAACTTGCTCTGGCGCACCACTTACAAAACGTTCGTTTTTAAGTTTGCCTTGTACACTTCTTAAAAATCCTTCGGTATACTTTAACTCTTCAGTAAGCTTAGCTATTTCCTCTTCTACGTTTATTGCACCAGAAATAGGAATAAAGTACTCATTGCTCTTTACGCGATAGGTTAATGCGCCGTCAATTTTTTCTGAAATGTAATTTAATTCAGAAATATTACCTAGCTTGGCAATAACAGCATCAAACTCCTTTGAAGCATTGTCGTTATTTAAAACCGAAAGCGAAATAGTGTCTTTAAATGAAATATTTTTTTCCTTGCGAATAGTTCTGATTCCAGAAATTACTTCAGTAGCAAATTCAAAATCTTTGATTATTTTTTCATCAAAAGCTTCAGCCTTTGGCCATTGTGAAACAATTAATGCTTCTGAAGCACTACGCCTAGTGATATGTTGCCATATTTCTTCAGAAATAAAAGGAACAAAAGGATGTAATACTTTTAGATTATCTTCTAATACCGAAATCACTTCAGCATAAGTTTTCTTCGAAATTTTTTCGCCAAAAGGAGGTTTAACCATTTCTAATAGCCACGAACAGAAATCGTCCCAAACTAATTTGTAGGTTGCCATCAAGGCATCGCTAATACGGTATTTACTGTAGTGATCTTCAATTTCGGCCAGTGTTTTTTGAAATTTACTCTTATACCATTTAAGTGTTATAATATCGCTTTGAGATTGTTCTTTATCTTCACAAACTTCCCAGCCATCAATCAATCTATAGGCATTCCATATTTTATTTACAAAACCACTCCCCTGCTTACAAAGGTCTTCATCAAACATTAAATCATTTCCGGCTGGAGAACTTAAAAGCATACCCACACGTACTCCATCTGCGCCATAGGTATTCATTAAATCTATAGGATCTGGTGAGTTTCCTAGAGATTTACTCATCTTTCTACGTTGTTTATCTCTTACAATTCCTGTTAAGTAAACATTTGTGAAAGGTTTCTCGTTTCTGTATTCATATCCCGCGATAATCATACGTGCTACCCAGAAAAACAGTATTTCGGGAGCCGTTACAAGATCGTTTGTAGGATAGTAATAATTAATTTCTTTATTGTCTGGCTCTAAGATTCCGTTAAAAACACTTATAGGCCACAGCCACGATGAAAACCAAGTATCTAAAGCGTCTGGATCTTGCTTTAAGTCTTCAATTTTAAGCTGCTGGTTGCTTGTTTTTTGCTTTGCCAACACTAGAGCTTCCTCTATATTTTCGGCTACTACAAAGTCTTCTTTACCGTCGCCATAAAAATAGGCTGGTATTTGTTGTCCCCACCACAATTGGCGAGAGATATTCCAATCGCGCACATTTTCCATCCAGTGGCGATAGGTATTTATAAACTTTTCTGGAACGAGATTTACATCTTTTTCTAGTACTGCTTCTAGTGCAGGTTGCGCAAGTTCCTTCATTTTAAGAAACCATTGGTCGCTTAATTTTGGTTCTATTACCGCACCAGTACGTTCACTAGTTCCCACTTTATGCATATGGGTTTCTATTTTTGAAACCACACCCATCGCTTCAAGTTCTTTTACAATTTCTTTGCGAACTACAAAACGATCTTCCCCTTCGTAATGAAGACCAAAACTATTTAGCGTTCCATCATCATTAAGAATATCTATAATTTCTAATTTGTGTTTATCGCCCAGCATCTTGTCATTTTCATCGTGTGCTGGCGTTACTTTTAAGCAACCTGTACCAAACTCTACATCTACGTATTCGTCTTCAATTATAGGAATAACACGATTGCAAACAGGAACAATAGCCTTTTTTCCTCGAAGATGCGCAAAACGCTCATCCTTAGGATTAATACAGATAGCGGTATCGCCCAAGATAGTTTCTGGACGTGTAGTGGCGATAGTTAAGGTATCATCACTACCTTCAATTTTATAGTTAAGGTAATAAAGGTTTCCTTGTTTTTCTTCATATATAACCTCTTCATCAGAGAGGGTTGTTTTTGCTTGAGGATCCCAGTTTACCATACGGTAACCGCGATAGATATTTCCCTTGTTGTACAAATCTACAAACACCTTGATTACAGAGGCAGACATATTCTCGTCCATAGTGAATTTAGTTCGCTCCCAATCGCAAGATGCGCCCAGCTTTTTAAGTTGCTCTAGGATGATTCCTCCGTGTTTATGAGTCCATTCCCAAGCGTGTTCTAAAAACGCTTCGCGTGTAAGATTTGCTTTGTCTATACCATCTGCTTTTAGCTTAGCAACAACCTTAGCTTCAGTAGCAATAGACGCGTGGTCTGTTCCTGGTACCCAGCAGGCATTAAAGCCTTGCAAACGAGCACGACGTATTAAAACATCTTGTAAGGTATTGTTGAGCATATGGCCCATATGCAAGACGCCCGTTACATTTGGTGGAGGGATAACAATGGTATACGGTGTTCTTTCATCAACTTCAGAATGAAAAAATCGATTTTCCATCCAGTAGTTATACCATTTGTCTTCTATTTGTTTTGCATTATATTTTGCTTCTAAAGCCATACTTTGGTCTGGTATTTGAGTAGTAAGATGCAAAAGTAATTATAACTGCAGTATAATAAAAGTGAATAAGTTATTTTGCAGGTTGATTAAAAGTTAATTACTTTAGCAATTATAAAAAAAACATATTATGAAAAAATTAGCTCTTATGGCTCTTGTTGCTTTAATAGGCTTTACAGCCCAAGCGCAACAAGCAAAAATTAGTTTTACTGAAGACACTGTAGACTACGGCGCAATCGCAAAAGGAAGTGACGGAGTACGTGTTTTTGAATTCACAAATACCGGCGATGCACCTCTAATAATTAGCGATGTAAAATCGAGTTGTGGATGTACTGTACCTAAAAAACCAGAAGGTCCTGTAGCTCCAGGTGCTAGCAGCACCATTGAGGTAAAATACGACACGAATCGTGTTGGCCCTATTAGAAAAACCATTACTGTATACTCTAACGCTAGTGAGCCAATGGTAGCACTAAAAATTAAAGGAGAAGTACTGAAAGAAAATGCTAGTGTTTTAGAAAAAATCTAAAAAACTTTACTTTTAAAAAATCTAATCCTGTAGTACGAATTCGTATTACAGGATTTTTTTTTAGAATACACTTTTTAAAGTAAATTTATATTTAGCTACACTACTCCCTCTTTTAATATCTAAAGTAAATCGTTTGCCTTCATCTTTTGAAAACATATCTATCAACTCGTATAGCTTGTAATTATAACTAGTCTTCCCATTTATAGAGAGCACCTCATCTCCTTTCATTATTCCTGCTAATGCAGCTGGAGACCCTTCACGAACATCTGCAACAATATACTTAGGCACAAGTGCAAAATGCACCTCTGTAGTAACAGAAATACTAGCCGAAGTTAAACTTTCATTTTGGTTCCATCTATTGTTATTTACATTGGCTTTTTGTTGTTGTTTCACTAGCTCTACTCCTGCGTGTTCTAGTGTTAAACCGCTCATATTGTAATAAAAAGGATCTTTAAATTTACTGTTCTTTTTAAACCTTATTACTTTATTGCCATAATCTATGGTTACTGTAAACCTACTTAAAAACCCACCTCCTACACTTCCATCACGATCTTGGTAAATCCTGGCTTTGCTAATTGCATCTTCTTCAGGGAAAGAACTGTTTACATTTTTTAATTGAAAACTACCAACAGATAATAAAGGGATTCTTGCGCGTTTGCCAAATATATTACCACTTAATCCAAGTCCTAAAAAATCATTAAAATAATTTTTTGGAGACTCATTAATCAGATCGCGATGGTCAAAAATCCACATTACATCACTAGAACCAGAGTCTACTAGTAGGGTAAGCTTTTCCTCTACACCTCCTGAAGTTATACCCAAAGAAATATAGGGCTTATTCCCTACAAAGTTTAAGGGTAAATCCACACATTTTTTACACGGCTTAAGCGGAAATTTTTCGGGATCGAAAACCGTAATCACTTTAGAAATATAATTAATTTTTACTATAAAATTCTTAAAAAAATCATTCCCTAAAATTCCGTGTACAGGAATCCCCATACGAGGTGAAAAATTAAGTGAGCTATCAAAAATTATATAAAGATTATGACTATTATCTTTAACATTACCTAGTTGAAGTTTATTATTCAGGCTCTTTAATGCTTCAACTGCTCCATCTGCACCTAAACCTTGCAGTTTTACGGGTTTAGTATTGTGAAATCGCAAACTATCTACTTCTTCTAAGCTAAAAAGTATGGTAGAATTTACACCTGTATCAACAATAAATGACAGCGGAGTGCCATTAATTTTTAGCTGAACTATAGGTAAATTATTAACGAGTTTAAAAGGTATCCTTTCTCTCTTTTTATTAGATTGTAAAAAAAAGCCTGTTTGCGCTTTCAAAGAAGCAATAAAGCAAAACATCATACAAAACAGTGCTATTTTTCGCAAAATTTAAGACTTTTATCGAGATTATATGAAGGTATAAAAAAAAGCCGAATGTTGTTATTGGCACTATTGATTTATAAAATATATTTCGCAACTTTGCGACAAACAAATTTATTATGCCTTCAGTATCTATTAAAGGAAAAAACATGCCGGAATCACCTATCCGCAAGTTAGTACCCTACGCCGAAAAAGCTTATAAAGCAAACAAAACTGTTTACCACCTTAACATAGGTCAACCAGATATTAAATCGCCAGATATTGCTATGGAAGCAGTGGCGAATCACCATTTAGAAATACTTGCCTATACGCGTTCTGAAGGCTCACAAGAATACCGTGAAAAAATTTCCAACTACTACAAAAAAAACAATATAAATGTAGAAGCAAATAATATAGTTGTAACAACTGGCGGTAGTGAAGCGCTTTTATTTGCTCTTGGAAGCATTGCAGATGCAGGAGATGAAATTATTATTCCTGAACCATTCTACGCAAATTACAACGGTTTTGCAACGGCTTCAGACGTAAAGATTGTTCCGGTAATTTCTAAAATTGAAGACAACTTTGCACTCCCTCCAATTTCAGAGTTTGAAAAATTAATCACACCAAAAACAAAGGCAATTCTAATTTGCAATCCAGGAAATCCTACAGGTTATCTGTATTCAAAAGAAGAGATACAAACCCTAGCGGAAATTGTAAAGAAACACGATTTGTTTTTAGTTGCAGACGAAGTATACAGAGAGTTTACCTACGACGGTTATAAACATTACTCTATACTTGAAGAAGAAAGCTTAGCCGATAACGGAATCATTATAGATTCTGTTTCAAAAAGATACAGCATGTGCGGAGCTCGCATTGGCTGTCTAGTTACAAAAAACAAAGAAGTACTCGCTACAGTATTGAAATTTGCCCAGGCTAGACTAAGCCCTCCTACATTTGCCCAAATTGCAAGTGAAGCAGCTTTACAGACACCACAAAGTTATTTTGACGAGGTAATCACAGAATACCAAGACAGAAGAAATACGCTTGTTACTGCTTTAAAAGCTATTGAAGGCGTACAAGTAGGTGAACCTAAAGGTGCTTTTTACTGTATAGTACAGTTACCAGTAAAAAACAGTGATGCTTTTGCACAATGGCTTTTAGAAGAATTTGATGATAATGGCGAAACAATAATGGTTGCTCCAGCCGCAGGATTTTATTCTAGCGAGGGGGTAGGCTTAAACCAAGTGCGCATTGCATACGTCCTGAAAAAAGAAAGCCTGATACGAGCGGTAGAAATTTTAAAAATTGCTCTAGAAAAATACAAGGATTAATGCATATTGAAGAAAACAAATCTCTTAAAGACTTCAATACTTTTGGAATAGACTGTGCTGCACGACTTTTTGCTTCTGTTGAAACTGTTGCAGATTTAAAACAGTTGCTTTCAGAAAATAAATCGGAAGCTTTTTTTATTCTTGGAGGCGGCAGCAATATGTTGCTAACAGAAGATCTAGATGCATTTGTACTTCATATAAATTTAAAGGGTATTGAAATAGTAAAGGAAACTGAGACTGAAGTTTTGGTTCAAGCTATGGCTGGCGAAAATTGGCATGAGTTTGTTCAGTTTTGTATAGCCAATGATTATGGAGGTATAGAAAACCTGTCCCTGATTCCTGGAAATGTAGGTACAGCACCCATTCAAAACATAGGCGCCTATGGCGTAGAATTAAAAGACAGCTTTGTAAGTTGCAATACCGTAGAAATAGCAACTTTAAAAGAAAGAGAATTTACTAAAGACGAATGCGCTTTTGGCTACCGAAATTCTATCTTTAAAAATGAAGCCAAGGGAAAATACATCATCACTAGTGTAGTGTTTAAATTCACTAAAAAGAATCACAACACAAGTATTTCTTACGGCGACATTAAAAATATTCTTGAGGCAAAAAACATTCAAGAACCCAGTATTAAAGACATTTCGGACGCAGTAATCACCATCCGCGAGTCAAAATTACCAGACCCTAAAGTTTTAGGAAATAGCGGTAGTTTTTTTAAAAACCCAATTGTAAACGCTGACACTTTTCAGCTATTTAGACGAAACTTTCCTGAGGCACCTTTTTACGAAATTACGGCTACAACATTTAAAATTCCGGCAGGTTGGTTAATTGAAAAAGCAGGATTTAAAGGCCAACGTTTTGGGGATGCTGGTGTACATAAAAACCAAGCATTAGTATTAGTAAATTACGGAAATGCAAGCGGTGCAGAAATATGGCAACTCGCAATGGATATTCAAAAAAAGGTAAAGGAAATGACGGGTATTTTTATAGAACCCGAGGTAAACGTTTTTTAGTCTGCATTAAGCAATCCATCTACAACAAACACACTTCCGTTTCCGCCTTTTACACTATTTTTTACAACTGTTACTTTCTTTCCTTTTCCATCAGAAATCATAATGTTGTCACCAGATTTTGTAACCGTTAAAGAAACACCTGCCAATGTTTTAAGATTTAGCTTTCCATTATTTTCTAGGTTTTCTTCAAGTGTTTTTTCATCCAAACCTTCTGAAACTATATGTGTTTTAAGCATTTCAACAAGCTTTTCAAAATTTTCAGGATTAGAGTAGAATTTTTTCTTTTCATCGCTTAAAGCATCAATTGCAGTATCTGAAGGTCCAAAAACTATATAATTCTTATCCTCACTAGACAATTGATCTGTTAACTGAGCCGTTACGAGATAGCTAGCAAATTTTTTAAGTTGTGGTTCTGTCATTACACGAGCCAACACACTTTTAATAAGGGCTATATCATCTGGGGTCAATTCCTTTTTAGCAGCTTTTTTAATTGGTGCTTTTGAGGTAGCATCAACTGTTACAACATCATTTTTAGTAGTTTCCTGAGTGTCATTTTTACAAGACACAAGTGCAAAAGCAACTATAGAAACAAATAAGAAAGTAATAGATTTAAGCATCGTTAAAATATTTATAATGGTGGTTAAAATTACTTATTTTTCAAGCAAAACAATAAGAAAGATTGTATTTTTGTACTGTAATATAAAAATATAAAATACCAGCTATGTATTTGCAATAGCAAAAACTACAGTTAAGGTGTTTTAATTCCCAATTTATCAAACAATCTTACAGATGAAACTTCTACTTATTACATTAGCATTATTATTACTTGGTGTTGCCGGTATCGCAATAAAAATCTGGGCTAAAAAAGACGGGAAGTTTGCGGGAACCTGTGCTAGCCAAAGTCCATTCTTAAACAAAGACGGCGAAGCTTGTGGTTTTTGTGGAAAAACACCAGACCAATTTGACAGCTGTACTGAAGAACATTCAGAAAAACAAACAGTAAGCAACGAGTAAGTTTTTCCTCCTAAGTTTATAATATTTCACACTATACAATCCTGAATTTTTATGGTGCTACTTTACGCATTAAGTGCGGTTGTGTTAATTAACTGTATTTATTATTTTCTCTTTTCGAAACTATCTTTTAGTAAACCAACTTCAAAAAAAGTTTCGGAAAAATACCCTGTCTCACTTATTGTATGTGCTAAAAATGAAGCCGAAAATTTAAAAAGGAATATCCCTTTATGGCAAAAACAAAATTATCCAAATTTTGAAATCATACTTATAAATGATGCTTCCATAGACGATACACTTGAAGTGATGGAATCTTTTGCAGAACATGACGCTAGAATTCAGATTGTAAACGTAAAAAACAACGAAGCTTTTTGGGCAAATAAAAAATACGCCTTAACCCTAGGGATTAAACGCGCAAAAAACACCCGACTGGTCTTTACAGACGCAGACTGTTACCCAGCTTCTACAGATTGGCTAGCTATAATGGCTTCTAATTTTACTGATAAAAAGCAATTAATTTTAGGCTATGGTGCCTATGAGAAAAAAAGAGGTTTTTTAAACAAAATGATTCGTTTTGAAACCCTAATGACGGCTGTACAATATTTTTCGTATGCTAAAGCGGGCAACCCTTATATGGGTGTAGGTAGAAATTTGGCTTATACCAATACCCTTTATTACGAAAACAAAGGGTTTATGAGTCATATAAAAATTCCTTCAGGCGATGACGATCTTTTTGTAAATGAAGCTGCAACTTCAAAAAATGTTGCTATTTGTGTTGATCCAGAAGCATTTACCTACTCAATTCCAAAAAACAAAAAGGAAAAATGGCATATTCAAAAAAAGAGACATTACACCACTGCAAAGCTTTACAAGCCTAAACATCGTTTTATGTTAACGGTTTATTACCTCAGTAACTTTTTGTTTTGGCCGCTAGCAATTGCAAGTATGCTAACTGAATACTGGATTTTTGGACTGGTATTATTTTTCTCAAGACTGCTAATACAATACATTATAATAGGTAAAGCAGCACAAAAATTAAAAGAACAAGATCTAATTGCTTTTATTCCTTTTTATGAAATATTTTTAGTTTTCACTCAATTAAGTATCTTTATTTCTAACAGCAGTGAAAAAAACACGCGATGGAAGTAACTTTGAAGGAACTTGAACTTCATATTGAGAAAGCAAAAAACGGAAAGCAAGACGCTTTTAAATTTCTATTAGATTTATTTTGGAATGAAGTCTATGGTTTTCAGGTAAAAAGAGTTCGCAATGAACTTGAAGCCGAAGACATTACCATAGAAACTTTTGCAAAAGCTTTTGATAAAATTGAAACTTTTGACGAGAAACACAGCTTTTCTACTTGGCTTATTGCTATTTCAAAAAATATTCAAATAGACAAGACCCGCAAAAAAAATGCGGCAATTTATATAAATACTACAGACACCTCTAATGAGCAGGTTCAGAAAATTGCAGACCACTCTCCTACTCCAGAAGACAAACTGATTAGAGAGCAAAATCTTGCGCAACTTCTTAGGTATATAAAACAACTTAAACCACATTATCAAGAGGTAATAAATCTGCGTTATTTCCAGGAGATGAGTTATAATGAAATTGCTGAAACATTAGACGAACCGCTAAACAACGTAAAAGTTAGGCTTCTTAGAGCGCGAAAACTTTTGGCAGAAATCATTATACAGAAAGATTAAAAAATTAAGCTGTATAAATCCTTTAGGTTTCGCAATTTATAATAGCAATTTCGATTTTCAATTTCGTACTTTTGTTATCCTTATGAATAAAGAAACTTTGGAAATACAAAAACCAGCACCAAAACCAAAATGGTTGCGGGTTAAACTACCTACAGGTAAAAAATACACCGAATTACGCGGTTTGGTAGACAAATACAAACTTCACACTATTTGTACCTCTGGTAGTTGTCCTAATATGGGAGAATGTTGGGGAGAAGGCACTGCCACCTTTATGATTTTGGGCAATACTTGTACGCGCTCTTGCGGCTTTTGTGGCGTAAAAACAGGTAGACCAGAAAGTTTAGACTGGGATGAACCAGAAAAAGTAGCGCGCTCTATTAAAATCATGAATATTAAACATGCGGTTGTAACCTCTGTAGACCGAGATGATTTAAAAGATATGGGCTCCATAATGTGGGCAGAAACCGTAAAGGCTATTCGCAGAATGAACCCCGAAACAACATTAGAAACTTTAATCCCAGATTTTCAAGGAAACACAAGAAATATAGACCGTATTATTGCTGTTCAGCCAGAGGTTGTGAGTCATAATATGGAAACTGTAAAACGTCTTACGCGCGAAGTTCGCATACAAGCAAAATACGAACGCAGTCTTGAGGTTTTAAATTATTTAAAAAAATCTGGTATGCCACGTACCAAAAGTGGTATAATGCTTGGTTTAGGCGAAAAGGAAGATGAAGTTTTTCAAACCATGGAAGATTTAAAAAACATAGGTTTAGATATATTAACAATTGGACAATATCTACAACCTTCAAAAAAGCATCTGCCAGTAAAAGAATTTATAACCCCAGAACAGTTTAAAATATATGAAACCGTTGGTTTAGAGATAGGTTTTCGCCATGTTGAGAGTGGAGCTTTAGTGCGCTCTTCATACAAAGCGCAAAAACATCTTACATAATTAGAATCTTAAAAATGGAAACAAAAATAACTGTTGGCATTAACGGTTTTGGCCGCATTGGCCGCAATCTTTTTAGATTGCTACTTAACCACCCTTCCATTGAAGTTGTAAGGGTAAACGACCTAGCAGATATTAAAACCTTAGCGCATCTTTTAAAATACGATAGTATTCACGGGGTTTTAAATAAAGAGATTGAACTTTCTGAAAACCACATTTCCATTGAAGGAAAAAAAGTGAATTTCACTTCAGAAAAAAATATAGAAGCCCTTCACTGGAAAAATGTAGATATTGTAATTGAATGTACAGGTAAGTTTAAAAGTAAAATTTTACTTGAACACCATTTAAAGAATGGAGCCAAAAAAGTAATTCTTTCTGTACCGCCATTAGAGGATGATATAAAAACAATTGTACTTGGTGTAAATGAAACTGTACTCTGCCCCGAAGATTTAATTATCTCAAATGCTTCTTGTACTACTAACAATGCCGCTCCTATGCTCAAGATAATTAATGAGCTTTGTGGTATTGAACAAGCTTATATTACCACTATCCATTCGTATACTACAGACCAAAGTTTACACGACCAACCTCATAGAGACCTGCGTAGAGCAAGAGCCGCGGGACAATCTATAGTACCTACCACTACTGGTGCCGCAAAAGCATTAACAAAGATTTTTCCAGAGCTTTCTGAAGTAATAGGAGGTTGTGGCATTCGTGTGCCTGTACCTAACGGCTCGTTAACAGACGTTACCTTAAACGTTAAAAAAGAGGTGACTATAGCAGAAATAAACAATGCGTTTAAAGTAGCTTCAGAACAATCATTAAAAGGCATTCTTCAGTATACCGAAGACCCAATAGTTTCTATAGATATAGTTGGAAACACTCACTCTTGTATTTTTGATGCGGGAATGACTTCAGTAATTGGGAAAATGGTGAAAATTATTGGATGGTATGACAATGAAATAGGCTATAGCTCCAGAATAATAGATTTAATTGAAAGAATTTCAGTGAAATAACTATATTTAAATCTTCTTTAATCTAACCAATGCGTCAATTAATAATAAAATACAAAGTCTTCTTACCGCTAATTTTGTGTTTGCTAATCACAAACACATCATTTGCTATACAGTTACAGGACACTATTGTTACTATTAAACAATTACAACATTCTGCGACTAAAGCACTGGAAAAAGAAGATTTTATTGAAGCGGTAAAAAACCTTAACGACGCCAGTAAATTAGCTATGCTACCAAAATACCGGACGTACAAACCGGATGTTGAACTGGGTATCGCAGAACTTTTTTACAATTTAGAATATTTTGATAAAGCACTTGGAGAGACTGAAAAAGTTTTAGAAAACAGAGAAACCTACAAGAATTTATACAAGCTTGGAAAAGCCTATAATTTATATGGCCTCATACTTGTCTCCAAAGGAAAAAATGATTTGGCTGAAGCTTATCTCAACAAAGCAGATTCTATATACACTAGTCTTGATGACGATAAAAACGCAGCAAATGTACTCTACAGCAAAGGACAATTAGAATTACAACGCGGAGATTACTCAAACGCAATTAATTATTTAAAAGCTGCAACTCAAAGTTTTAAAGAACAAGGCTTACTATACAATGAAGTTAGGGCAAATATTAGCTTGGCTGATGCATTATCACTTATTAACTCAAATCTATATCCCAATCCGCTTCAAGAAGCCAAAAACATACTCAACACAAACACTAAAACCTCTTACAAAGAAGGATTTACAAGATTTTTAATAGAAAATCACCGTATTAACTCACAGATATTAATTGCAGAAAAAAAGGCACCACATGCCGAAGAAGAGCTTAAGTTCTATCTTTCACAAAAAGACTCACTGCGTCAAATTCACCTAAAAGCGATTGAAAAAGGGATACAGGCCGAATCTGCAATTGGAGATTTAAATGAGATCATTGCAAATCAACAAGACGATCTTAGCAAACAAGAAAAATCATTGTTTTTTGGAAAACTCACAGGATGGCTAAGTATAGCTTTAATCTTAATCTTGTCTTTATTAACACTTTCATTATACAAGAACAATAATTTACGAGCAAAAGCAAACGAGCTTTTACAAGAAAAAAACACTGAACTTCAGGAAGCAAAAGAAAAAGCAGAAAAAGCTTCACAAGCAAAAGCACAGTTTTTATCTACTATTACACATGAATTGCGTACGCCTATGTACACTGTTACTGGGCTTACTCACTTACTGCTAGAAGAAGACCCTAAACCCGAACAGAAAGAACACTTAAATTCACTTAAATTTTCGGGAGAATATCTGCTTTCATTAATTAACAACATCCTAGATTTAAACAAACTAGAAGCAAACAAAGTAGAAATAGAAAAGGTACCATTTAGTTTAAAAAAACGAATAGATGGTGTTTTAATAGCATTAAAAAAATCTGCAGAAGCAAAAAACAATAAAGTACACTATGAGTACGACTCTAGTTTACCAGATGAAGTTTTAGGCGATTCACTAAAAATATCGCAAATCCTTATTAATCTTATTAGCAACTCTATAAAATTTACCGAGAATGGCGATATCTGGGTGCGTGTGAAAAATGCCGAAAGAAACCCTAAAAAAGTAGTTGTTCACTTTGAAGTAGAAGACACAGGCGACGGTATTTCTAAAAAGAAACAACACACTATTTTTGAATCCTTCTCGCAAGGCTCGCTTCAAATAAACCGAAAGTACGGAGGAACTGGCCTGGGGCTTTCCATAGTTAAAAACCTACTTGAGCTCATGGGAAGTAAAATTATACTGGAAAGCAAACTAGGTGAAGGCTCTAAATTTTGGTTTAATATAAGCTATGATATAGTTAAGTCTGAAAGCAATCTACCCGACTTAAAAAGCATGGAGGTCGTTTACGAAAATGACATCTTTGAAAACAAAGCGGTTATGATAGTGGAAGACAATAAGATTAACCAAATGATTACCAAGAAAATTCTGGAAAAGAAGAAAATGGTATGTACGGTAGTAGACAATGGAATGGACGCAATTAAACACGCCAAACAAAACAATTATGACGTGATACTTATGGACATACATATGCCGGGAATTAGTGGAATTGAAGCCACAAAGAGTATTCGCGAGTTTAATACTACGGTTCCTATTATTGCTTTAACTGCAATTACTATTGAAGAAAATCTAGAAGATTTTTACAAAGCAGGCTTTAATGAGTTTATCCCCAAACCATTCAATGCCGATGATTTCTTCGAAAAAATAAACAGAGTGCTTCGCAATAATGAAATGAATGTTAGTTAACTCTTACTTTTCTTTAAACTAAACTTACTATAGCTTGCTTAAAAGCTGTTTCAGCATCATTTAAAATCACCGTTTTTATAGGCAAATAATATATTTCTGTAGTATTGGCTAGAGCCTGTAACCTCATAAAATCTTTTTCGGTTGTAAGTATAAGCGGGTACTTTTTAAGTTCTTCAATTTCAGAAGCTAAAAAATTATGATGGTCTGGATATGCTTTTTCTTCAAAAGACAAACCTTCCTCTTTTAAGTGCTTCACTAATGGTTTTGGATTTGCAATACCTGTGACTAACAAAAAATTAAACTCTTTTAAATAAGAAAGAGGCTTTATTGTTTTTCCATTTTTTATTTCAGAAGCATAACCAATCTTAGAGAAATATACCTTTTGAGAAGGTTTTAGTTTTAGTTTGGCGGTTATCGCTGTTATTTCTGCAGCGCTAATATGTGCAGGGCATTTGGTAACAACAACAATTGCAGCTCGTTTAGCCCCAAATTTAGGCTCCCTTAAATTACCTGTAGGCAACATACAGTCATTTACGTAAAGTGAATCATAAGGCGTAAGCAATATATTTAACGAAGCCCTCACTTTTCTATGCTGAAAAGCATCGTCCAACAAAATAACATCAGCTGCATCCTTTAACTTTTCAATACCTGTTTGACGATCTTCACAAACGGCAACAGTTATTTCTGGGAATTTCTTTTTAAACTGAAGCGGTTCATCCCCTACTTCTTCTACTTTACTAGTTGACAAAACCTCTCGGAAACCAGAAGTTTTTCTTTTATAGCCCCTACTTAAGACTGAAACTGATTGATTGTCTTTTAAAAAAGAAATCAATAATTCTATCATAGGCGATTTGCCCGTGCCTCCAGTAGAAAGGTTTCCCACACAAATAATTGGCAAGTCGTAGCTTTTACTTTTCAGCAAACCCTTAGTGTACATCAGGTTGCGCAATAGCGTTATGCCACCATATAAAAGTGAAAAAGGAAAAAGTAATTTTCTGAGCAATTTCATCTGACGAAAATACGAATTCCCACGAAAGTGGAATCTACCCTTTCATTAATTTAAACTAATACGTTTATAGCTTTTTTAAAAAAACTATATAAGCACTATCTTTACTCAAAATTGTAAAAAATGAAGGTAAAAGATGTACTTGGGCTTCTGGAGCAACTATCTCCGCTCTCCTATTCAGAAAATTTTGACAATACAGGACTTTTAGTAGGCGATGCACAAGCAACTGTAACTGGAATATTAGTTACCCTAGACACTTTAGAAAGTGTGGTTGATGAAGCTATAGAAAAAAAGTGCAACCTTATAGTAAGCTTTCACCCCATTATATTTTCAGGCCTAAAAAAAATAACTGGCAAAACCTATGTAGAACGTGTGGTTTTAAAAGCAATAAAAAACGACATTGCTATCTATTCTAATCACACGGCTTTAGACAATTCCTGGAACGGGGTTAATACTATGATATGCGAAAAACTTCAATTAACCAATAGAAAAATATTAATACCGCAGCCAGAAAGCATTAAAAAACTCATTACTTATGTGCCTTTAGCCGAAGCTGAAAAAGTTCGCAACGCACTATTTAATGTAGGTGGAGGAAGCATTGGCAACTATGAAGACTGCAGCTTTAACATACAAGGCACAGGAAGTTTTAAAGGGAATGAAGCTTCAAACCCTGTAATAGGGAAAAAAGGAGAAATACATTTTGAAGAAGAGGTGCAAATAGGAATCACTTTCGCAAAGCATTTACAAACAAGTATACTTAAAGCGTTATTTGAGGCTCATCCTTATGAAGAAGTAGCCTATGAAATAACCACCTTAGAAAACAACAACCAACACTTAGGCATGGGTATGATTGGCGAATTTGAAGAAGCTAAAGACGAAAATAGTTTTTTAAAGTATTTAAAAGATACTATGAATACAGATTGTGTACGTTACTCATCGCTTTTAAATAAGTCTATTAAGAAGGTTGCAGTGCTTGGCGGAAGCGGAAGTTTTGCTATAGATGCGGCAAAATCTGCTGGAGCTGATGCTTTTGTCTCTTCAGATTTTAAATATCACGATTTTTTTAAGGCCGAAAACGCTATACTTTTGGCGGATATTGGGCATTATGAGAGCGAACAATACACAAAAGAGTTAATACATTCTTTCCTTAAGAAAAAAATCACTAATTTTGCAGTCCTTTTATCGCAAATAAACACCAATCCTATTAGCTATTTATAATTTATGGCAACAAAAACCGAAGTTACTGTTGAAGAGAAGTTAAGAGCACTTTACGATTTGCAACTTATAGATTCAAGAATTGATGAAATAAGAAGCGTTCGTGGCGAACTTCCATTGGAAGTTGAAGATCTTGAGGACGAAGTTGCAGGAATGAACACGCGTCTAGAAAAACTTAATGCAGATCTTGAAGTAATTGAAGATCTTATTAAGGAGAAGAAAAACAACATTGAAGAGTCTAAAACACTTATCAAAAAGTATTCTACTCAGCAAGACAATGTTCGCAATAACCGCGAGTACAATTCTTTGAGCAAAGAGATTGAATTTCAAGAATTAGAAATTCAACTTGCCGAAAAGAACATTAAAGAATTTCGCGCTCAAATTGAACAGAAAAATCAAGTAATTGAAGAAACAAAGTCGCGTTACGACCAACGTTCTGAACACTTGAAGCACAAGCAAAATGAGCTTGACGAAATATTAAAAGAGACTGAAAAAGAAGAGCAAACGCTCATCAAAGAATCTGAGAACTTTGAATCTCAAATTGAGCCTCGCTTAATTAAAGCCTACAAAAGAATACGCACCAATGTAAAAAATGGCTTAGCTGTAGTAGCAGTAGAGCGCGGTGCATCTGGAGGTTCTTTCTTTACCATTCCACCACAAGTGCAAATGGAAATAGCTGGTCGTAAAAAAATTATTACAGACGAGCATAGTGGACGTATTTTAGTAGATCCAGATCTAGCGGCAGAAGAGCGTGAAAAAATGGAAGCTAAATTTGCTAAACTTAAGTAAGCAAAAGCATTTAAAAAATAATAGTAAAGCCTTCACAAATTGTGAAGGCTTTTTTTTTTATAATCTTATTTTTGAAAGGTTTTAGCGCTCAACTAGACAAACAAATAAAAATAATATGAAAAACCTCACTCTTCTTATTGCTAGTATTTTTGTTTTCTCGCTTCAGGCCGCTTGTAAGCCTTCAAACGAAAGTAATAAAACAGCAGAAGCTCTTGCTCAAAAAGAACAAATTCCCGTACAAACAGAAACTGTAAACGGTTTAAAAAGAGCCTATTTTGCCAGTGGTTGCTTTTGGTGTGTAGAAGCTGTTTACGAAAGTGTAAACGGCGTTAAAGAAGCTGTATCTGGATATAGCGGCGGAAAATTAAAAAACCCTAGCTACCAAAATCACGGCGACCACGCAGAAGCTGTTGAAGTTATTTACGATCCTGCATTAGTAAGCTTTAGTCAATTGGTAACTGTGTATTTTAGTTCTCAAAATATAACTCAAGTAAACGGTCAGGGGCCAGACCACGGTACATCCTACCGTTCAATAGTTTTTTATCAGAATGAAGAAGAAAAGAAAATTATTGATGAAAAAATTGCGGCATTAAACAACCAACTCGATGGTGATAAAGTGGCTGCTCAAGTACTTCCGTTTCAAAAATTTTGGGATGCAGAAGATTATCACCAGAACTACGAGAGAAACCACCCTCAGAACCCTTATATTCAAAATGTGTCAATTCCACGTTTAAATAAATTCAAACAAAAACATCCCGAACTTTTAAAGGCTAAAAGCAGTCACTAAGAATTTATTTTTTTTTAAACGCTATTTCAACCCAGAACAAAATATTATAAAAAAAGCCTTCAATTTAAAATTGAAGGCTTTTTTGTTGCTTTCACTTCAAACAACAATGGGTATAATTTATTTGGAAGCTCATATAGTCCAGCGCTATTTTTTTGAAGATCTGGAAAAACATCATAAGGCGATGCGTCCTGTTCTTTTAAATAATCTATATGTAAGCCCGCTTCAGTAAGCGATGTAATAACCTCACTTAGGCTGTGGTTCCAGCCGTATTCCTTGCTTATCATTTTTGAATCTGAATTAGCATAGGTACCTTCATACTCTTCGTATATAGCCTCTTTTTGGTGGTAGCCATATTTCATAACTGGGGGCGAAACGGTATAATCAAACATCCAAGCAATAGGGTGAAATTCTACTATATAAAAAAAGCCGCCTGGTTTTAATCTTTCTGAGATCATCTTAGCCCAAGGCTTTAAATCTGGCAACCAACCAATGGTTCCGTAGCTTGTAAAAACAATATCGAAAGTATCTGAAATATGCTTTGAAGTATCTAACACATTGCAACACACAAAACTTGCATCAAGCGCTAATTCACTGTTTAATTGCTTTGCCAAAATAATTCCTTCTTCAGCTATATCAACACCTGTGCACTTAGCTCCCATTCTGGAAAAGCTCAAGGTATCCTGCCCAAAATGACATTGAAGGTGTAATAAACTTTTACCAGAAATTTCACCTAAGGCCTCAATTTCATAGCTATTTAAAGAAGATTTACCATTTTTAAAACTTGTTAAATCGTAAAACTCGCTCTTTGCGTGTATGCCTACTTTGGTGTTCCAAGTGTTTTTATTGGTTTCAAATTCTTTATTGTAATTCACAGTTTTGTTTTAGGTGGTTATAAAAATTTTGAGATGTGAAATAAACGTTAGTTTTTTTCATCAACCAATATGGAATTCCATTCGGGGTGTTTGCTAATGTATTTTTTAATAAAAGGACAAACGGGTATAACCTTGAGTCCGCGAAGTTCTATTTCCAGTAATATTTTTTCAGTCATTTCGCTCGCCACGCCTTGTCCGGAAAGCGCTTTAGAGACCTCTATATGATTTAACGACAAAACACCTGGCTGAACAGTATATTCAACTATGGCTTGATGCCCATCAATAACAGTTTCAAACCTGTTTTCTTCTTTATTATCTACAACTCGCATTTCAAGGGGAATTTTACTGCATATTAACACATTAAAAATACGAAAACAAATACAAACTCAATATAATCCAGAAATGATTATTAGCCTTTTTAATTTAAAAAATTAAAAGCCAAAGCCCAGATTAAAAGCTATACGCATTCCATCATCAGAGTTAAATACACCTAGATTAGCTGAAAATAAATCTGCTCCATTTATAAAGAAACCACCTCCATAAGTGTTATGCCATTTCTCTGAATAATCAAAATTTGGCATCCAAATTCTTCCGTAATCAAAGCTTCCATATAAACCAATTTTAACGGGAATCAATTGTGTTTTAAAATTACTTATGGAGTATCGCAAATCGGTATTTTGATAAAATGCTCGTTTCCCTGTGAATCTTTGGTTTCTATAGCCTCGTAGTCCATCTGCTCCTCCTATGCTCGCGGCTTGATAAAATTCGTAATCGTCGCCTATGTTAAGCTGTCCTTTTAATGTGGTTGCTAAAACCAATTTACCCGAAGGAATAAGTTTATGTGCTATACCCCATTTAGAAGTTAAGTACCCAAACGTTCTATTGTTTTGGTCTAAATTGCTTTTAAACCCTACATTCACATTAAATAACATTCCCATAGTTGGGTATGCTTGATTGTCGTAATTAACAAATTCAAATTTTGTGTTTGCTCCGGCAAATTGTACTTCATCAAACAGGTACTCTGGCAAGACAGGGTTTCCTTCTACAAACCTATTTTCTGTTTGATCAATTTCTATACTTTCATAAGTAGCGCCTAAACTTATTTTACTTCCGCGTTGGGAGTTCCATACCAATTCTGGCGATATAGAGAATTCTCTAATTTTTATTCGGTTATAATCTAGTCCCAAATCATCATCTAGATTGACAGTTTCGTTACCATACCCAAAGAAATTTTGGGAAAAATTAGGGCTGTGGAAGTCTAAATCCAGAACAAGGTTTAATTTCTTAATTACGTTTGCAAACTCAGCCCGATAATTTAATTCATATCCATTTGTAGCAAAAAAATAAGTTGCTTTTAGCTTGTGTTGACTTGTAAATGGATTTCGCTCAAAGCCATAAACTGTATAGGTATTTGTAACACCAATCTTTAAACCATCATCAGGGTTACTAGCAATAATTGGAACTATTTGATTGATGTTTGAACGTAACTTTTTGTAATCGTAAACGTTAGTTATATAATCATCCGTTTTTTTAATTCTTGCCTTTTTTGCTTCGGTAAAAGTGTTGTTCTTTGATTTGTAATCGTAAACAACCACATTTCTTCCGTGTGGAATTTTGTACTCATCGTTATTTTGACCTCCAATTAGTCTAATTTTTATTTTTTTACTTTTTCCTATTACTTCAAAAGTGTCATCATCGTCTAAGCCATATACCCAGATTTCTTTTGTTGTTTTAGGCGAATATTTTCTATTGTGAAAGCGATCTTTAATGGTTCCATCTTTTTTTCGATATATCGCTACAGTAACGTCGCCATTAGTATCTGCTTCAATTTTAATGTAGTCGTCCTTGTTTGTACCAGTTAAAACAGCATATCTAGATGTAAATTTATTATATCTATCTGCAATTTTTTGAAGATTTGCACGACGTAGTTTTAAAGTGTTTTTCATTTTTTCCACACCTTCATCTTGCACCTCTTTTGGCATTTTTGAAAAAGCGATATCTATTACACTATCGGTAACATTGGTTGTAATATAATCTACTTGTTCGTCCCAAACTTTTTTATCTATATCTACCAAGAATGCCATATCTAAAGGATAAGGCTCCAGATTTACCCCTTTTACATCTTTTAAATCGGGGCTGTATTTTCGCAAGACTCTTGCTGGAGGTATTAGCGTAACCCCTGCAGTTAAAAGGAGTCCGTCAGACATAATAGAGAAAGCTTGATCGCGATCTCTAGGTAAGGGTCTAAACACTTTTTTTCCATTCTCTTTAAATTCCATCCAGCGCCATTGGTCTTGGTGTCTGTCCCAATCGCCAATGAGCATATCAAACAATCGCGCTCTAATGTAACTTACTTGATCAATAACAACATCCTCATCAGAATGAAGCTCTTGCATAACATCTAAAGTGCTAATTATATCTCCTGTAAAATCGCCGCCTGCAAGTTCTGTATGTCCTTCAGAAGCGTGCTCTTCAAACAGATATAAATCATCGCCAAATTCATCATTAAATTTACCTAAAGCCTGCTGCTTAGGAATATAGAATAGTTGCGGGTTTAAATGATACACCCCAGCAGCGTCAGACAATGTTGCAACTACTAATGGCGCGTACGGATGAGAGCCTGTAAACACATCTTTTATAAGTTTTTCTGAAGCGGTGTTATCAAACTGTCCTTTCATAAAATTGTCTTTAAACAACAAAGCCTGTATGTATTGTGTGGCGCTTTTTTCTACAGCGCGCATTACAAATTCTCTGCCATCTGAAGCTCTTAAACGCAAGGAAATTGATTGGTTCCCTCCTCCTTTTCTAACAGGTTTTAACCCTCCGTAAAGAGTATCTAAAGCAACAGTCTGCGCTTTTACTTCTGTGCCAAAATACTTTCGGTAGCGTTCACCCCAAAGAAACTTGTGAAACCCAGACACATCAATTTCTTCTTGAGTATAAACAGAGGCTACAGTAGAGTCTTTAAATGTTTTTGGATAGTCTCTTTTTACTTCTTGTCTTGCTGTTTTTATTGTCTTTCTAAAAACCACTTCATTGGTATTTGCATCGACAAACTGAACGTTTGAAGAATTATCCTCATAAATATTTAACAAGGCATAACCATTTGCAGCTATTCCAAAATCGTCTTCGCTTCTAACTCTTAACGGATTAGTTTTAGATCCAGAACCACTAATAATTTGCGATAAATTATCTGAAGTTATAAACTGGAGATTATGCTCATGACCTGAAAGAAAGATAACGTTGTCGTTTTGTTGCGCAGCAGCGACAAGGTTTTTTCGCAAATCATTATAAAATTTGTTAGAAATATCTGCATTGGAAATACCACTTGTACTTCTAATTAAATTTTTTAAACTTCCAAGACCAGGAAAAGGTTTCATATAATCTACAAAACTGTATTGCCCACCATGCGGGCCATTGCTATACATAGGGTGATGTACTGCTACAAGAGTAGTTTTTCCTCTTGCTTTTTTTATTTCACTTCTAAATTCTTCTAAAAAAAGAGACCGTGTTTTAAACTCACAATCGTCATTAATTGTAGGGTGTCTATTCCAGTTAGTAATATACCATTGCGAGTCTACAATTAACAAAACAATATCGTCACTGATGTTCACTTTTTTAAATGGACAGCCATCTTCAGGCAAAAAAGTGTTTTTCCCTAAGGTATCTTCTACCATCTTTTCTTGGTTTTTTAAACCTTTAATACCACTGTACCAATCGTGATTTCCTGGAATATAGATTACTCTACCTGGAAATGTTTTTGCTATATCTAGTTGAATTCGCAATACTTCTTTTGCTGCATCAGATTTCTCACCATCTTTTGCGGGAAATCCTTTTGGGTAGATGTTATCACCTAAAAACAATAAGACGTCTTCCTTATTGGCTGCAGAAAATTTTTGCTGCATCACTCGCAATGCTTTGGGTGCAGAACCATCTTCATCGGGTTTTCCTGTATCGCCAATTAAAAAAACATTTGTTGTTTTGGCATCAATGTCTTTTACTTCGGTATCCAATCCGCTTTTAGGCGTGAAATTATAAGTAGCACAGGAGCTTAGAATAAGTGTAATAAATATTAAAAATAGATTTTTCATAAAATTTGGTGCAGATCAAAAACGTTTAAATAATTACCTCAAGGTCATCTACAGTAAACATCTTATCTGTTTTTTCTAAACTATGATTGAGATCTACTCTAATTGCTTTAATACCACTTGCACCTTGAAGTTCTTCAACCTCAACAATTTCTATATTCTCACCTATATAGTTTTTAGCTTGTAAAAACTCAAAATAATTTAGATATTCTTTTTCAATGGCATTACTAGAATATACTACGCATAATTTATGTGGTGAAGTTAAACGTTCATTGGTGTTTTTAATATGTGCTTTATCAATTCGTTTTTTAATCATTTCATAACGCACGTTGTATGCGCCGTCTACATCAAATTGTTTTTCATCCATTCTATAGCGAATGTTTAAGGGCACATCATAAGACAAAATCAATGAAGCAACTTCCAACTTTAACGGAAATCCTTCTTGCGCTTTGTAATACATAGCTTCCATCTCGCAAGCCACTTGCAATTGCCAAAGGCGTAGGTTGTACAAATCGGTTAGATGAAAAGTTTTATCGCGCGTAATTGATTGCCCTATATACATATTGTGTTCCACACCATCTGTTTTAAATTTTTCAAAATAATGGGGAAACATTTCTTGTGCTTTTACTTGCTGTTTATCCATAAATCTTGAAAGCTCTTTATTTATTAGATTAACAGTGTTGTCATAATTTTTTCGGGCGTTGTAAAAGGAGTTTAAGTCTTCATTTAAACTGGCTTTAAACGAAGTTATATCTGAAACATTAGTGTCTGAAACTAAAAGATGTTCGAACAACGGAAAGATCTGATGTGTAAAAAACAAACTAATTTCCTGCTCGGTATTTGTGTGAAAATTTACTTCAAGGTCAAACAAAAATTTATCTATCTGAAAAATTAACTGTTCGTAAATAGGTCGTTTTTTTGCCTCAAAACGAAACTGTAATATTCTTTTTGCTTGTGTTAATTGTTCTTTAAAGTCTTTCTGAATTGCTTCGTTTCTCGCATTGGAAGAACCTACAATATCAATTTGACCATAGAGTGGAACGACTTCCTTAAAGACTACTTCCTTAAAGTTGATTGGCTCTCCAAGATTACGATTTTGTATGTAGCGCATAGCTTCTTCCTCAAAACGCCATTCAACCGAGGAGTGAATAGAAGTGCATTCTTGTTGTATTACTGCACTTACTTCGTTTTTATATTCAGTAATGAATCGAGCAGAATAACTTAAAATAAAAGGTCTTAAAACTTCTAGCTTTACCATATTAATAGCGTTAAGCTGATTGGTTTTATAGGTTGCTAACTCTATAATAAACGCTAGTTTTTCCTCAATGACTATTGGAATGAGCACCGCACTTTTAAACCCTTGTTTAATTAATGTTTTGCTTAACGAATTACCTCCAGAGTTTTTGTGATATCGTGTTACATTCGATAAAATAACGATCTTATGGTCAACAAATAAACGGTTGTAAATATAATTACAAGCGTAATCCTCACAATTTATAGAATCACCCTCCTCTATGGTCAACATCTTAAAATTAAGATCGTAAGGCGACTTAATTTGATCTTTATCAACTATATAACTTCCTACTTGTAGGTTGGGAATTCCAAAAATATTTCGAAAATCTTCAACTAATGACTTATAACTTTCATTGGTTGTTTGTATAAGGTGAGATTTAAAATCGTCTATGGTCTCGTCTAGAGTGGTATCAATCATATTTATAATACCAAAGCCTTCTATTGTCCAGGATTCTTCTGGGAAATACTTTTTCCAAACTTCTTTATTAGTAGCATCTGCGAGCAATTCATCTATAATCTCTTGAGTAATTTCTATTGCATTTTCGTTGGGATATATTTCTAAAAAATCGGCATTAAAAGCGATACGGTAGTTTTTGATTGTACCATTTTTAAGTTTAATTTTTAATGTTTTTGGTCTATCTAAGTCTACATTAAACTGATAATACGAATTTAAGATTACAGCATAGGGAATTAAATCGAAGCCTTCAATATGATCATCTATAAACATCTCTTCAAATAAACTGTCTAAGCTACTTACAGAATTCTCTATAATTTTAGTCAATCTACTGCTCATATAAAAAGAGAAATTAGACAACGGGTATACAGCGGCCTTAATTTCATTAGTACTCAATGCTGCGGGAAACAAATAACTCATCAATTGCGCAATCACATCTTCATATTCTTTGTATTGCTGAAGTGATGTTGTTCCTTCAGTGAGCTTGGGGTTTTTCTCAAACAAGTCTAACACTTGTTTTGCCTGAAATTGTTCCACGGCATTTTTTGAGTCAAGCAATACCTCAAACTTTTCTTTAAGCAATTTAAATGATAGTTTAGGTACAAAAGGTCCTGGTAGAAATTTTTTCATAATAGTTGCTTTTAAGAAATCACATTAATATAATAGCTAGCAATAAAAGCCAAAGCCGAAATTACTATCCCAAACATAAAGACTGTATAGGTAATGCGTAGCAATCTATATTTTCGCTCTAAAACTAAACCGAGATAATACAAATCTTTAGTAAGCGAGTTATACAAAACGTCTTCATTATCTATTAAATAATCAATCCCCCATTCAAAGTCATTTAAACCCATTTTATGGAAATTTCCAAAAAACAAAATATTGGTTTGTTTGTTTTTTATCATATCCTTTGTAACGGTTACATTAGAGATGTTTGGGCGTGTAGAGAGCACAGATAAAACCACCGAAGCTACACTAAAAACCATTAAAATTAAGGTTGGCCAAACCAAAAATAAATTAGAAACATTATCGAGTTTCGGAACAAGATTAGACAGAGCCACCGAAATAATTATAGCATTTACAGAAAGTAATATATTGGCCTTTGTATCTGCAATAGCACTGAGCTCTATATGGTTTTTAAGGGTTACCCGAAACATAGTTTCTACACCTCTCCCTATTTTTTTTGAACTAAGTTTAGATTTAATTTTATTTATTTTAGCATCCAGCTCACGCGCGTTAATTTCTTTAAAAGGTTGCCATTTTAGTTTTGCAGATTCTGTGTAGAACTGCTGCATTTCGAAAAAATCTTTATTGCCTTCCAACCATTCCAATTCGGTAAAAGTTGTATTTTTCTTTAACGCATATTCTTGCTTTAACAAATTAGAAACTTCAAAATAATAGTTAGATGCCACGTGACTGCAATCTGCATCTTTAGTTATCTTTTCTAGTTTTGTAGAGGGTATAGCCTCTTTTTTGGTAACGAGAATTAAGCTTTTTACCAATTCTATTTCATCATTAGAAACTTGATTAGTTTTTAAGAAGTCTTCAGCAATTTTTGCACTTACTTCTTCGTGACCTTCATCTTTTTCAACAAAGCCAGTGTCGTGAAACCACGCAACTAGTTGCAGTTTTTTTTGTTCATCATTAGAGCATCCTTCCCATTCCGCAAGTTGTATTATGCGCTCAACAACTCTTTGAGTATGATCTATATTATGGTAGAAATTAATTGTAGACAACTTTGTTTCAAATAAATGCTTTACAAAGTTTTCGGCTTGGTTTACTATGTTTTCCACTAAAAAATAATTAAAATTTGTATTGTATTATTTATGCTGAATTCACCTAGAAAATAAATGAAGCAGACAGCGCATTTTATAAATGCTTAGTCATTAATTTATCTAAAAACTTACTTTATAAAACAAAGGCAACTCCTAATATTAGAAATACTGAAGGAATATAGATGAGTTTAAGAAGACAACATTTTGTATTATTTATCATCAACTTGGCTTTCTTATATTCTTTAAAACTGTTACTTCCAGGAGTGTTGTTTATGTGAGCCATCGCAAAAGGGCCTGTTTGCGCTATCTCCGCAACGACAAAATGCGGTTACTTTAGTCTTCTCCTCTTCTCGCCCATCATCGTGAGCTACCTTAAGTGTTCCATAAACCATTAAAGGTCCATTTTCAACTACCACTACTTTAGTGTTATTAGAATTTTTTTCTGAAGTGTTTTCAGTGCTTGCTGAAGCATTCATAAAATAACTCAATGCTCCACTAGGACAGTTCCCAATTGTTTTTACAATTTCCTCAGTGGAAGCATTTTCGGTTTGCACCCAGGGTTTTTCCTTTGGTTTAAACACCTCCGGCAGCCCATGAACACAATTTGCAGAATGTATACAGAGAGTAGGTTCCCACACCACTGTAACTTCTCCATTCGAATATTTTAATGGTTTTTTCATATTATAAAATTACAAAAAATATGACAGCATTCCTCGATTGATTAGTTTTACATAATACAACTTACGCTATGAAAAATTTACTTTCCTTATTCCTTATTACAATTACTCTAATTTCTTGTAATACAAAAAACTCAAAAAAGCTTGAAAACGCCCCTTCTGTTACTAAAACAAACCTAAGTACTCCTCAAAAAATAGCCAATGCAAACGGTTATAAACACTGGAAAGAAGTAACAGAAATCGCTTTCACTTTTAATGTAAATAGGGCTGGCAATCATTTTGAACGCGCTTGGGTATGGAACCCAAAAACAGCAGCTATAAAAATGATTACTGCCGAAGACACTATAAGCTACAACCGTTCTAATATGGACAGTTTAACCCTAAAAACCGATGCTGCCTTTATCAACGACAAGTATTGGTTGCTTGCTCCATACCAGCTAGTTTGGGACGAAGGAACCACTTTTACAGAAAAAGAAAATGCTGTGGCACCAATTTCTAAAGACACTTTGCAGCAACTCACCATTATTTATAACAATGAAGGAGGCTACACCCCAGGTGATGCTTACGATTTTTTCTACGACTCGAATTACAAAATAAAAGAATGGAATTACCGAAAAGAGAATTCAGATATTCCAACAATGTCTACTACTTGGGAGGATTACGAAAAATTTAACGGAATTGAAATTGCAAAAACTCACCAAGATAGCACGGGGAATTTTAAATTATATTTCACTAATATTTCGGTAAAAAAAGAAACTAAAAATTAATTCCTATTTTTGTGAAAAGCCTATAATAATCAACTTACCCTAATGTTTCAAAACTCTTTAGAATACGCAAAAAAACAAGATGCTCAAGACCCTTTGGCCTCTTTCAGAAATAAGTTTCATCTCCCTAAAAATTCAGAAGGTGAAACCCTAGTTTATCTGTGTGGTAACTCACTGGGATTACAGCCAAAAATCACTTCAGAATACATAAAAGAAGAACTTAATGATTGGGCTAATCTTGGTGTAGAAGGTCATGTTGAAGGAAACCACCCTTGGCTTCCTTACCACGAATTTTTAACTGCAAACATGGCAAAAATTGTGGGTGCTAAACCTTCAGAAGTGGTTGTGATGAACACACTTACTACCAATCTTCACTTAATGATGGTTTCGTTTTACCAACCCACAAAAACCAAGTATAAAATTGTAATAGAAAGCGATGCTTTTCCAAGTGATAAATACGCCGTTGAAAGCCAGTTAAAGTTTCACGGCATAGACCCTAAAGACGGGTTGATTCTTTGGAAACCAAGAAAAGGCGAAGAACTTTGTCGTTTTGAAGATCTAGAGGAAATTGTAAATACGCAGGGCTCTGAAATAGCTTTATTGATGATTGGCAGTACCAATTATTATACGGGGCAATTATTTCCTCTTAAAAAAATCACTGAACTTGGACACCGTCACGGTTGTATGGTAGGTTTTGATCTGGCTCATGGCGCTGGGAATATACAACCTAATCTTCACGAAAATGGAGCCGATTTTGCCGTTTGGTGTACCTATAAATACCTAAACAGTGGCCCCGGAAGTTTAGGCGGCTGCTTTGTTCACCAACGTCACGC
Organism: Aequorivita sp.; assembly: GCA_048264505.1. Classification (GTDB taxonomy): domain Bacteria; phylum Bacteroidota; class Bacteroidia; order Flavobacteriales; family Flavobacteriaceae; genus Aequorivita. The sequence continues at coordinate 85,748 of JBLXDA010000003.1, forward strand.
AAATAACAAAACCCTAAACCGTTTTGTAGGCTGGTGGGGGCATAACAAAGACACACGTTTTAATATGCGGCATGAGTTTGACGCACTTCCAGGTGCCGAAGGCTGGCAATTAAGCAACCCCCCAATTTTATCTATGGCTGCCATTAGAGCCTCTTTAGACACCTTTGCAGAAGCTGGATTTGAAAATATTAGAGAGAAATCTAAAAAATTAACAGCCTACTTAGAGTTTTTACTCGACGATATGAAAAACGACGCCATTAACGTAATCACACCCAGAAACCCGGAAGAACGCGGTTGTCAGCTTTCTATACAGGTAAAAAACGCTGATAAAAATCTACATACAAAACTTACCGAAGCAGGAGTAATTAGCGATTGGCGCGAGCCAGATGTAATTCGTGTAGCCCCTGCTCCACTTTACAACAGTTTTGAAGATGTATATCGTTTTTCAGAAAAACTAAAAGCAGTTTTAAATAGTTAATACAACGCTGTACTGCTTAATTAAAACGAAAGTTAAAAGACATTATGAATAAAAACATCCTAATAATTGGCGCTGGTCTTTGCGGAAGCTTACTTGCTTTACGAATGGCACAACGCGGTTTTAAAGTTACCTTAGTTGAAAAACGACCCGATTTACGAAAAGTAACTCAAGATGCAGGTCGCTCCATAAATTTAGCCCTAAGCGATCGCGGACTACGAGGACTGCGTTTGGCAGGGGTTGAAGCAGACGTAAAGAAACTCTGCATCCCAATGAACGGACGGATGATTCACGACAAAGAAGGAAATACTTTTTTAAGTCCGTATAGCGGTAGAGAAGACGAATATATTAACTCCATCTCTCGCCCAGGACTAAATATGCTGTTGTTAGACGAAGCCGAAAAAATGCTCAATGTGCAACTTATTTTTAATCACGCTTGCGAAGAAGTAGACTTAGAAAACACAACAGCTATTTTTAAAGAATACGGTACAAATAAGGAGTTAAGCCTTACGGCAGACGTTATTTTTGGTACCGATGGTGCTGGATCTGCAGTGCGTAAAAGCATGTTCGACAGTCATAAATTTCTTTTTAGCTTTTCGCAACAATGGCTGAGTCACGGTTATAAAGAATTAGAAATTCCGGCAACAGAAAACAACGGATATAGAACCTATAAAAACGCATTGCATATTTGGCCACGAGGAGAAGACATGCTAATTGCATTGCCTAATCTAGACGGAAGTTTTACTGTTACACTGTTTTTACCATATGAAAACAGCGATTATTGCTTTGCAAATTTAACCACTCCAGAAAAGGTAGAGGAATATTTTAAAAAAGAGTTTCCAGATGTGGTTGAAATGATTCCTAATCTTTCTGATGAATTTTTTGGAAACCCAACAGGCCCTTTAGGCACAGTAAAATGCGCTCCTTGGAATAGCTACGGCAAAGTGCTTTTAATGGGTGATGCCGCACATGCCATAGTACCTTTTTACGGTCAAGGAATGAATGCTTCTTTTGAAGACGTAGTGGTTTTTGATGAAATGCTTGAAAGCTTTGCTTCGCAAGAAAACATAAATTGGGCAAAACTTTTTAAAGAATACGAAGCCTTTAGAAAAAAAGACACCGATGCCATTGCAGACCTTGCAGTAGATAATTTCCACGAAATGAAAGAACATACAGCAATGGAATTATTTCAACAGAAAAGAAAACTAGAAACCGCTTTTGAAGCCGAATTCCCTGAAGATTATTACAGTAAATATTCTTTGGTTACCTTTAAGGAAACTATAAGCTATTCCGAAGCAATGAAACGCGGAAGAGCACAGGACAAAGCAATTTTAAATCTTTTAGACGATGGAAAAATCACCGATGCAATGACATTAAAAGAAAAATTGGAACTGGTAAAAAAAGAAACCGAAGCCATTATTCACGACGATGAAGTAGCATTTGGATAATAATTTTTGAAAGACCCGCAAGGTGTTCCCGCTATGAAAGACCTGCAAGGTGTTCCCGCTATGAAGGACCCGCAAGGTGTTCCCGCTATGAAAGACCTGCAAGGTGTTCCCGCTATGAAAGACCTGCAAGGTGTTCCCGCTATTTCAGCGGGCTCCTTGTAGGTCTAAACTGGGAGAGGTGTTCCCGCTTTTTCTGCGGCCCTCTTTCGCAAGACCTGCAAGGTGTTCCCGCTATGAAGGACCTGCAAGGTGTTCCCGCTATTTCAGCGAGCTCCTTGTAGGTCTAAACCGGGAGAGGTGTTCCCGCTATTTCAGCGAGCTCCTTGTAGGTCTAAACTAAAAAAAAAGATGTATTTTAAAAGACTTTAAAGTCAGTGATAGAACAAGTCTTAATATATAAAAAAACAAAACTATGAGTAATAAAAGCAGATTAGTAGAAGGCAAAGCAACACCGCGGGGTGCTTATCCACATGTAAAGCGCGTAGGCGATTTTATATTTATTAGCGGTACAAGTTCACGTTTGCCAGACAACAGCTTTGCTGGCGTTCACAAAGTAGACGAAATGGGCACTATGCATTTTGATATAAAAGAACAAACTCGCGCCGTTTTAGAAAACATAAAAGATTACCTAGCTACCGAAGGTGCAACTATGGCAGACGTGGTAGATGTAAGCACTTTTTTGGTTAATATGAACGACTTTGCAGGTTATAACCAAGTGTATGCAGAATACTTTAATAAAGAAACAGGACCAACGCGCACAACAGTTGCCGTACACCAATTACCACATCCGTATTTAGTGGTAGAGATTAAGGCGATGGCCTACAAACCTTTATAAAATGCAAAAAGTTTTAAACTACATAAACGGCCAATACGCAGAACCGCTTTCAAACAATTGGTTAGACAATTACAACCCATCCAATGGCGAGGTGTATTCACAGATCGCAGATTCAAACTCTGATGATATTGAAAACGCATATCAAGCAGCTAAGGAAGCTTTCCCAAAATGGAGTAACACTACTATTGAAGAACGCAGCCGAATTCTTCTAAAAATAGCCGATTTAATTGAAGAGAAATTAGATTTTTTGGCCAAGGCTGAAGCAAAAGACAATGGCAAACCGTATAGTTTAGCGCAGGCTGTAGATATACCTAGAGCATCTTCAAACTTTCGGTTTTTTGGCAATGCTATCACTCAATTTTCTAGTGAGGCGCACGAAAGTGTAGGTTTAAACACAATGAATTTTACTATGCGTCAACCCATTGGTGTTGTGGGCTGTATTTCTCCTTGGAATCTTCCGCTGTATCTTTTTACTTGGAAGATAGCTCCTGCCCTTGCTGCAGGAAATACAGTGGTTGCAAAACCCAGTGAAGTAACCCCTATGACGGCTTTTCTTTTAGGTGAAATCTGTACAGAAGCAAATTTACCTAAAGGAGTTTTAAACATTGTTCACGGCACGGGGCCTTCTGCGGGACAGGCCATTGTAGCGCATAAAAACATTAAAGCAATCTCTTTTACCGGTGGAACAAAAACTGGCGAACACATAGCCAGAACTGCCGCACCTATGTTTAAAAAACTCTCTTTAGAGCTAGGTGGAAAAAACCCAAACCTCATCTTTGCCGATTGTAATTACGAAAAAATGCTAGAAGTAACGCTGCGTTCTTCCTTTGCAAACCAAGGGCAAATCTGTCTTTGTGGAAGCAGGATTTTTGTTGAAAAACCGCTGTATGAGAAATTCAAAAAAGATTTTGTCGAAAAAGTAAAACAATTAAAAATAGGAAACCCTTTTAATCCCGATACAAATATTGGAGCACTAGTATCTAAACCGCATTTAGAAAAAGTTGAATCATACATCACTCTAGCCCAAGAGGAAGGCGGGAAAATTCTTTGTGGCGGAAACAGGGTGACCGTAGAAGGCTTTGAAAACGGATATTACCTAGAACCCACTGTCATTGAAGTTTTTGACGATCAATGCCGTGTAAACCAAGAAGAAATTTTCGGTCCAGTAGTAACCATTATGCCTTTTGAAACTGAAGAAGAAGCCCTACAAATGGCTAATTCGGTTAAATACGGCTTGTCTTCTACGTTATGGACAAACGATATAAACCGAAGTATGCGAATTTCAAAAGCTATAGAATCGGGAATTGTTTGGGTAAACACTTGGTTAAATCGTGATTTACGTACTCCATTTGGAGGAATGAAAGATAGCGGTGTAGGCCGTGAAGGCGGTTTTGAAGCCCTTCGTTTTTTCACAGAAACAAAAAATGTATGCATTAAATATGAAACCCACTAAGTCTTGAAATCGATTCCGATAGCTATCAGGAGAAACAAAACACTAAATACTGAATATAAAAAATATGAATTTAGATTTAACAGATAAAAACGCACTAGTTTGTGGAAGTACCGCAGGCATTGGTAAAGCAACAGCAAAGCTATTAGCAAAACTTGGTGCGACAGTAACTTTGGTTGCGCGTGATGAAGCAAAGCTAAAGGAAACATTAATTGAACTCCCTTTTGAAAAAGGTCAAAAGCACAACTATTTTGTTGCAGATTTTACCAATCCACAACAGTTAAAAGACAAAGTAGAGGTTGCTGTTTCAAATAAAATCTTTCACATATTGGTAAACAACACTGGGGGACCTAAAGGAGGACCTATATTTTCTGCAGCAACAGACGAGTTTGAAAAAGCGTTTTCTATGCATCTTGTTTGCAATCAGATTTTAGTACAAGCCGTTGTTCCAGGAATGAAAGAAGCAGATTACGGCAGGATTATAAATATCATCTCTACCTCGGTAAAACAGCCCATAGACGGATTAGGAGTGAGTAATACTATACGTGGTGCCGTAGCTAGTTGGAGTAAGACCTTAGCAAATGAGCTGGGACAATTTGGTATAACTGTAAACAATGTACTACCTGGTTTTACAGCTACAGACAGGCTAGATGATATAGTAAGCAACGCTTCCAAAAGAATGAATAAAACCGAAAAAGAAGCAAGTGACTTTATGAAAAGTATTGTTCCTGCAAGGCGTTTTGCGCAACCTGGTGAAATTGCAAACGCAGTGGCTTTTTTAGCAAGCGAGGCCGCAAGCTATATAAACGGAATAAACCTTCCTGTGGATGGTGGACGAACCAAAAGTTTGTAACTTTAACCATAACTTAAATTAATAACGATTTCGCTAAGGCTTACCTAAAGTGATTATAAAAGATATATGAAACGAAAACTCCGCATTAACGGCCATTCGCACCTTCTTCCTTATCCAGAGGAGATACCTCAATTTATGCAAGATAAAGGTATATTTTGGGTAGATAAAGACCGTAAATTTATGCTTCAAAAAGATTGGAGCCGCCCCGTTACAGATTCTAGTTTTTTTCTAAATGAAAAACTAGAATGGATGGAGCGTTTTAAAATAGATCACGCGGTAGTTCTCAACCTTTCACAATTGTATGGCAATGGCTTACGAGTAGAAGAAATGAAGCAAGCGCTTCGTTTTCAGAATGATTTTAACGCAAAAATACAACGCGAACATCCTTCAAAATTTACGAGTGGTTTTGTAGTGCATCCTGGTTTTGTACGTGGTGCACTTTGGGAAATGGAGCGTTGTGTAGAAGAGTTAGGACTTCAGTTATTGTGTTTGCCAACGCACTATATGGATACAATTGGTACTTGGCGTTGTATTTTTGACGAAGAAAACGAACCTATTTTTGAACTTGCTTCAAAATATAACTTGGCGGTAGAAATACATCCTTATGATGGTGAGAAATTTATAAAACTAGAAAATACATCTTGGCGTTTCCACCTTATCTGGATGCTCGCTCAATGCGCTGATGCATATCACTTTTTAACTCTAAATGGCTATGCAGATAAATATCCAAATATGCGTACTTGTTTTGCCCACGGCGGACAATTAGCACAGATAAATTTAGGTAGAAGAATACAAGGATTTGATGGTCGCCCAGACCTTTTTGAAGGTAAAACACATCCTAGAAAATCTGTGGGGCACAAAAATATTTTCTTCGACACCCTCTTGCACGATACTGGAGGCTTAGAGTTGTTGGTACGCAATCAAGGTTCTAAACAAATACTTATGGGGCTTGATGACCCATACCCATTAGGTGAAATGGAAAGTGCAGTACAATCTAGTTATCCAGGAAAGATATTAGATTTAGCTATAGATCGAGAAATATTAACACCCGAAGAATGTGATGCCATTTGGGACGACAATGTTATACAGTGGCTTTGTGGTGATGATGAAGCGGCTAAACAAAAATTAATCAACAGAATTTTAGGCACCTAATGACCGAAGTAGCTAAATTCTATATGCTTTCTCATATTTGTATCTCCTTTATAGGTGGGGTTTTACTACTCGCGCTATGGTACAATATTAGAGCGCGGTTTAGCCAACTTCTAGAAGAAGACGAATCGCAAAAACGTGTAGATAAAGGCTTGCTTTATCTCGGACTAGCAATGTTTATCTGGGTACTTTCAGGTTGTTGGATTTTCGGGAATACGATAATTAATCAAACACATACGCAAGGGTATATATTGGGAATAAATTTGTTTTCTATCATTAACAATATGTTTTTAATGCTAGCACTTTTTTATTTCTATTACGCTCCTGGTTTTATCTATCACAATATTAAAAACATAAAAAAGATTATAATTGGTATTGTACTTACTTCGGCAATAACCTTTATTTTACCTTTAGTATTAAAAGAGAATAACCTTGTAAATAACATTCGTATTAGCTCCATTCCAGATTTAATGCTTTCGGCATTTCTTTGTTTATTATTGGGCGTTTCATTTTACAGAACCTTTGTTTACAGAGGGCTTAAGGTGATTGGGTATATTTCTGTATTAGTTATTTTACTGACGTTTATCTCACAAATTTCTGAGGTATTTATTACTTTCGGAAATGATTTTAGCAACAATTTCATCAAGATTATTGCGAAAACTTCACTTATTTCAATCTTTTTAGTACTTGCAACAACTTGGGTAATTAAGCTTGCAAATACTCCTAAACCCAATGAAATTACAATTCACTTTCTAGATTGGAGTTTGATAAAACTGAATATTCCGACCAAAAATATATACGATCAGAATATAGACTTTGGTTCAAAAACAACTCAGTACAAGAATTTATTAAAGTTTGCCATAAGAAGAAAATATGCCGATGGCGATTTTCAAACCATCCCCGTAAATATGGGAGGTGAAATAAAAAATCAAACCTACCTAACCCGAATTATTGATAATATTAACGACATACTTCAGCTAGACGAAACTCAAAAACTAGACAGACGCGACCTCTTCACTTTTATAGGTGAAAGTAAATACCGTCTCCGCATCGTACCCAATAATATTACAATAGACAAAAGGGTACTTGAAGAATTTTCTGAAGCAACGGAAAACAAAGAGTACAAATCGTTTTTATAATTGCACTAAATTTGCACAAGCTTTTTCGTCACTCACTAATAGGATGCTAGACGCCCAACAAACAATATTACTATGGATTTTCTTCCCGAAAAATTAAACGATTACGTAGAGAAACACTCACAAGCAGAGCCAGAGCTTCTGAAAAAACTAAACAGAGAAACTTGGCAAAAACAAATGCAAGCACGTATGTTAAGCGGGCATTTACAAGGACGTGTTTTGAGTATGCTTTCAAAATTAATACAACCTAAAAACATACTAGAAATAGGTACTTATACTGGCTATTCTGCATTGTGTTTTGCCGAAGGAATGCAAGAAGGCGGAGAACTACACACTATAGATATCAACGAAGAACTCTATGATTTTCAACGTAAATATTTTGATGAATCTCCTTATGGAAAACAAATATTTCAGCATCTAGGAAATGCTATAGACATTATACCAACATTAGACAAAACCTTCGACTTAGTTTTTATAGATGCAGACAAAAGTAACTATCCTAAATACCTTGAGATAATTCTTCCGAAGCTAAAAAAAGGTTCGGTTATTTTAAGTGACAACGTACTTTGGAGCGGAAAAGTGATTGAAAAAGTAAAAGACGATGATATTGACACCAAAGCATTATTAAAATACAATGAAGCATTAAATAATCATCCAAAACTAGAAACTGTATTACTACCTATACGTGACGGATTAACGATAAGCAGAGTAAAATAAGTTTCGGCTAAATACCCTTCTCTACAATTTAAAATTTGAGCAATTGCCAGTTATAAGTACCTACTTATTCCTGGCAATTGCTTTTTTATTAGGCATAAATCTGTGCTAAATAAATAAAGTAATTGATACTTCCTTTTAATTACTTCTCAATTTCTTCAAGATGTAACATCAGTAATAATCATTGATATACACATTGCATTTAACTCATTTTCAGTTGATTAAATTTACTTTATTACACAAATAGCTATTTATAAAGTGAGTTGAATAAGGTAAAACCCCTATTGCAAAATGGGAATTAACTGTGGTAATCAAGTTAAATCCCTAGAAAAAATCAGGGGATTCAACAACTGATTATCAGGTGTTTATATTTTGAAATAATTGCTTATCAACGCACTTTTACAGTGAAAATTTTCAGTGAACAATTGATCAATCATTTCATATTAAAAAATGTGGAATAGTATTAACATTAAAAAAATGAATTATGAAAAAAACAATCTATTTATTACTAATTGCATTTTTAACGGTGAGCTTAGGTAACGCACAAAGTTTGAGTCAAGTAGTAGTAGCAAGCTCTGGAGCGACCCTAAGTGGGACTTCCAACACTTTAAGTTTTACTGCAGGTGAAGCCGTAATAGGCAATATCACTAATGGTGAATCTCTAGGTCAAGGGTTTTGGTTAGGTGCAATTGAAGCCGTAGTACTAAGCAACGACGACTTCTCCTTTGATGCGCAAACAGCAGTATATCCTAATCCGGTAACAGATTATTTAAACATCAGCTTTAAAGATATGGCGGGTGAAACTTTTGCAATAACTGTTTATGACTTAACAGGAAGACTAATCTATCAAAAAGAAATCATTGATAGTACATCTAATGAAACCCTAAGTTTTAACGGGTACAGTAGTGGCGTATATATTTTAAATATAGAGCAACGCGCTACAAAAAATTCTAAATCATATAAAATAATCAAAAAATAAAAAATACAATTATGAAAACTATTAAATTCTATTTCGCTATCGCAACAAGCCTTTTAACATTATCTGGTGTGTTTGCACAAAATGTAACTGAAGAAGGGGCTTTTTTAAACTCAGACTATTCTTCAAATAAAGTAGAGAACTCACAAGTATTAGAAATGATAAACGAACAACCTATTGTTAGTTCTACACACACTTCAAACAAATCTGCAGCTGCCGAACTTATAAACTACCAAGCGGTAGCAAGAGATGCAGGAGGTGCGCTTATGACCAACGCAGCAGTAACTATTGATTTTGAAATTAGAGATGGCGCTGGAGGAACAGCGGCTTATAATGAAACTCAAAATTTAAATACTGACGCTAATGGAGTGTTTTCTGCACAAATAGGTGCTGTTACTTCACTTTCGGGAGTAAATTGGGCAGATATAGACCCTTGGCTACAGGTTAATCTAAATGGGACCAATGTAGGCGAAACACAAATGGCAAGTGTGCCAGGAGCTTTATACAGTGAGAATAGCGGTTCTGTTATGATATATGGTTCGGGGACAACTAATGCAGACAAAATGATAGCTCAACATTCTCCTCTATACCCAGATTGGGGAATAGGGTATAATGACCTTAATGACGATATAGATTTTATGGCTGGAGGAACCAAAACAATGCGTGTAGATCTTAGCTCTGGAGCCATAAGCTCTAACAGCACTATAGAATTACAACAAACCACAGCGTCTCCTGCACTTAATACTGTGTATGGTAATTCTATGCCTATAGCATATGGAAGTGTGGCACTTGGGTTTAATGACATTCAAACTGGCTATGGTATTGCATCTTTTGCTAATCCAGCTGTGGGAGTATATGATATTGTATTAGACCACGCAACAGATATGGATAACTGTATTGTATTAGTTACTCCATATACCGGTGGTTTTGGAACACCCGAAATTGCGGGTTATGCACCTACAGGACCAAACTCATTTACTGTACGTATACAAACTGCAGGCGGAGTAGCTAGAGATAGTGCTTTTACTTTTGTGGTTTATGGAAATCACTAAAAATTTAAAATAAGAAGGCCCTCTTCAAGACGTAAGCAGCTTTGGGGAGGGTCTCTTTATTTATTCTAATTGTGTTTTTATTGAATACCTTAAAAAAAGAGTGTAAAATAAAAAAGCAAAAGATATTCCTACCATAGTACCTACCAGTATATCACTTGGGTAATGTACACCTACATAAATACGACTCATAGAAAACAGCAAGGGCCAAAGAAAGGCTAGATAAATCCATTTTGTGTGCTTGCGTATTACCAATACTACAAATGTTGTAATTGCAAAACTTGAAGATGCGTGACCTGAGAAAAAACTATAGGATGATGGCTTCTGAAGTATACGGATTAACTCACTTAAGTTTTCAATATTATGAGGTCTAAGTCTAGCTACGTATTCTTTTACAATGCCAGTAAACAACATAGTAACTCCAAAAGTTAAAACTAAAAAACCCAATACAACTAAGCTCTTTTTACCTTTGTAATAATAAAAAATAAGAAGGATAAAGAAAATTATTAAGGCTGTCCAACTTTCAATCTGCGTTACAAAAACCCAAAATCCATCAAAATGGGCAACACCAAGGTTATTTAAGAAAATAAACAGCTCATTATCCCATTGTTTTAGGGTTTCTAGCATTTAAAATTTTCTTTTTATAGGGCCTGTTACTTCATCAACCTCATCTTTAACTTGGTTTATTTGCTTTTGAATATCGTCTGTGATATTTATATCGACGCCTTGTTTTTCGGCGCCTTTTGTAATTTCAGATTTAATATCGTTTGTAGCATCTTTTACTTGCCGCATAGCTTTTCCTAAGCCACGCGCTATTTCTGGCACTTTATCTGCGCCAAAAACTAAAAGTACAATAAACAGGATAAAACCTATTTCGGCACCGCTAATAAAAAGAAATATTGCCTGTGATATCATACTGCAAATATACTAAGCACTTATGAGTTATAAGCGATGAGTTTTAAATTTTTCTAAAAAACAAAGTGTATAAAAAAACCCTTCTACAATAAATCTTGAAGAAGGGTAATCTTAAATTAATCACTTATTAATCTGTTTGTAATTTATTTTTAAATTGATCGAAAGCGCCAAGTTTTTTACGTTTAGGCCAGGTATTATTGCTCGTATCTATATCTGCAGTTTCTTCATTAGGATCAACTTCTATTTTAACAATCTCTTTTTCTGAAGCTATAAACTTGCCAACAGTCTTGTCGTTTTTACGCCATATTTGTGCAGGGAATACAACCTTCTTTGTTGTACCATCACTATAAGTATACTGCGCTATAATTGGCATAGGGATCCCTCCTAGTTTTTCAAAAGTAACTTCGTAGAAATAGCTAGGCTTTTTTAATCCAGCACGTTCTTCTACTGGAATATTTTCTTCTATGTATTGTTTTAGGGTCGTTAGATCTTCAACTTTTACATCACGCATACTTTCTTCAAAATCTTCACTATCCTCTTTTACAAAATAAACTACAGGAGGCAAATCACTTTCTGAAACACCATTTGCTTCCATCATAGCTCTACCCTCTTTATTCATTTTTGAAGTAACATAAAATTTCTTTACTTCCTTCACTCCTATATCTACATAATCTGTTGTGTAAAACCACGATCTCCAGTACCAGTCTAGATCTACAGCTGAAGCATCTTCCATTGTTCTAAAGAAATCTTCGGGTGTAGGATGCTTAAACATCCAGCGGTTTGCGTATGTTTTAAAGGCAAAATCAAAAAGCTCGCGCCCCATAATTGTTTCACGTAGTATGTTTAAAGCCGTTGCTGGTTTTGCATACGCATTTGCTCCAAAATTATAGGTATTTAAACCTTTAGTCATAATTGGGGCTAACTTGCTTTGGTCTCCAGCCATATAGTCTACAATTTTATGTGCAGGACCACGGCGTGAAGGGTATTTTTTATTGGGTGCAATTGCCTCTGGGTAAGATTCAGCAAAATCTTGCTCTGCTACATATTGAGTAAAAGTATTTAAACCTTCATCCATCCAAGTCCATTGGCGTTCGTCGCTATTAACGATCATTGGGAAATAATTGTGTCCCACTTCGTGAATAATAACGCTAATCATTCCAAATTTAGTTCGGTCGCTAGTGTTTCCCTCTTTATCTGGACGACCGTAATTCCAGCAAATCATAGGATATTCCATTCCTTGTCTTTCTGCACTAACCGATATTGCCTTTGGGTATGGATAATCAAAAGTCATACGCGAAAAAGATTTTAATGTACTCGCAACAGCTCGTGTAGACCAATCTTCCCAAAGCGGATTAGACTCTGGCGGATATAAAGAAACTGCCATAACGTTACGGTTACCCATCTTTACAGCCATCATATCCCAAATGTATTTACGTGAAGTTGCAAAGGCGTAATCACGTACATTTTCTGCCTTAAACTTCCACGTTCTCGTTTTTGTAGCAAAACCTTTTGAAGCTGCTTCTGCTTCGGCTTGTGTTACAATTACCACTGGCTTATCAAATGATTTTTGCGCCGCTTCATAACGGTTCATCATTTGTTTTGTGAAAATAGATTTTCTGTTTTGTAGCTCTCCTGTCGCATCCAAAATATGGTCTGCTGGCACAGTAATATTCACTTCAAAATTACCAAATGGAAGGGCAAATTCATCTCTTCCCCAGAACTGACTGTTTTGCCATCCTTCTACATCATTATAAACTGCCATACGCGGGTAGAACTGTGCTATTACATAACCTCTGTTTCCATCTTCAAAAGTCTCGTAACCACTACGGCCTCTGTTTACCATATAATCATTTATATTGTACCACCACTTAATACTAAAGACAAACTTTTCTCCAGGTTTTAAGTTTTGAGGCATATCTATACGCATCATCGTCTCGTTAATAAAATGCTTTAAGGGCTTGCCATTAGCGTCTTTAACCTCCTCTATTTTAAAGCCACCATCAAAAGGAGAACCCATATAGTTTTTTACAAAATTTCCTGCCATATCTCCAGGTGTAGCATCAGACGGTTCTATTAATGGTGTTTTAGAATCTTTAGCCCTCATATTTTGATCTAACTGTACCCATAAATACTCCAGTATGTCTGGCGAATTGTTTGTGTAAGTAATCGTTTCGAAACCCGATATTTTTTTCTCGGCATCGTCTAGGGTGATATCCATAACATAATCTGCCTGCTGCTGATAGTAGTTAGGTCCAGGAGCACCACTTGCTGTACGAAACATATTGGGTGTAGAAAACTCTTCGTAAAGTTGCTTAAAGCGATTGGTATTATAATGTCCCTGCTCGCGTTCTTGAGCTTCCTCATCATTTTGCGCTAAAACTGTTCCTGATATCATTACCAAGACAGAAAGTAAAAGGAGTTTAAAAAATTTCATAAAAATTGGGTTTAAAATGATTGGTTTTTTAGTCGTTAAACTCTAAATAACCGGCAGACTCATCTCTGTCTAGAATCAAGCTTTTACGGTTAGTTGGCGTTTTAACGTGTATTATATTTTGTTGTTCTGGAAAAAGCTCCATCAACATTTTGTTTTCTATTTCTATAGTCTGTAAGCTTGCTACTTTTTCTACTTCTATATAAGCAACTAGCATATCTGTAGTGTATTCCTTTCCTAGATAATTTAACTGAACTGCTTTGCCGTTTATTTTTACAGTTATTTTATCCAGAATATACTTTTTAAGTAGTTCGGCTTCGGCTTCAGTTTCTTTTTTTGTGCCGAGCACTACTGATGGATCATAATGCTTCTGAATAGCAGCTTCAAGATCGTCGATAAAAATTTTTGTGATTAATTGAAGTGAATTCTTCTCTTTTACATATTCCACTTTAGTAATACTCACATAAAACTTATGGTTGGGAGCACTTGCAATTAAAGGAAAAACTAAAACTATAAGTAGAATTTTAAAATACTTCATATTAAAAAAAAGACTAATGAAACATTAGACTGTTATTATTACTCTATGTTACAAATATCTAATATTTATTCTCTTCTGAAAGACGACTGCTATAAATATTCGCTTTCTCTTCTAAAATTAACAATACTTTACCGTAGTGTTCTTGTTTAAATTCACTTTCAATTGAAGTGGTTTCACAACAGAAAAGTAAAAAATCGTACACTTTATTTTGTGGAATACTGAATGAAGTACTAAAAAATGGAAGTGTGTAATAATTAATCATCTTTGCTACAGTGTTATTCTCCATAACCCATTTTCTTCGTGTTTTCAGCTCTTTGTAATATCCCGAAATATGTTTGTAAAGCGCCTCTATGTCTACACTTAATGGTGTAACTGTAAAATACAAAGGCACTATCGTTTCTTCAGGCTCACCCTTAAAACCTGGAATACCAACATCGTCAAAATTTATAGGTTTTTCAACCTTAATTTTCTTTAGGTCTGCCGCAATGTTTCCTGAAAGATTAGGTGCTAAAAACACTTCGTCTAGTTCGTTTACAAGTTCGGTAAGCTCAACAGTAACAACTCCTTTTTCATATATTGCCTCTGTGATAACCTCTTTAACAGGCAAATATTTTAAAGATGAAAAAAGAAGAGTATCTTGTGGTTTTACGACAATTGTAAAATGACCGTTTTCATCTGTAATTGTATTAAAACGAGAAGAAATATTTAACACGTGAATACCTTCAATATCTATACTGCTTAACACTTTACCTTGCAAGGATTTTTCCTGTGCACTAAGGCTTGTAATTGCAGTAAAAAACAACACAAAACAAAAGACGATTTTATTCACTACGCAGTTTATATTCGGAGCTTTTGCTAAAAAGAAACTCAATTAAGTACATTTCGTTTTCTGGTTTTAGCAAGCTTAAATCCATTCCATTTTCTTGAGCAAAGTATAAAAAGTCTACAGCCTTTTCTTCTGCTATCCCAAACGTAGTATTTATATAATTACGACTAAACCTTTGTTGCAAATTTGTATTGAGTGTACTCGCTGTTTCTAGGGTTTCTACCGGAGAAGCTTTGTTATTTTTGGGTATTAGCAAGCTTAGTGCGCCAGCCAAAAGCCCTATAATATTTGCTCCATCTGTTAACGTATTTCCGTGTAATGCTTCGTCGGCAGCGTTTCCTGCAATAGCCGTTTTATCATCTTGTTCAAATTGATAACCGTATTCCAGATTTTCATAACTAAGATCCCAATCCTTCTTAACTATATAAGTGGGTATTTTTTTTAAATCTACATTTATATTTCCCGAAAGATCATAAGGCCTCACCACGACCTCGTCCAGTTGATTTATTGAAAGATTCATAACAATATTCATCTGTTTTTTTGCTACGACTCCTTCATCTACAACCACGGTAAACGTTTGGTATTGCAGGGCTGTAATCTGCACCCGATCGTTTTCGGCTATGGCAATTTCAAAAGTTCCATCGGCATTTGTGATAGTTCCTTTTTGAGAAGAGACGTTGTACACATTTATTCCTTCGGCATCATCGCCATAGGGAACGTGGATTTTTCCCTTCACTTGAACACGCTCAATATCCTGCGCAAAAAGAACAAAGGAGTTTATAATAAAAAGAAACAGAAGTAGTTTTCTAGCCATTCAATAAAAATACGTATTTGTTTTGTTAGCGAAAACTTAAAGTTTTCGGTATCTATTGTTAAATTTACATTTCTGAAAAAAATTACAATGAGCAATACACAATCCAAGAAATTTTCACATTCTCGAAAAATGCTAATTGCAAGCACAAGTACGGTTTACGGAGGCGAATATTTAGATTATTTAATAGATGAAATAGCTGAACTTTATAAAGAAACCGAAGAAGTAATCTTTATACCTTATGCGCGCCCTGGAGGAATATCTCACGACAATTATACAGCAAAAGCCGCAAAAGCATTTCAAAAAGCAGGCAAAACCCTTATAGGATTACATACATTTAAAAACCCCATAGAGGCTATAAAAACAGCAAAAGGTGTTTTTACAGGCGGAGGCAATACGTTTGTCTTGGTTAGCGCCTTATATCGTTTAGAAATTATGCAGCCGCTTCGCGAAGCCATTTTTAGTGGTTTAGCATATATGGGTACTAGCGCAGGTAGTAATATTTGTGGGGTTTCTATGCAAACCACTAACGATATGCCTATAGTGTATCCACCGTCTTTTAAAACATTGGGAGTAATTCCTTTCAACCTCAACCCTCATTATTTAGACCCCGACCCAAATAGTAAACATATGGGCGAAACTCGCGAAACTCGAATTGCCGAATTTCACACTCAAAACACTATCCCCGTGTTAGGACTGCGCGAAGGAAGCTGGCTTAGTGTAAACGGAGATGAAATTTTACTGAAAGGCACTTTAAAAGCACGCGTTTTTGAACAAGACAAAGAAGCTTATGAAGTAGAAAGTGGCACATATCTTTCAGGGTATTTCGGCTAAACTCAAAGACAACTTACTCTATAAAACACCATAGTTTTCTTCGGAAGAAAATCGCCTTCAATTCACAAAATTGACTTAAAAAAGAAAGTCATCACCTACTACTAAATTATTTTTAACGAATTTAGTAAACTTAAATACATTGTTTTTCACCTTCAAATGAAACGAAACGAATTCATCAAAATTTCAAGTTTAGCTGGACTAAGTCTCGCTATTTTGCCACAGCTATCATTTAATAATTTTTCAGAGGCATTTAGCCGAAACCAATTAATAGGTAAAGGAAACCCAGATATCATTGGCGATAGCTATACTTCTAAAATGCACAAAAGCGCGAAGGAAGCATTTATAAAAATGAAAGCGGCGGCGGCAAAAGACAACTTAAATATTGAAGTAGTTTCTGCTTATCGCAGTTTTCAGCGACAGAAAGAAATTTTTGAAGTTAAATACAAGCGCTTTAACGCTCAAGGACTCAGTCCAGAAAAAGCTATTGAAAAAATAATTGAGTACTCTACCATTCCAGGCACCTCGAGACACCATTGGGGTACAGATATAGACATAATAGATGCCAATGCGCCACGACCTTCAAGTGTTTTAATGGAAGAGAATTTTCACGGGTCTGGCCCTTATTGTAAATTAAAAATGTGGTTAAATGAAAATGCCGCTACTTTTAATTTTTTTGAAGTCTACACAGACAATGGCAACCGCAAAGGTTTTAAGTACGAGCCTTGGCATTTTAGTTATGCGCCCGTTTCCATCCCTATGCTAAAAGAATACAAAGAAAAGATTGATGTAAAGAAAATGCTTTCAGAAGAAAAGATTTTAGGGAACACACATTTTTCTGAAGACTTTGTTGCAAAGTATATAAAAGAGAATATTATGGATATAAACCCCATTTTACTTCCGTAATTTTGCAATACATTGATAAAACAACCTCAATATAAACGTCTTAAACAACTAGAGACAGCAAATAGCAAACAATAATTCAATAATAAAATATCCCAATAACGCTTCGTATCTTTACACTATGAACAAGAAAGTACTCTTAATGATTCTCGATGGCTGGGGAGTTACACAAGACCCAAACGTATCTGCCGTAGCTCAAGCCAACACACCTTTTATAGATTCGCTTTACAATAAATACCCACACGCCCAATTGCTTACCCACGGTATGAATGTAGGTTTGCCAGAGGGCCAAATGGGAAATAGCGAAGTTGGCCATATGAACCTTGGTGCAGGAAGAATTGTCTATCAAGATCTCGCCAAAATAAACCTTGCCGTAAAAGAAGGGAGCTTAAGCAATGAACCCGAACTACAAAAGGCCTTTGCTTATGCTAAAACCAACAATAAGAAAGTACACTTTTTAGGCTTAGTTTCTAATGGTGGTGTACACTCGCATATAGAACATTTAAAAGGTTTGCTAAAGGCTGCCCAAAAAGTGGGTGTAACCAATACTTACGTACACGCTTTTACCGATGGCCGCGATGTAGACCCACAATCTGGCAAAGGATTTATAGCAGACTTACAACAAACATTAGAAGAAACTGGCGGTAAACTAGCTTCCATTATAGGAAGGTATTACGCTATGGATCGCGACAAACGCTGGGAACGCGTAAAAAAAACCTACGACTTATTAGTTTTAGGAAAAGGAAAAGCTTCTACAGACGCTTTAAAAACCATTAGCGATAGTTATGCCGAAGGAACTACAGACGAATTTATTGAACCTATTGTAATGACCTCCCAGGATGGTGCGCCAGTGGCTACTATTGAGAAAGACGACCTTGTAATTTTCTTTAATTTTAGAACAGACCGCGGCAGACAGCTCACCGAAGTTTTAACACAAGAGGACAACGAAAAGTTTGGGATGAAAAAACTTCCACTGTATTTTGTTACGCTAACTAAATACGACGATTCCTTTAAAGGTATAAACGTTGTTTACAACAAAGAAAACCTGCACGACACTTTAGGTGAAGTACTTGAAAAAAACAGAAAGACACAAATACGTATCGCCGAAACAGAAAAATACCCTCACGTAACTTTCTTCTTTTCTGGTGGTAGAGAAATTCCTTTTGAAGGCGAAAACCGTATCCTTTGCCCCTCACCTACTGTAGCTACTTACGATTTAAAACCGGAAATGAGCGCTTTTGAAATACGAGATAAGATTTTACCCGAAATTAAAAATAAAACAGCAGATTTTATCTGCCTAAATTTTGCAAATCCAGATATGGTAGGTCATACCGGTGTTCTTGAAGCTGCAATAAAGGCTTGTGAAACCGTAGATAGCTGCGTTAGTAAAATTGTAGACCAAGCTCTAGAAAGTCAATATACCACAATTATAATTGCAGACCACGGCAACAGCGAAACTATGCGTAACCCTGACGGCTCACCTAACACGGCGCACACTGTAAACCCTGTACCAATTATACTTGTAGACAATGAACTAAAAACTATTAAAGACGGAATTTTAGGAGATATAGCTCCAACAATTCTCGATTTAATGGGAATTAAAAAACCCGATATTATGACACAACACTCCTTAATTTAAAAATAGATGAAAAAACTACTTATACTACTCACAGCAATACTATTAGTTGCTTGTAATTCTTCAAAAGAAAAAAGCAATGAAGCCGAAAAGACTTCAAAAGAATTAATTTCTGAATCTCAAATAGAGAAAACACAAACATTAAACGATACCGTAGCCTATGAAGATACTGTTATGCTTTTAGGAAAAGCCAATAGAAAAGGGCTACAAATGGACGCTTTTAAAGCGTGGTTTAATACTGGCTACCAAGATTACCAAACAGATACTGAAGCTTTAGAACAAATAAAACCGCTTTTAAAAGATGTAGACATCACTGTTTTTATGGGTACTTGGTGTGAAGACAGTCAGCGTGAAACACCACATCTTTACAAAATACTAGATGCTGTAAAGTATAAAGAATCTAAACTTACCCTCATTACCGTTTCTGACGAGAAGACAACCCCACAGGGCTTTGAAGAAGGTAAAAACATCACTAATGTACCCACTATAATTTTCTATAAACAAGGTGAGGAAATGGGCAGAATTGTAGAATATCCTATTGAAAGTCTAGAAAAGGATATGCTTTCTATTTTAAGTGGTAAGGAGTATAAGCACGCTTACGCCGAATAAAACTTTAACAACGCCATAATTCTTTGTAAATTTGCAATTCGAAAAAAATTCTCAATGAGAACAGAAACACTTACCATAGCTATAGATTTTGATGGCACTATAGTAGAAGATGAATATCCTCGCATTGGCAGGCCAATAATTTTTGCATTCGAAACTATAAAAAAGCTTCAGCAAGAAGGACATAGACTTATTTTATGGACATACCGAAAAGGCAGTGCGTTAGAAGATGCCGTGAAATTCTGTGAAGAGAACGGTATTGTTTTCTATGCTGTAAACAAAAGTTTTCCAGAAGAAGAATTTGACACTTCACATAGCCGTAAAATAAACGCCGACATTTTTATAGACGATCGCAATATTGGCGGGCTTAAAAGTTGGGGCGAAATCTACCAACAACTCATTGGAGGAAACCCTCTTAATAAACAAAAAAAGAAAGGATTATTTTCCTTTTTAAAATAGTACTATGATAATTGCAAAAACAAGAGAAGAAATTGAATTAATGCGCGAGAGTGCATTGGTAGTGTCCCGTACCTTAGGAATGCTTGCAAAAGAGGTAAAACCAGGTGTTACAACCAACCATCTAAACAAAATGGCAGAAGACTACATAAGAAGTCAAGATGCTATTCCTGGCTTTTTAGGCTTGTACGACTGCCCTTCTACTTTGCTAACCAGTGTAAACGAAGCTGTTGTTCACGGCTTACCAACAGACATACCGCTAAAAGAGGGCGATATCGTGGCTATTGACTGTGGCGCAATAAAAAATGGGTTTTATGGCGACCACGCTTATACCTTTGAAGTAGGTGAAGTAAAACCAGACATAAAAAAACTTTTAAAGATTACTAAAGAATCGCTTTATGTAGGAATTCGTGAATTTAAAGCTGGAAATCGTGTTGGCGATGTAGGTTTTGCAATTCAAAATTACTGCGAAGCACAAGGATATGGTGTTGTTCGCGAACTTGTAGGTCACGGTTTGGGAAGAAAAATGCACGAAGATCCTAATATGCCAAACTACGGTCGTAGAGGACGCGGTAAAAAATTTATTGAAGGGATGACAGTAGCCTTAGAACCTATGATTAATATGGGCACTCATAAGGTAAAGCAATTAAAAGACGGTTGGACTATCGTAACTCAAGACGGATTACCAAGCGCACATTTTGAACACGACATTGCACTTGTAAACGGCAAACCAGAGTTACTTTCTACTTTTGCATATGTATATGAAGCACTTGGTATTGTAAGTGATGAAGAAAAAGAATTTAGAGAAAAAGAACTTGTTTTGTAACAAAACTCACTTTGTTTAAAAAACTGCTCAATACCATACCTAGACCATTACTCATAAGACTGAGTATCATTGGCAGACCTATACTCGCTTTTTTTCTACGCGGAAAAACATTTACAGACCCAATAGACGGAAAATCGTATAGAAAATTCCTGCCTTACGGTTATGAAACACTGCGAGAAAACGTACTTTCTCCAGGCACACTTTCATTAGAACGCCACAGATTGTTTTGGCTTTATTTGCAGAATGAAACAGGCTTTTTTTCAGAAAATATAAAAGTGCTTCACTTTGCTCCAGAACAGGCATTTTATAAAAAATTCAGAAAACTAAAAAACCTAGATTACACTACAACAGACCTCAATTCGCCTATTGCTGATGTAAAAGCCGATATCTGTAATTTACCTTTTCAGGATAATGAATTCAACTTTATTATTTGCAACCACGTTTTAGAACACATCCCTGACGATACTAAAGCTATGCAAGAAATTTATCGCGTTTTGGCACCCGGTGGAATAGCGATACTTCAAGTGCCCTATCAAGCAGATTTAGACGCTACTTTTGAAGACGATTCGATTACAGACCCCAAAGAACGCGCAAAAATATTTGGACAATATGACCACGTGCGTATTTATGGAATGGATTATTTCACTAAACTAGAACGTATTGGTTTTAAAGTAGATGCAGTAGATTACACTACTAAATTTTCTGCATCCGAAATTGAAAAATACAGATTACCAAAAGGCGAGTTAATTCCCGTTTGCAAAAAATAACTATTCTAATTTCCTTTTAAAACCTTCCGTCATAAACACCTGATGTCTATTTAAGGAATCATTAAAGGTTAAGTAGGCTTCAATGTTTGGTAAGTTTTTTAATAGAGCTTTCGATTTTTCTAGCCCCAAAGCCATAAAGGAAGTAGCATACGCATCTGCCATACCGCAGCTAGGCGCAAGTACTGTGGCACTGGTAACATCACTCATTTCTGCAGAGCCCGTTAAAGGGTTTAACGTATGAACATATTTTTTACCCGTTGCAGAATCTATTCGGAATTTGCGATAATTGCCAGAAGAAGCCATTCCTATATTTTTAAGTTTTACGGTTGCTTCAAAAGAGCGGTCTTCTAAAGCCGAATCTACAGTTTCTACGCCTACTACCCATTCTTTAGCTTTATCAATATTTTCACCTTTAGTGAGAATTTCGCCTCCTAATTCTATCAAGTAATTTTCTACACCTTTAGCTTCTAAATAGCGTCCTAAGCAATCTATTCCGAAGCCTTTTGCCACGGCATTAAAATCAAAATAAACATTCGGATTTTCTTTTAAAATGGTGCCATCGCTGTTAATTTTCACTTTATTAAAGCCCACATACTCCATTAG
Source organism: Aequorivita sp. (assembly GCA_048264505.1). Classification (GTDB taxonomy): domain Bacteria; phylum Bacteroidota; class Bacteroidia; order Flavobacteriales; family Flavobacteriaceae; genus Aequorivita. The sequence continues at coordinate 107,982 of JBLXDA010000003.1, forward strand.
TGAATCTAGGGTTACACTATCTATCTTTTTTAGCGGCTTTACGTCACCAAATCCATACGCGTTTCTTAACACACCAATAGTAGGGTCAAAATAACCATTTGTTTTAGCGTGTACTTCTTCAGAAATTTTAAATACTTCTTTAAAAATAGAATCTACCACCAAACTAGAATCGCCTTGGTTTATTTTAGAAATATCGCTATCGGGAATATAAGTGCTCACCGAATTATTTACAACATTGATAACAGAATCTAAGCCTTGCTTAAAATTTGCTTCACTTGCAGCATAAAACTGAATATTATAAGTAGTTCCAAAAGCATCCCCCTGTAAGTAATTGAGAGTAAGCTCATTTTTTTGGCAACCAATTAAAAGCAGTAAAACCGGGATAATTATAAGTTTTTTCATAGTATTTCTTGCAAGCCTTTATAAACTAAGGTGTATTCTTCATTCTTTAAAACTGGCTTACCATAATCTGTACCGTGGCCTAAGCCTACCCCTGCATAATAGGTTTTAGCTTCAAACTTGTCTGCATGGGTTTTTATGGTTTGCATAAAAACAGGGTCGTATGCATGTGCATCTTGTGGATATGAAACTGCTCGCACAATTACAAAATGAAGCTCCTTATTTTTTAATGCAACAAATTGTGGGTCGGTTTTTAGTTTTGAATTCACACCCAAAAACTCAAAACCGGCTTCTTCAAGTTGTTTACCAACAATATTCATTGCTAGGTTGTGAAGCTCTTGTTTACTTAGTATTTCGCTCATAAATAATTTCAAAATTACGAAATAATTGAATTTAACCTACCAACTTATTCAATATAAAAAAACCGCCTTTATCGAAATAAAGACGGTTATTAGAATTAGGTTGGATTTAATTATTTTTTAACAACTCGTTTTATTACACTTCCTTCTTGAGAATTAATTCTCACAAAATAAGTAGCCGATTGTAAGTTAGACAAATCGATTAAATAGTTTGAGTTATCATAAGTTATCGTGGACAATTGTCTACCGTGTATATCGAACACTTCAACAGAATTTATTATTACCTTAAGCGACACTATTTTCACACTTCCTGTAGTAGGATTAGGAACTACAGCAATTGTTTGTAATTGATTTTCTGAAACATTTAAAGTTGTTTTTTCGAACAGCAATACAAATCTATCGTTTTGTGTTCCGCTATTAGTCTCAAAAACATAGTCTCCTTCATTAAGGTTATAAATTTCGTTATTCACATTGTCGCGTAAATAAACAGTAACATCTTGCCAAATAGCACCATCTGTTTTGCTTATAGAGATCTTGAACTCTTGGTTTTCTTCCACTTGACTTACGAAGCCTAACGGAATTTCTTGATAATCCTGAAGTTCACTTCTACCTTGAATAGCAAGCTCTTCTCCAGTAGCTAATTTAGAATACAGACTCACAGGTGTTGCCAATCGTTTTGCGTCGAATTTAGCATCATATCCATCAACAGATTCTTCCGAAAAATTAATAAGTATACTGCTATTCAAGCCATAGGCTTCGTTTGAAACTTGAAGCCAAATACGGTTTCTATCTGCGGCTGGTCTTCTGTACGTATTGTTGTTATCTGTAAGGCGCATTTCGTTATTAAAGGTTACAGTACCACCAGCTGTTGCTTTAAAGCCAAAACCTTGACCCGAAGAAATAAAACCATTTGGTGTTGTAGATGAACCTGGATCATTTGCAGCTTTCACACCACCTGAGCTGTTATACATTGAGATATCTCCCATATCGAAGTTAGACGTTAAATAACCTGGATAACTAGAACTAGCCGCAGTGATGTGTTCCCAGAAATAAACAGCATCTACCATACTATTTTCATCCATAAACAATTCGGCGTCTATTGCTGAAGCATAAGGGTTACCAACAACATTTGGACTTGAATTTTGGTCTCCGTTATATATTGCGTTAAAGGTTACCACACCGTTGTTTAAAGTTCCCAAGGTATAGTCAAGAGTGTAAGAGCCTCCAGATACTGGGTCAGGTTGTGGAAATACAATATAGCCTTCACCTGCATTAACAATTCCTGTATAGTTTACCCAGTTATCACCATTATCATCTGCAAAATTCTCTGCAAAAGGATAAGCAGCGGCAACTGTTGGATCTGGAACAAAGTTAGCTGTCAAGTGATTACGCACTATCATTGAGCTTCCATAAACCCCTGCACGCGTTTCTGCACTCATTGGGCTACCCATTACCATAAAATACTTTGGATCTAATGTAGGCGTTACTTTTCTAACTGTAATGCTACCGTTGTTTGTTACTGTTGCTGCATCGTTTACCTGTACAACACTACCTTCTGTAGCAACAAACAGGGTTCCATCTACCGTAATATCTCCTTCTACTTTTGCATAAGTTGAATTAGAGACAGTAAGAGTTTTTCCTGAATTTATCACTAAACTACAAGCCTCTATATCTGCAATTGAAGTATCGTAATCTTCATCTATAATTGCCAACATAGTTGAGGTAGGCGCTCCATTTGTCCAACCAGAAGAGGTATAGGTTGTAGATCCTGAGCAATTTCCAAAGGCTGCTTCAGGACCAAAAAGGAAGTCGCCAGAAAGTCCAGAGAAATTTGCTGTTAATGTAATATTTGTACCAAAGGAACCAATTGTTACAGGCGAGGTTTCATCACCATCTGTTCTATAAGCAACTAGATCTGTACTAGAGAGTCCAGTAGCACTTTCCCATCCAGAAATTTCGGCAGCTGTAAAATAAAACGTTATTGTAGTATCTCCAGAGCTATTGGTGTTTCCTACGCCTAATCTAAAGTTTTTATCCATAACTAAATTAGGTGCTGTACTACCGTTGTAAGATTGTGCTCCCGTTCCTGCTCTTGAAACCGAACTATTTACGCACCCGTAATCAAAGCTGTCATTATTAGTAATATCTAATATAACATTTCCAGAAGCTGAATCTGAAGTATAAATACTTCCTGTTCCTGGCAATCCTATTAAGTCGTTTGTAGTCCCTGTGTTAACAGCAGTTTGAACCTCAATAGGAATTGTTGAAGTAATTGTTACATTATCAAACAATAGAATACCATTATTAGAACTTGAATTAAAGTGTCTTATAACAAAATACCCAGTCTTCTCTGTGATTGAATTACTGTTAACAGTTATAAACTCACCAGCGTCAACCAAAGCATCATCTTCATAAAGGTTAATCCCATCATTAATGTCTTCTGGAGTAGATATCTTATCAGTCCAATAAACAGCATAGTGTTCCTTGGTGAGATACCCACCTACACCAAAAGTAAATTCGGTATTTGTAGCAGTATCAGGAATAGTTATTTGTGGACTAATAAGATAGTTATTAGCATTTGTTGAACCCGTTCCCGATATAACCAATTGAGTTTCAGAACCGTAAAAACCACCTGTTATACCTGTATATGTAAGCCCTGTTAAACCAATCCAATTATAGCCATCGCCATCACCGTCTAAAGTAGCCCAACCATTTGTTTCAAAATCTTCAGTTAGCAAAACCACTTCTTTTGTAGTCACTGGCGAAGAGTCGTCATTTAGTATAGTGAAGCTAAAACTACTAGCATTAGGATCTATTGCCGCATCACCACCATTAGCATCTAAAGTAAAACTGATATTAATGGTTTCGTCTGCTTCGGCAAATCCATCGTGGTAAATACGAAGAACTGCATTATGACTATCTAGGCTTCCCGAAAGGAAAGTAATGTCTGGTGTTAATAAATCAAAATCGAGTCCTGAAGTTGCCGTACTGCTTCCTTCAACAGTAAAAGTAACATCTGCATCTTGAGAAGGTGCTTGTGCTATATTTAATAATACATTTACATCTGTATAACCACAATCTGTATTTTCAATGCTTGAATCAATTGGCGCAGCAAACCCTATTAAAGGTGTATTAGCAACCACAACCCCTGTAACAATAAGCGAATAATTTTGTGCCCCTCCAGAGAGAGTTCCTTTATGAGTAACTGTAAGTGTATAGGTTCCCGAAGCGTTATCTATATCAACACGCTCATAAGGGTCAACACTATTATCTGCTTTCGCGTTAGTATTTACTCCCGTTAGTTTCCAAGGGGTATAGGTAGATCCATCAGAAAGACGAATATCTAAATCGTTTACTAAAGCGGCTGTACTACTGTTTGTACCACTGTTTAAGGAACCAGCCATATCAGTCCAAGATATTGAAGCCATTAAAGGGTCAACGCCGTTAGACTGAACTGTAATTTGATAGGTTTGTCCTTGTGTAAGTGTTAACTCTTCAACAATAGCCGAACCCGAGCTTGCCGCAGCCGTTGTAAGGGTTTCTGCAGCTTTTTTAGCGTTTAACAGCCCCCAACCTGTATGCGCATCTGGCCCTGCAGGTGAAACATCATCTGCTGTATGCAATGCTAATCCTTTAAGGGTAGCTGCTTTCATAAAACTACCGTGAAGATTTACATAATGCTCTTGCAATAGTAAAAGCGTACCAGTTACATTAGGTGAAGCCATAGAAGTACCTGTAAGATTACCGTAAGCCGTATTTGAGTTTTCCAAAGTAGAATACAGTGAAGTACCATTACCCAAAATGTCTGGCTTTATACGATAATCGTCTGTTGGACCTTCACTACTACCCGTGTTTCTAGAAACAGAATTTAAACTTCCATCTGGATTAATACTCGCATCTTGACCATTAGCAACAACCAAATTATTTTTAGCCGTAGCATGACCAGAGAGTTTATCGTACGCACTTTGCCCATCTAGTGGTTGCGCATTTGAGGTATTATCCAGACCGTCATTACCCGCAGCAACAACCATTAAATAATAAGGAGCATTTCGCATGATGGCATCCCAATCTCTTGCATCTTGACCATATTGACCAAACCAGCTATCTGGAATATTTTCTGCTATGTATCCATAAGAATGGTTAGATAACAACATACCGTTAGATGCTGCTGTAGTAGCTTCAGTTATATCATTGTTCCAATCATAACCAACAGCATTTGCTTGCCAAGCCATTCCTTTTGAATCTGCTTGCACTCCAGATGCAATTATAGTTCCCGCTACATGAGCAGCATGATAGTGCATAGCTGTGGTACCATCACCTATTGAAAAACGATTGTTACCACCAGCACCGTCATATTCCTGATGAGCTGTACGCGCTAAGCCACCATCCCAAATATGAGCTGTTAAATCATCTCCGTTTAGGTCTAAGCCCAAACCACCTGAAGTGTTTAAATAATTTGCACGTGTAGAAATAGCTGCATTGCTATTAAAAGTTTGAAAATATATAGGGATACCGTCTTCTGCAATAAATTGCAATTCAAACAAAGTTCCTTTATCATCTTCATAACGCAAAGGAATATCGTGCAAAATAGCATAACTACGGGCTTCAGATTTTCTTAAAGTTCTTGAATCTGATAATTCAGTGTAAGTCTTTGAGAATTGAGCCTGATCATAACTGGCTACAATTTCAGAAATCTGCTTTGAATACTTATTAGGTTCTTGTTTTCTAATTTGGGCTGAAACTGAGAACACACCAAAAAGTAAAAAAAACAAAAAATAACGGGAAATTAAATTTAAATAATTCTTAAACATGGAATTGGGTATTTAAGGTTAGTAAGTAAAATTAGGGGTGAAATTTTTCCTATTATCAAATATACCTAATTTAAAGTATTTAACAACTTTTTGGGAGAAAAAATGCAGTTTATCTATTTTTATTGCATTTCAGCGATACTACACTAAAACGTATACTCTTGATAATCAAAAAACTGAAGAATACTAACTATAATATAACAAAAATAATTTTAACATTATCTTTTTGTTAACCCTAATAAAATAGGAATAAAAAAAAACTGAGTAATGAAGTTCATTACTCAGTTTTACTATTCAATTAAATTTTTTCAGTTACTTACTGTTAAGCGAAACAACTAAAAATTTATGTTATCCTCCAAAATCGTCAAAACGGATATTCTCATCTGGGATTCCGAAGTCTTCACCCATTTTCTGAACAGCTTGGTTCATTAATGGTGGACCACAGAAATACAATTCAATATCTTCTGGAGTTTCGTGATGATTTAAATAATTATCAATTACCACTTGGTGAATAAAGCCTACAAAACCATCACCAGCTTCATCGTGAATATCTTTCTTCACTTTCCAGTTATCTTCTTCTGCTGGCTCACTTAAGGCCAAGTAAAATTTGAAATTAGGAAATTCATCTTGTAATTGTTTGAAATGGTCTAAGTAGAAAAGTTCTCTTTTAGATCTACCACCATACCAATAGGTAACTTTTCTTCCCGTTTTAAGGGTTTTGAATAGGTGGTATAAGTGTGAACGCATAGGCGCCATTCCTGCACCACCACCTACGTAAAGCATTTCGGCTTCTGAAGGGTTGATAAAGAACTCACCGTAAGGACCAGAAATAACAACTTTATCGCCTTTTTTACAGTTAAATATATAAGACGAAGCAACACCAGGATTAACATCCATCCATCCACCTTTAGCGCGGTCAAATGGTGGAGTTGCAATACGAACGTTCAACATAATTTCACGTCCTTCTGCTGGGTAAGAAGCCATAGAGTAGGCTCTTTCTACAGTTTCAGTATTTTTCATTACTAAAGGCCATAGCTTAAATTTATCCCACTCATCTTGGAATTTATCTGGTGTTTCGTGTTCTTCTGGGTGAGCTGTAATATCCATATCGGCAAACTTCACCTCACAAGGTGGAATTTCAATTTGGATATAGCCTCCAGCCTTATAGTTCATATCCTCAGGGATTTCAACCACAAATTCTTTAATAAATGAAGCTACGTTATAGTTTCTAACAACAGTGGCATCCCATTTTTTAATTCCGAATACTTCTTCAGGTATATGGATATTCATATCCTGTTTTACCTTTACTTGACAAGAAAGACGTGCTCCATCCTTTAGCTCTTTACGAGTAAAGTGTGGGGTTTCAGTAGGCAAAGCCTCACCACCACCAGACAGTACATGACATTCACACTGAATGCATGTTCCTCCACCACCACAGGCAGAAGGAAGAAAGATTTTCTCACTACCTAGTGTAGAAAGTAAAGAGCCACCAGAAGGTACCTCAATAACCTTTTCGTCATTAATTGTAATTTTTACGGGTCCTGAAGGAGACAGTTTTTGTTTGGTAAAAAGTAATAATGATACCAAAAGCAAGGTTAAGACCATAAAGGCAATAACCGTTACTATAATAACTCCAAGTGTACTTACTGCTATAAACATACTATTGCTTCGTTATAGTTGAAACTTCTACCGTTTGTGCGGTTTCTATATTTTCTTGTTGAATTTGATTAGTCTGCATACTCACATTTTCAGAATTTCCTTCTGCTGGAGCAGCGTCATCACCACCAGTTAACATACCTCCAAAACTCATAAAGCCTATAGCCATAAGCCCGGTAATAATAAAGGTGATACCCAAGCCACGTAATGGGGCTGGAACATTTGAGTAGCGTATTTTTTCACGAATGGCTGCTATCGCTAGAATAGCTAAAAACCACCCAATTCCTGAACTAACACCATAATTAAGTGCTAATCCTAGCGTAGGGATTTCTCTTGATTGCATAAATAAAGATCCCCCTAAAATTGCACAGTTTACAGCAATAAGCGGAAGAAATATCCCCAACGAGTTGTAAAGAGAAGGTGAAAATTTTTCAACTACAATTTCTACTAATTGTACCATTGTTGCGATAGTAGCAATAAAGAGTATGAATGATAGGAATCCTAAGTCATATGAAGCATATTCTGGTCCCAACCAAGCTAAAGCTCCGTCTTGCAGTATATATTGATCCAGCAACCAGTTAATTGGCACTGTAACGGCAAGTACAAATATTACCGCAGCTCCTAAACCAACGGCTGTAGATACTTTTTTAGAAACAGCAAGATAAGAGCACATCCCTAGGAAAGTTGCAAATACCATGTTGTCTATAAAGATCGATTTAAAAAATAACTCTATGTGTTCCATTTTTTATATAGTATTCTGGTTTCAGTATTGGGTTTCTGGGTTTATCACCTTTTACCTTTACTGCAAAACGTTTGTTTTATTCTTCTATTAAATCTTTATTTCTTGATCGTTGTACCCAGATAATTAAACCAACAATTATCAGTGCCATAGGCGATAAGAGCATAAACCCATTGTTTTCATACCCAATCGCATAAAGTCCCGTTTTTTGAATAGGATCTCCTAAAACTTTAAATCCTAAAAGTGTTCCAGAACCTAATAGTTCGCGGAAAAACCCAACGATAATAAGTATAAGTCCGTATCCTGCAGCATTACCAATACCATCTAAGAACGAACGCCAAGGTCCATTTCCTAAAGCAAAAGCTTCAAAACGTCCCATGATAATACAGTTTGTAATAATAAGACCGATAAAAACAGACAATTCCTTACTCAATGAATACGAAAATGCTTTTAATACTTGGTCTACAATAATTACAAGTGCAGCTACAACTACTAATTGAACAATAATTCTAATTTTTGAAGGGATAATATTTCGCATAAGCGAAATAACCACGTTTCCAATACCTAGTACCGCCAAAACTGAAATAGCCATTACTATTGAAGCTTTTAACTGTGCAGTAATCGCCAATGCCGAACAGATACCTAATACCTGAATGGTAATAGGGTTATTGTCTGCCAATGGGTCTAATATTAACTTACTGTCTTTTTTTGATAGCAATCCCATAATTTATTTTTTTAATGATTTTAAGTATGGCAAATACATTCTAATATCTTTTTTTATCATAGCAGCTATACCATTACCTGTAATAGTTGCTCCTGCAATAGCGTCTACTTCATTATCTTCTTTATCGATATTGGTAGGGTCGTTATTTCCTTTCGCAACATCAATACCTTTAAAAGTATTGCCATTCATGATGTGCTCTCCTATAAAGTCGTCCATAAAATAGCGTTGCTTTATTTCTCCACCAAGACCTGGAGTTTCTCCTGCGTGATCAAAGAAAGCACCTTGTACAACAAAGTTATCATCTAGAGCTACAAAGCCCCAAACAGCGTCCCAAAGTCCTTTTCCTCGCATTGGGATAACGTAAAGTTTTTCGCCATCTTTTTCGCCAACAAACAAAGGTAATCTACGTTTGTAATTAGCATCTTTAGCTTTTGTCTCTTCCTTTTTAATATCTATTAAGTAAGCTTCTTCATCTGTAGTAACATCATCGCCTTGAATTACTAATTGTTCCTTTACATAGGTATGAAAAGCATCTTCTACTTTATCTGTTGCTATAAAAACGACATCGCCTTCGCCTTCATTATTATTTATGTTCATAGCATACAGTATATTCTGCATCTTCTCGTAACGCTCATTTAAAGTTATCTTGCTTTTTAGGCCTTGAGCTACACCGGCTAAAAGAGAGCCAACCACAAGTACCATAACAATGGCAAAGATAATAGTGTATGAATTTTTATCTGTGTTTTTAGCCATGACTACGCTGTTTTAACTTTTAAACGTTTCATTCTCTTTTTAATATTTCCTTGTACTACATAGTGATCTATGGTAGGTGCAAATACATTCATCAACAATACAGAAAGCATAAATCCTTCTGGGAACGCTGGGTTGAAAACACGTATCATAATTCCTATAAAACCAATTAAGAAACCATAAATCCATTTTCCTTTGTTGGTTTGCGAAGCTGTTACTGGATCTGTAGCCATATATACAATTGCAAAAGCGGCACCTCCTATAAGTAAATGTTGCCAAAAAGGCTCACTCATTAATCCGTAAAAATTACTGCTTTTTTGAATCCAGCCCGCATCGGCAACTCCGTTAAAGATAAGCCCCATAACAACTGCTCCTAAAACTGATGAAAGCATAATTCTCCAGCTTCCTATTTTGGTGAATATTAAAAATAAAGCACCTAGAAGGATTAAGAATGTTGAGGTTTCACCCACAGACCCTGGTATAAAGCCCCAGAACATATCCCAAGCACTATACACAGGTTCGGCATTTGCAGCTAAACTTCCTAATATAGTTTCACCTGAAATAGCATCGGCTTGACCCGTCATTTCTTTTGCACCGTGCACCCATACTTTATCACCACTCATCCAGGTTGGATACGCGAAGAATAAAAAGGCACGGATAGTAAGTGCAGGATTTAAGATATTCATTCCTGTTCCTCCAAAAACCTCTTTCCCAATAACAACACCAAAGATTACAGCTACAGTAAGCATCCATAGTGGAATATCTACTGGCACTATAAGTGGCACAAGCATTCCCGTAACCAAATAGCCTTCTTCTACTTCGTGACCTTTTATAACTGCAAAAATAAATTCTACAGCCAACCCTACTACATACGAAACAATTACTAGCGGCAGTACTGTCCAAGCACCAACTAGAAAGTTATCCATAGTAAAGAAATTTGCCAATGGGTCTAAACGCAAACTAGTATCTATAGCTGCGTAATGCTGGTAGCCAGCATTAAAAATTCCGAATATTAAACACGGAACAAGCGCCATAATTACTGTGTTCATGGTACGCTTTAAATCGTCTACCACACGTACGTGTGCTCCAGAATGAGTAGTTTCATTTGGAGTGTACAAAAAAGTATGCAACGCATTAAATGCAGGAGCCATTTTTGTACCCTTGTATTTCTCTTTTAGCTTATGTAAATTCTGTTTCAATCCCATAGCGATTATCCTATTTCTTTATACATTAAATCAAGACCGTTCCTGATAATTTGTTGATGTGGCTGCTTGCTCACGCAAACAAATTCAGTAAGTGCAAAATCTTCTGGAGCCACCTCATACATTCCTAAAGCTTCCATTTCATCTAAATCCTGAACCATACACGCTTTTAGCATTTGCAATGGATACATATCTAGTGGAAAAACTTTCTCATAACCACCAGTTATCACAAAAGCACGGTGTTCTCCATTTGTATTGGTGTCAAGGTCGTACTTTTTATTTGGTGTTAGCCACGAAAAAGTAAGCGCTCTTGAAGTAGATATTTTATTAAACACAGGTTTATTCCATCCAAAAAGTTCATAATCATCACCTTCAGGAATTACCGTTACCGTATTGCTGTAATAGCCTAAATGTCCTTTAGGGTTAATTTTCTTCCCTGTTAGCACATCTCCACTAATCACACGTACATTTTCATCATTTAAACCAGAGTCATATAAAAACGTAGCTGCTTCAGACCCTATTCTAGTTTTGTAGTATTTAGGTGTTTTTACTTCAGAACCCGACAGTGCAATAATGCGTTCTGGGTTAAACTTTCCTGTAAGTAACAATTCACCTATAATAACTAGATCTTGTGCTGCAACAGTCCAAACAACCTCACCTTTATTAACAGGACCTAGTTTGTTTATCTGCGTACCAACATTTCCTGCTGGATGCGGACCAGAAACAGTATGAACCGAAGCATCTTTCACCCCTTTTAAAGGCGAATTTCCATTCTTACCAACACTTATATGCACTTGCCCTTTAGTAAGTTTACTAAGTGCAGTAACAGCGGCTTGAAGTTCTTTTTCTTTCCCTATTAAAGAAAAATCAAGATCGTTAGCCAATGGCGCAGTGCTGTAAGCAGAGATAAATATATCTCTAGGCTCTTGCTCAGTCCCTGCTATTACGGCATAAGGACGTTGCATAATAAACGGCCAACAACCAGACTCTAGCAAGCGAGCCTTAATAGCTTCTGCATTAGCGGTTTCTGGATTTAACACCCCGAATTCTTTAAATGAATCCTGTTGATCTGCCTCAAGTACAATTTCGGTAATTACCCGTTTTGCACCACGCTCAATCTTAGTTAGTGTTCCGCTTACAGGCGAAACAAACTTAACAGCTTCATTGATTTTCGAATAAAAGATGGTATCACCAGCCTGAACTTTCCCACCTTCTCTAACCACCATTTTTGGTGTAATAAGGTGAAAATCTGACGGTCTTAGCGCGAAAGTTCTAGATCGCGGGGCGCTGGAAAGCACTTTTTCTGCTTCGCCCTTTAGGTTGATAGTAAGACCTTTTTTAACTTTAATGTCTTTGGACATAATATGGATATTAATAATGCCTTTTTAACACCCTCTAATCCCTCAAAATATATTGACGGGGACTAAGGGCGTGCAAATTTATAAATTTAAAACACCATTGCACAACAAAAGGATATAATTTTCTATGTTAAAAAAGAAAGGGGTGCTTTTTTAAAATGTTTATAAATAAAAAAAAGGAACCTCTTTTTTATAAAACGAAGACTCTTAGCTACATAAATAAAACATTATCCTGCGACTACTTATGTTATTTTTACAAATTTTGATTAGCAAATAGTTAATTGCGTCAAGATATTTCCACAGTAAATAGCAGTTCTGCATATTTTATATCCAATTTAAATAAATTGAAATTATCAATAATGCAATTTCAAGCGTTCTGAGAGGCGAAAATTATCGTATTCTCATTTTGAGCTTAATATTTTATCAATGTCGCAAACCCTTGAAAATACTGACATTTTCATTAAATTCTATTAAAAAAAATCCTGACTTTTGTGAGCTAACTCACAACTTATGGCAAATGCATTTATAAGAGGAACTGGGTCTTATGCTCCTAAGAATATTGTAAAAAATGAATTTTTTAAAAGCGTAGGATCTTCAGACCAATGGATCTACGAAAACTTAGGAATAAAAGAACGTAGAATCTCAACTGGAGAAACCACGAGCGATTTAGCCTACAAAGCAGGTTTTGAAGCTATAAAAGACGCTGGTTTAACCCCAAAGGATGTAGACCTCATCATTTTGGCAACCGCAACAGCAGATAGACTTGCCCCTTCCTGTGCTTGTTTTGTACAAGAAAAGCTAGGTGCTTCAAATGCAGTTGCTTTCGATATCTCTGCAGTTTGTTCAGGCGCACTATTTGCAACTTCTACAGGAGTGCAATTTATTAAGTCTGGCACCTATAAAAACGTTCTTGTTATAGGAGCAGATACATTTTCTAATATTACTGATTGGAGCCGAAGAGACTCGGTGTTTTTTGGTGATGGCGCAGGTGCTATACTACTTTCAGAAACAAAAGAAGACAAAGGCTTTATAGATTTTATATTACGCACAGATGGAACCGGCAAAGACCACTTCACCATTCCTGGTGGGGGCTCCGAAAATCCCTTAACCCAAGACAGCTTTAACAAAGGAGAGCAATTCTTTCAGATGAATGGCCCTGAAGTGTATAAAACCGCCATAGATGTGGTTCCAAAATGCATAACAGAAATACTAACAAAGAACAATAAGTCTATCGCAGAAATTAAATATTTGTTACCGCATCAACCTAGTATAAAAATCTTGAAGGAAGTGGCAAGACAAGTAAACTTACCTTTTGACAAGGTAAAAACCAATATGGATAGATACGCAAACACATCTGGGGGCACTATACCTATAATCCTTGACGAAACTTTAAAAAACAACAAACTAGAAGATGGTGATATACTGTTATTTGCAGCCGTAGGCGCAGGATGGACCTGGGGCACTGCACTTTATAAATGGTAAACTAACTAGTAATTTTTCTATTTAAATTAAACATTATGTTATCAAACACAACTTTTTTAATTACTGGTATAGCCGATAAACATTCGTTGGCTATGTATACCGCAAAAGAAATTATTAAACAAGGCGGTAAAGTGATTTGCACAGGTCTCGGCCTTAGCCCGCATCATAAAAACCTATCGGATAAGGCAAAGGCATTTCTCAAAAAAAACTTTCAAGATTTCAAGCATTCTGTACAAGAAGAATTGGGCGCTGTTTCTGTAGAAATTCTAGATGTTACACTAGACGAAAATATAGAATCGTTTGCGCGTAAACTTTCAGAAGAAAACTGTAAAATAAATGGCTTTCTTCACGCTATTGCTATGGATAAAACCATTAGAAATAAAGAAGTAAAACCTTTGTTAGATGTTACCAAGGAAGAATTTTGCGACACTATGAATGTATCTGCATATTCACTTATTAGGCTATCGCATTACTTGCTTAAGTATAAGGTATTACTACCTGGTTCATCCATTTGTTCTCTTAGCTATATAGCCGCTGCTAAAGTAACTTTTCATCCCTATAGAAATATTAGCATAGCAAAGGCAGCACTAGAAAGAATAACAATTGAGCTGGCAGACGAGCTCGGAAGAGCTCATAACATTAGGGTAAATGCTATTAGGTTTTCCACTTATATGGGAAGCAAAGCTGGGAATGCTACATTAACCAAAGAAGACATTAATACAGCAAATAAATTAAGCCCGTTAGGAAATGCAAAGCCTATAGATCTAGCTTACGAGATAGTTCATCTTTTTAGACCTGAAGTAAGGATAACCGGTGAAATTAGACATGTTGATGGAGGATATCATATTACGGGTTAGAAAAAAAAGCATTTACAAACTTAAAACAGTCAATATTAACACTAAATTTTTCAGCCTTATGGGAAAAAAAATGAATTTCATCTTATTATCAATTTTAGTAATCATTTGTGTTTTTACAGCTAACAACTACCAAGAATTATCTTCTACAATAGATTCTGGAGACACTGCATGGATGATTGTAGCTAGTGCATTTGTATTACTAATGACACCTGGGTTATCTTTTTTTTACGGAGGTATGGTTAGCAAAAAAAACATTATATCTACTATGCTCCAAAGTTTTATTGCCTTAGGTGTAATAAGCATTCTATGGGTTGTTGTAGGTTTTAGTCTAGCATTTGGCGAGAGCATTGGGGGCATTATTGGTAATCCACTCACCTACTTTGCTTTTAACAACGTAGGCTCCGAGCCTAACCCAGATTTTTCTTCATCGATACCTTTTTTGCTCTTTGCACTATTTCAATTAAAGTTTGCTATAATCACTCCTGCATTAATTACTGGAAGTTTTGCGGGACGTGTTCGCTTTAGAAGTTATATCTTTTTTATGGTGCTTTTTAGCATATTTATCTATAGTCCTTTAGCACATATGACCTGGCATCCTGATGGTCTTTTTAGAAACTGGGGGATACTAGACTTTGCCGGAGGCACCGTTGTTCATATGTCTGCAGGCTTTGCCGCACTTGCAGGAGCTTTGTTTTTAGGAAAAAGAAAAGAGCTAGTTCACAACCCTGTTAATGTTCCTTATGTAATACTGGGTACAGGTTTACTATGGTTTGGCTGGTTTGGTTTTAATGCAGGCTCTGCATTGGGAGCTAATTCAGATGCGGTTATTGCATTTGCAAACACAAACATTGCTTCGGCAACAGCAATGATTAGCTGGGTGTTTTACGAAAGAATGTTAGGCCGTAAAATGTCTGCTGTTGGCGCTTGTATAGGAGCAGTAGTTGGACTGGTGGCTATTACACCTGCAGCTGGTTTTGTAAACATAGGTCAATCTATGTTTATTGGCTTTTTGGCAGCAATTATCTCAAACTGGGCTATTCATTTAAAAAATAAAACAAGTATTGACGACACTCTGGATGTTTTTCCTAGCCACGGAGTTGGAGGAATCGTCGGTATGCTACTTACAGCAGTTTTTGCTTCAGAAGTTGGACTTGTATATGGAGAAACCGAAACATTTCTATTCCATCTTCTAGGTTTAGTGATAGTTTCTATATTTTGTTTTGGAGGTAGTTATTTGCTCTATATGCTTGTAGATAAAATACTAACCATGCGAGTTAGAGAAGATCAAGAAGAAAGAGGTCTTGACGTAAGCCAACATGGCGAAAAGCTAGAATAAACTTGTATTTCAAAAAAACACAACCAAGGTTTCTTTAGCTTTTAAAGACCTACAAAACAATTGACTAACACTGAATATTACGTGATTAAAATGCTCAATTTAATTGATGAAGTTGAATTTTTCCTCTAAAAAATAAATTGAGCATTTTTATCGTTTTCTAAAAGCTTTAAGATATAATTGTAAAGCCATCTATAGCTAATCACTACTGATGCAAAATTTGTTTATCTTAGCTTTTTTAAACTTCAATTATGTTCAAAACCATTGCCCTTGTCTCTTTATTGTTTCTATCAAGTTTTTCAACAATTGCTCAAATTGTAGAGAAGGTAGAACCTTCCTACATTAGCACAATTCAATTTCGCGGTTCTACAGAACTCAGCCAATTGCCAGTAATAAATTTAGGAGGACAGCTAACCCTATCTTTTGATGCACTAAATGGCGAAGAAGAAGATTACTACTACACTATTACCCATCACGATTTTGATTGGACTCCTAGCGACCTTTCTAAAAGTGAGTATCTAGATGGTTTTGACGATGTGCGTATAGACAATTACCAAAACTCCCTAAATACACTTCAACTTTTTTCACATTACAAGCTTACCATCCCTAACAGCGATACGCGTGCTATTGAAAAAAGCGGGAATTACCTTATAAGCATTTTTAACGGTGATGGCGATCTTGTTTTTACTAGAAAATTTTTAGTAATTGAAAACATTGCTTCAGTAGCAGTAGAAATAAAACGAGCTCGCGACCTTAAAGTTATTGAAGAAAAACAAGCAGTTCACTTTACCATAAATTCACCCAACTTATTATTGATCAACCCTAAACAAACTGTAAAGACATTAGTTTTACAAAACAACAACTTAAAAACCGCGATCACTAACCTAGTTCCACAATACACTATTGGCAACGAACTTATTTACAGATACGACAAAGAAGCATTTTTTGGCGGCGGCAATGAATTTTTAGCATTCGATAATAAGGATGAACGCTCTGCAACCAATGGAGTACGCTCTGTAGAGCTTACAGACGTTTACGAAAACTACTTGTATACAAACGCCCCAAGATACAATAGGCCTTATACCTACAACCCAGATATTAACGGAAACTTTGTAGTTCGTAATGTAGATGCAAACAACCAAGACATAGAAGCAGAATATGTGCGTATGCATTTTAACTTACAGTATTATGAAGACCTTGGCGATAAGGAACTACACCTGTATGGCAATTTTAACAATTGGACGATCGACGGCAGTACGTATATGAAATACGACGAAAAAAGCAACACTTACAGAAACCAACGTTTGTTTAAACAAGGTTTTTACAACTATAAGTACGTAGTTGTAAACAGAGACGGAAGCATAGATGAAGGCGCCGTAAGTGGTGATTTCTGGCAAACGGAAAACGATTATACTGTTATAGTGTATTTTAGAGACCTAGGCGCAAGATATGATCGTATTATTGGTATGGGAAGAGGAAACTCTACCAGTATATCTAATAATTAATTTTATTTAAATAACACTATAACCACTTTTAGACTTTGTAGGTGATGGCACCAAAAAAAGAAACATCTTTTCTAGGAAGAAAGGCCTTTAAATATCGCGGCACTAAATGTTTAAATTGCGAACAACCTTTAGACAAAAGTGATATTTACTGTCCATACTGTTCGCAACTAAACAGCAACAAACAACTTTCTGCGAAAGATTTTTTTGGTGAATTTTTAAACAGTATAGTCGTTATAGATTCTAGACTTAGAAACACCTTTAAAGACCTTTTATTTAGACCTGGAATCATCACGAAAAATTATGCGAAAGGACAACGATTAAAATATGCAAATCCGTTTCGATTTTTTTTAAGTGTTTCAATAATTTACTTTTTAGTAAGTGGCTTGATAGATACCGTAACCTCATCGACAAACAGAGATTTAAATCTAAATGCAACAGGCTTAGATTCTATAGGTAAAAACATCTCTATTTCTACTCAAGAAGCTTTAAGGATTGTAGATTCTGTTAAAGCATTACAACCAGAAAAACCTTTAGATTATTTATCTGAAAGCCAATTAGACTCTATGTCTACACTAAAGAGTTATACCGAAAGGTTTTCGTTATACAATAGTTTTTACGAAAAACACAAAATAAAAAACGCCGAAACCGCCTTAGACAGCTTACATCATAAAAAATCTGCTTTTAATAAATGGGTGTATTCAAAAAACACCACTATCGATAAGATTAAGGATAACCCCTCCACTTTTATAAATTTTATAATTACTAAAATCCCTTTTTTCCTTTTCTTCTTTACTCCTTTCTTCGCATTGTTTTTTTGGATTATTTATTCAAAGAGAAAATACACCTATATAGAACATATGGTTTTTATCTTCCATATATTTAGTTTTATCTTTTTGGCAATGCTTCTTTTCTTAATTCCAGACCTATTAATTGGGTCAGAAATTTTGGTTGGACTCCTATTTCTTCTTATAGGTCCTTTATATTTTTACAAAGCATTAAGGAATTTTTACGAACAGTCTAGAGTAATTACATTAATAAAATTTGTATTTTTAAACACTGTATTTGCAATAGGGCTAAGTTTTGCATTATTGCTATTTATAGCTGCAAGCGCAGCAGTTTATTAAACAAAAATGGTACAACAGGTAACACAAGGCATAAAAATTTCGGTGAAAACCGAATTTGACGGCACATTTTACAAAGACCGTAAAATGCAATACGCCTTTGCCTATACCGTAACCATAGAGAACCAAAGTAAAGACACTGTTCAACTAACTTCACGCAGTTGGAAAATTAAAGATTCCCTAAACAATACCGAAGTTGTGGAAGGCGAAGGTGTTATAGGGCAAAAACCCATTTTGCTTCCTGGCGAAAAACACTCATACACCAGCGGCTGCCTCCTTCTCTCGCCTTTTGGCGCTATGAAAGGGCATTATAATATGGTGAATTTTACTTCTACTAGAAAATTTAAGGTTTCTATACCGCTTTTTAACTTAAGCGCTTCTTTTTCTATTAATTAATATTGAAAAGAAAAATACATCGCCGCTAAGATTCAGCACTTTATTTAATTTGAAAACACAGCCTTGCTAAGCACTCCAGACTGCAAATCTTCATAACGCATACTAGCTTCACCTTCAATTTTTAAAACTTGAGTAATACTTTTAGTTTTTACAAAATTGCGATTCATCACAAGACTGGTTGTTATATCGCCATCGCCAGCCGTTTTATGAAACTGAAGTATTTCTTCATCGGAAGGATTTATAGTTTGCATTAAAAATTCTGAAAACCAAGCCTCACGTTTGTGTTTTAATTCTTCTGAATACAATGGCGAGGAAGACCATATTTGAGGTGCCAGTGGTTTTTCAGAAAAATGAAATTTAGTTCCATCCCATACCAATTGAAATAATTGAACAGCTTCTCCCCACTCAACCAAAACAGTGGTAAACGGCTCTATATCTGTATAATCATACGCTTCAACAGTAGTTTGCAAATTATTACACTTAAGCAAATCTTTCACAACCACCCCTCTACTTTTTCTGTAATAAGATTTTCGTTCGTGCGCTACAAAACCACCGTTCATTAAACAAACAAGGCGTTTTTTTTCAGAAACACCTATCCAAGTGCCACCTGCAACTGCGTCTTGTGGGTACAGTAATTTAACCCCATCTTCCTCATAGATGGTAGGCAAATATGTTTCCCGACCGGGTGCTTCATCTCTGTTTGAGGTTAGTATAAAACCATCGTTAGACTTCGGCATAAAGGTAACTGTACACATAACAATAAAGGCTCTGTATAAGCAACAGGTTTTATAATTAAAACCCTAAAAATCACTTACTAATTTAAAATAGAACACTACAAAAAAACAAAGAAATAAGTTCACATAAAAAGAAATTCCAGCTTCTTATCATCAAGCTCTTAACTACTCCTAAATACTGAAGGGCGAGCATAAAAAATTTGTACCTTTGCAATCTTCATAAACAGATAAAACAAAACAGTTATGGGAAATGGATTTTTTGAAGTACCAATCGCCGTAAATGAGCCAGTAAAAAGCTATGCTCCAGGTTCTACGGAAAGAGAAGAAGTACTTAAAACCTACAAAAAAATGTACAACACTAAAGTGGATGTGCCTTTATTTATAAACGGTAAAGAGGTTAAAACAGACGACACCGCAACGATGTCTCCCCCTCACGATCACAAACACTTATTAGGTACCTATCATAAAGCCACTAAAAAAAATGTAGACGATGCTATTGAGACAGCATTAGAGGCTAGAAAAAAATGGACCGTTATGCCTTGGGAACAACGAGCAGGTATTTTTCTACGTGCTGCCGAATTAATTGCTGGACCTTACAGAGCAAAAATTAACGCAGCTACTATGCTTGCGCAATCAAAAAACATATACCAAGCAGAAATAGATGCTGCTTGTGAACTTATAGACTTCTTAAGGTTTAACGTTCAGTTTATGACTGAAATTTACGCTGAACAGCCAGAGTCAACCTCAGCTAATTGGAACCGCATAGAATATCGTCCTTTAGAAGGTTTTGTATATGCTATTACGCCTTTCAACTTTACTGCTATTGCAGGAAATCTTCCAGCAAGTGCCGCTTTAATGGGTAATGTAGTACTTTGGAAACCTAGCGATAGCCAAGTGTATTCTGCAAAAGTAGTCCTAGACGTCTTTAGAGAAGCAGGTGTTCCTGCAGGTGTAATAAATATGGTAATGGGCGATCCCGTTATGATAACAGATACTGTACTTGCAAGCCCAGACTTTAGTGGTGTTCACTTTACGGGCTCTACACACGTTTTTAAAGATATTTGGCAAAAAATAGGAACCAATATCCACAATTATAAAACTTACCCACGTATTGTTGGTGAAACAGGTGGAAAAGATTTTATTGTTGCTCACAAAACTTCAAATCCAATTCAAGTCGCTACAGCTATGAGTCGTGGCGCTTTTGAATTCCAAGGACAAAAATGTAGCGCTGCTAGTAGATGTTATATTTCAGAAAGTATTTGGAAAAATGTTAAAGAACAATTAGTAACCGATATTAAGTCGTTTAAAATGGGCTCACCAGAAGATATGAGCAATTTTATTACTGCTGTAATCCACGAGGGTTCTTTTGATAAGCTTGCTAGCTATATAGACCAAGCTAAGAACGACAAAAATGTAGAAATAATAGCAGGCGGAAATTACGACAAGAGCAAAGGCTATTTTATTGAGCCTACTGTTATTGTTACCAAAGACCCTAATTACACTACTATGTGTACAGAGCTTTTTGGACCTGTATTAACTGTGTATGTGTTTGATGACAACAAATGGGAAGAAACACTTCAACTTGTTGACAGCACTAGTGAATACGCCTTAACAGGAGCGGTGTTTAGCGAAGATAGATACGCTTTAGAAGTAGCTGTGAAAACGCTTGAAAACGCGGCAGGTAACTTCTACATAAACGACAAACCTACAGGAGCAGTTGTTGGTCAACAACCTTTTGGTGGTGCTAGAGCTAGTGGTACAAACGACAAAGCAGGAAGTAAGCAAAACTTATACCGATGGATTTCACCAAGAATGGTAAAAGAAACCTTTGTTTCACCTACAGACTACAGATATCCTTTCTTAGGATAAGCTAGATTTATTTTTAGAGTATAAAAAACCCCATCTTGAATCTTCAAGATGGGGTTTTTACTGTTAAATAACTTTTAGTTATTCGTAGTTTTTATTTTCGTTTATATGTGAGAACTGTGAGTTCTTAGCGCTATTGTCATCTCTAACAACCATCACAACAAAACTTAAGTTTTCACCCACATATTCTGCTGGAACTGTAAAAGAGTAATTCTTTTTAAATTCTTGGAAAGCAGGTGTCTGAGGGATAGCATCTCCAAACAAGTCTGAAAGAGAATTACGCAATCCTTCATTGTGAACGTAATCTTCTATTGGGTTTCCAAGACCTTCATATGGATGTCCAGGAGTTTCGTTAAAATAGTTAGCTTGTGGAGCAACAACACCACTCTCTAATAAGTAAACTACTAGTTTATCGCCTACATCAGAACCATTTTCATAAACAACCTTTACTTGTACAGTGAGATTTGCACCTGTTAGTTGCGAATTAATAGCGATAGAAACATCTGTATCTGTTCCTGCTAAAGAAGTAACTTCACTTAATACGTAAGGATCAGGCCAAGAAACTACTCTGTTTAAATGCGCTTTTGGAAAACCATTACTAATACCAAACTCTTCTTGTAATTCTAAAATTCTTTCAAAATCTAACGGGTCTGGATGACTAGAAGCCGTTTTGTGTATTGCTACAACCGAAACATCTTGAGTTACCTCTCTTACATTGTCTATAGCTAGAGCTACACCTGGGCAAAAACCACACCAGGTACCTGTATAATCTTCTATAACTACTTTGCGTTTTGGTATAAATACTTCAAAGCTTTTTGTTGCTGAAGATTCTTCAACACCGTTAACATCGTATTTTGCATAAACTTCAAAACTACCTGCTGATGCAGAAGCATATGTAAATCCAGAAATCTCTTCATCATTTACATAAAAAGTAGCATCTGCCGCCGTATCATCTCCATTGGCATCATAAAGACCAAAGGTTATTGTCTGGTTGCGAAGCGCCTTAGGCACATCTATTGTCAATGCGCGTTCTGAAGCAGCTAGCACTTCAAAATTTAATAGGTTTGTAGCTATATCATTATAGATAGCTTTTACTGTAAAGTTACCTGTAGCTATAAAAGTATAAGTTCTTCCACTTATAGCTTCATCATTAATATAAAATGTAGAAGTGTCTGAATAATCTTCACCATCACTTCCAAGAACGGTAAAAGTAACAGCTTGGTCAACAGAAATGACTTCTAGTTCATTAACTCCGGCATCACTTTTGAGTTCTAAAGTTAATAATGGCTCAGATGGCACATAAGGGTCTTCCTTTTTGCTGCAGGAAACAATTGTTAAAACAGCTAAAAGAAATAAAAGCTTAAATTTTGGGTAGGTTTTCATAATATTAATATTACTTTAAGAAATAAAACGTGTGCTAATATAGCTTAATTCTCAAAATTGAATAGTTTTTTAAATGTTAAATGACTTTTTTTTATTTAAAGCTGTTTCCTTTTTATTAAAAAAAACTTAATATTGCTTAACTAATTTAATTCAAAAATCTTTTTACTTATGAAAAAACTACTTCCCCTTCTCCTATTACTTATCTCATTTGCAGGGTACTCTCAAGATGAAATGCCAAAAGTTGACTTAAAAACCGTAGACGGCAACACTATTAATTCTAGCGAGCTATCAAAAGACGATAAAGTAATTGTTGTTTCGCTATGGGCTACTTGGTGTGTCCCTTGTTTAAAAGAACTTGATGCAATTAGTGAAATTTACCAAGATTGGCAAGACGAAACTGGCGTAGAACTATACGCTGTTTCTGTAGACGACAGCCGAACTGTAAAAAGAGTAAAACCCCTAATAAACGGAAAAGGGTGGGATTACACTGTACTTTTAGATACAAACAACGATTTTAAACGTGCACTTGGTGCCGCTACTGTTCCTTTAACTTTATTAGTTAAAAACAATGAAATTGTATACCGCCATTCTGGTTATAGCCCAGGTGCAGAATACGAACTTTACGAAAAAATAAAGGAATATTCTAACTAAGTTAGCAACCAACCAAAACTACATAATGAAAAAACTATTACTCGGCGCCTTTATGCTTGTTGGCGCAATAAGCTTTTCACAAGACAACGGCTATTTTTTTGGAGGCCTAGAATCTAACTCACAATGGTTACTGGACGACGAAGATTTTGATTTTGTTGCCCCAGACGATCAATTTAGAGCAAATAATTATTTACAACTAAACTACTCCCTCGGTAATTTTACTGCTGGTGTTCAATACGAATCTTATTTACCTTCAGCCCTATTAGGGTATTCACCTACTTGGGACGGACAAAACGGTATTGGAACCTACTACCTTAACTTTAAAAATGAAACCTTAGACATCACTGGTGGTTATTTTTACGAGCAGTTTGGTAGTGGCTTAATTTTACGTACTTGGGAAGACAGACAATTAGGTATTAACAACGCAATGAAAGGAGTACGTGTAAAATTTACCCCTTCTACTACTTTCGACTTAACAGGAGTTTACGGTCAAACCCGTAATGGATTTGATGTTTCTGAAGGTGTTATTCAAGGACTTGATGCTAATTTAGACTTAAGCGAAGTATTAAATATAGACGCAGTAGATTTAAAATTAGGTGCAAGTTACGTAGGTCGTTACCAATCTAACGGCTCTAGCGATACTATTCCTGCAAATGTAAATGCCTACGGAGGAAGACTAGACTTTGTAGTTTCTAATTTCTACGGGGGTATAGAAGCAATTACAAAAGATCCAGACGTATTAGTAAATGAAGAAATTGTTACTTCACCTCAATTATTTGACGGTACCGCATTACAACTTAACTTAGGGTACGCACAAAAAGGTCTAGGTATCAACTCTACTTTTAGAAGACTAGAGAACTTCACCTTTTATTCAGACAGACTTGCAGAAGGAAACCAATTTAATGAGCAAGTTGTAAACTACATTCCTGCACTTACTAAACAACACGATTATTTACTTTCTAACATATATGTATACAACGCACAACCACGACTTCTTTTTAGCGAAAACGAAAAAAGAGCTGGAGAAGTAGGTACGCAAGTAGATGTGTATTATTCCTTCGACAAAGAATCTGCGCTTGGAAAAGTAGGTACTAAACTAGCAGGTAACTTTTCGTACTGGGCTGGCTTAGAATCAACTTTTAATGCAGAAGACTTAACCTACGACACTAAGTTTATTGGTGTTGGACAGCGTTATTTCCGCGACTTAAACATTGAAATTAAAAACCGCTGGTCTTCAAAATGGAGCACTGTGGCTTCCTACCAAGATGTAATTATAGACAAAGCTGTTTCAAAAGGAGGTATTCTTGGAAACGAAGGAGACATTAGAGCGCAAATAGCGGTTATAGAAGGTACTCGCCGTTTCGAAAAAGGAAAAGCTCTTAGAATGGAACTTCAACATTTATGGACGCCAGACGACGACAAAAACTGGGCTGCAAGTGTTTTAGAATACAACTTTAATTCTGCCTTTACGCTTTATGCTGCAGACTCATGGAATTACGGAGGCGAAAAAGAACTACACTATTACAGTGTAGGTGGTAGCTATACTAAAGGTAGAGCGCGTTTTGCTATGAACTACGGAAGACAAAGAGGAGGTTTAATATGTGTAGGCGGTGTTTGTAGAGAAGTACCCCCAAGCACTGGTGTAACAGCTAACTTAGTAGTTACATTCTAACAAAATCTCTTAAAAACACAACTAAAACCCGAAGTTAAACTTCGGGTTTTTTTATACACCTTCTTTTAAGAACACAAACAAACTGCAAGCTTTCCCATCAACACATAATCACCAAAGCACAAGCAATATTATAAACTGCTCGCAAAGTTTTATTGATTTGTATTTGGGCCTTCCCCTGCCAAAGGCGAGGGTCGGGCTATTCGCTATATCTTTTGTTTCGCTATGCGCTACAAAAGGATGCCGCTACTATCCCTAAGGCAGCTTAAGTACTAAGAGAACGTCTTAAGTATTACACACAGCTAGCAATGCTGGAGGTATAAAAAAAATCCAGAGAAAATAACTTCTCTGGATTTTTTATAACTTTTAATATAGTAAGTGTTCACCTCTTTTTAAGAAGGCTAACTATAAAACAGTCTTATTGCTTAATAAATTTAGTAGTACTAATACCACCTTTATTATTTGTAAACTGAACGATATAAGCTTGAGAGCTTAAGTCTGAAACATTTACAACTTGACGACCTGCATCAAATTGTGCTTGCTTTACAACACGCCCTTGAAGATTGTAAACAACCATACTCATAGCTTCATTTGCGTTAACAACTAACTCACTAGAAACTACAGTAGACTGAATAGTAAAGTCTACAGCAGTATTATCTTGAGTACTTAATAATGGGTTATAACGATAGGTAAAAGTAAGAGGTGTACCTATTTCAACGGTTCCAGCTTCATCAGAATATTGACGGAAAGCAAATACAAAATCTATAGGGTCAGTTCCATTCCCTGGATCGTCATTGTAAAAGTGATTTCCAAGAGGTGTAGTTTCACCTACAGCTATAGCATAAGCAATATCGCTTGCTGGAGGCACAGTACCACCTACAACAATATCATTATAGCAAAGGCCATAGCACAATTGCTCAAAGCTACCAGTTGAAGAATTTGTTTCAGAAACATATTCAATACGTGTGTAAATAGTCTCAGAGGCATTATCATTTGTCACGTAAAATTCATACGATGCTGCTGGGTAGGTTAATTCGTCAAATACAATAACATCGCCTTCGTTAAGGACAACATCATTGTGGTCTTTAACAGTGTATTGCGCACTTGCAAGAGCTACTGATCCAAAAACAGATAAAAGGAGTAATTTAAATTTCATTGTTTCTAATTTTTAATATTAATTTATATAAACGGTTACTATGCATAACAAATGTAATGATAATATTTAAAAATATCATAACATAAATAAAGCTTCTAATCAACACAAATAACTTTCAGCCTTGGATTTAAGAAATAAAACTAGCTTAATCACAACAAAAAACACAGCTAGCGATTGTTCTACAATTAAAATAATTTTCTCAAAAACATTACAAGCCCTTTAAATACTACCCTAAAACCAATAACATGCTGAAAATCAGATAAATTTAACATTATTAATTCAGTTATTCGCATTAATAAAGTTAAAATACTGAGTATTTATTAGTAAATTTACAGATACTTTACTTTTTTAATAACAAAAACCATTTAGTCATGTTAAAAAAATTCTCCCCTTTCTTAGTTTTTATCATGTTTGGCGTTGCTATTTACGGGCAAACAATCGTAACCACCTCACCTTTAAACCAAAACGTTATTCTCGAGGAATTTACCGGAATATATTGCGGATATTGTCCAGATGGACATGCAATAGCTCAAGCCATTCAAGATGCCAATCCAGACAGAGTATCGCTCATAAACATCCACCAAGGATCATTTGCGGCACCCTATGGTGACGACCCAGATTTTAGAACACCATACGGAAACGCCATTGTTGCGCAATCTTATTCAGGCACAGGCTTTGGCTATCCTTCAGGTACAGTTAACAGACATGTTTTTCCGGGACGCTCTATGTCCACAGGTGGTGGCCCCGCATTGGGTAGAGAAAACTGGAACATCTCGGCTACAGAAACACTAGCCATAAATTCTCCTGTCAACCTTGCTGTTGAAGCGGAAATAAATATCGCAACCCGAATGCTTACAGTTCATGTTGAAGCCTACTACACAAGCAATAGCCCAGAAATCACTAATCTCTTAAATGTAGCTTTACTACAAAACAACACCTTAGGACCACAATCCGGAGGTGGTCAAGGTGATAACTACATACACATGCATCGATTAGTTGAATTAATTACAGGACAATGGGGCGAAGAGATAAGCACCACAACCACAGGAACCTTTGTAGATCGTACTTATAATTACCCCATTCCATTAGACTACAATGATATACTTGCAGAGCTCGTCGATATGGAAATTGTCGCCTTTATTTCAAACACCCACCAAGAAATACCATCGGGAAGCAGAACCTATCCAGAATTTACTGGGTTTACAGCAGACAATGATGCCTACGCAAGATTTATAAAAGATGTTCCTGAAACTTGCACAGAACTTGTCACTCCTGTAGTAAACATACAAAACTTAGGGCGAGACCCAATCACTTCATTAGCCATAGAGTTTGAAGTTAATGGCGACATACACAACTACAGTTGGTCTGGAACCATAAACTCATTACACAATGAAACTATTGAACTCCCCGAAGTACCCTTTTCTATACAACCTATTAATACGATTACAGTAACGCTTCCAAGTGACGAAAACAACAGCAACAACATCACTAGCTCAAACTTTAACGAAGCTGTTTTAGGAACTGGTACAGTTTATATGGAATTAAAAACTGATAACTATGGAAATGAATGTTTCTGGAATTTAAAAGATTCAAATGGTACTGTACTATATAGTGGTAGTGGTTACGGAAACAACCAAACCATAAACGAAACTTTCCTGTTAAGCGAAGACTGCTATACCTTTAGTGTAAATGACACTTATGGTGACGGCGGTGGCCCTGTTACATTAACAGATCATTTAGGAACCGTTGTTTTTTACACAAACGGATTATTTGGCGCTGGCGTAAGCGGACAATTTTCTAGTAATGGCGTTTTAGGTCTAAACCAACATCAAATGCAAGACATTAGTTTATACCCTAACCCCGCAAACGAAACCATAAATCTTAAAAATGCAGAAAATACAAACATTGAGATTTTTGATATCACAGGAAAACAAATCTATACTCAAGAAAATATTACTGTAAATCAACAAATTAATATTTCAAGTCTTAAAAGTGGAATTTATTTTATAAATATTTCTAGAGACAATCTTACAACAACTAAAAAGCTATTAGTTGCCAACTAATAAAACTTCAAGAATATGATAAAACCTCGGGATTACTCGGGGTTTAATCATTTAAAACAACTTCATACTCTTTTATTACCCTCTTTTAAAACACCTTAAAATCGAGAAATATTTTCAACAAAAAACAGCTTTAAACCTCTAAAGCACTAAACAAAAACCTAATTATTAATTTTATAGGTAGTTTATTTATATATTTTTTTACTAAATTTGATTAAAGTTTAACTCTAATTTAATAAAACCATGTTTAAAAAACTACCCCTAACCTTAGTTCTTGCATTGTTTGCCTTCGCTACATACGGACAAACAATTGTATCAACTTCACCAGAAAACAAAAATGTAGTTCTTGAGGAATTCACAGGAATATATTGTGTGTTTTGCCCAGACGGTCATGCGAGAGCAAAGGCTATACAAGATGCTAATCCAGACCGTGTTTCCTTAATTAACATCCACGTTGGAAGTTTTGCAAATCCATCAGGCAACGATCCAGACTTTAGAACACCATATGGAACTGCTATTGTAAATCAAACCGGATTATCTGGTTATCCATCAGGTACCGTAAACCGTCACGTTTTTAGCGGAAGCAACACTATATTAGATAGAGGCCAATGGGCAGCTAGATCTAATGAAATTATGGGCATGCCATCTTACGTTAACCTTGCTGTAACAGCAGACGTTAATGTTGAAACTAATATGATGGACATCCATGTTGAAGCTTACTATACAGATGATAGCCCAGAGAGCACTAACCTTTTAAATGTAGTTTTACTTCAAAACAACACCTTAGGACCACAAACTGGAGGTGGTGCTGGTAATAACTACAACCACATGCACCGTTTAGTAGATATGATTACTGGACAATGGGGAGAAGAGATTACAGAAACTACTTCTGGAACTTTTATAGACAGAACTTACTCATACCCTATACTTGGACACAACAACAGTATACCAGTAGAAATAGGTGACCTTGAAGTTGTAGTTTTCATGACAGAAACAACTCAAGAAATTATAAGCGGAAACAGAGCAATTGCTACTACTAACGTAACAAACACTAATGATGCTGGTGTGCGTTTTGTAGAAGAATTTGGTGTAGACTGTGAAGGTGAAACCCTTACTTTTACTCCTAGAGTAAACATTCAGAACGTAGGTACTAGCCCACTTACTTCTTTAACTCTTGAATACACTCTTAACGGAACTACCGATACCTATGCTTGGACAGGAAACATTGAAACTCTTAATAGTGAAACTGTTGAACTCCCAGAACTTACAACTACTTTATTAGCAGCTAACACTTTTGAAGTGTCAATTCCTAATGACGACTTTAACGGTAACAACACTTTAACTGTACCATTTGGAGCTCCTCAAACATCAGGAACTCTTAATTTAGAAATTACTACAGATAACAATGGTAACCAATGTAGATGGACATTAAAAAACAGCGCTGGTACTACGGTAGCTAATGGCGGACCTTATGATAATTCACAAACTTATTTTGAAAGAATTTACATTCCGGAAGACTGCTATACATTTACGTTAATAGACACTGGCGGAAATGGTGGTAACCAAGTATCTCTTACAGATCACAATGGTGTAGAAATCTACCAAACTAACGGAAACTACGGTACTTCTGTAGTAACAAACTTTAACAGTGATGGTGTATTAGGCGTAAACGAATCTACTCTTGAAAGCGTTAGTATTTACCCTAACCCAACTCAAGGAAAACTTAATATTTCTAATGCTGAAAATGCAAACATCGAGATTTATGACATCCTAGGAAAAATGATTTTCTCTATGGACAATATCGCTATGAATCAACAAATTGATGTTGCAAAACTTCAAACAGGAACTTATTTCGTTAAAATCGCTAAAGACAATAACGTTACAACTAAGAGATTCTTGGTTTCTAAATAATTTAGATTATTTATAATTAGTAAAAACCCCGACTTGTTCGGGGTTTTTTTATTTTAAACCAAACTAACAAAAAATGAAATACAAGATTACAGACCAACAAATTGTTTTTAACGATCATTACAAAATGATAAAAGCAACAGTTGAATACGACACTTTTACTGGAACACACATAAAAACCCAGAGACTAGCTTTTGAAAGAGGCGACTCTGTAGCTATACTGTTAATTGAAAAAGAAACTCAAAGTGTTTTATTGACAAATCAATTTAGATATCCTAGTTGTAAAAACAATGAAGGCTGGCTTATAGAAATACCCGCTGGCTCACTAGAAGCAAACGAAAATCCCGAAGACTGTATAAAACGAGAAGTGATGGAAGAATTAGGGTACAGTCTAACAAGTCAAAAATTAATACAAACATTTTACAGCTCTCCAGGTGCTTCAACAGAACGTATCTTTTTATTTTACGCTGAAGTATCTATAAACGATAAAATTGAAGCAGGAGGAGGCGCTGCACATGAAAATGAAGACATACAACTGGTAAAAATTCCTGTTTCGGAAATAACTCGAAAAATAGAAACTATAAAAGACGCCAAAACCATCCTCGCTTTACAGTGGTTTTTAATTCAAAAACAATAATTAGCCTTTGTACTTTAAAGGGAGATACACTACGCTTTTGGTTTCATAAAAGTCTTCTTCAAAATAATCGCTTAAAGGAAAAATAGCGGCATTTTTATACACTTTCAATTCTTCGGTTAAATCACCACCTTTTAAATACAGAATTCCGTTTTTGCGTTCGTGTAAACTTTTTTTAGCAATTTTAGCGTTTACCCAATGCACAAAGGTCTCCATTTGTGCTACAGCACGGCTAACAATAAAATCGTATTTACCCGAAACACTCTCAACACGGGCGTTAGTAGTTTTTACATTCTGCAACTCAAGACCAGTTACAACCTCATTTACCACTTTAATTTTCTTACCTATACTATCTACCAGATGAAACTGAACTTCTGGGAACATAATTGCAAGCGGAACACCAGGAAAACCTCCACCAGTACCAACATCTAAAATTTTTGAACCCGGAAGAAAAGTTTGTACCTTTACAATTCCTAATGAATGAAGCACATGACGCAGATAAAGCTCTTCAATATCTTTACGTGACACAACATTTATCTTAAGATTCCAATCTGTGTAAAGCTCTTGTAATTGTGCAAATTGGCTTTGTTGAACTTCCGTTAATTCCGGAAAATATTTTAATAACAGTTTCATAATTCAATTTAAAAAGCAAAAGTATGTTATCTTTAGGAAAATTATGATTTCTATTTATCTATTTCCGCAAAAGATAATTATTTTTGTCTTTTTGCACAGTATCAATCCCCTTATAAAAATTTCATTTTGGCATACACAAATTTAAATTTCTCAAGAGTTGATAGCACTAAGTTTTTCAGAACGCTAAACAGACGTGTTAACGATTACTTTAAAGAGAATAATATAGCAAGAACAGGAAATTGGAAACTACACTTAAAGACAATAGTTATGTTTTCAATCTACCTCACCCCCTATTTTTTATTACTTACCCTAGATTTTCCAGGCTGGGTACAACTTCTTTGTACCATTGTAATGGGCATAGGAATGGCAGGTGTAGGTATGAATGTTATGCACGACGCAAACCACGGCTCCTATTCTTCAAAAAAATGGGTTAATAAAATTATGGGTGGCAGTATGTATATACTAGCTGGTAATGTATATAACTGGCAGGTACAACACAATGTGCTTCACCACACTTATACAAACATTCACGGTCATGATGAAGATTTAGAGGCTGGAAGAATACTTCGGTTTTCAAAACATTCAAAATGGCATAAACTTCATAAGTTTCAGCATTGGTATAGTGTTTTCTTTTATGGACTTTTAACCTTTAACTGGGTACTTACCACAGATTTTTTTCAAACAAAAAGATATCTAGCTCGTAAATTGTCTTATGGCAAACTACCTAAACCAGCAACTCAATGGAGTATCTTAATAATCACAAAATTGATTTATGTATCCCTATGGATAGTGATTCCTATTTTATTCTTTAATATCGTTTGGTGGAAAATACTAATTGGTTTCTTTATCATGCATTATGTAGCCGGGCTTATTTTAAGCATTGTTTTTCAGCTTGCACACGTTGTAGAGGACACAGAGATAATGCTTCCAGACGAAAGTGGTACTATGAAAAACACTTGGGCAATTCACCAATTGTTTACTACCGTTAATTTTTCTACCAATAATAGAATTGTCAATTGGTATACTGGAGGTTTAAACCACCAAGTAGAGCATCATATTTTTCCAAATATTAGCCACATACACTATACAAATATTTCAAAAATAGTAAAGAGCACAACTAAAGAATTCAACTTACCTTATAAAGAATATAAAACGACCCGCAAGGCAATTATGGCACATTTCAGACACTTAAGAGAAATGGGCATGAAGCCTGCAGTATCTGCATAACAAATATGGACAACAGACTTTCAAAACGAGTGAACGAGATGGCTACCTCGGCCACATTAGCAATGGCTGCTAAAACTAGAGAATTAAAAGAACAAGGTATAGACATTATTGGCTTAAGTCTTGGAGAACCAGACTTTGCAGTGCCAGAGTTTGTAAAAGAAGCAGCTATTAACGCTGTTAATGACAACTACCACTCCTACACACCTGTAGATGGTTATGGCGATTTAAAAAATGCCATCATCACTAAATTTAAAAGAGATAATAATTTAGCGTACAAACCTTCTCAAATTGTTGTTTCTACAGGTGCTAAACAATCTTTACACAACCTAACACAGGTACTTTTAGATGAAGGCGATGAGGTTTTGTTACCCGCCCCATATTGGGTGAGTTACGCAGACCAATGTAAGCTTGCTGGTGGTATTCCTAAAGAAATTCCCACTTCTATAGACACAGATTTTAAGCTTACTCCAGAAGCTTTAGAAGAAGCGATTACGCCAAAAACAAAACTTATAATCTACAGTTCTCCTTGTAACCCAAGTGGTTCTGTTTACAGCAGAAAAGAACTTAGAAAGCTAGCAGATGTTTTGGTGAAATACCCAAATATTATTGTAATAAGTGACGAAATATACGAACACATCAACTTTACAGGAAGCCATACTTCAATGGCCGAATTTGAAGATATGTACGAGCGTACAGTAATTGTAAATGGTGTATCTAAAGCATTTTCTATGACGGGCTGGCGTATAGGTTATATAGGCGGTCCAGAATGGTTGGCACGTGCTTGTAACAAAATGCAAGGCCAAGTTACCAGCGGCGCAAACTGTATCGCACAGAGAGCAACTATTACTGCTTTAGAGAATCCGCCAAGCAAAATAAAATTTATGGTAGATGCTTTTAAGGAGCGAAGAAAGTTAATTTTAGGATTACTTTCAGAGATTGAGGGCATTAAAACCAACGAACCAGAAGGTGCATTTTATGTTTTTCCAGACATCTCTTCTTTCTTCGGAAAAACCTTGCGTGGTAAAAATATAAACACCGCTACAGATTTCTCACTCTACTTGTTAGAAGAAGCCAAAGTAGCAACAGTAACTGGTGAAGCTTTTGGAGACCCTAACTGTATTCGCCTTTCTTATGCAGCTTCTGAAGCAGAAATAAAAGAAGCGATGCACAGAATTAAAGAATCTTTACAATAAGCTTCAATAAACACAAAAACTCAATCGGGATTGTATAAATTGTACAATCCCGATTTTTATTTACAAATTATCTGTACTTTAGACACCTATTTTTTAAAAACTCACCTAAACTTCACTCTATGAAAACAAAGATTACCGTACTCCTCATTTTCTTTGCTTTATTTTCTGGCATCCAAGCTCAGGAAAAAACAAAAGCAACTCTTGTAGGCACTGTAGGCGATGTAACCCATGTACCTTCTATTGCTTCACAAACAAATTTAGCTCCTTCGCGAATAAAAGAACGTGTTATGCAAGACGGGAGAGCTTCAAAAAACATGATTATCCCTGGCAAAGACCCTCAAATTGAAGACGATTACTTTAAAAGAAACCCAAACAAAATGGAGCAAGTGCTTAGCGGACGAGCACCTTCATTAGTTTTTGATGCTGCCCAATCAAACTCTCAACCTACAGACCCTTCCCTAGCTGTTGGCCCTAACCATGTTGTCGTAGTTTTTAATACTGGCTTCAGAATATTTGACAAAAGCGGAAACCCATTAACTGGACAAATATCTCCTAACCCAACAATCTTCCCAAATGGAGGTTGTTGCGACCTTACTGTTTCGTATGACAATGCTGCAGACAGATTTGTGATGAGCTTTCTTGGAAACGGCGCGCAAGTTGCAGTTTCAGACGGTCCAGACCCAATAAATGACGGATGGTATGTCTATACAATTCCACAGATAAATGATTATCAAAAACTTTCTGTTTGGAGTGATGGTTATTATATGACAGACAACACTAACGACACCAACAAAATTTACGCAATGGAAAGAGCTAAAATGTTAGTTGGCGATCCAGCTGCACAAATTATTGGTTTCCCACTTCCAGGAATTGTTACTAGCGGTTTTTATAGCCCTCAAGCGCTTAACGTAAGTAATGACAATTTACCTGCAGCAGGTGGCTTACCTATTCTTTATTTACAAGATGATGCTTGGAGTGGTGTTTCAGAAGATCACGTAAAGCTTTGGACTGTAGATGTAGATTGGACAACCCCTGGAAACTCAACCATTTCTGCACCAACTGAATTGGTAACTACTCCATTTATTTCAGTATTTGACGGGGGTAGCTTTGTAAACCTAGCACAACCAGGTGGTGGCCCTTCTATTGATGCCTTACAAGCCACTATTATGAACCAAGCACAATTCAGAAAATTTAGTGGCCATAACTCTGCAGTATTTAACTTTGTTGTAGATACAGATGCATCAGGTGGCGAACTTGCAGGTGTACGTTGGTTTGAACTTCGTCAAAATGCTGACGGGGAGCCTTGGAGTATTTATCAAGAAGGAACGTATTTATCACCAGACGGAAAACACGCTTGGCATGCCAGTATGATGATGGACGGACAAGGAAACATAGGTATGGGATATACAGCAATGGCGGGACCAACCACACCAGACCCAACTACAAAAAGAGTAAGTTCATATTACACAGGCCGTTTTTCTAGCGACCCTCTTAACACTATGACTGTTGCTGAAGAGTTAATTGCTGCTGGAAATCAAAACATTCCAGGCACTCGTTATGGAGATTACAGTAAAATAGACTTAGATCCAGCAAACGATAAGGAATTCTGGTTTATAAACGAGTATATGAATAGCGGAAGAAAAGATGTTGTAGGTGTATTTCAAATTGCACCAGACAACAATAACGATGTGGGTGTTGTAAGCATAGACACTCCAGTTTCGGGAGCACTTTCTAATACTGAAGCGGTAACCGTTACAATTTATAACTACGGTTTAGATAGCGCTTCAAACTTTCCTGTAACTTTTCAAGTGGATAGTGGCACCCTTATTTCAGAAACATATACAGGAACATTAGCTCCAGCTGCAACGGCTCAATACACATTTACAGCTACCGCAAACCTGGGAACAGTTGGACAAACCTATACTATTACAGCGGCAACAAATTTATCTAGTGATGAAGACACCTCTAATGATGCACGCACAAAATCTGTAACACATGTACAGCCTAATGATATTGGTGCGATTGCAATTACGGCTCCAGAAAGTGCTGAAGGTATGGGCATGGAAGCAGTAACAGTTTCTATTGAAAACTTTGGTACTGCAACACAATCTAATTTTAATGTATCATACACTATAAACAATGGCACAGCAGTTACCGAAAATGTAGCAGGTCCTTTAAACAGCGGTGAGACTATTTCACACACTTTTAACACTTTGGGTGATTTCTCAACACCTGGATCTTATTTAGTTTCTGCTTCAACTGAATTAACTAGCGATTCAGATGCATCAAACAACACTACTACTATTGTTGTAGTAAATTACAACTGTACTACAGACACTAACGATACCTCAATGCCAGTTGGCCCTAATGATGGTGACATTACAGAATCTATTATCACATTTACTGAAGATGAAATTATTAATGATGTTAATGTTACTATAGATCTTAATCATACTTTCGATGGTGATTTAACAATTAAATTAATAGCTCCAGATGGATCTGAGGTTATGTTAGCAGATCGTGTAGGTGGTAGTGGTGATAATTTTACCAACACAGTTTTTGACGATGATGCTACCACGCCAATTGCAAATGGAACCGCACCATTTACTGGAACATATACACCAGCAGGGAATCTTTCCGATTTTGAAGGAATGTCAACATTAGGAGAATGGACACTTTATGTAGAAGATAACGCAAATTTTGATGGCGGAACCTTAAACAGCTGGTCTTTACAATTATGTGCTGCAG
Source organism: Aequorivita sp. (assembly GCA_048264505.1). GTDB lineage: Bacteria > Bacteroidota > Bacteroidia > Flavobacteriales > Flavobacteriaceae > Aequorivita. Next base: position 144,533 of record JBLXDA010000003.1, read on the forward strand.
AACCACTTGGTTTAAACGAAAATTACATTGCATCTCCAGATCTTTTGGTTGTTAGTGAAGACAACAAACATTTTGATATTCAACTACAAACTACAGATATCACAGAAAAACTGAACCTTACAGTTACAAATATGCTTGGTCAAACTTTACTGAGCTATATGCTAGATAATGACGGAACAGGTTACAACTACAATTTAAACATGAGCTATGTTTCTGCTGGTGTTTACTTTGTAAAATTAGGAAACAAAAATGTTTCAAAAATGAAACGAATAATCGTTAAATAATTAAAACATTTTTAAATTATAAAAACCCAAAGCACAAATTGTGCTTTGGGTTTTTTCATGCATTCAATTACTGTATTTTTACAAAAAATAAAAAAAATGGCAACAATATTATTATTAGGAAGTGGTGAACTCGGAAAAGAATTCACTATAGCAGCAAAGCGAATTGGACAAACAGTAATAGCTGTAGATAGCTATAAAAATGCGCCAGCCGCACAAATTGCAGATTTTTCAGAAGTAATAAATATGCTAGACGGAAAAGCATTAGACGCATTGGTAGAAAAGTACAAACCAGACTATATTGTTCCTGAAATTGAAGCCATACGTACCGAACGTTTTTACGAGTATGAAAAACAAGGATATACTGTAATCCCTTCTGCAAAAGCTGCAAACTTTACAATGAATCGCAAAGCCATACGCGATTTAGCTTCAAAAGAATTAGGTTTAAAAACAGCAGCTTACCGCTATGCAACCTCAGCAGAAACATTAAAAGATGCTGTTAAAGCAATAGGAATGCCCTGCGTAGTAAAACCATTGATGTCTTCTAGCGGAAAAGGTCAAAGTACCATAAAGACAGAAGCCGATATAGTGAATGCTTGGAGCTATTCGCAAGAAGGTTCTCGTGGTGATGTAGCCGAAGTAATCGTAGAAGCATTCGTAAACTTCAATTACGAAATAACACTACTTACCCTTACTCAAAAAAGCGGCAAAACACTTTTCTGTCCGCCAATTGGTCATCGTCAAGAACGCGGCGATTATATGGAGAGCTGGCAACCAGCCCCAATGAAAACCGATGTTTTAGCTGAAGCCCAACAAATGGCTCAAAAAGTAACAACTGCACTAAGCGGCTGTGGTATTTGGGGAGTAGAATTTTTTGTCGCAGACGACGGGGTGTATTTTTCTGAGCTCTCGCCACGACCTCATGACACAGGAATGGTGACACTCGCAAAAACCCAAAATTTTAATGAGTTTGAATTGCATCTACGCGCAATTCTAGGCATACCTATTCCTGAAATAACACAAGAACGCATTGGTGCTAGTGCCGTTATTTTAGCTTCAGAGAATTCTGAAAACCCTAGCTATGAAGGTATAGAAAAAGTAGCTGTTTCTTCAAAAACAGATTTCAGAATTTTTGGCAAACCCACATCCAGACCTAATAGAAGAATGGGCGTTGTTTTAACTCATGATTCGCTTAATGGCAATCTAATTGAAGTAACAGAAAAGGCTAAAAAACTGGCAAAAGAAATTACGGTTATTTCAAAATAAAATATTATCTGTTTCTCCAGAAGAAAGGAGTTAATAGTATAAGCACCGTAAACAGTTCTAATCTACCTATAAGCATTAAGAAACTAGACCACCATTTTGCAGCATCTGGAAGCTGCGAATAATTTTCTACTGGTCCTAATTGTCCAAGTGCAGGACCTACATTCCCCAAAGTAGAAGCAGCGGCACCAAGGGCCGTATCAAAACTAAGTCCCAACCAAGAAAAAACTAAAGTACCTACGATAAACGATAACATATAAAGTATAAAGAAGCCCAATATATTAAACACGATGGGTTGTGGAACAGCTTTATTATTATATCGAACCGGTAAAATAGCACGTGGATGGAGCGCTCTTTTAAATTCTAAGACTCCATTTTTTATCATAATAAGATGGCGCATTACTTTTATACCACCTGCGGTAGAACCCGCACATCCTCCTAAAAACATCATTCCAAAAAAGAAAATAGTTAAAAAAGGTGTCCATAATGTGTAATCTGCACTTACAAAACCGGTAGTTGTTATAATTGCAAGAACCTGAAATAAGGCATGACGAACAGAACTTTCAAAAGGACCCCAAACCATAGGGTGGGAAATACTAGAAACTGTAAGATCTGCCTTAAAATATATAATCAATGCCGCTATAGTGGTAAGCCCAACTACAAATAAAGAGTACATTTTAAACTCTTCATCCTGAAATATTTTCTGAAATTTTCGCTTAAAGGCAAAGTAACTTAACACAAAATTACTTCCTGCTAAAAACATAAAAAAGATAATAATGTACTGCACTAAGGGGGTATCATTCCAATAGGCAACACTGGCATTTTTTGTTGAAAACCCACCAGTACTTAAAGTCGCCAAGGAGTGATTAATCGCATCGAAAAAACTCATACCAGCTAATTTAAGCAGTATGGTTTCTGCAAGTGTATACCCTACATAAATAAGCCACAGTCTTTTAGCAGTATCGGTAATACGCGGGTGTAGTTTATCGCCACTAGGACCAGGGGCTTCGGCTGCAAAAAGCTGCATTCCTCCTATTCCCAATAATGGCAAGATTGCAATTGCCAATACGATAATCCCCATTCCACCAATCCAATGGGTAATGCTTCGCCAAAACAACACACCCTTTGGAATACTTTCAATATCTGTTAAAATGGAAGCACCTGTAGTGGAATACCCACTCATTGTTTCAAAAAAAGCATCTGTAAAATCGGGGATAGCTCCCGTAAAAAGATAAGGCAAAGTCCCTATTAGCGACATAAAAATCCAGCCAAAGGCTACTATAATATAACCTTCTCTTTTCTGGATTTCTTTTCGGTGGTTTTTTGTAAGTAACATAACAAAACCACCAACACTTAATGCTACTATTCCAGCTAAGAGCATCTCATTTAACACACCATCTTTATAATACCAGCTTACGATAGATGATAGCAGCATAAACCCGCCATTTACCATGAGCAATAAGCCCATTAAGTGCGAAATGATTTTATAATTAAGTTTACTTAGTGAATTCATTATATGAAAAGTTTTTCTACTTTTCTAATAGATTGTGGCAAACAGCAAACTACTACCCTATCACCACTTTTTATTTCGAAATCGCCCAATGCAATCATACCTTCTTTATCTCTAACTACACCTCCAATGATAGCCGAGATAGGAAAATCTATATCTTTAATCTTCTTATTACAAACCTTAGAATGCGAATAAACTACAAACTCTAATAGCTCTGCATTCATATTGTTAAGCTTTGTTATAGCTACAACTTCACCTTTACGTACGTAGCGAAAAATATTGTTTGCAGCTAGTAATTTTTTATTAATAAGTGTGTCAATGCCTATAGAGTGAGACAGTTGAAAATAATCCATGTTTTCAACCAATGCAATTGCCTTTTTAACTCCTTTAGATTTTGCAACCAAACAAGATATGATATTTGTTTCGCTATTTCCTGTTACAGCAATAAAAGCGTCCATATCTTCTATAGATTCTTCTTGTAAAAGATCTACATTTCTACCATCGCCATTAATAACAAGACAACCAGGTATATCGTCGGCAATTTCAAAAGCTTTGTCCTTTTTACTTTCTATAAGCTTCACATTAAAACTACTCTTACACAGGTCTTTCGCTGTTTTATAGCCTATTTTACTACCCCCTAGTATCATCACATTTTTAATATCCTGACGTACTTTACCCGTAAGTTTAAAAATTTGATCTACTCCATCTCTACAGGTAATAAAATAAACTTGGTCTCCCTGTCTAAATTGTGTATCACCTCTGGGTATCATAGTGTATTGTGTACCAAAACGTTGTACTGCAATTGGCACATACCGTAAATCTGGATATAATTTTGCTACTTCTTTTACAGATTTACCAACAAAAGCTGAAGTACGAGATAATATTAGCCCAATCATTGTTAACGCACCACCTTCAAACTCATAGGTATCGTTAAAAGCACTTTTATTTAGTAAAAGTTCAATTTCATTGGCTGCTAATGATTCTGGTGAAATAAGCTCGTCTATACCAAATTTTGTAAAGCCTACTTCGTCTTTTCTATCTATAAACTCGGTATTAGAAATACGCGCTATGGTTCGTTTTGCCCCCAATTGCTTGGCAAGCACACAAACGGTTATATTAGTGGTTTCACTAGAAGTTACTGCTATCACAAGATCTGTATCGCTTACACGCGAATCTTGAAGTACAGATATTGAGGTAGCATCTCCACGAACAACCCGTATATCTAGGTGTGTATCTGCGTTTGTTAATGAGTCGCGATTTGGATCAATAAGGGTGATATCCTGCGACTCAAAAGAAAGGAGTTTTGCTAAGTGAAACCCCACCTCGCCGGCACCGGCAATAATAATCTTCATTGAGATTTAATTTATTTCTTTAAAAAAATTACAGTAATTTCCTGCAAGTAAATCTATTATAAGTTATTTACCGTGCAAAGATATAGAAATAAAAGGCACAGTATGTTATTTTGTGTGTTTTGAATATTTTTAAGTCAATAATTTTAAACTTTAACAAAGTATACAACAGCTCTTAAAAAATATGTAGTTTTGCAACCGCAATTTATGGAAAAGAAAATAACACCCTACAAAGACTCTAAGGAAGGAAAAAAGAAACAGGTTGAACAGATGTTCGATACTATTTCTGAAAATTATGACGGACTAAACCGTGTTATTTCATTGGGTTCTGATGTTAAATGGCGAAAAAAGGTTATAAAACTAGTAGCAAGCACTCAACCTAAGAGCATACTAGATATTGCTACAGGTACTGGAGACTTAGCCATTCAATTTGCCGAAAATACTTCTGCAGAAAAAATTGTAGGTCTAGATATTTCGGATGGAATGCTTAGTGTAGCCCGTAAAAAGGTTGAAGGAAAAGAAAATTTAAAAAAAATTGAATTCATTCAAGCAGATTCTGAAGCATTGCCTTTTAACGACAACACCTTTGATGCTATAACTGTATCTTTTGGCATTAGAAATTTTGAAAATCTTGAAAAAGGACTTGGAGAGATACTGCGTGTCTTAAAAGAAGGAGGTCGCTTTGTAATTTTAGAAACCTCTGTACCCACAAAATTCCCTTTTAAACAAGGCTACAATATATACTCAAAAAACATACTCCCGTTAGTTGGCAAACTATTCTCTAAAGATAAGGTAGCCTACAAATATTTAAGTGAAAGTGCCTCTGTTTTTCCTTTTGGTGAAGAACTCAACAATATTTTACGTAAAACTGGGTTTAAAGAAGTGAAATCTTTACCACAAACTTTCGGGGTGGCAACTATCTATAATGCTACTAAATAATTTATGAAGAAGCTATTTTTTGTATTGGCCGTTTTATGTTTTACAAATAGCGTAAACGCGCAATGGTTTTTTAACAAAGAGCGTATAGCAAATCTGGAAAACTTCGATAAGAAGCGTTTATCCTGGGGCTATTTTTTAGGGTTTAATAGTTATGATTTTAAAATAGACTATAAAGATCAATACGCAGACAATAACACAGATATACAAGTTGAGCGCTCAGCGGGCTTTAACGTAGGTCTTGTGGGGGATGTGCGTTTAAATCAATACCTTAACATACGCCTAGAGCCAGGACTCTATTTTACCCAAAGAAACCTTATTTTCCCTGGGTTTACAGAACCAAAAGACTATTTACGCGAAGTAAAATCTACTTATATACACGTTCCTTTACTTCTCAAGGTTTCTACGAAGCGTTTAAACAACATTAAGCCCTTTCTTGTTGGTGGTGTTTCTACCTCTCTTAACCTTTCTAGTAATCAAGATAATCCTGAAGATAATGAGCAAGGTAAGTTTAGAATGTCCAAGGGCACTAATTATTTTGAGCTTGGTTTTGGAATAGATTTTTATCTGTACTATTTTAAATTCACCCCATCTATACGCGGAGTATTTGCTATGAATGACGAATTAATTCGCGATGACGACCCCAACAGTCCTTGGACCGGAAACATAGATAAGCTCTCTACCCGCGGTATTTTTGTAAACTTTACTTTTCAATAGACCTTCTAAACTCACTAAGCAATATTGCTGTTGCCGTAGCTACATTTAGACTCTCTGTTTTTTGACTTTCTCCAAAACGCGGAATAGTAATTTTGCAATTTATCTTTGCCATTATTTCTTCTGAAATTCCATTGGCTTCATTCCCTAGTATTAGTATGCCATCAGCAGGAAATTTTTCTTGATAGATATTTTTTCCATCCATAAAACCGCCATAAATAGGCAAGTTCGTTTTAGCTAAATATTCGGCAAGCGGTAAATAATGAATTTGAACACGTGCCAAAGACCCCATAGTTGCCTGCACCACTTTTGGGTTGTAACAATCTACAGTATCTTCACTACAAATTAATTGACGCACCCCAAACCAATCACAAAGACGAATTATAGTTCCTAAATTTCCCGGATCGCGTACTGCATCTAAAGCAACTATTAAACCTGTATCTTGAAGCGTATGTACTTTTGGAATTTCAAACAACGCTAATGATGTATTAGCTGTTTTTAAAAAACTAATCTTTTTAAGTTCAGCTTCAGTTAAATGAAAATGATTCTCTGAAGTAACTTCAGCAACAACAGTTGTATAATAAGAGTGCAGCTTTAAACCTTCACTTAATAATTCGGCAATAACCTTTGGCCCTTCGGCTACAAAAACTCCAGTTTGAGCACGGTACTTTTTTTGCTGTAGACTCGTTATTAATTTTGTTTGACTTTTGCTTACCAAAATATAGTATTTTTGAAATTGAATAAAATTGTACACTTGAAGCACAACCTCACAAAAATATCACTATTTATAGTATTAATCAGTCTATTTTTTTCTTGTAATGCTGTAAAGCAAGTACCCGACGGAAAATATTTACTGACGGAAAACAGTATACTCGTAGATAGCGTAGAAATAAAAAACAAAGGAGTGTACAGTCAATTGGCGCAAAAACCAAATACCACCCTCCCCTTAATAGGTATTCCTGTGGGTTTACACATTTATAATTTAGCCGACTCTCAACCAGATTCCACTTATTATAAATGGCTTCATAAAAACCCGAAACGCGAAGAACGCCTTATTAGATTTCTATCAAAAAAACAACTAGACCAAATAGACAGTAGCTATGTAAATTTCAATAAATGGCTTCAAAAGTCTGGAGATGCACCAACTATTATAGACGAGCAAAAGATTGAAAAATCTCTTGAAAGAATTAAACGTTGGTACAGTAGTTATGGGTATTTTAACGATGAGGTTTCCTATAAAATAGAACCGAGTACAAAAAAAAATAAAAGAGCAAAAATCACTTATCTGGTAAAAAAGAATCAACCGTATCTTATAGGTGATTCTATTTTCGAAAAAATAAGCTCGCCCGTTGTAGATAGTATTTTTCAAGAAACTAAAAGCAAATCTTTTATCGTCCCTGGCAAGCAGTATGCTGCAAACGATTTTGAAAATGAACGAGACCGGCTTACCATTCAATTAAGAAACTCTGGTCTTTATCACTTTGATCAGGAGTATGTAGGTTTTGAAGCAGATACGGTAAATACAAACCACAAAGCAGACATTACTTACATTATACCTGACCGAAAAATTACTGTAGGAGACAGCACTGCTACAGAACCTTTTAAAATACACTCAATTAAAGAAGTTAGGATAGTTACAGACTACTCTTACGACAATAGAAACAAAAATTTTCAAGATTCTATAAGTTATAAAGGATACAAGCTTTTTAGCTATGGAAAGATGCGTTTCCGTCCTAAAGCCATTACAGATGCTGTATCTATTATCCCTGGAAACATTTATAAAGACATAGACCGTACGCTTACTTACAACCAGATAAGTGATTTGCGAATTTTTAAATACCCAAACATTAACTACGCAGAAGTAGCTGCAGACACCACAGGAAAACTACTAAACACAACCATACTTTTAAGTCCACGAGATCGTTTTACACTAGGTGTAGATTTTGACGCTTATACCTCTACCATACAACAGTTTGGTATTAGTTTTAGCGGTAATATGATCTTTAGAAACATCTTTAGAGGTGCAGAGATTTTAGAAATTTCTGGACGTGGTAGTCTCGGTTCATCAAAAGACGCTGCAGATAGTGAAAGCAAGTTTTTTAATATTTCAGAATTTGGTGGCGATATAAAACTCATCTTTCCACGTATTATTTTTCCGCTTAATACCGAAAAAATAATCCCTAAATATATGTCGCCTGCCACGAGTCTTAGCTTGGGCTCTAGCTTTCAAAACAACATAGGTTTAGACAGGCAAACCATCAATGGAATATACAATTACAGCTGGAAACCTTCAAAAATACTAACTTACCAAGTAGATTTATTAAACCTACAATATGTAAGAAACTTAAATGTTGAAAATTATTACAATGTTTACAAGAGTTCGTACAACCGCTTAAATGAATTAGCGCAAGATTTAGGTTATGAGTTTAACAATACAACTGAAAACCTTCTAGAAATCCCCGATGAAACAGAAGAGTTTATCAGTGATGTTTTAAGCCGTGAGATCGTATCAGATTCAGATACTTTTGAGGAAGTTTTGAGTATTGCCGAACGCGAAGCAAGGTTAACAGAAAACAACTTAATATTTGCTTCAAACATAACATTAACAAGAGACACCAGAGAAAACATAAACGACAACAACTTTTCACGAATACGTTTAAAACTTGAATCTGCAGGAAATTTACTTACTGGTATTTCTAGCCTTTCAGGCGCTCAAAAAAACGAAGATGGCAATTACAACACCCTAGGGGTTGTACATTCGCAATATATAAAAGGGGAAGCAGAATACATTAAACACTGGGATATAGACGGAAATAACATCATCGCTTTCCGATCATTTGGAGGTATTGCTATTCCATACAGCAATAGCAACAGTATTCCTTTTACCAGAAGTTATTTTGCAGGTGGAACAAACGACAACCGCGGTTGGAAAGCCTACGACTTAGGACCTGGTAGTAGTGGTAGTGTTTTAGATTTTAACGACGCAAACTTTAAACTAGCCTTTAATGCCGAATATCGCTTTACCATTTTAGGCGATTTTAAAGGTGCTTTCTTTGTAGACGCAGGAAATATTTGGAATGTGCTTGACGATATAAACAGACCCGAATCTACTCTAGACAGCATTGAAGATTTAAAAGAAATAGCCGTTGCCTCTGGTATTGGTCTGCGATACGACTTTGGTTTTTTTGTATTTCGGTTTGATGTAGGCTTTAAAACCCACAACCCTGGAAAACCAATTGGAGAACGATGGTTTACAGATTACAATTTTAAAAATGCTGTGTATAACATAGGTATTAACTATCCATTCTAAACCATAATAATTTGTTACTTTTGTGAACTGAAATAAGTTAAAGTTGATTGTTCTCAATTAAATAATTAAGACAAAAACTTTTAGTGATAAACACTTAACTATTTACCTAAAAAATTATGAGCCACGGAATTAAGCCCGGTGTAGCAGCCGGAAAAGATGTTCAAAAAATACATAAATACGCCAAAGAAAAAGGCTTTGCTATGCCCGCAGTAAACGTTGTGGGTAACGATAGCGTTAACGCTGTTATGGAAACTGCTGCTGCACTAAACGCACCTGTTATCATACAATTTTCTAATGGTGGCGCACATTTTAATGCAGGAAAAGGCCTTTCTAACGAAAACGAAAGAGCTGCCATTGCCGGTGGGATTGCAGGAGCTAAACACGTTCACGAACTCGCAGAACTTTACGGCGCTACAGTAATTTTACACACAGACCACTGTGCTAAAAAACTACTCCCTTGGATTGACGGCTTACTAGATGCTGGTGAAAAATTTTATAAAGAAACAGGAAAGCCACTCTACAGTTCACATATGATAGACCTTTCTGAAGAACCTATTGAAGAGAACATTGAAATCTGCAAACGCTATTTAGAGCGCATGAGCAAGATTGGGATGACTCTAGAAATTGAATTAGGAATAACAGGTGGTGAAGAAGACGGTGTTGATAATACCGATGTAGATTCGTCAAAACTATATACTCAACCAGAGGAAGTTGCTTATGCTTACGAAGAACTTTCAAAAATAAGCGATCAGTTTACTATTGCTGCTGCTTTTGGAAACGTACACGGGGTTTACAAACCTGGTAACGTAAAATTGACCCCTATTATTCTTAAAAATTCACAGGAATACATTCAGAAAAAATACAACACTGGCTACAACCCTATAGATTTTGTTTTTCACGGAGGAAGTGGTTCTACTTTAGAAGAAATACGTGAGGCAATTAGCTACGGAGTGATAAAAATGAATATAGACACCGATATGCAATTTGCATTTACCGAAGGTGTACGAGACTATATAACAAAAAACATAGGGTATTTAAAAACACAAATTGGAAACCCAGAAGGTGACGACCTTCCAAATAAAAAATATTACGACCCAAGAAAATGGCTTAGAGAAGGTGAATTAACCTTTAAGAAAAGACTTGAACAAGCCTTTGAAGACCTTAACAACGTAAACACGTTGTAAACTTTCAGTAGAAAAAAAATAATAAACAAACATATAGTTTATGCCTTGGTTTAAAAGAACAAAAAAGGGAATACAAACCCCAACAGAAGAGAAAAAAGATGTGCCAAAAGGACTCTGGTACAAATCTCCTACTGGAAAAATTGTAGATAGCGAAGAGCTAGAAAAGAATTTTTATGTGAGCCCAGAAGATGGATACCACGTACGAATAGGAAGTAAAGAATATTTCGAAATTCTCTTTGACGACAATAAATTTAAAGAGTTAGATAAAAACCTTCATTCTCAAGATACTTTAAAGTTTGAAGACAAAAAGAAATATACAGACAGACTAAAAGAAGCCGAAGCTAAAACAGGACTTAAAGATGCTATTCGTTGTGCCGTAGGAAAGTCTATGGGGCAAGATTTAGTTATAGCTTGTATGGACTTTAGTTTTATTGGAGGTTCTATGGGAAGTGTTGTGGGTGAAAAAATAGCACGTGCTGCAGATTATTCATTAAAAAAGAAAATCCCACTTTTAATCATTTCAAAAAGTGGAGGTGCTCGTATGATGGAAGCCGCGCTTTCATTAATGCAGTTAGCAAAAACCAGTGTAAAACTCGCTCAATTAAGTGACGCAGGTATACCGTACATTTCCTTATGTACAGACCCAACAACGGGTGGAACAACAGCTTCTTTTGCTATGCTTGGAGACATTAATATTAGCGAACCAGGGGCACTTATTGGCTTTGCAGGACCTCGAGTAGTTAGAGATACCACTGGAAAAGAACTGCCAGAAGGTTTCCAAACCGCAGAGTTTTTATTAGAACACGGTTTCTTAGATTTTATAACACATCGTAAAGATTTAAAAAGAAAGCTAAACCTTTATATAGATTTGGTTTTAAATCAACCGCTTCGCGAAAAAACCGCATAAAAAAATGCTGCTCCCTAGGAGCAGCATTTTTTTTGGCATATAATTTTAAAACTTAATTCATTGTAAACGGATACTCTTGACCGTTGTAAATAAATACTGCTTGATTGTCACACTCGCCATCACCAAAATCTATAGCAGAGGTAACACCGTCCTGGGTTACTTCTAGCACGCCACTTACAAGGTATGGGCAAGCAAGTTTTCTAACCAGAGTTTCGGTTACCAAACCGCTTCTTTCAAAGCCATTTGTAAACTCGGTTTGCCAATTTCCGGTAATATGATGCACATTGTCTACCCAAGTGCCACTGCCAACACCTGCTACCCATTCTGATATACGAATACCATTTCTGGTAGCTGTTACTGTAGTGTTAGGAAAACTCACATTGATACTTTCGTTTAAAGTAGATTGTGGATTACCGTTTTGGTTGGCTATTTCGTATAAAATAGTACCACCACCACTTACACCGTTTCCGTTATAAGTGAAGTCTTGCAAAGTGTAATTTATAGTATAAGTACCATTTTGCAATGGCCCGTATTCTAAAAAGATACTGCCCGAAACAATAGCGCCATTGTTTAAGGTACAAGAAGAACCAAAATCTAATAGTATTGTAAAACCATTACCTTGAATACCAACAGTTATTTCGGTACAATCAGAAAAAACCGAAACAAAAGACTGTCCGCGTCCTTCACTTTCATTCTCTACAAAGCCTTGCTCTATAATATTAAAGGTTCCTTCGGCTATATTATCTGTTTTTGAAGCTCTCAATGAATCTTCCGAAGAAAAATTTACAGTTTCAGAAGCTTTAGTATCATCTTCAGAACAGCTCCCAAAAAGGAATACATTCACAAATAAAATAGCAAAATACAATTTAAAAAGGTTGAATTTCATAGGTTTGATGTTAAGGGGGTTAGAGTCTTATAACGCTAAAAATGCTGAATTTCATATATTTTAAATAAAATTTATTTCGAAACAGGCTTTATTCTAATTCCATTTTGTACTTTTGCAGCCTTGATTATCAAAATGGTAGTCAGTACATAAAAATCATTTTAACAATATTGGCATGTATTTATCCCAAGAAGCAAAAGAAAAAATTTTCGCAAAACACGGAAAGTCTAAAACTGACACAGGTTCAGCAGAAGGACAGATTGCGTTATTCACGTACCGCATTGAGCATTTAACAAAACACCTAAAAACAAATCACAAAGACTACAACACAGAGCGTTCTTTGGTTATGTTAGTAGGAAAGCGTAGATCGTTATTGGATTATCTTATGAAAAAAGATATCCTTCGTTACCGTGCTATCGTTAAAGAATTAGGATTACGTAAGTAATATTTCTAAAAGGGCTCTTATGAGCCCTTTTTATTTTCTGTGCAAACAGAACACTTTTTTTAAAATAACTCTGAAAATAATACGTTCAGGGTACATAGAAAAGCTACCCTTAGGTTTTTCATTGGTCAACCACAACAACACAACAACACACGACTGATATACAGTCGTTGACCATTTTTAACCGTACGTCTATGGCGTACAAAATGAAAAACAAATGATACCTAAAGTATTTAGAGAGGTCATAGACCTTGGTGATGGAAGAGAAATTTCCATTGAAACCGGAAAATTAGCAAAACAAGCTCATGGCTCTGTAGTTGTTCAATCCGGAAAATGTATGCTACTTTGTACAGTAGTTTCAAACTACAAACAAAGCGATGTAGACTTTCTACCTTTAACGGTAGATTATCGCGAAAAATTTGCGGCTTCAGGGCGTTATCCTGGTGGTTTCTTTAAGAGAGAAGCTAGACCAAGCGACGGAGAAGTATTAACAATGCGTCTTGTAGACCGTGTTTTACGCCCACTTTTCCCAAAAGATTATCACGCAGAAACACAAGTTATGATTCAGTTAATGAGTCATGATGACGATGTTATGCCAGATGCAATGGCAGGTTTAGCAGCTTCGGCAGCTATTCAGCTTTCAGACTTTCCTTTTGAATGTGCTATTTCTGAAGCACGTGTAGGAAGAATTAACGGCCAATTTGTAATCAACCCTTCAAGAGCACAGTTAGAAGAATCAGACATCGATATGGTGATTGGAGCTTCAGCAGACTCTGTAATGATGGTTGAAGGTGAGATGGAAGAAATTTCTGAAGAAGAAATGGTGGAAGCAATTAAATTTGCGCACGAACACATTAAAATTCAATGTGAAGCACAACTTAAATTAGCAGAAGCATTTGGCAAAAAAGAAGTACGTGAGTACGAGCCAGAACGCGAGGATGAAGATTTAATGAAAAAGATTCACGATATGGCATACGACAAAGTGTATGCTGTAGCTAAAGCTGGATCTGCAAAACACGAAAGAAGCGCTTCTTTTGCTGAAATTAAAGAAGAAATAAAAGCTACTTTTTCTGAAGAAGAATTAGCAGATTTTGGCGATTTAGTATCAAAGTATTACAACAAAGCTGAAAAAGCTGCTGTTCGTGACCTTACTCTAAATGAAGGTTTGCGATTAGACGGTAGAAAAACAGATGAGATTCGTCCTATATGGTGTGAGGTTGACTACTTACCATCTACACACGGATCGGCTATATTTACACGTGGAGAAACTCAAGCATTAGCTACGGTTACTTTGGGAACTTCTCGTGAAGCTAACCAAATAGACATGCCGTCTTATGAAGGTGAAGAAACATTTTACCTTCACTACAACTTCCCTCCTTTCTCAACTGGAGAAGCTCGCCCTATTCGCGGAACCTCTCGTAGAGAAGTTGGTCACGGAAACTTAGCACAACGCGCTCTTAAAGGAATGATTCCTGCAGATTGCCCGTATACTGTACGTGTGGTTTCAGAAGTATTAGAATCTAACGGTTCTTCTTCTATGGCAACCGTTTGTAGTGGTACAATGGCATTGATGGATGCTGGTGTTCAGCTTAAAAAACCAGTTTCTGGTATTGCAATGGGTCTAATATCTGATGCAGAGTCTGGAAAATACGCAGTCCTTTCAGATATCCTAGGCGATGAAGATCACTTAGGCGATATGGACTTTAAAGTTACTGGTACAGAAGATGGTATTACCGCTTGCCAGATGGATATTAAAGTGAAAGGACTTTCGTATGAAATTCTAGTAAACGCTTTAAAACAAGCTGCAGCAGGAAGACTTCATATACTTAAGAAATTAACAGACACTATTCCTCAACCAAATACAGAGGTAAAAGCGCACGCTCCAAAAATGGTAACTGTTACTATTGCTAACGAATATATAGGTGCCTTAATTGGTCCTGGTGGAAAAGTTATCCAAGAGCTTCAAAAAGCTACTAAAACTACTATTGTTATCAATGAAGACCCTGTTACCGAAGAAGGTATCGTGGAAATTCTAGGAACAAACCAAGAAGGTATAGATGCCGTTTTAGCAAAAATAGATTCACTTACATTTAAGCCAGAAACTGGTAGTGTTTATGAAGTGAAAGTAATTAAAATGCTAGATTTTGGTGCTGTAGTAGAATATACAGATGCTCCTGGAAATGAGACGCTACTTCACGTTAGTGAACTTGCTTGGGAAAGAACAGAAAACGTAACCGATGTTGTAAACATGGGTGATGTATTTGATGTAAAATTCCTTGGTTTTGACCCTAGAACGAAGAAAGATAAAGTTTCTAGAAAAGCTTTATTACCGAAACCAGAAGGCTACAAAGAACGTCCACCACGCGACGATAACCGAAGCGGAGGACGTGATAATCGTGGACGCGACAACCGCGGCCGTGACAATCGCGATAGAGATAGAAAGAGAGACTAAACATTCTTTTTAAATACAACTAAACGCCTTTCAGAAATGAAGGGCGTTTTTTTTATAACCTACGCAACCTTTTTAAAATTTTTAGACTATAGGGTAACAACTTAATTAAACTAGCATGAAAAATCTCTGGTTTTTACCCTTAATCCTTTTATTCACAATTTTCATTTCCTGTGAAAATGAACCTGTGGGAGAGATAGACCCTTCAAATGTAATTCAAGTAGACTCTGAACTATACAACCTTATTGAGCGAGCTGCCGGTAATGATTTTGATAACGAAATTACTTGTATCGATTTTAACTATGCCTTTACTCTTGTTATTTACGATGAGAACATGGATATTTTTGGCTACCAAGTTATAACAAGCGACGCTGAATTTAGTGAGTTCTTAGGCTCCCTTGAAGAAGGAAAATCTATTAGCCTTAGCTATCCCATAACTAGTATATTAGACAATGGCCAGCCATATACAATCAATAACAACGAAGAACTTAAAGAAGCCATAGACAAATGTTTAAAAGTAGATACAACCACAACTTGCAACGGGATTCTAACACAAGCTTCATGTATTTGGAAAATAAATCATCTTGATGGCCCTAATAGCGAATACGAAGGCTCGTATTACGAAGTAAGCTATTTTGGAAACGCAGGACTTTACTTTCAAGAGAATGCCTATGGTGGAACTTGGGTTACGTATTTTATTGAAGATGAACTTCATCTTAATATCTTTATAAGCGGGGATGAAAACATTAGTGAAGATTGGAATTTTGATTGGAAAGTAGTCAGTTTTGATCAATCAAATATGGAAATTACAAACGGAATAGATAGCTTTCGCTTGGTTAAAGAATGTGAAGAACCTTGTATAAAGTTTCTATTTGAGGAATGTGAAATCGAGCCAGGCTCTCGTAGCGCTATATTTGATTTGGAAAGTTATTTTGAATGCTTTTTCCCTCTTACTGGACTTGCCGACGCCACAACTGTTGAAGCAAGCTATTATGAAACCTATGAAGATATGTTAGTGGGCACTAACCCTATTGAAAATTTACTTTATGAGAATACCATAAATCCACAAGTTATTTATGTTAGATTTGATGATGTAAATACTGGCAGTATGGTTACTTTCTTGCCAATAATTTTAAAAGCAATTAACTGTTAAAACTTACAAATTATGAAAACATACTACTTTAATACCTTAATGTTTTTAGCATCTTTTTTAGTTCTTTCTTGTAGTAGCAGTGATGACACTCCAGAAGAAACTTTAATATTTGAGATAGGGCAGGAATATCAAGGTGGAATAATCTTTTACCTAGACGATACCGCCGAACACGGACTTATAGCGTATCCCAACGATCTAGCAGATGCTCCGTGGGGTTGTTTTCATCAACCCGATCCAGTACCTCCAACCGTTCCAATTGCTCAAAATGACGGCATAGGGTTTGGATTGCAAAACACGCTTGCTATAATAGAATACTGCGATGAGCTAGACATTGCCGCAAGACTAGCCTATGATTTAAGTGGAAATGATTACGATGATTGGTATTTACCTTCCATAGATGAATTAGCTTTAATCTATGAACACAGAGATTTAATTGGCGGCTTTCCAGATTTAAATAATATACCAAATGAAGACGGCTTTTATCTCTATGCAAGTTCCTCTGAAGGTTGGGGTACCAATGATGGAGATGGCGGATTTCTATATTTAAACTATCAAGTATATGATTTTTCAAACACCCCGGCATTTCCAGATAACCGAAATCTATTCACAAGTAAAGGTAGTGCTTTCAAAGTGAGACCAATAAGATCATTTTAAAATACAAAGAACTATTTGAAAATAGAAGAATTAATAAAACAATGCATTAAAAACAACCGAGCAGCACAAAATGAGTTGTTCCGAATGTATAAAGACACCCTTTATTTCACCTCACTGAAATATTGCAGAAACAACGTAGATGCCGAAGACAACCTACATGACGCCTTCATTATTATTTTTCAAAAAATAAAGACCTATAAAAACAAAGGCTCTTTTGAAGGCTGGATGAAACGTATAACAATCTATAAAGCAATAGATAAATACAAAACTCAAAAACCAGTAAACATAGAGATTAACGATGATATACTAAAAGACAATTTGGAGGTTGAAGTCAAAGAAGAACTGTCTCTAGAAACTCTTTTAAAACTCATCCAAGAATTACCAGACCAATATAGATTGGTTTTTAACCTTTACCAATTGGATGGGTTTTCGCATAAGGAAATTGCCACACTTTTAAATATCTCTGAAAGTACGTCAAAATCAAATTACCATCGTGCAAAGCTTATTTTACGCGAAAAAATAACAGCAATGAATAAATCTCATAACCCCAAAACACACTAAAAATGGGACAGAAAAAAGACATAGGATTGGTTTTTGAAGAGAAGCTTAAAGTAGGAACTAAGACTCCCAATGAGAATCTTTGGGATAAAATAGACACAACTTTAGATGAAAAAAATCGCAAGAGCAAGAGGTTCTTTTACATTTGGTTTATAGGTGGCACACTGGTTCTATTAACTGGGGTTTACTTGTTTTTTGGAAACAAAATATTTACAAACTCAGAAACTCAAAGCAACCAAAGCACCTACACGAACACAACACCAACAAGCATTTCCACACTTAGTAAAGAAAAAAATGAGGCTACTTTTACAGCTAACCATAAAGACTCTTCAGCTTTAAAAAACAACACTGAAAAGCTTTTAAAGACTGATACTACTGACAAACCTAATGTTAAAACTGAATTAGCGAATCCGCAACAAACTCCACAGCTCAAATATCAAAATGAGCCTAGAGTGAAATCCAAAAAACGCAACTCAAACAAAACCAATCTTGAAGAAGTTTATGATGTTTCCACTAATTATCATTATTACAACAGCGAGGATAATGAGCAAATAATAACAAAAGACAAAAACATGATTGACAGCATTATTAAGAGTAAATCGCATCATATAGATTCGGTAAAAACCCCTATAGACACACTTAAATAGTCATTTATTAAAACAACAATCAAAATAGCATCGATTAAATAAAAATAAATTTTTTGTAACCTTTTTAATGTTTGTTACGTATAATCTAATACACAAGTAAAACCTAATCTACAGGACAAACCTTAAATGAGACAACTTAAAATCACAAAGCAGGTAACCAATAGAGAGACTGCTTCACTAGACAAGTATCTTCAAGAAATTGGAAAGGTTGACTTAATCACCGCAGATGAAGAAGTTGAGTTGGCACAGCGTATAAAAGCGGGTGACCAAATTGCTTTGGAGAAATTGACAAAAGCGAACTTGCGTTTCGTTGTTTCGGTGGCTAAGCAATACCAAAACCAAGGTCTTACGCTTCCAGATCTTATTAACGAAGGAAACCTAGGCCTTATTAAAGCTGCACAACGATTTGACGAAACCCGTGGTTTTAAATTTATATCGTATGCTGTATGGTGGATTCGCCAATCTATCTTACAAGCTTTAGCAGAACAATCGCGTATTGTTCGTTTGCCATTAAACAAAATTGGTAGTATTAACAAGATAAACAAAATGTACGCTTATCTTGAACAAGCCAATGAACGTCCTCCGTCTGCAGAAGAAATTGCAAAAGAGCTAGACATGACTATTAACGACGTAAAAGAATCTATGAAGAATTCTGGCCGTCATGTATCCATGGATGCACCATTGGTTGAAGGTGAAGACAGTAACCTTTACGATGTATTGCGAAGTGGCGAGAGTCCAAACCCAGATCGCTCTTTACTTCACGAATCATTGCGTACAGAAATTGAACGTGCTTTAGAAACCTTAACACCTCGTGAGGCAGACGTTATCCGTTTGTACTTTGGGCTTGGCGACCAACACTCAATGACTTTAGAAGAAATAGGCGAAACCTTTGATCTTACCCGCGAACGCGTTCGCCAAATTAAGGAAAAGGCAATAAGAAGATTAAAACACACTTCGCGAAGTAAAATATTGATGACTTATTTAGGATAGTTTCAATCTCGTTCAGCGACTTAGTTTCTAACAAACTTCTACTTAAAAAAGACATAAAGGCAACTTACAGTATCAGTTTCTCAGTTTTCTGAGAAAATACTGTTCGTTTTTTGATTGATGAATGACCTCCGGCTGATTACCGGAGGTTTTTTCGTTAATACAACTACAAACCACCTCAATAATTCTTATTTTTGCAAAAAAATCACAGATAATGAGCAATACAATTATAGCACCGTCCATCCTTGCAGCAGATTTCGCCAACCTACAGCGCGATATAGAAATGGTAAACAACAGTGAAGCAGAATGGTTTCACCTTGATGTTATGGATGGCGTTTTTGTGCCTAACATCTCTTTTGGAATGCCTGTAATAAAAAGTATTGCTACACACGCAAAAAAAACATTAGATGTACATTTAATGATAGTAGACCCAGACAGGTATATAAAAACCTTTGCAGACCTAGGCGCTACTATACTTACGGTTCATTATGAAGCTTGCACTCACCTACACCGTACGCTACAAGCTATTAAAGGGGAAGGAATGCAAGCAGGTGTCGCTATTAATCCACACACAAATGTTTCATTGTTAGAAGACACTATCAACGATATAGACTTAGTGTGTATTATGAGTGTTAACCCAGGTTTTGGCGGTCAAAGCTTTATTGAAAACACTTATAAAAAAGTAAGGCAACTTCGCAAAATTATTGAAGCTAATGGCGCTTCAACTAAAATTGAAATAGATGGCGGAGTAACAAACAAAAACGCAAAACAGCTCGTTGAAGCTGGAGCCGATGTTTTAGTCGCTGGCAGCTATGTGTTTGGCGCTACTAATGCTACCGAAACAATTTCCGATTTAAAAGAACTTTTAAAGTAAACTCTTAATGCCCCGTAACAATAAACTTTTAGACGTCTTAATTATAGGCGCTGGCCCCATTGGCATTGCTTGTGCTTTAGCTTGCAAAAAGAAAAGATTAGATTATCTCGTGGTGGAAAAAGGAGCTCTTACCAATTCTATCTACAACTACCCGTTGAATATGACTTTCTTTTCTACTTCGGAAAAACTAGAGATTGACGACATCCCTTTTATTAGCAACAACCCCAAACCTACACGCAATGAAGCTTTAGAGTATTACCGCCGGGTAGCAACTTCAAACAAGCTTGAGATTAATCTTTACGAGTCTATACTTTCTGTTGATAAAAGCGAGACTTATTTCAACATTACTTCAGATAAAAATAGCTATCAGTCAAAAAATATAATCGTAAGTACTGGTTTTTACGACATACCACAAATGCTAAATGTAGCTGGAGAAAATCTCCCTAAAGTGATGCATTATTACAAAGAAGCACACCCCTTTATAATGCAAAAGGTTGTTGTGGTAGGCGCTAGCAACTCTGCCGTAGACGCTGCTTTAGAAATTTGGCGAAAAGGAGGCGATGTAACCATGGTTGTACGTGGACCAAAAATAGGCGAACGTGTTAAATACTGGGTAAAACCAGATATTGAAAATCGAATTGAAGAAGGTAGTATAAAAGCATACTTTAATGCTGAAATTGAAAAAATTACAACTTCAGAAGTGTTTATTAACACAACTGAAGGAACTAAAATTATAGAAAACGATTTTATTGTAGCGCTTACAGGCTATAAGCCCAACTTTAAATTTTTAAAGGACATAGGAGTTCAATTTGAATCTAACGAGAAGCAGCTGCCTTTATACAACCCAAATACAATGCAAACCAATGTAACTGGTTTGTATTTGGCCGGAGTAATTTGTGGAGGTTTAGAAACCCATAAATGGTTTATAGAAAATTCTAGAATTCACGCGAAACTCATTATAGAGAATATTGTAAATACAGCTAATAACCACCAAAATTAAAATTTAGTATTTTTTTTGTGTAGTCATAGATATCTGGAAAGATACGTTTAAAATCTTTTGGCGACTCAAAAAAGTATTCTGCCAACACCGCCATAAATTCATATTGATTAGTAAAGGCATAGGCTCTAAAGAATTCTGTTTTATTCAACTTATCCTTTACTTCTTGTTTAGTGAGTTGTTTTAATATTTTCTGAAATTGTTTGGTGAACCTCGCCGAGTCTATATCACGGCTTTTTCTAGCTTCTAATTGCATGGCATGCATAAACTCATGTATACCTACATTAAGATTGTCGTTACTTATAAGAAAACCTTCCTCAAAATCTTTCCATGAAAGCACAAGAGCTCTTTCTCTTGGGTTAAATTCGCCTTTGTGATAATTTTTATTTACGGTGCTGTAAAACTCCTTTGGATAAACAAGTATATACTCTATTAACGAATAGGTATAATTTCTTCTTCCAAAACTAAGCATACAACCAATAGCGGCAATTAAAACAATCATTTGTTCGGTAATTGCTAATGAATCTCTAGCTATAAATTTTTTTTTTGCTATAAAGTTTGCTACTCTGTGTTCAAATTCTCTTTTGTGTTTATCTGAAAGCTTCGCATAAAAAGGGAACTCCTTTGAGAGTATTGCTAATTGCGTTTTAGAGAGTTTTTTATATATAAAGTAATTTCTCATTAGTGGCTTACTAAAAAATGAAGCATAACTATTTTCAAAAACTCTAAACAAAAAAAAGGCAAAGCCTAGAATAACTATACCATAAGCATAAGGAGCGAGCCAAGGAGCATAGACTTCATTAGAAAGAAAAAAAAGCATAGAGGTAAGGCAAATTAGAATCTAGAGTAAATATAACGTTTATTATGGTGAATAAATTTTATTGAGCAAGACAAAAAAAACCTCGGCTAGGCCGAGGTTTTTATATAATTAAAATTGCTTTTTAAGCTAATTCTTAGAAATCGAAAGTATAAAACTTATCCCAGAATAATTGAGTTTCTGGAGCATCGCCACCAATAGCTGAAGCCGC
Source organism: Aequorivita sp. (assembly GCA_048264505.1). Taxonomy (GTDB): domain Bacteria; phylum Bacteroidota; class Bacteroidia; order Flavobacteriales; family Flavobacteriaceae; genus Aequorivita. The sequence goes on from JBLXDA010000003.1 coordinate 166,659, forward strand.
AGCATCATAATTAGTACCATTTAAGGTTTGCTCAATTACAGGATAGGTATATCTTACTGGGAATCCAGACTCTGGGCTATTAGGCTCAATAAGAATAGGATAATCTAATCTTCTTACAGAAAGATAAGATGCAAAAGTTCTATTGTAAAGACCTAACCAAGCTTGAGTTCCAATTACTTCTTTCCAAGCTGGTGAAGAAGTACTTGCAGCAATAGCCGTTGTATAATCTACAGCAGGGTTAGCAAGATAATCAGTTAGTCCTGAAGCACCCCAATCTTCGAAAGAAGCAGTTATACCAGCAACATAATGACTTTCAGCATCACCACCTACAGAGTATCCTCTTGCAGCAGCTTCTGCTAATAAAAATTCAACTTCTGCATAGTCCATAAAAACTCCAGGAGCAGCTCCTTCAGTAACGGTCTTAGATACATTTGTATGCGTTGCGTGTGGAGATAAACTTCCAATTGCACCACCTTTATAATATAAGAAAGTTACTAAGTCTCCTGCATTAAGCGCTACTTCAGCACTTTCAATATCTATAGAAGAACCACCTACAGCAACAATCTCACCTACAACTATATCATCTTGAGCACCTGTTGTATAAGCAATATCCCCAACTGCTGGGTCACCAACTACAGCGCCATCAAAAGTGATAGTAGTTACAGTTCCAGAAACAGAAGTACTAACAACAGTACCAACAAATTCTTGAAGGTTATCGTCAAAATAAGTAGCTATTCTTGGATCTTCTAAGCTTAACATTTTATCAATAATAGTTTCTGCAGCAACAAAATCATTACGACCACTTAACACTAAGTTATCGTTTATCGGGTTGTTGTTAGGTGCAGCACCAGGATAATTATAAAGAGCATTATCGCTATTACTTGCAAAAACTCCAGATGATACAGCAGACTCAACAGTAGATTGAGAAAGTGAAGCATTAGCATCAGCAAGCATGATTCCCATTCGCAATTTTAAAGAGTTAGCAAATTTTTTCCAACTAGCAACATCACCACCGTACATTAAATCTGTAGAGCTATCTAATACACTAATACTTGGATCCATATTACCTATTGCAGTATTTAAACGGCTAATAAGATCTGTATATACTTCTTCTGCATCGTCATAAGCAGGCAATAAATTATCTATATCTAAAGCTTCAGTATATGGAATATTACCATAAGTTTCAACAAGGTTAGCATATGCATAAACCGTTAGCACTTCAATAATTGCTAATTTATTTGGTTTTTGAGCATTTGTAAGATCGTTGTCGATTTCAGAAATAATAATCGCTGCTTCATCAAGATCTTTTAATACATCACGATATAGCTCTCTCCAGTGGTTATCTGGAATTGCACGTGTTATCTGGTTATAATTAGTCTCATCTGTATAGGTAGTTTCATTTTGATACTGCACCCATAATCTAAGATTATTTAAGTTTACGTTAGGCGTAGTTATTTGGTCTGCCAATTGCTTTTGAGCAGAAGCAAACAAACTTTCACCACTAACCGACGTAGGATCTTTTATATTTTGGTTCAGATCCTCGAGATTATCTGAACACGAAACGGTCATAATTGCCGCAGTTAAAATTAAAATTAGTTTCTTCATTTTTCTATGTATTAAAATTGTGCTTTAATGTTAAACCCGTAATCTTGGGTAGTTGGCAATGAACCTGTAACATAACCTTGAAGGTTACCAGAGCTCAAACCTGCTTCAGGATCTGCATATGGTAAGTTCTTGTCTATTATCCATAGGTTTGAACCAGAAACACTAAATGACAAACCTGTCATAAAGGTGTTTTCTAACAATCTAGAAGGCATTGTATACGTTAATGAAACTTGACGTAACTTAATGTAGCTAGCATCGTACACAAATTCAGCCGCTGGTAATGCAGCATAACCAAAACCACTAAATCCATTAGCATCTGTTCTAGTTGTGTTTGTAGAACCATCAGGGTTTACACCAGGGTTTATATAACCACCACCATTTTCTAATGTATTTCTTACAGGGTTACCTAAATCATTAGTATACACAGTGTTTGCGTAAATACCTGTTGCTTGTCCGTAATATTGGTCAAGAGAGAATATGCTACCACCTTCTTGAATATCAATTAAGAAACTAAAAGCAAGGTTTTTGTAAGTAAGTGTATTTGTAATACCTGCTAACCAATCTGGGCTTGTATCACCTAATATATTGTTAGATGTTGCAGTTTTAAGGTATCTTCCAGAATCTGGATCTACCACTCGCTCTCCATCAAGGTAAACATAGTCTTGACCATAAATTACACCGAAAGGTTGACCTTTCACTGCATTGATAGTAACACCACCTTGGAAGCTTCCTAACTGAATTGCTTCAATACCATCAGGAAGTTCTAGAACTTCACTGTCGTTTTGAGTCCAGTTAACATTAATTCCCCAGCTAAAGTTATCGTTTTTAACAGGCATAGCGTTTAATGCTAGTTCGATACCTTTATTTTCAATAACACCAGAGTTTACTAATTTTCCAGAATAACCAGTAGCTGTTGAAACAGGAACTGTTACAATTTGATCTTCAGATCTTGAATTGTAGTAAGACACATCAAAACCTAATCTATTATTTGCAAAACGCATTTCAAGACCAGCCTCGTAACTCTTAGTACGCTCTGGCTTAAGCTCTGCGTTATTAGCAGTATTAGGAATAGAGTTTCCTACATCTCCATTAATTACATAAGTATCTACTAATCTATCAAATGTTGCTCCGTTACCTACTTCTGCATAGTTTACACGTAATTTACCAAAGCTAATTGCATTAGTATTTAACAATTTACTAAACACAAAACTTGTAGAAACAGAAGGGTAATAGAATGTACTGTTATCTTCTGGTAAAGTTGAGAAGTGGTCTCTACGAATTGTACCATCAAGATATATTAAGTTATTATACCCAAATGAAGCACTTGCATAGATACCATCTACACCAATCTTTTCTGCTTGTTCAACAGGATTTGGCAATGCAGAAGCACTGTTTTGTAATGAATAAAGACCTGGAATAACTAAACCACCAGCAGTAGAAGAAGTTAATGAGTTAAACTCATTTCTTCTAATGTTTGTTCCTAAGATACCTGCAAAGCTAAGGCTTTCAGAAATATCTGTATTAAAGTTAAACATTAAGTCGTAGTTAGTTTCAGAAGAAGTAATATCTCTTCTTAAGTAACCAGAATCAACGTTTCCACGAGAAACACCAAAAGGAGTTGCAACAGAACCTACAGCTCTACGCTCTTCTTGACTTTCGTTATAAGTATCTGTAGATACTCTACCTGTAATATTAAACCAATCTGTTACTTCATAGTTTAATTCAAAGTTACCTATAAAACGATTTCTAGTATCGTTTTGGTAGTTTTCGTAACGTGTCCAGTATGGGTTATCCCAATAGATAGGAGCAGCACCTGCAGCAGAAGATCCTGGGTTCCAAGATACGTTTCTTTTTGTTGCAAAGTAGATATCTTTTTGTTGCTGAAGATCTGTACTTACAGCCCACCATTGTTTAAAGTTACCAACAACGTTGTCGTTATAACCTGTTGAGTTTCTACCAAGTGCATCTGTTTTAATGTAATTAGCAAAACCACTAGCTCTTAATTTTTCTGTAACATCGTAAGTTCCACTAAAAATAAAGTTATGTCTATCTAAAGTACTGTTTGGCAATAAACCAGACTGATCTAATTTAGTATAAGACAAACGGTACGAACCATTTTCTAAACCATTAGAGATAGAGATAGAGTTTGTAAGTGTTATAGGAGTTTCAAAGAAAGTCAATGGACCATTCTCAGCAGCTATATAAGGAGATTTCTTTAAATAGTTTGGTGAAGAAGGATCAAATGAATCCCATTGGTAAATACTAAGGTTAGGATCGAAAGCAGGACCATAAGAAGCATCATCAAGGTAGTTTTCTACTTGATCGTCTGTTCCATCACCATCAATATCTTCAAAAGTGAAATAGTCTCCATAACCAGGACCGTATTGGTTTTGGTATTCTGCAAACGTACTCTTATCTACAAAACCTACAGTAGCATTAGTGTTAATAGTAACACCTAAGCCTTTAGTCTTTTTACCTTTTTTAGTTGTAATAATAATCACACCGTTAGCAGCACGAGAACCATATAACGCAGATGCAGCAGCACCTTTAAGTACGTTAACAGACTCAATATCTTCTGGGTTGATATCTGCGGCAGCATTACCGTAGTCATAATAATTACCTCTTGCTTGAGTTTGGCCAGCATCATTAGTATTTCTGTTACTAATTGGCACACCATCAACCACAAAAAGTGCTTGGTTATCTCCTGTTAAAGAAGAGTTACCTCTAATTACAACGTTTGTAGATCCACCAAGGTTGTTGTTTCTTCTAATTTGAAGACCAGAAACCTTACCAGAAAGGGCGTTTGTAAAGTTGTTACCTTTTACCGTAGCAATATCTTCACCGCCAACTTCTTGTGTAGAATACCCAAGTGATTGTTTTTCACGGGAAATACCAAGTGCAGTTACTACTACTTCGTCTAGTACGGAACCAGCCGCCATAGTAACATTCATATTATTTGAGGCTCCAACAGCAATCTCTTGGGTCTCAAAACCTACATAACTATAAACAAGTGTTTGTCCAACAGCTGCATCAATAGTATAATTACCATCAAAGTCTGACTGTGTTCCGGTACTTGTACCTTTTATAATTATGTTAACTCCTGGAAGCGGTAGGCCTGTGTCATCGGCTACAGTTCCGGAAATTGTTTTCTCCTGTGCAAATGCGAGCTGCACAATAAACACTAATACTAGTGTTAAAATTCCACTAAACTTTGTTTTCATTTTTTTTGTTTGTTTGAATTAGCATACCAAAAGTGCCAATAAATTCTCACAATTCCAACTTTTAATGAATGTAGATTAAGGATTTTTTAAGAAATCGTTAATTTTAAACTACTCATAATAAATACTGTTTTCTTTATTAATTTTGCAAAGCCTTGATATTGTTGCACTTCTAGAAACCCCGCAAACCAAAGGCTTAAAAAAAAAGTGCTTGTAAATAATTTAATTTATTTTCAATCACTTTATAAATAATTTACCAAAACAACACTAAACTTCCAATTTCAAACAACACATTCACATTTAAACCACATTTTTAAACTTGATTCGTGCGTTTTTAATTCTATAATTCAGGCGAATCTTTATTACAACCATTCAGGTATTAATCATCTTTATACCTTAGAATTTATATTATTTTGAAGAGCTCTCTCCTTTAAAATTTTGCGAATTGTTTTTAAAGAGCACATTAAAGGTTGTTAAGCTACCATAGCATCTTGTAATATATTGCTGTAAGTCTATCTTTTCTTGTTCATCTAAATTTTTACTCGCGTTAATTTTCTGCTCCATTACACGCAAACGATCGCGAAGCATTACAATTTTATGAAAAAAAGTATCTATAGGAATCTCTTTTGAAGCCAACCCACTATCGGCAGGCTGCAATACAATTGTACCGCCTTTCCATTTATCTGCTATAGGCACAATCTCGCTAAATCCATTCCATTTTTTCAAGATATCGCGCAAGCTTTTTTCTACTTCATAAAAACTTACTGTATCTACTTCATCTTCTGCAACTTCAATAATTTCAAATTCTTCTTCTGGGCTAATTGTTTCAAGTCCATTTTCTATAAAGGTAACCCAATACATTTTTGAAGTAACATTTGTAACAACTCCTTTTCCGTGTGTAGGATGGTTTATTCTAGATCCTATTCCTAAAATTTGCTTCATATTTATAGTTTTTCAGTAAAAATAAAAAAAGACAGCATACCACTAAATAAAAAAACCATTCAAATTTTTAAATCTGAATGGTTTCTTGAAGCCTATCCTTATATAGGCCTCCCAAAAACTACTTCTTCTTTGAAGCAGCTTGTGGAGCCTTTTTCTTATCCTGCGCTTTGGCTTGTGGGCCTTTTGCAGCATTCGGCTTTTTACTTTGCTGTTGCTGTGACATATCTAATGCATTTAAAATTAACAACATAAAGTTAGAAGGGAATACTGTTAAATTATTCACTTGTTAGCTAAAATTTAACTATCCCTATTTAAAGACGAATAATTACTATTATTTATGATCATCAATCACCTGCTGGTCTCTGTATTTACAGCAAGGATCTATCTTTTCATATACCTCATCGAGCGCTTTTATATCTTGAGTATCGTGCCCTGTATCTGCAATACTTTGTTGGATTATTGTTAAATCTGTTTTCTTTTCATTGTAGATTAAGTTTAATTGATGCGTTTCTAAATCCCAAATAGCAGATTTAACACCTTTAGCCTGTATAGAGGCTTTTTCTATTCGGTCTTTACACATACCACATACACCATCTACTTCAATAGTGGCTTTTGCATTTTTATTCTGAGCAAAACCAGTTGCACCAATAAAAAATAGACTGATAATTACGATTACTTTTTTCATTTAATTAGTTTTAATGGTTATTGTTTTAAATTAATAATTTATTCTCTTTAAGTGTTATAAACAACACAACAGTTATTCTATTTTAATTTATTCTGTAACGCACACCTGCGTAATACGAGCTCCCAAAAATTGGCCCGTAAACATAAGTCGTATCAAAAGTTGAACCAAACGGGTCATCACTTCCTACTATTAGGTTTTGTTGTTTAACATTTGTAATGTTCTCACCACCCACATATACTTCAAAGTTTGGCGAAAACACTTTTGTTACCTGAGCATTTAATGTGTTTACACTTGGCGAAAACTCTGAAAGCCCAATTGTATTTAAATAACTCTCTGAAGATGCAAATCGCTGTTCGCCAAGATAATTAAACGTAGCGTCAAACTTCCAGTTTCCTCCTTTTGCATTTTGATGGGTTTGATATGAAGCATTTGCAAAAAAACGATGGTTTGGCGTTAACGGACTTTCTTTTTGGCCACTTAAATAAGTAGTTTCAACATCGAAGTACTTATACGCTAATCTCATATCAAAATGTTCAAATAGATTGTAATTAAACTCTACTTGATAATTATTAGAATAACTATCGCCATCTAAGTTATAAAAATTTATTTCGGTTGGGTTTTCCCAATCTACAACTATTTGATTTACAAAATCTGTTCTATAAAAATCTAGGGTTATATCGGCCTTTCTATCAAAAAGATTGAATCCCTGCATAAACGAAACACCGTAATTCCAGGCAATCTCTGGATCTAGCCCATAAATATTTCCACCATTGCCAAGAATATTCAAACTACGGGAGGTAGCAAAAAGGTTTTGGTTTTCAGTAAAAATATTTGCGCTTCGTTTTCCTCTTCCTGCAGACACACGAATAGCAGATTTGTTCCAAGGTCTATAGCGCAAATGAAACCTAGGAGTTAAAAATGCCCCTAATCTATTGTGAATATCTCCACGCATACCTACACTAAAATTTAAGTCGTCTAGATTGTCAAAAGTATACTCGACAAATGCACCTACAGAATTTTCAATCCTGTTAAAATTTTCTTCCATAACCAACTCTTCATAACCGTCATAAGTTAGACTCAAACCTGTTTTAACTTTGTGTCGCGAATCGCTAATTATAGAGTTATACATCAATTTTCCGTATAAGCTATTATGTATAATATTGTAGTCATTAAGTCCAAAATACGATTGTTGGTTGTGATGGCTGTAAGCCACTTGCACTCCACCTGTTTGCCAAGGTACGTCTGGATTTACAAAACCAAAGTTTCCTGATACATCAAAACGCTCCGTTTTTATTTCGCTACCCCAAGCGTTTGTTGTCCCACGGTCTGTATCTGGGTCAAAAAATGTTTGTCCTGTTTGTTTTTCATCATTTAGGTATCTAAAATTAACAAAACCTACATAACCATTCTCTTGGTCTGTATACTGCCAGCGGTTCATCACATTTATTTGTTGCATTAATGGCGCATCAAGAAAACTATCGTCGTTTTTATCGAACTCTGTTTTGCGTAGGTTTCCGTGCAGATACACTCCAGTATCCCAGCGCTCACTCACTTTGGTATTTAAGTGTGTATTGAGTTCAAAACGACCGTTTCCACTACCGTATGCATTTACAAAAAGTTTGCTATCTGTCAATGGTTTCTGCAACTCTGCATTAATTTGTCCAGCAATACTTTCATAACCAGCTGTTACACTTCCTGCACCTTTTGTAATCTGAATACTCTCAACCCAAGTACCAGGAATAAAACTTAAACCATAGGCTTGAGATGCACCGCGAATATTTGGAAGGTTTTCGGTAGTAATTAAAATATACGGACTGGTAAGTCCCAACATCTTTATTTGGCGTGTACCCGATATAGCATCTGCAAAATTTACATCTATAGAAGGGTTGGTTTCAAAACTCTCAGCTAGGTTACAACAAGCCGCTTTTAGCAGCTCGGCACTGCTTACGTTTATTACGTTCTGAGCTTCTATAAAAGAACGCGAACTAGCTTTCTGTCTTGCCGTTACTGTAACTTCATCTAGATTGGCTGTAGAAACAAGGCTGTGTTTAATTTGCTTGTTTGAGCTTACAGTTATCGTATCGGTTTTATAGCCTACAAAACTAACCACTAACTTTTTATAGGCTGGTTTATAATTGAGTTCAAATTTACCATCAAAGTCTGTAACGGTTCCAACAGAAGTGTTTAACCAATACACATTTGCTCCAGATAGCGGAACTTCTTCATTATTGTAATTCTCCGTTATTATCCCTGAAATTTTCTCCTGTGAAAAAACACAGAGCGGAAGCATTAAAAGTATATATATTAGATTTTTCATTTTTTATATTTTTTATCTGAATCACACTGCTAAATACCAGTGTTTTAAAACATTTATAGTAAGCTTCTATTTAATTTTTAATTTATTTTCACTGTTCGCAATCGCAATGCATTAGCAATTACAGAAACCGAGCTAAAACTCATAGCCAGTGCAGCAATCATAGGCGATAAAAGCAATCCAAAAACAGGATAAAGAACACCCGCAGCTATTGGCACACCTACAGTGTTGTAGATTAATGCGAAAAACAAATTTTGCTTGATGTTGCGTATCACTTTTTCACTTAAATGAAACGCCTTAACTATACCCTGTAAATCACCTTTTACCAAAGTTATATTTGCACTCTCTATGGCCACATCTGTTCCGGTGCCCATTGCAATACCCACATCACTTTTTGCCAATGCAGGCGCATCGTTTATACCATCGCCAGCCATTGCAACCTTTTTACCTTCGGCTTGTAGTTTCTCTACAACTGCCAGTTTATCCTGAGGGAGCATTTCGGCTTTAAAATTTGAAAGATTTAACCCCCCCGCAACGGCCTTCGCAGTGTGTAGATTATCGCCAGTAAGCATAATAACCTCAACTCCTTTACTCTGAAGCTCGGCAATTGCCTGTTTACTAGTTTCTTTTATCTTATCTGAAATAACCACATAACCAACGGCAATTGCGTTTACTGAAAGTATAGACACCGTCTTGCCCTTTTGTTGCTCTTCTTCAATTTTATTCTGAAAGGCTTCTGAAACTACTGCTCCTGCTTCCATCATCATCTTTGCATTACCAAGCGCTACTTTTTCGCCATTAACAATTCCTATTACCCCTTTTCCAGTAACCGAACTAAAATTGCTAACACTTAAAAACTCAACAGCTTTACTCTTACCGTATTTTACCGTGGCCTCTGCTAAAGGATGTTCGCTATGCTGATTGACAGAAGCTATATACTGAAGTATTTTATCTGAAGCATATCCATCTGAAGCAACCACTTTTTCTACGGAAGGTTTTCCTTCGGTAATAGTTCCTGTTTTATCTATAATTAAAGCATCAATCTTGTTTAGGGTTTCTAGGGCTTCGGCATTTTTAATAAGCACTCCATTTTGAGCCCCCTTTCCTACGCCTACCATTACAGACATAGGTGTGGCGAGACCTAATGCACAAGGACAAGCAATAATCAGAACTGCAATAGCATTTACAAAGGCAAACACATTTATAGGCTCCGGTCCAAAGACAGCCCAAACAATAAAGGTTATCACCGAAATTAAAACCACTATTGGCACAAACCATCCAGAGATTTTATCTGCCATTTTCTGAATGGGTGCACGGCTTCTACTAGCCTTGTTTACCATTTCTATTATTTGCGAAAGCAAGGTGTCTTCACCTATTCTTTCGGCTTTCATAACAAAACTCTGCTTACCATTTATAGTACCCGAACTCACCTTATCGCCTACTGCTTTTGAAACAGGAATAGGCTCGCCTGTAATCATAGACTCGTCTATGGCGCTCGCACCTTCAAGAATACTTCCGTCAACCGGAATTTTCTCTCCTGGCTTTACGCGAAGCTTATCGCCTATGGCTATTGCATCTATAGAAATTGTTTCTTCTACGCCGTTTACTATTCTAACAGCTTTATTAGGTGCTAATTTCAGCAATTCTTTAACTGCAGCATTCGTTCTATTATGCGCTCTAGCCTCCATTACTTGCCCCATCAGCACTAACGTAAGTATAACTGTTGCAGCTTCAAAATAAGCGTGTACAGTACCCGATTCGGTTTTAAATTGAGCTGGAAAAACATCTGGAAACAACATACCAAAAACACTAAAAATCCAAGCTACTCCAGCGCCTATACCAATAAGAGTAAACATATTTAGATTCATCGTTTTTACAGAACGGTATGCACGTTCAAAAAACATCCAGGTTGCATAAAAAACCACTGGTAACGATAGCCCAAATTGCACCCAATTCCAACTACTCATTGACATCCATTGATACAATGGGTTGTTTGGTATCATTTCGGACATTGCAATTAAAAAAATAGGAACTGTAAAGACCGTAGCAAGCCAGAACTTTTGCAGTAGTGCTTTATATACTTTGTTGTCATCAGCTGTATCATCAGCCATAGGCACTAAATCCATTCCACAGACAGGACAATCACCTGGCTTGGGATAGGTTTTATCGCCTTCACAATGCATAGGGCAGTAAAAAGTGCCCGAACTTGCTTGCACAGCGCGCTTCTTTTCTTTTTTAAGTTTGTGTTCTTCGGCTGCATCAGCATCGTCAGGGAGCGAAATACTATAGCTCCCGCCGTCATCTTCTAAAGCTTTTTGAAAAACAGCTAAGGGTATATGATTATCCATTTCCAGGACAGCCTCTGCTTTCTCAAGATTAACAGTTGCTTTAGACACGCCTTCAATTTCTTTTAAAATCTGCTCTACGTGTCCTCTGCAGCCATTACAACTCATTCCGTGTATGTTATATGTATGTGTCATTTTTAGAAGTAAATTCTCTCAAACATAAAGTTGCTTAGCGAATACTTAAACACAAGCTTAACTGTATTCAATTACCCTCATTGCTAGTTATGCAACTTCGTTATAGCGTTTAATAAAATTCTCAGTGTTTAAATAATTTGATTTATACCAAAAACCACCCCCAAAGAAAATGGAGTGTTGTTCTAGAAAGAGAGCCGCGCATATGCGGAAAAGAATCAAATTAGGAAAGTCTCGTACAGTATAGTAATATCCCGTTCGAGTGGTGGCGGACTGTAATCCGCTATGAAGATTTTTTCTGTAGAAGCTAGTTCAACCTTCTGCAGTATAAAAACAGAAACGAAAGTAGCTACAAAAGTCTTATTGAGTTTTAGGTCAAAAGAAGCTTTTGCAAAATTGTCGTCTGTGTGTATTTTGGTAAATTGATTTTCGCAACAATGGTCTTTTTCAGAAATTACAGCTACATCTGTACAGTCTGGTTCTGAATCGTCCATTCCGCAAGAAAGTAATTTTTCGCCTAAAGTAATTTCAGCCATCACCTCCATACCGCTACAGAAGTGCTGTGCGTAAGCTATACCAGAGCTGCTAGCCAGCAATAGAATAGAAAGAAATATAGAGACAATTTTTTTCATCAAAAACAAAAGTACAAAAAAAAGCCTTTCAACTTAATGAAAGGCTTTTTTAAATTTATTTTACCTCTGCGTCTACACGACCGCATTTTAGCATAACATCTCCAAAATAAGGATTGAGTATATCTTTGCTACTGCTTATCCAATACGCACCTTTATTATTAAATGCCATTGGGCAGTACTGTTTGTAGAGTGTTCCAGATTTTAGAGCACCTTCTAACATTCTTTCTACCGAGCTGCTTAATGTTTCAAAGTTTTTACGCTGAACTTCTACATCTTCAGTAGTCGTCATTGCCGTAACAGCGGCAATTGTAGCTTCATCGGCATTATATTCCTTAAGAAGCACTTCAAGTTTTCCCGCTACTGCCGTAGTTTTAGCAGCATCTGTATTTACTAAGGCAGCTTGTACATTTAAGTATTGTTCAAAAATAGCAGCCACATTAGGGTCGTTAAACTCTGCTTCGGTTTCGGCTATTTCATAAGATTCGGCCACAGTATTATCTACTGTTACAACTTCTGGTTCACCTTGCTTTGCTGCATCTTTGCAAGATAAAACGAACATAGAAACTAAGGCGCAAAAAACTAGAGATACATTTTTCATCTGTAAAAATATTTTGAGAAATAAAGAAGACGGAACACCCTATTTTACGTCTTCAAGTTTATAAATTATTACTGTTGGGCATTTCAAAAATAATGATACCATTTATAATTGCAAAGGTATTAAATTATAAACGTGTTTTGTATTTCTGAAAATAAAAAGCGGGAAGTAATACTAGCAAGAATAAAGGCTGAATTAAAAACCTCCTCACATAAAAAAGCAGAAAGTGACCACTCGTTTCCGCTGAAGTATAAATAATAAAGCTAAACACTAAAAAAAGAGCTAAAAACAATAGTCCATAAAGTACTACAGAAAGTTTTAAAAATTCTTTGTTTTTAAAAACCAACCATATAATCGCTAATGAAATAAGTGTATTTAGTAAATACCGAAAGAAAACGCCTTTTTGAAGCGAAAAATTATCCATTTCTGGAAGCGGTAATCGCTTGTAATCTGTTTCAAAAAATTGTAAAAGCGGATCGTAAAAAAGTTGATCTTCAAAAGCACGAATAAGCACCAACAGACATACTAAGCCCAAAACAGCAAGTATTTTTACGATCTTTTTCATCTTACAGTAACTGGTTTAAGCATTCGCACCCACAGCATCCAAAGAGTAAAAACAACACTGTAAATTATACCTGGAAAAACTACAGAATGCAGTGCTTTTTCATATTGTGGAAATTTATAAAGCGCCCATACAAGTATTGCAATACGCAGTAAATTAACTATGTATATAATTACCGCACCTGCAAAGAGAAACAATAAGGTTTTTTTAAAACTCTCTGCAAAAGCAATTATAAACGCTATAAACAGTATAATAACACTTATAGAGTTACAGCCTTCTACTATACTAACCGTATACTCGCTAGCTATAGTAAGCAAGATTCCTTGATCTAAAGTATCGGGCTGTAAAACCGTTGTAACTCCAAAAGTTTCTAGGATTGCACTGCTTTGTTTAGCTACTAAATTTGTAATAAAATCTGGAAAATAAGCAGAGTTTGCAGCTGCTTTTAGGTAAAATGCATAGACTGCACTTAACAGCAAATAAGACCCTAAAAAAAGTAGCACAAAGCGAACAACGGTCTTGTATTTTTTAAAAAGCTCCTTCAAGTTTACTGTTTTTTTCTTGTTTTAGTTGTTCAAAAAATAATATGGGAAGAATTGATAAATCTATGAAAATAATATTAGTTCTCTTTAAAGTTCCCTCAACTACTTTTTAACAAAAATACAGGATTTGTTTTTGCTATTTGTTAGTGTAATTGAAATACTTTTGTGTGTATAATCAAGAATTTAAAAACCTATGCCTTTTTCACATTTAAAACCAAGAGTAAGCACCATATTAGCAAACGAGAGCGAAACCGCTTATCAACGCTTAACAGAGGTGTGTGAACTCCTACAATCTTCTGTAGGTTATTACGATTGGGTTGGGTTTTATTTTGCAAATGAAGCCGAAAAAACACTTCATTTAAAAGCATTTGCAGGCGAACCAACAGACCATACTGTAATTCCGTTTGGAAAGGGAATTTGTGGACAAGTAGCCGTTAGCAATGCAAATTTTGTGGTGCCAGACGTAAAAGCGCAAGACAATTATATTGCGTGTAGCATTACTGTAAAAGCCGAAATTGTAATTCCACTTTTTAAAGACGGTAAAAACATTGGGCAAATAGACATAGACTCGCATATGGAAGACCCTTTTACTACTGAAGACGAACGTTTTTTAGAATGGGTGAACGAAGAAGTTTCTCAAATTATAACTCTCTAACCCCCCGAAGGGAAAACGCTTACTCGACTCCTAGAAACTGCAAGGGATTAAAAAAAATCACAACAGTGGAATCACCTCTTTAAAGGATACTTTTACATCCCCGTTCTAATCGCTTCCACAGGATCTAGTTTTGATGCCGAAATTGCGGGAAGTATTCCAGAAATCAAACCGATTACTGCAGAAATTGCCGTTCCTATAAACATATTCCACGGAGAGAGCACAAATTCAAAATCGCCTGTAAACTGGGAGGCTATTAGCGAAACTATAAACACTAAAAACAAACCAATAAGTCCGCCAATAACCGCAAGGATAACAGCTTCAAATAAAAATTGAAACATAATAAACTTGTTTTTAGCTCCCAATGATTTCTGAATACCAATTAAATTGGTGCGTTCTTTCACACTTACAAACATAATATTCGCAATACCAAAGCCACCAACTAGCAGTGAAAATCCGCTAATAATCAGACCAATTACATTCATACTTCCAGTAATTTCGTCTATAAAGTCTGCAAATCCTTGTAGTTGGTTTACAAAAAAGGTACTTACTTCGTCTGGCTTTAAACCTCTTTTAGCCCTTAACTGTTGGGTAAGTATTGCTTTAAACTCGTCTTCATCAACACCTTTTTCGGGTTTAATTACAATCTGCGGAAAGGTATTTTTATTGTTATCGCCATAAATTCTACGAACCACATTTACTGGCATCCATATAGAAGTGTCTTTAGAGTTGCCAAACAAACCTGAGCCCTCCTTTTTTAGCACCCCAATAACATTAAATTTACGACCGTAAATACGCACTTCTTTACCTATGGCTGTTGCGGGATCGCCAAACAGTTGATTGGCAATTTCATCTCCCAGCACCACAACCATAGAACCGCTGTTAGATTCAGACCCATTAAAAAACCTTCCTTCTTCAAGCTCTAAAGATTCTATAAAGTAATAACTATCTGTAACAGCACCTATAGGCACGTTATCTACTTGCTTGTTTTCGTATTTTACACTTTCATTGGGTACATTTAGCGTAAATGTAGCTGCTTCAATATTTGGAGTATTTCTTTCTATATATTGGTATTCATCGAAAGTAACATCTGGAAATTGTTGCCATTTCCACCTAGGTATATCTGTAGGCCCAAAATTAAAACGCATAACAATAATGGTACTATTGTCTAAGCTACTAATACTCCCTTCAATTTCTTTTTTTAAAGAATCTACAGCTGCTAGCACAGCTATGATAGAAAAAATACCAATCGTTACACCTACCAAAGAAAGAAAAGTACGTAACTTGTTATTTCTTAAGGCATTTAGCGCAAAATTGAAGCTTTCTTTTAAAACGCGAAGGTATATTAGCATTTACTGTTTTAGATTAATGGTTTCTTATTGTTGACAACCAATTTTAATAGGGTTGATAAATTTATGAAAAGTAAGACGTTTTCTATTGGCTTATGTTACAAATTTATTACGCAATTATGTACTTTTGCTCCTTAATTTTTGACAATGAACACAACAAAAAAGATTACTTCCGCTTTAATTTCTGTTTTTAGCAAAGATGGCCTAGCCCCAATTGTTAAAAAACTACACGAACAAAACGTAAAAATATACTCTACTGGAGGCACAGAAAAATTTATCAACGACCTTGGTATAGATGTGATTGCCGTAGAAGATATAACAGACTACCCTTCTATTTTGGGAGGTCGTGTAAAAACACTTCACCCAAAAGTTTTTGGTGGTATTTTAAACCGTCAAGACAACCAAAGTGATGTAGCCGAAATGAAACAATACGATATTCCACAGCTAGATGCGGTAATTGTAGATTTATACCCTTTTGAAAAAACTGTAGCTTCAGGTGCTTCTGAAGCAGATATAATTGAAAAAATAGACATAGGTGGTATTTCGCTAATTAGAGCGGCTGCCAAAAATTTTAAAGACACAATTTGCGTTTCTTCTGTAGATGATTACGCAGAGTTTTTAGAATTAATTTCAGAAAACAATGGAGAAACCACTATTAAAGACCGCAAGCGTTTTGCTGCAAAATCTTTTAATGTTTCTTCAAATTACGACACAGCAATTTTTAATTACTTCAACCAAGAAGAAAAATTAGCTGCTTTTAAATTAAGCGAAACTAATGGCCAGGAATTACGCTATGGTGAAAACCCGCATCAAAAAGGATTTTTCTTCGGAAATTTTGATGAAATGTTCACCAAGCTTCACGGCAAGGAGTTAAGCTACAACAACCTATTAGATGTTGATGCTGCAGTAAACCTAATGAATGAGTTTAAAGGCGAAGCACCTACTTTTGCTATCTTAAAGCACAACAATGCTTGCGGTATAGCACAACGCGAAACGGTAAAAGAAGCCTATGTAGCAGCCTTAGCAGGAGATCCTGTATCGGCTTTTGGAGGTATTTTAATAAGCAATGTAGAAATTGACGAAGCTACGGCTGAAGAAATTCACAGTCTTTTCTGCGAAGTTGTAATCGCTCCATCTTTTTCGGCCAAAGCGCAAGAAATTTTAGAAGGTAAAAAGAATAGAATTTTATTAATTCAAAAAGAAACTGAATTAACTTCTACCACCGTACGCACTTGTTTAAATGGTGTTTTAGTACAAGACAGAGATAATATTACAGACAGTCTTGAAATTTTAACAGAGGCTACCAACAATAAACCCACAACACAAGAGTTAGAAGACTTGATGTTTGCCTCCAAAATTTGCAAGCACACCAAGTCTAATACTATTGTTTTAGCAAAGGGAAAACAACTTTGCGCCAGCGGAACCGGTCAAACAAGTCGTGTAGATGCATTACAACAAGCAATAGTTAAAGCAAAAGCTTTTAATTTTAACCTTGAAGGCGCCGTTATGGCGAGCGATGCGTTTTTTCCATTCCCAGATTGTGTGGAGATTGCAGACAATGCAGGAATAACAGCTGTAATACAGCCTGGAGGCTCTATTAAAGACCAATTAAGCATAGATTATTGCAATACAAATAAAATGGCAATGGTATTTACAGGTACACGTCATTTTAAGCATTAAATTTTATTACATTTGTTAAAACCGAACGCAACACCTTAACTTTCAACACCACGAATTAAAAATATGGGATTTTTTGACTTCCTTACCGAAGAAATAGCAATTGACCTTGGTACAGCAAACACTTTAATTATTCACAATGACAAAGTTGTTGTAGATGCACCTTCTATAGTTGCCAGAGACCGCACTACAGGAAAAATAATTGCCGTAGGTCGCGAGGCTGCTATGATGCAAGGAAAAACCCACGAGAACATTAAAACTATACGCCCGTTAAAGGATGGTGTTATCGCAGATTTTGACGCAAGTGAAAAGATGATAAATATGTTTATCAGCGATATCCCAGCCTTAAAAAAGAAATGGTTAAAACCCTCTTTGCGTATGGTAATTTGTATTCCTAGCGGAATTACAGAAGTTGAAATGCGTGCTGTAAAAGAGAGTGCTGAACGCGTAAATGGTAAAGAAGTATACCTAATTCACGAGCCTATGGCAGCTGCTATAGGTATTGGGGTAGATATTATGCAACCTAAAGGAAATATGGTTGTAGATATAGGAGGTGGAACCACAGAGATTGCCGTAATAGCGCTAGGTGGTATTGTATGCGATAAATCTGTAAAAATTGCTGGAGACGTATTTACAAACGATATAGTTTACTATATGCGTACACAGCACAACCTATATGTTGGGGAGCGCACTGCCGAAAAAATAAAAATACAAATTGGTGCTGCTACTGAAGATCTAGAGCTACCACCAGATGAAATGGACGTACAAGGGCGTGATTTGTTAACTGGTAAACCTAAACAAGTACAAACTTCGTATAGAGAAATAGCTAAAGCATTAGATAAGTCTATTCTTAGAATTGAAGATGCTGTTATGGAAACGCTTTCGCAGACTCCTCCTGAACTTGCTGCAGATATATACAACACAGGAATATATCTTGCCGGTGGAGGCTCTATGCTTCGCGGTCTAGACAAAAGGCTTTCGCAAAAAACAGACCTTCCAGTTTATATAGCCGAAGACCCTTTACGCGCCGTAGTTCGTGGTACAGGTATTTGTTTAAAAAACCTAAGTAAATACAAAAGCGTGTTGATTAAATAGTATTTAAGTAAATTTCTCTTTAAAGTACTTTATAAATAATAGTTGCCCATTTTATTGGCGTTGCTCCCATTAAAAAGCAGAATACATTAACTCTACATAGCAATGCAGCAGATTATATTTTTCTTCATTCGGAATAAAAATTTCTTGTTGTTTGCTGTGCTTTTTAGTATTTCTGTAGCCTTAACTATACAAACACACAATTACCACAACAACAAATATATAAGCTCTGCCAACTCAATTACGGGCGGTGTTTATACCTTTAGAAATAATATTACAGACTATTTCTCCCTGCGTAAAGAAAACCAACAGTTATTCGAAGAAAATTTAAGGCTTCGCAAAAAACTAGATCAATTTAAAGAAGTAGTAGATGTTGAAGAACTAGACAGCAGTATTATTTCTAATAAGTACAGTTATTATACGGCACGAGTAATAAACAACAACTATTCAAAAACAAAAAACCAACTCACGCTAGACAAAGGCTCAAACGACAGTATAACGATAGATTTGGGAGTGATTTCTTCAAAAGGAATTGTTGGAATTGTCAGTAATGTTTCCAATAATTACGCAACTGTACAATCTATTTTAAATACAAATAGCAGAATAAATGCGAAGCTTAAAAAGTCTAACCAATTTGGTTCGCTTGTGTGGGACACTAAAGACCCTAATATTGTTCAGTTAATAGATATACCTCGATTAGCCAAAATAGAAAAAGGAGACACTATTATTACAGGGGGGCGTTCTACTATTTTCCCTGAAGGCATTTTAATAGGTACCGTTAAAGATTTTCATTTAGACAAAGACAACAATTACTATTTAGTAAACATACACCTCTTTAACAATATGACGAGCCTTGAGCACGTATACTTAATAGAAAACAAAGAGGCGGAAGAGATTTTGGAATTAGAAAAAGAGATGGAAGATGCAGAATAGTGATATCATACAAAATAGCTTACGTTTTGTATTGCTGGTTTTTTTCCAGGTACTTTTACTTAATAACATAAATATAGACGGTTATATAAATCCTTACCCTTATATATTATTTATCCTCCTTTTTCCGTTAGATGGTAACAAGGCGTTGTTAATTTTCTTGAGCTTCTTATTAGGGCTTTCTATAGATATATTTGAAGATTCTGGAGGTGTGCACGCTGCAGCCTGTGCTTTTATAGCGTATATACGCCCCGTAGTTTTAAAGTACTCTTTTGGGGTAAGTTATGAATACAACAGCGTTAAGATAAAAAAAGCAGAACCTATGGAAAGACTTACTTATATTGTCTCTTTGGTTTTTGCGCATCATTTTATAATGTTTGCTTTAGAAATTTTTAGCTTTCAACATATAGTTTTGTTATTAAAGTCTACCTTGTTTTCCGGTTTGTTTACAATAGTCGTTATTGTGTGTTCAATGATACTATTTAACCGAAAGTCATCATGAGAAAAATAGTCCTCATAGCATTAGTTTTAATTAGCTGTATCCTTTTTACGGCCAGATTATTCTATTTACAAATCTATGACGCTTCTCCAGATGCACTTTCAGAAAATAGCGCTATTAAGGTAATGTATGATTACCCACAACGCGGTTATATGTTCGACAGAAATATGAAGCTTTTGGTATCTAACCAACCTTCGTATGACGTTATGGTTATTCCAAAAGATGTAAAACCATTAGACACTTTAGAGTTTTGTAGTTTATTAAAAATCACAAAAGAAGAGCTAAAGGAAATTCTTCGCAAAGCACGTGTTTATTCACCTAGATTACCTTCAGTGGTACTCCCCCAATTAAACAAAGCAGATTACGCTTCCCTTTCAGAAAAAATGTACAAGTACGAAGGTTTTTATATTCAGCGTAGATCTTTGCGTGAATATCAAGTAGACCATTCTGCAAATGTTATGGGCTATATAGCCGAAGTAAACAATGCCATAATTGAGAAAAACCCATATTATCAAATGGGTGAACTTATAGGTACAGCGGGTGTAGAAAAAGAATACGAAGAAGTACTACGCGGAGTAAAAGGCGTAAAATATATACAAAGAGACCGTTTTAATAGAGATATTGGCCCTTATAAAGATGGAATTTACGACACTTTACCAGAACGAGGAAAAGACATTCAGCTTACCATAGACGAAACACTTCAAAAGTATGGAGAAGAATTAATGATTCACAAACGAGGTGGTATCGTGGCTATTGAACCAGAGAGCGGTGAAATACTCGCCCTTATTACTGCTCCCAGTTACAATCCATCGCTATTAGTAGGCCGCGATCGTTCAAAGAACTTTACAAAATTATGGTATGACACCATTGCCAAACCATTATACGACAGAGTTTTGATGGGCGAATACCCTCCAGGATCGCCATTTAAAACACTAACCGCATTGGTAGGCCTCCAAGAACAAGCCATTAAAGCAGATGATGTAATAGGTTGCAGCGGCGGATTTCATTTCGGAAGAAGGGTTCTTAGATGTCACCATAGCGGACCAGTTACAATGACTTCTGGTATTGCCAGGTCTTGTAACACTTACTTTTGTACCGTTTATAAAAGAATTATGGATACTTATCCTAGCCCTCAGGAAGGTATTGATGCTTGGCGAAAAGATCTTATGAGTTTTGGATTGGGCGATTTTTTAGGTTACGATCTACCAAGTGGAAAAAGAGGAAACATTCCTACTTCGGCTTATTATAATAAAATTCACGATTTTCCGGCCCACAATTGGTCTTCACTTGCAACAATTTCAAATTCAATTGGGCAGGGTGAAGTATTACTTACACCTATGCAAATGGCTAATTTTACGGCAGCCATCGCCAATCGCGGTTATTATTATACGCCACACGTAATAAAAAATATAATTGGCCCGGATACTATTCCGCAAAAATTTACTAAAAAAAATCACACTTCAGTTGATCCAAAGTATTTTGAACCTGTAATTGAAGGTATGTTCCAAGTGTATGAAAGTGGAACAGCAGCATCAATTAAAGTACCAGGAGTTGAAGTATGTGGAAAAACAGGAACAGCAGAAAACTTCACTAAAATAGACGGAAAACGTGTACAACTTACAGACCATTCTATTTTTGTAGCATTTGCCCCAAAGGACAACCCTAAAATAGCCATTGCTGTTTTTGTTGAAAACGGGTATTGGGGTTCGCGCTGGGCAGGACGCATAGCTGGACTTATGATAGAAAAATATCTTAAAGGTGAAATAACCCGTACCGATATGGAAAAATATGTGCTAGAAGGAAGTTTAGAAGCAGAATATGCTAAGCCATATAGTGGGGCGCCATTTTCAATAAATCGCTAATGATAGGAAGCAAATCTAATATGCGTTTTGACTGGTTGATGATCTTTATGTACATCGCCCTCGTTATTATGGGCTGGGTAAATATTTATTCTGCATCATTAAGCGATACCGTAAAAGGGTTTTGGGACTTCAACCAAATATACGCTAGACAGTTTATGTTTATTGGGTTTAGTATACTTCTCATAGTTTTTCTACTCGCCATAGAATCTAAGTTTTACGAGAAATTCTCTAGTTTGTTTTACATCATTTCCTTGCTATCGCTACTCGGGCTTTTTGTCTTCGGAAAAAATATCTCTGGAGCAACTTCTTGGTATTCCTTCGGAAGCTTTAGCATACAGCCAAGTGAGTTTGCAAAAGCCGCTACTGCCCTTGCCTTGGCAAAATACGTAAGCGACATTCAAACAAATATGAAGAGTTTGAAACACCAAGTTGCGGCATTTACAATTATTGCCTTACCGGCATTGTTAATAATTCCGCAACCAGACCCTGGAAGCGCAATGATATACGCCGCTTTTCTTTTTCCGCTATACAGAGAAGGTATGCACGGTGTATATCTATTACTAGGCCTTTTTGCCGTTGTTCTCTTTGTATTAACACTTGTGTTAGGAGCAATATGGGTTTCGTTAGCAGTAGTACTTATTGGAGGTTTTATCTATTTTAGAAACCGAAAAAAACGTCCAAACATCATTAAGTACATATTAATAACCGCTGGGTGTATAGGTTTTGCCTTATCTGTGAGTTATATTTTTAATAATGTTTTTGAACAAAGACACCGCGATCGCTTTAATATTGTTTTAGGAAAAGAAGTAGATGCCCGTGGTATAGGCTATAACACGCATCAAAGTGAGATTGCAATTGCCAATGGCGGTTGGTTAGGAAAAGGCTGGACACAAGGAACCCAAACCAAAGGAAATTTTGTTCCCGAACAACACACAGATTACATATTTAGTACCGTTGGTGAAGAATGGGGTTTTGTAGGTAGTATGATTGTTATACTGCTATTTGTGGGCCTAATTTTACGTGTAATTTTTAAAGCCGAAAAACAAAAATCGCAGTTTGGTAGAGTCTATGGCTACAGTGTAGCCTCTATTTTATTCTTTCACTTTTTTGTGAATATAGGAATGGTCTCCGGTATCTTCCCAACTGTAGGTATACCACTTCCCTTCTTTAGTTATGGAGGCTCAGCGCTATGGGGCTTTACTATTTTACTGTTTATTTTTGTAAAACTAGACGCTTCAAATTATCATTACACCTAAGCTCTAATTAGAAAACAATCTTAACTGATAATTGAAGTTGAAATTTTGGAAAAACCTCATAAACACATTCAATCTATTGTAAACTCAATGAAGCTATTTCACAAAGGTGATGTGAGTTTTGTTGAAAACAGTACTAATTGGACTGTTAATACGAAGCTTAGCTGGAATAGTAGAACGATAAAAACAACTATAATTTCTAGGAAGCTTAACCTAAGCTCCAATTTCAAGCCTTGTAAGCTCTCTAAATCTAATTTTTTTATTCTTCTATCCTATATTTTATCTCACAGGTCAGAATCCTACAGTTTTTACGGGGCTAAGAGTAAGTATGCTAATGTACTTTTAAAAAGCATAGCGACTATCCCATTAATGGAAGCTAGAAACGCTAAAATTGAATTAAAAGAAAGAAATTTAATTTACTCGGGAAGCACTAAAAAGAAAGACTTAACAAGCCTATCAAACGTCTTTATATTGAATGAAACTCTAATTGAAGATATTGATTCTTTAGAACAACCTTAACTTCAAACAGAAACTAAACCCGCTGTAAACCGAAAACTACTTTCTACCCCAGGCTTTTAAATTTTTCATTTTCTCCAGATTATCTTCAACTGCATCGTCTAAATTCGGAAAAAAATCAATTCCTGTTACTTCTTCAATTTCATCTATAGAAACGGCGTAATTATAAAATGATTCACTGCTAGCTTTATTCGGAATTAAAAAAGCGATCGCCTTATAATTTTCTCCAGAAACAGCGACAACTATTTTATAAAACTGATTAGGCACCGAAACATTTTCATCGCCTATCGTTTTCATATTTCCTTTTAAAACACCTCCAGTTACTACATAAACTCCATTATAGGTCTCTGCCCAATACCTCACTTTTTGTTCTAAACGGTTCCAAATACCCGCGTTAAATTCGTGGTCTTGCGGACTTATATTACTTGTTAAAAATGTTTCTTTAAAGGCATCATACGAAAACCCGCGGTCTGCGGCAGGGCAAAGATGCCCACGGTCATAACCAGAATTTTTGTAGTTACGCCAATCTGCCGATCTTGTTTTTACGCTTTTATCTTCAATAAAATACGGTCTATCAAAATCGTTTTTAACCAAATCTCTATCGCTTAATTCATAAGCAACCCATTCTGCCTGTTCGTGTTCTTCGGAATAAGAAAGTGTGAAATAATTGTGATTTACAATGGCTCCTGTAGTTGAACTAGGCAAAAATGAAGCGTCAAATTCTACCGCTTTATACGGTGTAGTATTGGTAGTTTGTGAGACAGCTTTTTGGTCTGTATCTATAAAATCGTCTGCATAATACAATGCAACGGTTACAATAATAATTACTAGAGGGTAAATGTATTTTCGATTCATACTTCAAAAATACTATTATCTAAAAACAATTAGCTATTTCTGGCTTAAATCTGAATTTTTATAAGCCATAACAAGTTCTCGAATTCTAGGATCATCTGATACATAGCTTCTATTGTTAAAATGATTAATAAACCCAAATGTTTGGGAGTCCTTTTCATAAACGTCTAGATACGTTTTTAACCATTTAAAAGTCCAATCTGCATTGTCTGAATGCAAAAGTAAAACCATCAATATTTCTTTAAAATATTGATGGTTTGGATAGTTCTCTACTGTAAATATTTGATCTAATATTTTTTGGTTCTCAAAGTCTAATCTCGTTTGAACATCCCAATCTGCTTCACGCTGTGGCACCCTAAACCATTGATCTCTTACCCTAATATAGGACAACCAATAAAAGAACCTAGCATTTTCTTCATCAACTTGCTTTCTTTTGGGTATCTGGAAGTTACACTTTTTAAATAGTTCAATAACATAATCCATTTCATAATCTAAAATAGGAGACATAGTTGTACTCCTAACTGGCTCCTCTAACAATAGATACTTATGGTTTGGTTTTAGTAAATTTTCACAAACAGCTGCAGAATCAATTCTGAAAGCTTCGCGCAGATTTTCTTTAATGTAAACAGAATCCTTAGCCATTGCTTTTAAATTTGCCATAAAAGACAAAAATTGGGCTTTGTTAATTACGTTGTCGGCATCAATATTATTATACTTTTTTAAAGTATCTGAAACACTATAACTGATTGACTGAAAATCACCTAAAGATATTTGCCAAGGAACATCAACGGTAATTGGATCCTTTTTACAAGAGATGAAAAAGAAACATATTACTAATACTATAAATGAAATTTTCATTTTGGCTTATATATAATTACTCGTCTTAGAAACCTAAAAAATATTTATCAAGCTCTTTAGTGTCTCTAGAATTATTCCAAAACAATTGAAGGTCTATCCGATTTTTATTCTCAAAAACTTCATAGAAAACGGTAGTTTGTTCGGAAAGAACAAACATTCTAATATCTCCTTTTTTAGAAATCTTACCCAAATAAGGATTTGAAGAAAGTGACTTTGTAAATTCGTCCACCAAATCAATAAATTTCCCAGCTTCATTAGTGTTCCATTTTTGAAGAATAAAGCCGATTTCTTCCTGAAAAGTTATCTCAGCCAATGATGTCCATAAAATGGTCATTGGTTATTCTCTATTTTCTTTCGCGCCTTATCCATCACTGTCTCGTGGGAAATAACTACGTCCTGGCGACTTTGTTCTTTACTTTTTTCAATTAATTTCTTAACCTGCTCAGGCAAGTCATCCCAAAAATCATTAGCTTCAATTTCGTGTTTAAAGAAATATTCGGCTCTTTCTATTTCTTCAACAGTAGATATTTCAATACATTTTTGAATCAACCTATATTTTCTTTCTGTAATATCCATCTTCATTAGATTTAATGTATCTCAAATATACGAATTGTTTAATACAATCACCGCTACTCATTACGTACATCCATCGCATCGCGCAATGCGTTTCCTATTAACATAAAGGCAGTTACAAGGCTCATAATTGCAAGACCAGGGATAAGGGCTAGATAAGGTTTTCCTAAAATTATATAGGCGTAATGGTCTTTTATTATACCGCCCCAACTAGGCATAGGCGGTTGGGCTCCAATACCTAAAAAGGAAAGTCCGCTTTCTATAAGAATAGCTCCTGCAAAATTTGCTGCCGAAATAATAATTACTGGCGCCATACTGTTGGGCAAAATATGTTTTACAATTATCCTAAAGTCTGTATACCCCAAAGCACGGGCAGCAGTAACATATTGCATCTGCTTTACCCCCATTACCTGCCCGCGTACTACACGCGCAACTTCTACCCACATTGTAAGACCTACAGCTATAAATACTTGCCAAAATCCTTTCCCAAGCGCTAATGTAATGGCGATAACTAAAAGTAGCGTTGGTATAGACCAGGTAACGTTTATAAGCCACATTATGGCTGCATCTACTTTACCTCCAAAATACCCAGCTAAGGCTCCCAGAGTAATCCCTAGCACTAAAGATATAAACACCGCTACAAACCCAATAGCAAGAGAAATACGAATACCTATAAGCATACGGCTTAATAAATCTCTTCCGTATTTGTCTGTACCAAGAAGGAATTTTTTTTCTGAAATATACCTCTTAGGGACTTCATCTATACTTGCCGAATCTGGAAATAATGAAAGTGCGTATTCCTTTTGAAGCCCACCAGTACCTTCGGCTGTGTACTCTGTAATTTCTAAAACAGCTCCTTTAAGCGAATACGCAGAAATAGGAATCTCTGTACTTGTATTTTTTTTACCAAAAAAGAAAACAGACAAGGAGCTCTGCGCTACTTCTGGCGCAGGTATAGTGAGCATTTTTACTGTAAAACCAGGGTTCTTAGAGTGAATTGAAAGATGCATCTGGTTAGCATTCTGCGAATTATCTGGCGCTAAAGCATAGGCAAAAATTGCAATTAGAACACAGACTGCTAAAAAACACAAACTGAAAACGCCCCAAAAGTTCTTTTTGAACTTTCGGAGCGCTATTTTTGTTAATGAAGTAGTGTTTTTCACATTTCAAATTTAATGAAAATTCTCACCGCCTAGAAATAAAAAAACCTACAACTGTAATTAATACACTGTAGGTTTTATTTTTCAACTAACTGTTACACAATTAGTGTTTCTGCTAGTTATCTAATTTTTAATATTAGCTACTTTTCCGGCTTTAATATTATTGAGTTTTAAGTCTTCAAGTACATGTACAGCTTCTTCTACATACATATCTTTACTTAAATTTTTATGCCATCTCTTGCGCTTTTCTGAAAGCGTAGTGTCTTTCTTCATCAAGGCAACTTCATAAGGCAATGATTTAAAAGTTAGTTGATTGTCGTAAGTGTCAATTGCATCAAAACGCTTAGTTTCTTCTTTGCGTTTTTCAATTTCAGCACTGTAATCGTCAAAATTTAGATTCACTTCTTTTTCATCTCTACGAGTTTTTATCCATCGCGCGTCTTCGTCTATCAACTTTAACTGCTCATTTTGAGCCATACGGTTTTTACTTTTCTCTATTGCTTCACTAAAATCTATATAGCCATCCCAAACATCATATTTTGCAGCTTCTATCTTGTCGTAAGGCAATGGATTGTCATAATCTCTTTCTCCTACATCTATATAGCTGTAGCGGTCTGGCATAATAACATCACTCTTTACGCCTTCTAACTGTGTAGAACCGCCATTAACACGGTAAAATTTTTGAGAAGTAATCTTTAAAGCGCCTAAATCGCCCAAATCGTTCTTGCGAAGCCATTGGTTTAGATCTATTACATTTTGAACTGTTCCCTTTCCGTAAGTTTGCTTACTTCCTAAGATAATAGCGCGTTTGTAATCCTGCATAGCAGCCGCTAAAATTTCGGAAGCCGAAGCAGATAACTCATTTACAAGAATAACTAAAGGTCCATCCCAAACAATCTCGCTGTCTTTATCTTCTAAAACTTCTTTTTTGCCGTTTGAAGCAACCTGTACTACGGGTCCTTTTTTAATAAAAAGTCCAGCAATATCTACAGCTGTACGCAGCGAACCTCCACCGTTGTCGCGAAGATCTAAAACAAGACCTTCCATACCTTCTTCTTTTAAACGAAGGATTTCTTTTTTAACATCGGTTGCTGCATTGCGCTCTTTGTAGTTTTCCATATCAAAGTAAAACTGAGGCAAATTAACAAGACCAAATTTACGGCCGTCCTTTTCTATATACGAAGACTTTGCATAAGTTTCTTCCAGCTCAACTACATCGCGAGTAATTACTTTATCGCTTATCGTTCCATCTACATTTTTAATGGTAAGTGTAACCTTAGTTCCTTTTGGGCCTTTTATTAGCTTTACAGCATCATCTATACGCATACCAACTATACTAACTGCGTCTTTTTCGTCTTCTTGCTTTACTTTTAAGATAGCATCGCCAACTTCTATTTTCTCACTTCTCCAAGCTGGACCACCGCTTATAACTTCAATTACGGTTATATAATCGTTCTTTTTTTGAAGCCTAGCACCTATCCCTTCTAGTTTACCAGACATACGCAGATCAAATCTATCTTTATCTGGTGGCGCAAAATAGTTTGTGTGTGGGTCAAACTCTTCTACGATAGTATTCAGGTAAATAGCAAAATAATCTTTGCGCTCTAAGTCTTTTGTGAAATCAAAATACTCATCAAGTGAGTTTTTTGAAGTTTCTCTTGCTTTGGCTTCAAGTTCAGCCTTAGAAAGTTTTTCTTTTGAAGTCTCTGGTTTTGTTGCTTCCTCTTCTTCATCTGAAGAATCACTAGTTGCGTCACTTTTACTTTGGTCTTCTACCAAATCATAGTAACCAGAAAGAGTTGTAAATTTTAACTGTTGTTTCCAGCGCGCTTTTAATTCATCCTTAGAGTTAGCGTAGGCTAGATTGTCATAATCTACATTTATAGTTTCCTTTTTAGTAAAATCGAAAGGTTCGCTCAACACTTCAGGATATATCTTTTTTACATCTTCCATACGCTCATTAAAACGATCGTAAACTAAATCAAAAAAGGTAAGGTCTTTGTTTTTAATTTGATCGTCTATCTGAGTTTCGTATTTACTGAATTCAGCAATATCTGAAGCTAAAAAATATCTTTTTAAAGGATCTAATCCATTTATAAAATCTTTGTAAACTCCTGCAGAAAATTCGTCATTTATATCTTTAGGGTCGTAATGTCCTTTTTGAAGCACATAGGTAATAAGGTCTAAAAGTAATTTGTCTTTGTCTGTATCTTCAAACTCCTTAGTAGTAAAACTACAAGAAGCGACAGAAACGAAAACCGCCAAAAACAATACTTTAAAATTTTTTTTCATTATCCGCATAATAGGGTATTATTTATAAGTGTCTAAATTATATAAAAAACTGTGCCATTTATGTATTAAGGTACTAATTTTTTGTTAAACAGTTTTATTAAATTCTGAAAAACTAGAATTCTGTATTCAGAATTAATAAATGTATTTTTGTTCTTTCAAAATACAAAAAAATGTCCAAAAAAAGACCTTTAATACTAGTTACAAATGACGATGGCATCAATGCTCCTGGTATTCGCACTTTAATAGAAGTAATGAATACAATTGGAGACGTTTGTGTTGTAGCTCCAGATTCTCCCCAAAGCGGTATGGGTCACGCCATAACTATTAACGACACTTTATATTGCAATAGTATAAAAATGACTAATGGCGATCCGCAAATTGAATACAGCTGTAGTGGTACTCCTGTAGATTGTGTAAAGCTGGCTGTAAACGAAATTTTAAAACGCAAACCCGATCTTTGCGTTAGCGGTATAAACCACGGTAGCAATTCGTCTATAAATGTAATATACAGCGGCACTATGAGTGCTGCAGTAGAAGCAGGAACCTTAGGCATACCTTCTATAGGGTTTTCACTTTTAGACTACGCTTTAGATGCAAATTTTGAAGCTTCAAAAAAGTTTGTAAAAAGTATTGCAAAGCAAACCCTTAAAAACGGACTACCAAAAGGCGTCGTTTTAAATGTGAATATCCCAAAATTAAACGCTTCAGAAATAAAAGGAATAAAAGTTTGTAGACAAGCAAATGCACATTGGGAAGAGAAATTCGACAAAAGAACCAATCCATTGGGGCGTGATTACTACTGGCTTACTGGCGAATTTGTAAATGAAGACAAGGGCGAAGACACAGATGAATGGGCGCTGCACAATGGTTTTGTATCTGTTGTTCCCGTACAGTTTGATTTAACTGCGCATCACGCTATGAAAGAATTAAATACTTGGGATTTTTAAACACTAAACTTTTTCAAGAATAAATTATAAAAAGCTTAAAAGCTATGAAACCACACGTAAAAGAAATTTTAATTGGGTTAGTAATGGGTCTGGCAGCAAATATGGCTGGCACCTACTTATACATCTTCTTCTTTTCTAAATTAAGTTTAGAATCTACCCTCCAAGCAGCTTTAGAAAATGATTTTCTAGGCAGTTTAATTGCCTTAGGCGCAGTTTTAAACCTAGTTGTGTTTTTTATCCTATTAAAGAAAAATCAATATTACAGAGCGCGAGGCGTAGTGTTAGCTACCGTTATTGCGGCAATAATAATCTTAATTGCGAAATTTTATTAATCTAAAAAGAGATTTATTATTATCTCTTTATCTTAGTAACTTACATTGCTTTTTAAAACCATAAACCAAACTAATGAGACGCGCAGTTTTTCCCGGTACTTTTGACCCAATCACTCTTGGACACGTAGATATCATAAAACGTGCACTTCCATTATTCGACGAGCTTATTATTGCTATAGGCGTTAACGCAGATAAAAAAACGATGTTCTCTCTGGAGGAACGAATTGGGTTTATTGAAGAAATTTTTAAATCTGAAGCAAAAGTAAAGATAAAGAGCTATTCTGGACTTACTGCAAATTTCTGTATAACTGAAAAAGCTCAGTTTATAGTTCGTGGTTTACGAAACACTACAGATTATAATTATGAGCAACCCATAGCGCAAACCAATTATAAAATGGCACAAGTAGACACTGTTATATTAATTTGCTCTCCTGAAGTCTCAAACATCTCCTCTACTATTGTACGCGATGTTATGCGAAACAATGGAGATTATTCTAGCTTAGTACCTACTTCGGTAAAGAAATCTTAACTAGCTTTAGTTTTAATATACAAAAAGACCCTTTCAGTTTCCTGAAAGGGTCTTTTAAAATTTTAAGTAAAAAGAATTATAGCGCTGCTACGTGCTTAGCCATATTCGATTTTAAATTGGAAGCTTTATTACTGTGAATAATATTCTTCTTTGCCAATTTATCAATCATTGAAACAACACTAGGAAACATAGCTTCTGCTTCTTTCTTATCAGAAAGTTCTTGAAACTTCTTCATGGCATTACGGGCAGTTTTGTGCTGGTAACGGTTACGCAAGCGCTTTGCCTCGTTGCTTCTAATTCTCTTTAATGCTGACTTGTGATTTGCCATTTTTGTTTTATTAAATTCTAATTTGTAGTCCGTAGGGGAATCGAACCCCTGTTACCAGGATGAAAACCTGGCGTCCTAACCCCTAGACGAACGGACCATTGTTTATTTTCAAATGCGGATGCAAAAATACAACATTTTTTGAATGAAGCAAATCCTAAATAACTTTTTTCAAAAAAAATTAATACGCCTTTGCAAAAAGCACTTTTCTTTTTGACGGTTTTCCAGTAACCATGCAGCTTCCCGACTCATCACTTCCTTCTAAAGGAATACATCTAATTGTTGCTTTTGTTTCGTTCTTAATTTGCTCTTCCGTTTCGGTTGTACCGTCCCAATGTGCCAATACAAAGCCTCCTTTACTGTTTAAAACAGACTTAAATTCTTCATATGTAGACACTTCCGAAGTTTGTTCGCTTCTATAGGTCACTGCTTTTTGAAAAAGGTTCTTCTGAATCTCATCTAGTAAAGAAACTACCTTTTCAGTTATAATTTCATTACTTACAAACTCTTTTTGAAGCGTATCTCTTCTCGCAAGCTCTACTGTCCCCTTTTCAACATCTTTAGGACCAATAGCAATACGCAACGGAACTCCTTTTAATTCGTATTCATTAAACTTCCAGCCTGGCTTATGGGTATCTCTATTGTCGTATTTAACACGTACCCCTTTAGCACGCAAATCCTTCATTAAATTAAGCGCAACTTCATTTACTGCTTCAAACTCTTCGTCTTTTCTGTAAATAGGTACTATTACCACTTGGTCTGGCGCCAAGTTTGGAGGTAACACTAAACCATTATCATCGCTATGGGTCATCACCAAAGCACCCATTAGTCTTGTAGAAACACCCCAAGAAGTAGCCCAAACATAATCTAAACTACCGTCCTTAGCTGCAAATTTAACATCAAATGCTTTTGCGAAATTTTGTCCTAAGAAGTGTGAAGTTCCAGCTTGTAACGCTTTTCCGTCTTGCATTAAAGCTTCAATACAATATGTTTCTAAAGCGCCCGCAAATCGTTCGCTTTCGGTTTTTGTACCCTTTATAACAGGTATAGCCATAAAGTTTTCAGCAAAATCTGCATATACATTCATCATTTGCTCTGCTTCTACTATCGCCTCTTCTTTTGTAGCGTGTGCCGTATGGCCTTCTTGCCAAAGGAACTCTGCAGTACGCAAAAACAAACGCGTACGCATCTCCCAACGCACCACATTTGCCCATTGGTTTATTAAAAGTGGTAAATCGCGATAGGACTGTATCCACTTTCTATAAGTATCCCATATAATAGTTTCTGAAGTAGGACGAACAATTAATTCTTCCTCTAGTTTAGCATCAGGATCTACAACAATCCCACTGCCATCTTCAGCATTTTTTAATCTGTAATGTGTAACAACAGCACATTCTTTTGCAAAACCATCTACATGGCTTGCTTCTTTACTGAAGTATGACTTTGGAATAAATAGCGGGAAATACGCATTTTGATGTCCTGTTTCTTTAAACATTCTATCAAGCTCAGCTTGCATACGTTCCCAGATTGCATAACCGTAGGGTTTTATAACCATACAGCCACGAACTCCTGAGTTTTCAGCAAGGTCTGCTTTGATTACCAATTCGTTATACCATTTAGAGTAATCCTCAGCTCTTGTAGTTAAATTCTTTGCCATTGTTCAGATTTTGGCACAAATGTTGCACCTTTGTTAAATGATTAGTTATTGTCCGCAAAACTACTTATTTTTATGAAGTCAAACAATAAAATTACCAGAGTTATGTCCTTTCAAAATTTATATCTTAAACGTTTAACACCTATAGCATTAATAGGTGCTTTCGCTATTTTACTAACATCTTGCGGGACACATACCAACGGTTATTATGACAACGACGGTATTTATTCTTCAAACAACAGCACTGCTTCGGAAGAAGGATATCAAAATGAAGAGCCTTCAAACGAAAAAGCAAATTACTACAAGCAATACTTCAAAAGCAAGTCTGATGCCTATTCAGATCTTCCTGAAGAAGGCGCTATTTTTACAGATATAGATGCGTATTCAACAACTGAAAGCCTAGACGAAGAAGGTAATATAATTATTGAAGACAACTATAGTGAAGAGGCTTATGGTCCTTGGGGCAGCAATTCAGAAGACATCACCGTAAATGTATACAACAATGGCGGCTATGGTTATAATTATGGCTACTACAACCCTTGGTATTCAAATTACTGGAGCGGTTGGGGTTATCCTTACTACGGTTATGGATTTTACACACCCTATTGGGGTATTAGCTACGGTTGGGGCTACCCTTACTACGGCTATGGGTATGGTTATGGCTACGGCTATGGTTACGGCCACGGCTATTACGGAAACTATCACCACCACCACAACAATCACCACAATGGTGTTTCATATAACCGCGGAAGAAGAAATTCAGACTACAACAGAACATCTACGCAAGGAAGATCGAGCAATGCTTCAACAAGAAATTCATACAGTCGTTCTGAATTAACACGTCGTGTAAACAGAAATAATGTACGCGCTAACAGCAATACAGTTCGAAACTCGCGTTCTAACACAAACAGTACTGTTAGAAATTCTAGATCAAACACAACAAATCGTAGCAGCAATACACAATCTACCAGAAGAAGTAACACAACAACTAGAAGCAATACCACAAGAAACAGCAACTATTCTTCTCCTAGCAGAAGCACACGCTCATCTGGATCTGTAAGAAGCTCTGGAGGTAGCTCTCGTTCTAGCGGAAGCGTAAGAAGCAGCGGAGGTGGACGCGGAGGTCGCGGTTAATATATTTAAGTCATTACTTCTAATACAACATATTGAAATGCCCATTGATATTCCTGAAAAACTTCGGAACTTTAAATTGGGCATTTTACTTTAAAAAAAATCATTAAACACTTTATTTAGATGAAAAAATCACTTTTAGTTGTTATTGCTATTTTTTCTATAGGAATTACAAATTCACAAAATATAACCGACGCTTTGCGGTATAGTTTAGACGAAAATATTGGAACCGCTCGCTTTACAGCATTAAGTGGCGCAATGGGCGCCTTAGGTGGCGATTTTTCTGCAATGGGCATCAACCCTGCAGGTAGTGCCGTATTTTTAGATTCAGGCTTGATGTTTTCAACCTCTCTTTTTGATGTAGAAAACAAAGCCAATTACTTTAACAACAACGAGAAAAGCGTTTCAGATGATGTTGCTCTAAATCAGCTAGGTGGTGTTTTTGTGATTTATAATTCAAATCAAGAATCAGCTTTTAAAAAATTCACAATTGGCCTAAATTACGACACTACTAAAAACCTAGATAATGAATTATTCGTTGCAGGAACTGGTGATACTTCTATCAGTGAATTTTTTCTTGCACAAGCACAAGGCCTTCCATTAGATTTATTGCAATTACAATCAAATGAATCTATTTCGAGTTTATATCAGTATTTAGGCGAATACGAAGGTACTGCCGCACAAAATGCATTTTTAGGCTACCAAGGGTTTATTATAGACCCAGTAGACCCTAACAACCTTTCAAACACAAACTATATCTCAAATATTGCCGATGGTAGTTTTAACCAAGAATACGCATTCCTTTCTGAAGGCTACAACAGTAAATTCACTATAAACTTAGCAACTCAAGTAACAGACAATTTATATTTTGGTGTAAACCTAAATACACATTCGCTGTATTACAGACAAAGCACCTTTTTACTAGAAAGCAATAGTAATATTGGTTCAACTGTAAACAGAGTAGGTTTTGAAAACAATCTTTTTGTAAACGGAGCAGGTGTTTCGGCACAATTTGGAGCCATTGCTAAAGTAGCAAATAACTTGCGTTTAGGTCTAAGTTTTGACACTCCTACTTGGTATCAAATTTCAGAAGAAACAACACAATATCTTGAAACTAGACGCTTCTTTCAAGGTCAAAACTTAAACGAGGTAGTTGACCCTCACGTTATAAACATCTATGAAGATTATACCTTAAGAACTCCAGCAAAAATTAACGCTAGTGCGGCATATATATTTGGCCAAAACGGTTTATTGAGTTTTGATTACTCTTATAAGGATTATGGATCCACACGCTACAGTCCTACAAACGATTCATATTTTAGAAACCTAAACAATTCAATAAAAAACACTTTAAAAGGAGCTTCTGAATTTAGAGTAGGTGGCGAATACCGCATTAACCAAATAAGTCTTCGAGGAGGTTTTCATTACGAGGACAGCCCTTACGAAGACACTGAAATTATGGGTGAACTTGTTGGCTTCTCATTAGGAGCTGGCTATAACTTCGGAAAGTTTTATACAGATCTTGCTTATTCTCGTTCAGAACAAAAGAGAAACCAACAACTGTATTCCGTAGGCTTAACAGATACTGCTGAAATAAATTCTATTTACAACAATGTAGTTTTATCATTAGGTTTTAATTTTTAAAAGCTTTTAAGCCGAAGATATATTTTATTACAGAATTGGTTTAGAATATAATTACTGTGAAAACACAACAAATCTTGGTTTTACACTTCCCAAATTAACTAAGCTGAAGAATACAGCAAGTAAAATTAACTATCTAACAACAGATATAGAAACCAAAAAACCCTGTAATAGTTACAGGGTTTTTTGGTTTCTATATAATTTCTATTTATCGTTTTAAGGTAAAGTGTCCTTTAAATTCTTTTTGGTTCTCGTCCTCGGTATATTCTATTCTAAACCAGTAGTCGCTTGAAGGCATTGGACTTCCTTTATAGGTTCCATCCCA
>JBLXDA010000004.1:0-118519 GCA_048264505.1 Aequorivita sp.
TTTAAAAGAATAGTTTCATAATAGTTAATTGTTGTATGACTAAAATCGTCTGGGGGATTTCCTCAGGCGATTTTTTTTATGATAAATCTATTGTTTTGCGGGCTTACATAATAATACCTAAGCACATATAGCCTTGATGTGTTTTTTAAAAATTAAAGATCTTTTTTTACTAAAAGGTAGAAGTCGTTATCTAAGGGTAGATAGCCTTGGTCGTATAGATAAAAATAAGTAGCTCCAGACTTAGTAGTGTAAATTCCTGTAAAATAATCAAAACTGAAACCCAGACGCAAGAGCTTATCTTTAGTTGTTTTTGTCTTGTCGTTGGGGTTTAAGGTCTCTAAAATACGGTAGTTTTTCCTGAGCCTATTGTTGATGTTTCTGATTAAGTTTTTACTGTCTTTATTTAGTGAATTATTATGTGCATTACGACAAGCATCGCTACAAAATTTTTTATCTGAGCGCCCTATAATCTTGTCTCCACATTCTGGACAGTTCTTTTCCATTTATTAAAGATAGAAATTTTGAAAAAAATATCACAAGTGAAAGCATTCAAATTCTAAAACTTCAATTTTAAAATTTATTCATTATCAGGGTTTTCACTTTTTGTATTGCCGTCTATATGAAACCTGTAGATAGCTTCAAATTTTAGAAAAATACCGCCTTGTAAAGAAGGATTTAACTGAGTGCGATCATCGCCAAAGCTAAAAGCCGAAATACCCAAATCAAGTTTATCTCCTTCGGCATACATCTCGTAATTATTACTTGAATAACCTAGCTTAGTACGCAACAAAACGCTTTCTTTAAGCGCATTAAATTGTAGATAGCCAGCAAATTCTAATGAACTGAGATCTGCGTAGAGGGTTGGCGAATTTTCATAATGTACATTATAACTACGTCCTATCCCAAAATAATCTATCCCTAGGGTTGTAATTCCAAATTTATAGCTTACATCTGCAGATATAGGTAAGCTCATATCCATTTCAAAACGTTTGTTAGGACTTAAGTAATACCAACCTAAAATAGGTGTTGTAAAGAGACCAAAAGCCTCTTGTGAAGCATAAACCCCAAAACGATACTTAAAATTTTCATTCTTCTTTAGCTTTAAAACAGCAAAACCACCAAAATAAAAATCTGATCTAGAAATACTGTTGTAATCTGAAGCAATTTTTGGAAGTAAAACGATAGTAGAGCTCCATTTTTCAGACCAAGTAGAAGCCATACCTAGCTTTATATTTGTACTGTATAAACTTGTATACTCCGCTTCTGGGAAGAGTTGTAAATTATTTCGGCTAAAGTCTGCACCCGTAATTAATGCGTGATTTTCATTTATTACAACTGGATACGTAAAGCCTATATCAAAAAACCTTACATAAGTATTACTTGCGGTCCCTTCAAAATCGTTGTTAAATGTTTGGCCATAGCCAATTCTTAATAGGTCTACATATTCTTGAGAAGAACCTATAAAAGGGATAAGTAATAAAGTAAGTAATAGTTTTTTCAACTAGTATAAACCTATGTTTAATTAGTATATTCTTTTACATTGAAAACCAGGATTCTAAAAGCTTATCATCTACTTCATTTGGATGAAAATATTCGTTGCTCTTACAATTGTATTGATAGTCTTTACTCCACTCCTTAAAGTTTTCTGCTAATTGCTGTATGGAATCACAAACAAATTCAACTTCTGTATTTGTGGTTGTAGGATGTATAGACATACGTATCCATCCAGGTTTATGAGTTAAGTCTCCTCCATCAATTTCGCAAGTAATATTATTTGAGGTTTCTTGGTCTACGTGTAGTAAATAATGACCGTAAGTACCTGCACAAGAACAGCCCCCTCGTGTTTGTATACCAAAGCGGTCATTGAGAATTTTTACACCCAGATTAAAATGTAACTCTTCAATATAAAAGCTTATTACAGCTAGTCTATCTGTAGTGTTTGGGGCAAGAATTTTTAGGTTTGCCACCTTATTTAACTTTTCAAAAATAATAGCTAAAAGCTCGTGTTCACGCTTTAAAATATTTTCGACACCCATTTTTTCTTTTAATCGAATAGAAAGTGCTGTTCGAATTGTTTGTAAAAATCCGGGTGTACCCCCGTCTTCACGGGTTTCAATATCGTCTATGTATTTGTGATTACCCCAAGGGTTAGTCCATGATACGGTACCACCTCCTGGATTGTCTGGAATCGTGTTTTTATACAGATTATTGTTAAACACTAACACACCGCTAGAACCCGGTCCACCTAAAAATTTATGTGGTGAAAAAAAGATAGCGTCTAGATAAGCGCCTTCTTCTTCGGGATGCATGTCTATAGATACATAGGGCGCAGAACAAGCAAAATCTACAAAGCAGAGTCCGCCGTTTTTGTGCATTAGTTTTGCTATTTCATGGTAAGGCGTTTGTATACCAGTTACGTTTGAACAGCTTGTAACTGCAGCAATTTTTATAGGGTGATCTTTGTATTGTTCTACTGTTTTTGCAAATGCTTCCATGCATACCAAAACATCATCGTTTGGAGGTATAACCACAACCTTTGCAATTGTTTCCAGCCATGAAGTCTGGTTGCTATGATGCTCCATATGAGTAACAAAAACAACTGGTCTAATTGCATCTGGAATTTTTGTATACGGCTTTATGTTTTCAGGAATTTTAAGTCCTAAAATTCGTTGAAACTTGTTTATAGCACCTGTCATTCCGCTTTCACAAGTAATAAGAACATCGTGCTCGTTAGCGTTTAGGTGCTTTTTTATTATTACTCTAGCTTCGTGGTAAGCCTTAGTCATTGCCGTACCAGTAACCGATGTTTCGGTATGGGTATTGGCTACAAAAGGCCCAAAATCCTTCAGCATTTTTTCTTCAATAGGGCCGTATAACCTACCGCTGGCTGTCCAGTCTGTATAGATTATTTTTTTCCTTCCATAAGGTGAATTGAAATCTTGATCAATCCCCACGATATTGTTTCGGAAAGGTTCAAAATACGTTTCCAAAGAGGTAGGCTTTATTTTTTCTTCCGAAGAAACCATCATTTGTTTATTTTAAAATTACTTAAAATTAATCAATGTTACTTAAAATAAGGAGTTTATGCCTTTTTATTTAAATGCACCTACTCCATTTTGAAGCCAATTGAAGTATTCTTCAACATCTGGGGTATACCCAACAGGCTCAATAAGGTTTTCTTCATTGTGATCCATCAAAACATAAAAGGGTTGCGAATTGGTTTTGTATTTTACGGTTTGTAACTCGCTCCATTTTTGACCGATATATTTCAGCTTTTTCCCTGGTTTTAATTCAGAATCTACTTCTTCACTAGCATCCAGTTTTCGTTTGTCATCCACATATAAAGAAATAAGAACCACTTTGTTTTTTAGTATATCAAGTACATGTGGTTTAACCCAAACGTTTTGCTCCATTTTTCTGCAATTTACACAGGCTTTTCCTGTAAAATCGATCATAACAGGTTTGCCTATTTTTTTTGCATACGCTAATCCTTTGTCGTAATCGTTAAAAGCAATGATGTCATGTGGTGCTAATAAATGCGCACCTTCGGGAACTTCCACTTGGGCGCTACCGCCTCCGCCAACTTTAGAGAAACCTACCCCATAAGGAGATTCGCTATAATGTTGTGGTGGAGGGAATGCACTAATTAAATTAAGTGGTGCTCCCCATAGCCCTGGAATCATATAGATTGTAAAAGATAATGCGATAAGCCCTAAACTTAAACGACCTACCGAAATATGCGTTAATGGTGAATCGTGTGGTAATTGTATTTTTCCGAAAAGATAAAATGCTAATGCTCCAAATATGGCTATCCATATTGCGATAAATACTTCACGTTCAAACAAATGTAAGTCTAATACCATGTCTGCATTCGATAAGAACTTAAATGCCATGGCTAATTCTAAAAACCCTAATACCACTTTTACGGTGTTTAACCAACCACCAGATTTTGGTAGTGAATTCATCCATCCTGGGAAAGCTGCAAACAATGCAAAAGGCAATGCGATAGCTAATGAAAAACCAAGCATACCAACAATAGGTCCTATTTGACTGCCTCCTGCTGCTGCTTGAACTAAGAGTGTACCAACAATAGGTCCGGTACACGAAAAGGAAACAATAGCCAAGGCCAAGGCCATAAAGAAGATACCTATAAAACCGCCTCTGTCTGCTTGCGAGTCTACTTTATTAGCCCATGAATTAGGTAACATAATTTCGAAGGCACCTAAAAAGGAAACTGCAAATACTATTAATAATAAAAAGAAGATAATATTAAACCATACATTGGTAGATAAAGCATTTAATGCATCTGCTCCAAATATTAAACTTACCAGTATCCCTAATAATACATAAATTACAATGATTGCTAAACCGTAAATAATTGCATTTCTAATTCCTGCAGCGCGTGTTTTACTCTGTTTGGTAAAAAAGCTTACCGTCATAGGGATCATAGGAAAAACACAAGGTGTTAACAAGGCTGCAAATCCAGAAATGAAAGCGATAAAAAAGATTGCCCAAAGCCCTTTTTCATCTTGGTTTTTATGCTCTTGGGTAGCTGAAAGTGATTCTTTTGATGCTTGCTGAACACTGTCCTTTACTGTTTCTGTAGTTTCTGCTAGGGTATCAACCGCTGCAACTTCTTCTACAACTTCGGTTGCTTCATCAGTAACTTCAGTGTTTTCTGTTTTTTCTGTGTCTTCGGGCTTTACGACCGTTTCTGTTTTTTGTGGCGCAGGGATATCAAAAACTAAATCAACATAGTTAGGGGGTAGACAGCGCGTATCGTCACAAACCATAAATTCTACTTCACCTTTTACGGTAGTGCCTTTATCGCCTGTAAGTTTAATTCGTTTAGTAAAAGTTGCCGTATGCGAAAAGAAGGTAATAACCATATCAAACACGGGGTCGTGCTCGGTAATTCCTTTACTTTCCTTAATTTTTCCTACTGCTTGGTATGCAGGATTGTCTTCAAAAGTAAAAAATGTAGGTAAAGGACCGTCTGGCGGTACTACTTGTGAGTATAAATGCCAATTGTCTTCTATAGTAGCTGTAGCTAATAAATCGTATTCTGTTTCAGATATTTTTTTAATACTTGTAGACCATTTTACTGGATCAAGGATTTGGGATTGAATTGAAGAAAATGAAACCGCAATGAGAAGTAGGAAAAGGTAAAATTTTTTCATTAGAAATTTAATTTATATTCATAAAATGGACACCAAATTTGGGGTAAAAAATGGAGTAATCAAAATTATAATGCTTTTTTAAAGAAAAACTTACACTAGAAATGTATAAAAAGCATATAAGTTTTGGACTAATCTTAGAAATTGTAGCTGAAGCCACACATGAAATTCTCATAGTTACAGACCTACTTCTTATAATTATCTTAAAATTGGCTCTTTATTTCATTCTAATTGTAATAAATAGTGTGTTATTGATGTTAATACCTGAAATGGTGTTATATTCGCCGAAAATTTAAATAATCCTTAAACTTATGAAACTCACAAAATTAATTTTCCTTTTTGCACTTGCTATAGCTACTGTTAGCTGTGGTAGTGATGATGATGGTGCAACAACTTACAACCTTACTAACGCAAATTTAGCAGGAACCTATAAAATTTCTGATTTATCAGCAAATAGTACTTCAACAACTAATGTATCTGGTACAACTGTTACTGTTGCTACAGCTACAGTAGAAGGAGATACATTTCAGGTAAGTGTTGTGTTTAATGCAAATGGCAGCTACACGGCTGTAGGACAGTATAGAATTGTAACTACGGTTACTCCTACAGGTCAAGATCCTATTATTGAAGAAGAAATTATAGTTGTTGATAGTAACGGGTCTTACTCATTAAATGAAGTAAACCAAACTATTAGCCTTAATCCTGAAGATGACGATTTTATTGAAGGCCTTTTTGACGTTACTTTATTTAACAACACTACCTTTAATATTAAGCAAGAAGATGTAACTACAGATGGTGGAATTACGACAAGTACTGAAGCAATTTTAAAACTTACTAGAGTATAATTAACACTTGTTAAGTATAATAAATTAAAGGTCACATCGAAAGAGTGGCCTTTTTTATTTTATAGGGTTTAAGTTTTATTATTTTGGCTTATCGTAACTTAAGCTAAAAACCTTACTTTTGCACTCTTTATTGAAACACCCACGCTATGAGCACAAAATTTAATGAATACAAAGGGCTAAACCTCCCTAAACTGGCGGAAGAAATACTCGATTTTTGGAAAAAAGAAAACATCTTTGAACAGAGTATTTCCATTCGTGAAGGAGCAACACCTTATGTGTTTTTTGAAGGACCTCCATCTGCTAATGGCCTTCCGGGGATACACCACGTTATGGCACGTGCTATAAAAGATATTTTTTGTCGCTATAAAACGCAAAAAGGGTTTAAGGTAGACAGAAAAGCGGGATGGGACACCCATGGTTTGCCTATAGAGCTTGGAGTAGAAAAAGAACTAGGTATTACCAAAGAAGACATAGGTAAAAAAATATCGGTAGAAGAGTACAACGCCGCTTGTAAAAAAGCAGTAATGCGCTATACAGATGTATGGAATAATCTTACTGAACGCGCTGGATATTGGGTAGATATGGAAGATCCCTATGTAACCTACGAGCCTAAATACATGGAAACCGTATGGTGGTTGTTAAAAGAAATATATTCTAAAAACCTAATTTATAAAGGCTATACTATACAGCCATATTCGCCAAAAGCAGGAACGGGTTTAAGCTCCCACGAGCTTAACCAACCAGGTACTTATCAAGATACTACAGATACCACTGTTGTTGCACAGTTTAAAGCAGTAGCCCAAACTTTACCAGATTTCCTTGCCGAAGAGTCTAACGATATATGGTTTCTTGCCTGGACAACCACTCCGTGGACACTGCCTAGCAATACAGCATTAACTGTAGGAGCAAAAATTGATTACGTTTTAGTAAAAACCTTTAATCAATATACTTTTCAGCCTATAAACGTAGTTTTGGCAAAAAACTTAGTAGCAAGTCAGTTTGCTGGTAAATACGAAGAAAAACCTAATGAAGAGTCTTTAGAGTCGTTCACTCAGGGGGATAAATTGATACCGTATTTTATTTCAAAAGAATTTAAAGGCGCCGATTTAATAGACATTCGTTACGAGCAGTTATTAGATTATGTTAAGCCATACCAAAACCCAGAAAATGCCTTCAGAATAATTGCAGGCGATTTTGTTACTACAGAAGATGGAACAGGTATAGTACATACAGCACCAACTTTTGGGGCAGACGATGCTAAGGTTGCCAAAGAAGCGGTTCCAGAAGTTCCGCCTATGTTGCTTAAAGATGAAAACGGAAACCTCGTGCCACTTGTAGATTTACAAGGGAAATTCCGTCCAGAGATGAAGGAACTTGCAGGTAAATACGTGAAAAATGAATACTATGAAGATTCTGAAGTTCCCGATAAGTCTGTAGATGTTGAGATTGCTATAAAGCTGAAAATAGAAAACAAAGCTTTTAAAGTTGAAAAATACGTTCACAGTTACCCTAATTGTTGGCGTACAGACAAAC
The DNA here is from genome assembly GCA_048264505.1 of Aequorivita sp. Lineage (GTDB taxonomy): Bacteria > Bacteroidota > Bacteroidia > Flavobacteriales > Flavobacteriaceae > Aequorivita. The sequence continues at coordinate 7,556 of JBLXDA010000004.1, forward strand.
CTATTTTATACTATCCACTTGATTCTTGGTTTATTAAAGTAACCGAATTCCGCGATAGAATGTTCGAGCTTAACAAGGAGATAAACTGGAAGCCAAAAGCAACTGGTGAAGGCCGTTTTGGCAATTGGCTTGCCAATGCAAACGACTGGAATTTATCGCGTTCTCGTTACTGGGGTATTCCATTGCCTATCTGGAGAACCGAAGACGGAAAAGAAGAAATAATTATAGGTTCTGTAGCAGAGTTAAAAGCCGAAATGGAAAAGGCAGTAGCTGCTGGAGTAATGGAGAAAGCTATTTATGAAGATTTTAAAGTAGGCGATTTCTCTGATGAAAACTATGCAAAAATAGACCTTCATAAAAATATAGTAGATGGTATTACACTTGTTTCGGCGAGTGGTAAACCTATGAAACGCGAGTCAGACCTAATTGATGTGTGGTTTGATAGCGGAAGTATGCCATACGCTCAATGGCATTACCCGTTTGAGAATAAAGAAAAGGTGGAAAACACTTGGCGAAAAGCAGATTTTATAGCCGAAGGCGTTGACCAAACACGTGGATGGTTTTATACCCTTCACGCAATTGCTACAATGATTTTTGACGATGTAGCGTATAAAAACGTAGTGTCTAACGGACTTGTTTTAGACAAAAACGGACAAAAGATGAGTAAGCGTTTAGGAAATGCTGTAGATCCTTTTGAAACTTTAGACACTTACGGTCCAGATGCCACCCGTTGGTATATGATAAGCAACGCCAACCCTTGGGACAATTTAAAATTTGACCAAGACGGCATCTCCGAAGTGCGCAATAAATTCTTCGGAACTCTTTACAATACGTATAGTTTTTTCAGTTTGTATGCAAATCTGGATAATTTTCAGTATATTGAAGAAGACCTACCTTTAGAAAAACGCCCAGAAATAGACCGTTGGATACTTTCAGAACTGCACACGCTTGTTAAAGATGTAGATGCTTTTTACGAAGCCTATGAACCTACAAAAGCGGCACGTGCTATTTCAGAATTTGTTCAAGAGAACCTGAGTAACTGGTTTGTGCGCTTAAGCCGAAGAAGATACTGGAAAGGAAGCTATAATGACGATAAAATCTCTGCTTACCAGACCTTGTATACTTGTTTAGAAACTGTGGCAAAACTAGGAGCGCCAATAGCTCCGTTCTTTATGGATAGACTTTATAAAGATTTAACTTTAGCTACATCAAAAGGTAATAAAGCTTCGGTACATTTAACCGATTTTCCAAAAGTAGATACTAAGTTCATTGATAAAAAACTAGAACACAAAATGCAAAAGGCGCAAACAATAGCCTCCCTTGTGCTCTCGTTACGCCAGAAAGAGAAAATTAAAGTGCGTCAGCCTCTTCAAAAAATAATGATACCTGTATTAGAAGATTCAGAAAAAGAAGAAATCCTTGCGGTGTCAGATTTAATTAAAAGTGAAGTAAATGTAAAGGAGATTGAACTCATTGATGAAGGGTCTGGAATGTTGGTAAAACAAATAAAACCAGACTTTAAAACCCTTGGTCCTCGTTTTGGAAAAGATATGAAAGCTGTGGCGGCAGTAATTTCGGGCTTTGACCAACACCAAATAGGTATTCTTGAAAAAGAGAGGGAAATATCTGTTTTAGTTAATGAAAAAAATACTATTTTGGTACTCGATGAGGTTATTATTAGCTCTCAAGATATTGAAGGATGGTTGGTTGCAAATGCAAATGGAGTTACCGTAGCCCTAGACGTTACTATAACACCGCATTTAAAGAACGAAGGAATTGCCAGAGAATTGGTAAATAGAATTCAAAACCTTAGAAAAGACAGCGGTTTTGAAGTAACCGATAGAATAGAAGTTACGCTTCAGGAAAACGAAAGTCTTACCGATGCAGTGACTCAAAATATAGATTATATTAAAGAAGAGACTTTGACGGAGGAATTGCAATTTAAACCGCAAATTGATAATGGAACGGAAATTGCATTCGACGAAATTGAAACACGAATAAGTATAAAAAAACATTAGATTATGATAGAGACAGAAAAAACTAGATATTCAGATGCCGAACTAGAAGAATTTAGAATATTACTAAACGAAAAAATAAAAAAAGCTACAGAACAATTAGAATTAATTCAAAGTTCTTATAAAAACGATAGTAATAACGGTACCGATGATACTTCACCAACCTTTAAAGCGTTTGATGAAGGTAGCGAAGTTATGAGTAAAGAGGCGAATTCGCAATTGGCAATTCGTCAAGAAAAGTTTATCAGAGATCTAAAAAATGCCTTGGTTCGTATAGAAAACAAAACCTATGGTATTTGTCGTGTTACGGGTAAACTCATCAACAAAGAACGTTTAAAGCTGGTGCCACATGCTACCTTAAGCATAGAGGCAAAGAATATGCAGAAATAATCATAATTTTCTCTGTGCTATCAGAGAGCAATACTATTTTTTAGCCTCGAAATCTTTCGGGGCTTTTTTATTGAAAAAATCTTAAATACCTAGTGTGAACATAAGACCGTTTTTTTTGATTAATAGACTGTACAGTATATACTTTATTATTGCTTTATCCTTCTTTGGAACTCATTGTGCGATGGCTCAAAAAATTATGAAAAAAGAGTATACTTCCACAGGAATAACGCTTGTTTCTATACCAGATGACGCTATATATAAAATTACCATATTGCCATCTCTAGAATCTAAAATAGAAGTAGATGTATACATATATGGAGATTTTGCCGAAGCAGTCGTCTTAGAAGAACACTTGCTAGAAGGTACACTTTCACTACATACAGGATTTGCGCCTTTTTTTAAAACTATAGACGATAAACTAGCTGCACATAAGGTAATAGCTATAGAACTTACCCTTAAAGTCCCACAAGATTTATCCTTAGAAGTGCAATCTAAGCTAGCGTCGGTTTATGTAGAAGGCTCCTATAAAAACTTAGCTGTTTCTTTAGCAGATGGAGGCTGCTATTTACGCAATTTCTCAGGCAATGCTCACCTTAAAACTACTACAGGTACTATAAGTGTAAGCGCTAAGGATGATGTTTGGGGTAAAGCAGTTTCAGAATATGGAGTGGTAGAAAACACACTCGTTAAAACGAAAAAATTTCTTGTTGAAGCAGAAAGTATCAAGGGGGATATTTCGCTACTGCAAACCAAATAATATTGCTATTTTTGCCATCATTCTTTTAAAGTAATTACAAATAAGTATGCTTGTGAATGTAAGTTAACGCACTATGAACCTAAAGAAAGCAACATTTATTATTGTTCTGATTCTTTTAATAGATCAGATTTCAAAGTTTTATATTAAAACTCACTTTGTTTTAGGTGAAGAGGTTCGCGTGTTTGATTGGTTTAGTATACTTTTCGTAGAAAATGAAGGTATGGCTTGGGGTGCAAAGATTCCAGGAGAATACGGGAAACTTTTCTTAACGCTTTTTAGAATTGTAGCAATTGGAGGTATAGGTTATTGGCTTTGGGATACTGTGAGGAAAAAAATGCCTGGTCTTTTAATTTTTTGTGTAGCACTTATTTTTGCTGGTGCATTAGGTAATATAATCGATTCTGTTTTTTACGGTATTATCTTTAACGATAGTCACCGCCAGTTAGCCACCTTTTTACCTGAAGCTGGAGGTTATGGCACACTGTTTCACGGTAAGGTAGTAGACATGCTTTACTTTCCATTATACGGCGGTACTTTGCCAGAATGGATTCCTTTTTGGGGTGGAGAATACTTCACTTTCTTTGACCCTGTTTTCAATATTGCAGATTCTTCAATAAGTATAGGAGTTATCTTATTGCTTCTTTTCAACAAAAAAGCATTTCCGAAGAAAGAAACAGCAGAATAATTTTGTTTAAACCTACTTTTTAGAAAGACAAATCCTTACGCTTTTAGCCTGTAGGGGCAAGTAAATTAAAAGGGTAAATAGGGATGTTTCTAACAACCCAATACACAATAGCCAGTCCAAAATACCCAAATATAAAAAGTTTGCTGTAAAAAAGCATAAACCTATAATTGGTGCCAAATATCCAATTAGCCACTGTTATTCCAAGTCCGTAAGCTAAGATAGGCAGTGTAAGTACTAATAGTGGATTAAATCTAAAAGCACCTAAAATATCGCCGTGAAGTAATAAGTGAACAGCCCGTTGCGAACCGCAGCCAGGGCAATGATAGCCTGTTATATAGTGAAAAGGACAGGGTATAAAAAAAGTTGAGGCAGGGTTGTAATAGAAATATATATAAATAAAGCCCCCAGCTATCGCTAGCAAGAGGGCTATTTTTAAAGTTTTATTATAAGTTTCCGGTAATTGCAGCACCTGCAAAGATTACAAAATAAATAACAAAAAATATAACTGAAAACACAACACTAATAACAGCACCCCAGATAGCGTATTTCTTGGCGTCGTCTGCTGCTTTTTGTGCACCAGCAACATCGCCTAATGCCCAAAGTTCTTTTACTTTAGTTGATTTAATAATTGAGATAATGCCCAGTGGCATACAGCATAATACGGTACATAAAATAGCCCAAACTAAATTGTTGTCTGGTGGTGTACCCATAGGGTTGTTGGTTGTTTCCATTTTTTTAAATTAAGTATATTAGAGTTATTCTTCTATAGTATTTTCCTTCGGGTTTGGCCCGTATTGATTGTCTCCAGGGGTGCTATCTGTTGCGTAAAGAACAATTAGCCAAATGGCTCCTATAAAAGGGATTAATGCAACCAATAGTATCCATCCACTCTTGCCAATGTCGTGTAGTCTTCTTATGCTTACAGCTATTCCTGGTAATAGTACAAACAGTCCATATACTATGTAAATTGGTCCGTAGCCTAGTGGTTCCATGGCCAAGCCTGTAATGTTATCTATAGACACTGCAATAATAGAAAAAATTATATTGAACAAAACAAACATCCAATATTCTTTTCTTCGTGCCCTACCATTAAAATCTGTGTATTGCTTTAAAACTTTTAAGTACCAGTTCATAATCTTTTAATTTGTTGATGGTTAGTATGTAATAAAGATAATAAGATTATTTAAAACGATGTGTTTTTTTCGGCGTTATGCAAAAATCCAAAGGTATATCGTTTTCGTCACTAGCTATTTTTGACTCGGGTTCAAAAAAGGAAAGCCCGACAAATAAAGTGTTGGGTGTACATTTTTTTAAAAACCGGTCGTAAAACCCTTTGCCATAACCTACGCGATTTCCATTTTTATCGTACGCTAATAAAGGAACAAAGACAAGCTCTAGTGTATTTGGCAAGAGCTCTATTCCTGCTTCGGGTTCGGGAATACCGTACTTAGAAGTTTTTAAAAGGGTGTTTTCCTGTAATAAAAAATGCTGCATTTCTCCAGTATTGAAATTGGTTTTAGAAACCGCAATACTCTTGTCTTTCCCTTGCAATATGTGCATAAGGTATTCTGTGTTTACTTCTTTTTTTCCTGAAATAGGAAGGAAAATATGATAATAGGTTTTATCCCAAATAGGAAGTTTTAATGCTTGGTTGGCTATTTGAAGACTCATTTCGTCTGAAGCATCCTCAGTGAGCTGTTCGCGAAGCTTTTTGTACTTAGAACGTATTGTTTTTTTATCTATCATATTTAGTTAAAAATTGTTGGGAGAAAACGATCCCGATAGTTATCGGGAGAAATCGAAAACGAAATCAAAAACGAAATCGATCCCGATAGTTATCGGGAGAAATCGAAAACTCTCTAGATAGTTATCTGGATAATAAAACTGAACCCCCAAGCTCATCTCTATCAACCATCAACTAACAAGCGCTACATTAATCTTCTCGTTCTTCATTATCGGTATTATCGTTTTTATCTGTTGAAATATGAAAAATAGCATCTCCTTGATTTACAATTGGCGATTGGTTTACATTTATAATATAGCCTTCATTTGGAGCTGTAACTTTAAACCTCATTTTTCCGTAAGGATCTGTGATAGTTGCTAAAAACTCCCCTTTTTCTACATGTTTATTACAATCTATTTTTACGTGTAATAAGCCGCTTTTTTGAGCCCGTATCCATTTACTTTTTTTAATAATTACGGTTTTGGCATTTGGTTCTGGGGCGCTTTGTCTTGACCCCAGCATGTCTAGATGTTCTAGAACACGCAATATGCCATCGAGGCCTTCTTTTGCAATATATTTGTTGCTTTCGTTGCTTTTTCCACCTTCAAAAAGTAAAACAGGAATACCCATTTTAAGGCAAGTTTTTCGGTATGACTTCTCAAGGGTATTAGAATATACTGTAAAGGGAGCATTAAATACCTTTGCCAGTTCTAAGAGTTTATCATCGTTTGGTTTTATGCGTATTTGCGGAGCATTAAACCTACTGGCGCCTCCCGTGTGAAAATCTAAACAGTAATCTGCATAAGGCAATATTTTTTTAGTAAAATGATATGCCACACGGCTTGCTAAGGAGCCCGTTTTTGTACCTGGAAAAACGCGGTTTAGATCGCGGCCATCAGGAAAAAATCGATCGCTATTTAAAAACCCAAATACATTTAAAATAGGAATACATATTATAGTCCCTCGTTTGGGTTTATTTAATTTTTTTGCAATTAGTTGTCGTACTATTTCAACGCCGTTAATCTCATCGCCGTGAATTGCTGCCGTAATTAACACCGTAGGACCCGGAATTTTTGAGCGTTCAATGATAATAGGAATTTCCACTCTAGTGGAAGTATAAAGTTTTGCTGTGCTGAAGTCTATAGTTTTACTTTCTCCAAGCGCGATATGCTCATTTAATATGACGATATCCCGTTCTTCTTTTTTGGCCATATTTATATATTGCGTTCTATGTATTTTATTATTGCGTTTGCAATGTCTTTTCCTGTTGCTTGCTCAATTCCTTCTAAACCTGGCGAAGAGTTTACTTCTAGTATAAGGGGTCCTCTTGCAGACTGTAGCATGTCTACACCCGCTATGCCTAAGCCCATAGCCCTTGCTGCTTTTAAGGCTGCAGTTTCCTCTTCGTCTGTAAGTTTAATGACAGTAGCCGTTCCGCCACGGTGCAAATTACTGCGGAATTCGCCTTCTTTTCCTTGTCTTTTCATAGCACCTACCACTTGACCATCTACTATAAAAGCACGTATATCTGCTCCACCAGCTTCTTTTATAAACTCTTGAACGATTACACGAGCCTGTAAATTATTAAAAGCTTCAATAACAGACTCGGCTGCTTTTCGAGTTTCGGCCAATATAACTCCTATTCCTTGAGTACCTTCCAAAAGCTTAATGATTACAGGCGCTCCACCAGCTTGATCTACTATTTCTTTTACGTTTTTAGAGTAATTTGTAAATACTGTTTTTGGCAAACCTAATCCTGCGCGCGAAAGTACTTGTAGGCTACGCAGCTTATCTCTAGAGCGCACCAATGCTTGCGATTCTGTAGTGGTAAAAACACGCATCATTTCAAACTGACGCACAACCGCAGTTCCGTAAAAAGTAACAGAAGCACCAATTCTTGGTATTACCGCGTCTGTATGCTCTAGTTTATGCCCTTTGTAATAAATTACTGGGTTTTTTTTCTCAATAACAATATCGCACTTAGAGTGGTTGATAACCTCTACCTCATGGCCGCGTTTTTTCGCCGCTTCTACAAGACGCTGAGTGGAATATAAATGGGCATTTGCCGATAGTATCTTAATGTTCATTGTTTTAGTTTGAAGGAAAGGTTGGTTTTATTTATATCCACCATGTATTTTTTGCTTAAAAAATTTCGACCCAATAATACTGGGAACCGCATCTCTTCGCGGTCACTTAATGTTAAATATAATGAGTGCGTCTTCCCAAAGAGAACGATTTCAGTTTTAATTCTATAGCGAGCTTCAGACTGGCCATTGCTGCTTTTTACCACTTTTACATCATATTCGTCAAAAATAATTTCTTTTTCGTGGTAACTGGGGTGCTCCTCATCGAGAAAATTACATTTTAAATAGGAGTCTTCTACCTTCAAATTTTTACAATGAATGGATGAAGTATACGCTCCCGTATCAATTTTTACTTCTATGTCGAAGAGATTCAGCAAAGGGAAATCTGCTTTGTCTATTCTTCCTATATTTCTTTTCAATGTATTTGTTATTATGTTATTGCAAGATATGAAATCGATCCTGAATTCTAGAGAAAATACAAAAACCAACTTTTAGTGCTGTATTTCGTGCTGAAAACTACTACTTTTTCTTATTTCTTTCTATAAAGCCAATCACGCTTTTTGAAATATTTTTTCCTGTAGTATTTTCTATGCCTTCAAGCCCTGGGGTGCTGTTTATTTCTAAAACCATAGGTCCGTTTTTAGACTGAAGTATATCTACTCCACAAAAGCCAAGCCCCATTGCTTTGGCGGCTTTTAAAGCTACTTTTTCTTCTGCGGAAGTGAGTGTGATTGCTTCAGATGTACCGCCTCTGTGTAGATTGCTTCTGAAATCGCCGTTTTTACATTGTCGCTTCATAGCAGCAACCACCACGCCGTCTACTACTATAGCACGTAGATCTGCCCCTTTTGATTCTTCAATATACTCCTGAAGCAGAAATTTTACACCCGCAGCATGTAAGGCTTCAATAGTTGCCAAGGCATTCTGCTTATTTTCGGTAAGGATAACGCCTTCACCATGGGTGCCTTCCAGTAATTTGATGATTAAGGGCTTGCCTTTAAAAGTGCTTAACTGAGATTCATAATCAAATTGTGAAGCGTAAATGGTTCGCGGAACAGGAATTTGGTTTTTTACCAATAGTTGAAAACAACTCCATTTATCGCGGCTGTTTGTAATCCCTTCTGAAGCAGCTACGCTAAACACTCCCATGGCCTCAAAGTGACGCACAACGGCAGTGCCAAAATAAGTGTTTGAAGCCCCTATACGCGGTATGATAGCGTGTAGGTCTTCTACCAATTCATCTTGATAGTAGAGCACAGCATTGCCATTTTCTACCGTAAGATCGCAATAGCTAGGGTCTAAGACTTCCATAGAGTGGTTACACGCCTCACCAGCATTTAAAAGGCTTTTGGTAGAATAAAGCGTCTCACCACGCGATAAAATGGCTATGTTCATAGTTAGTAAATAGTGTTGCAATTTAAATTAAAAACAATAAGGATGCGTAAAGGCTTCAAAAAAAATAATCTATTATTAACATTTTGCCTCATAAAACACTTCACATAAAACCTACAAACCACTATCTTTGAACCTATGGCCAATGCTTCGGTAACTCTTCAAATTTCTACCCTTCCCGATTCGCCTGGGGTGTATCAATACTACGATAAAGACGGGAAATTACTTTATGTGGGCAAGGCAAAAAACCTAAAGAAAAGAGTTGCTTCTTATTTCAATAAAACACAGGATAACGGCAAAACCCGAATTCTTGTAAAAAAAATTGAAACCATAAAGCACATCGTTGTAAAAACCGAAACCGATGCGCTTTTACTGGAAAACAATTTGATTAAAAAATACCAGCCACGTTACAATGTGTTGCTGAAAGACGATAAAAGCTATCCGTGGATTTGTATTAAAAACGAACGTTTTCCAAGAGTTTTTTCTACCCGAAGGATGATTAAGGACGGTTCTGAATACTACGGGCCATACACAAGTATGAAGACGGTACACACCTTGCTAGATTTAATTAAAGGCTTGTACCCTTTGCGCACTTGTAATTACGACCTTGCTGAAGATAAAATTAGAGCAGGCAAGTATAAAGTGTGTTTAGAATATCACCTTGGCAACTGCTCTGGACCTTGCGAAGGGCTTTATTCGGAAAAAGAATACCTCGAAAACATAGAGGCTATCCGCAATATAGTGAAAGGGAATTTTAAGGATTCCTTACATAAATTTAAGGAGCTGATGAAGAATTACGCTGCCGATTTAAGATTTGAAGATGCCCAACGTATAAAAGAGAAGATAGACGTATTGGAAAATTACCAATCTAAATCTACCGTTGTAAACCCAAAGATTAACAATGTAGATGTTTTTTCAATTGTTTCGGATGAAAGCTATGGCTATGTAAACTTTTTACAGCTCTCACACGGAGCCATCATACGGTCGCATACTTTAGAGATAAAAAAGAAGCTCGACGAGACCGATGCAGCCTTGCTTCAGCTAGCAATAGTAGAGATAAGACAGCGGTTTAATTCACTTTCAAAAGAAATATACCTCCCTTTTGAAGTTGATTTAGGCGAAGATATAAAGATACATGTGCCTAAATTAGGAGATAAAAAGGCAATCTTGGCCCTTTCAGAAAGAAACGCAAAATACTATAGGATGGAACGCTTTAAGCAGGCCAAAATAGTAGACCCAGATCGTCATGAAAAGCGCATAATGGCGCAAATGAAGAAGGATTTAAGACTGAGTGAAGAGCCGCGACATATTGAGTGTTTTGACAATAGTAATATACAAGGAACAAATCCTGTGGCTGCTTGCGTAGTTTTTAAAAACGGAAAACCCAGCAAAAAGGATTATCGCAAATTTAATATAAAGACAGTTGTTGGTCCAGACGACTTTGCTTCTATGGAAGAAGTTGTGTACCGCCGTTATAAAAGATTGCTAGAAGAGGAGCAACCATTGCCGCAACTTATCATCATAGATGGGGGGAAGGGTCAGCTTTCTTCGTCTTTAAAGAGTCTAGATAAATTGGGGCTACGTGGCAAGATTGCAATTATAGGTATTGCTAAACGCTTGGAAGAGTTGTTTTACCCCGATGATCCTATCCCATTGTATTTAGATAAAAAGAGTGAAACGCTAAAGATAATCCAGCAATTGCGAAATGAGGCACACCGTTTTGGAATAACTTTTCACAGAAATAAAAGAAGCAAACAAGCGTTAAATACAGAGTTAGAAACCATACCCGGTATCGGTGAAAAAACAGTGGTGGAGCTCTTAAAACACTTTAAAAGTACGAAGCGAATTGCTGCAGCAAATTTTGATGAGCTTTCAGCTGTTGTAGGAGCAAGTCGCGCAACAAAATTAATTGCGCATTTTAAAAATGAAGCATAAATAGTTTACAAATAATGACATTGATGAAGTATCTACTTTCCATCTTTTTAGTATTTATTACTACCCTTAGTTTTTCGCAAGAAAACGAAGGGGAGGATATAAAAGTAGGTCTTGTACTAAGCGGTGGTGGCGCAAAAGGACTAGCGCATATTGGGGCTTTAAAAGTGATAGAGGAAACAGGGGTTAGGATAGACTATATAGGCGGAACCAGTATGGGTGCTATTATAGGAGCTTTGTATGCCTCGGGTTATACGGCTAAGCAGCTTGACAGTATTTTTAGGCAAACAGATTTTAGCACCCTTATTCAAGATGAAATTCCGCGTAGCGCAAAAACATTTTACGAGAAACAAGAGTCTGAAAAATACGCCTTGGTATTGCCTTTTGATAAGTTTAAAGTAGGATTTCCTTCGGGACTCTCAAAAGGACAAAATGTGTATAACCTACTATCGCAATTAACGAGTCATGTGAGCACTGTTTCAGATTTTAGTAAGCTGCCCATCCCTTTTTTCTGTATAGCCACTAACGTTGAAACGGGCAAAGAGATTATTTTAGACAAAGGGTATCTGCCACGTGCGGTTATTGCAAGCGGTGCCTTGCCTTCGCTTTTTAGTCCTGTTGTAATAGATGATAAAGTGCTTATTGATGGCGGCGTTGTAAATAATTATCCAATAAACGAAGTACGTGCCAAGCAGATGGATATTATTATTGGGATAGATGTACAAGACAGTTTAAAAACCCGAAAAAATTTAAAATCTGCTTTTGATATTTTAGTGCAAATAAACAACTACAGGACTATTAACGATATGACTGATAAGCGTAAGAATACGGATGTTTACATACATCCAAATATTGCAAATTTTTCGGTTGTTTCATTTGATGAAGGATTGAGTATAGTAGAATCTGGGGTAACAGCTGCCGAAGCAAATAGAGAGCAGCTCGAAAAAATTGCTGCCAGACAGAAGCCTAAAGCAAAAAAAGAGATTAAAATAGAAAAACGGGATACTATTTTTATAAAAGAGGTTTTAATTGAAGGAAATGAAAAGTACACGCGAAGCTATGTTTTAGGGAAAATGAAATTGCGTACTCCAGCAAAAATTTCATACAAAGATTTTAGCGAAGGGATAAACAACCTTTCTGCGACAGCAAATTTTCAGGATATAGATTACAAATTTATTGAAGACGAAAACAAGCAAAACACCTTAATATTGCATTTGCGAGAAAGCAAATCTTCTATGATGCTTCGTCTTGCAGTACATTATGACGATTTATTTAGAACGGCAGCATTGGTAAATATTACAAAGAAGCGGCTTTTTACAAATAACGATATTGCTTCCTTAGATTTAATAGCAGGCGATAATTTGCGGTATAACTTTGAATATTATATAGACAAAGGTTTTTATTGGAGTGTGGGGTTTAATTCAAAATACAACTTTTTTGAAACCGATGTGCCTTTCAGTTTTATTGGTGGCGATTTAGAAGCAGATGTTTCTTTACCCGTTAATAAGTTGTCTATAAAGTACAGCGATTTCACCAATCAACTTTATATAGAAACGCTATTCCGAAGAACTTTTGTTTTTGGTGTGGGAGGCGAGCATAAATACCTTCGGTACCTTTCTGAAACAATTGGGACAGACGAAAACAATCTGCCGCGAACCATTTTTGAAAGTACCAATTACTACAGTACTTTCGGTTATTTGAAATACGATAGTTACGACAACAGTTTTTTTCCTACAAAGGGGGTTTATTTTTCAAGTGATTTTCATTGGTATCTATTGTCGCATGGCCGAAATAAAAACTTTGAACCCTTTTCACTCGCCAAAGCAAAATTGGGTTATGCTCATACTTTATTTTCTAATTTTTCGGCTCAAATTACAACCGAAGGAGGCTTTAAGTGGGGTGGTTCAGAGACAACCTCATTAGATTTTGCCTTGGGTGGTTACGGTTTTAAAGAGATGAATAACATCATTCCTTTTCTGGGATACGAAGCTATTTCGTTACGAGGAAATACCTACCTTAAAAGCACCTTGAGTTTTGATTATGAGGTTTTTAGGAATAATCACCTTACTGTTTCTGGAAATATAGCAAACGTTGGGGATGATCTTTTTGAAAACGGCCAATGGATAGACGGAGTAGACTATTCTGGGATAGCACTAGGCTATGGATTAGAAACGGTTATGGGGCCAATGGAGATTAAATACTCTTATTCGCCAGAGCTAAAACAAAGTGAGTGGTATGTGTCTTTGGGCTATAGGTTTTAGTGTATAGCTCCAATATTTTTCCGATATTTGTAGAGTTCTCTCGTTCTGTTTAGCTTCAGAATGTAGAAAGCCTATAATCATTCATCTAAAAGTATACTAAAGCCATGCCTTTTTATCATAAACTGGGCAAAATACCGCCCAAACGCCATACACAATTCCGAAAACCAGACGGAAGCCTTTATTCCGAACAACTTTTTGGGACTGTGGGTTTCGATGGAATGTACAGTAATATTTATCACGAGCATAGACCTACGCAGGTACGTGAAATAAAAGCTCAACACAATGTAGCTCCTAAAATAGCGCGAGCTAATAATATGGAGTCTTTACGGCTAAAAGGCTTTGACGTAAAACCAGAAAAAGACTTTCTAAGTAGCCGAAAGACTGTGCTTACCAATAGCGATTGTAGCATTATACTCGCTGCACCGCAAGAATCTTTAAGAGATTACTTTTATAAAAACACCGATGCAGACGAGTTGCTCTTTATCCATAAAGGAAGCGGTAAACTGCGCACTTTTTTAGGAAATATAGACTTTAAATACGGCGATTATTTATTGATTCCACGCGGGATTATTTATCAGATAGATTTTGACACTCAAGACAACCGTCTTTTTATTGTAGAATCTAGACGACCTATATATACCCCTAAACGCTATAGAAATTGGTTTGGTCAACTTTTAGAACACTCTCCTTTTTGTGAACGCGATATTCGCAAGCCGCTAGAACTAGAAACACATAATGAAAAAGGTAATTTTAACGTAAAAGTAAAAAAGCAAGACGCTATTTTTGATATGGTCTACGCCACACATCCTTTTGATGTGGTTGGTTATGATGGGTATAATTTTCCATACGCTTTTTCTATACACGATTTTGAACCAATTACGGGCCGTATTCACCAACCGCCACCTGTACACCAGACTTTTGAATCTGATGCTTTTGTAGTGTGTAGTTTTGTACCTCGTTTGTACGATTATCATCCAGATAGTATTCCTGCGCCATACAACCATAGCAATATAGATAGCGATGAGGTGCTCTATTATGTAGATGGCGATTTTATGAGTAGGAATGATATAGAAGCGGGCCAAATAACGCTTCACCCAGCGGGAATACCTCACGGACCACACCCAGGTGCTGCAGAACGCAGTATAGGTAAAACAGAAACAGAAGAACTTGCCGTTATGGTAGATACTTTTAAACCCCTTCAACTTACTGAAGATGGGCTAAAGTTGTCTGACGGTACTTATTACCAAAGTTGGCTTGAAAAAGAATAAAGCACAGCAAATGTTAGCATAGTGGTAAAAAATTAAATCTTCTCTGAAGTTTTGTAAACGGAAAGCTTTCAGAAAGAATAAAGATAATATTAGAAAAATTTGAAATATGAGCAAAGAAGTAAAATCAGTTAATTACGGACTGGAGAAAATTTTTGAAGGAGCAGAAGATTTTCTGCCATTATTAGGAACCGATTATGTAGAGTTTTACGTGGGTAACGCAAAGCAATCGGCACATTTTTACAAAACCGCCTTTGGGTTTCAATCATATGCATACAAGGGGCTAGAGACAGGTTCGCGCGATTCTGTGAGCTATGTGCTTACTCAAGACAAAATTAAACTAGTATTAACAACACCTTTAAATAGTAAGTCTCCTATTAACGATCACATAGTAAAACACGGTGATGGTGTAAAAGTGATTGCACTTTGGGTAGATGATGCTAGGAGTGCTTTTGAAGAAACCACCAAGCGAGGAGCAAAACCGTATATGGAGCCAACCGTTGAAAAAGACGAACACGGCGAGGTAGTGCGTAGTGGAATATACACTTATGGCGAAACAGTACATATGTTTGTAGAACGTAAAAACTACAATGGTACCTTTTTGCCGGGCTTCCGCGAGTGGAAAAGTGATTACAACCCAACACCTACAGGATTAAAATATATAGACCATATGGTTGGAAATGTTGGCTGGGGACAAATGAATACTTGGGTTAAATGGTATGAAGAGGTTATGGGCTTTGTTAACTTTTTGTCTTTTGACGACAAGCAAATCCATACAGAATACTCTGCCTTAATGAGTAAGGTAATGAGTAATGGTAATGGACGTATTAAGTTTCCTATAAATGAACCTGCTAAAGGAATTAAAAGATCACAGATTGAAGAGTATTTAGATTTTTATGAAGATTCTGGAGTACAGCATATAGCGGTTGCAACAGATGATATTATTAAAACAGTAAGCGAGCTAAAGGCACGTGGTATTGAATTTTTACCGCCACCACCGCAAGCCTATTACGACGATATCCCGAATCGCTTGGGAGATCATATGAAAATGATGAAGGAAGATATAAACGAGCTAAAAAAACTTTCTATTATGATAGATGCCGATGAGGAAGGCTATCTATTACAAATTTTCACAAAACCATTAGAAGATAGACCAACCTTGTTTTTTGAGATTATTCAACGAATGGGAGCAAAAGGTTTTGGCGCAGGAAACTTTAAAGCGCTTTTTGAATCTATTGAACGGGAGCAAGCGCAAAGAGGAACTTTATAAAAGTGTAACAGTTTACAAGCCCCATCGTCTTATGAAGGTGGGGTTTATTTTTTTTGGAATGGAAGTTGTAAATTAAAAAGCCTAAATCCTTAAAAGCACAATCTATGAAAAAGCTGCTCGCGCTTTTACTCATTTTTAGCAATATATATTTTTCTTCTGCTCAAGAGAAAGCATATGGAGATGGCGAATATTTTAAATTTCGTGTCCATTACGGTTTTGTAACCGCTGGCTATGCAACTCTAAAAGTAAAAGAGAAAACACTACAGGGGAAACAAGTATTTCATGTTCGCGGTTTTGGGGAAACTGTAGGGGTGTCTAAATGGTTTTTTAAGGTAGAAGACGATTACCAATCCTATATAGATAAGGAGAAAAATATTCCGTATCGGTTTATTCGAAAAATAGATGAAGGGGGGTACACTAAAGATATTCAAATAGATTTTAACCACTCTTCAAATAAAGCGACTGTAAACGACAAAAAACACAATGAAACCACTGTTTTTTCGTTTCCTGAAGACACCCAAGATATGATTTCGGCTTTTTATTATCTTCGGAATCAATTGGACACCGAAAACATAAAAACTGGCGATGTAATTGAGATGAATATGTTTTTTGATAAAGAAAATTACAAATTCAGGTTAAAATTTCTTGGTAGAGAAGATTTAGATACTAATTTTGGACGTGTAAAGACCTTAATTTTTAGACCCTATGTACAATCTGGGCGAGTATTTAAGGAGAAAGAAAGTTTAACTGTTTGGGTAAGTGACGATAAAAATAAAATCCCGTTACTTGTAAAAGCAGACTTAGCCGTTGGTTCTTTAAAAGCCACTTTAACTGAATTTAAAGGATTGAAGCACTCCTTTAAACTAATTGCAGACTAAAAATATATATTATAGAAAACTCCCTACATTGAAGAAATTAATTTTTGCCCTACTCTCCCTTATCCTAATAACTACAGCTTGTGAAAACACAAAAGACGACCTTGACCAAGAAGTTGAGGTAGTAAAAGACCCAATAATCAAGCAATACGGTTATGTGTTAAATGACTTTAATGTAATACGAGATACAATTTTAAAGGGAGACACCTTTGGCGATATTCTTTTTGCCAATGGTGTGCCTCACGATAAAATAATGGAAGTTGCTACTAAATTTCGTGACAGTTTTGATGTGCGTAAAATAGTGGTAGGAAAACCTTATGTGCTTCTTAACTCTAAAGACTCCTTAAACAAAACACAAGTTTTTATATACGAAACAAACAAAATAGATTACGCCGTTGTAGATTTTAGAGATACACTTTCAATTTACAACAGTAAAAAACCTGTAAGTTTTGTTGAAAAAGAAGCTTCTGGCGTAATTACAAGTTCGCTTTCTGCAACGATGGAAGAGCAAAACTTAAGTCCGTATATGAGCGATCAATTGGCAAGTATATACGCTTGGACCATCAACTTTTTTAAGTTACAACCTGGAGACCGCTTTAAGGTAGTGTATACCGAAAAATACATTAACGATACTATACCGGCTGGACTTAAGGAGATTAAGGCTGCCTATTTTGAACATCACGGTAAGCCGCTCTATGCTTTTAAATTTAATACAGATTCTTTGAGTAAGATCTCTGGGTACTATGACGAGCATGGTAATAATTTAAAACGAGCCTTTTTAAAAGCACCCGTAAAGTTTAGTAGAATTTCTTCGCGTTATAACTTAAAGAGAAGGATAAAATATTACGGTTTTAAACTAAGACCACACCGCGGTACCGATTTTGCAGCTCCTATAGGAACACCTATTATGGCTACCGCAGACGGAATTGTTACCAAATCTGAAAGAAAAGGTGGAAATGGGAATTATGTAAAAATAAGACATAATAGTACATACGAGACCCAATACTTACATATGAAGGCTAGAAACGTAAAAGTTGGGCAGCATGTAAGCCAAGGTGATATAATAGGGTGGATAGGGATGACCGGAAATACAGGAGGACCACACGTATGTTACCGTTTCTGGAAAAATGGAAAAGAAGTAGATCCCTTTAAAGAAGACACTCCTTTTTCGCAACCGTTACCTAAAGAGTTGCAAGAACAATATTTGGAAAATCTGCTTCCATTAAAGGAAAAATTAGACTGCATTGTTTTTTAATTTTTTATAAACAATAACATTTTAATAACACCAATCTTCTTAAACCCCTTATTTTAAAGGGGTTAAAGCTTTAAAATTATTTCAATTTTGAAGCAATTCTCTTAAAGATTTCTTAACAAATTTTGTTGGTTTGAAGTAGTTTAAGGTTGTATTTTTGCCAAAATTTAAAAAACTAAACTCAAACTCATGAGAAAAATTTTACTTCTTGTTTTTCTAATTAGCGGTTTTACCGCTTTTGCACAAACATCAGTTACAGGAACTGTTGTAGATTCTGAAACAAACGATCCGTTAGCGGGAGCTAATGTGGTTGAGACTGGCACTTCAAATGGTGCGATTACTGATTTTGATGGGAATTTCACACTTTCAACTTCCTCAAAAACAGGTACAATTACCATATCTTATATGGGTTACACAATTGAAAAAGTACCTTTTACAAGTACTAATGGTACTGCAGCTTTAGGTTCTGTTAAAATATCTTCAGATCCAGATGCACTTGAAGAAGTTGTGATTGTAGGTAGTGGTGTAATTGATTTAGCAGATGGTAGAAGAACACCAGTTGCTGTATCTACTATTACAAGACAAACTATCCAAGACAAAGTTGTTGGTAACGTAGAGCTTACTGAAGTATTAGAAGGTACTCCTTCTGCACACGTTTCTGGACAGTCAGGTTTTGGAGATTCTCAACTTTACTTAAGAGGTTTCGACCAAACAAACATTGGAGTACTTCTTAACGGACAGCCAGTAAATGGTATGGAAGACGGTAATGTTTATTGGTCTAACTGGGCTGGTATTGCAGATATCGCAAACGCAGTACAGGTGCAACGTGGTTTAGGAGCTTCTAAGCTTGCTATCTCTTCTGTAGGTGGTACTACAAACATTATTATGAAAGCTGCTGAAAAAAATGAAGGTGGTTTTGTGCGTTTCTTAGGAGCAAACGATAGCTACTTTAAAGCTACTGCTTCTTACGATTCAGGAATGAATGAAAAAGGATGGGCTTTTTCTGTATTGTTAGATCACTGGCAAGCACACAGAAAATGGTCTCGTGGTACTTATGGTGAAGGTCAAAACTACTACTTCTCTGTTGGGTACAAGCCAAACGATACTCACTCTTTTAACTTCTTAGTGACAGGTGCACCACAATTGCACGGTCAAAAATGGTCTCAATCTAAAGATATAATTGAAGCAGACCCTAAGTACAACCAACACTGGGGGTATTACAATGACGAAATTACTTCTGAAAGACAAAACTACTACCACAAGCCAGTTATGAACTTAAACTGGGATTGGAATATGAGTGATAAGTCTGATTTATCTACAGTACTTTATGCATCTTGGGGCCGCGGAGGTGGAACAGGAGATAGAGGAAATGGTAGAATTAGAACTGAAGATCCAGACGGAGACGGACCTCTTGATGGACAGATTGATTATGATGCTATTGAAGCAAACAACACTCAAATTGGTATAGGTGGTGATTACAGCAACGATTTAGGTGCTGGTTACATTAGAAGATCTTCTGTAAACAATCACCAATGGTACGGTATAGTATCTAACTTTAACCACGAAATTACTGAAAACCTTTCTTTCAATCTTGGTGTAGATGGTAGAATGTATACTGGTGATCACTTCCGTCAAGTAACAGATTTTTACGGTCTTAGCGGCTGGTCTAACGACCGTCCAGACGATGCTATAGTTACAAGTAATTTTGAAGCTACACCATGGGCTTCACTATTTAGCTTTGCAGATGAAGGAGAAAGAATTAACTACGATTACTCTGAAGACATTAACTACTTAGGTGGGTTTACTCAATTAGAGTACAGTAATGATGTGTTTTCTGCCTTTGTACAAGGGTCTTTATCTACACAATCTTACCAAAGAGAAGATCGTTTTGCTAACTTAACTTCAGATAAAGTAAGCAGAACAGGTTATAACATTAAAGGGGGTGTTTCTTACGAGTTTTTTGAAGGACACAACATATTTGTTAATGGTGGTTACTACTCAAGACAACCTTACCTAGATAACATTTTCTCATTTAATGAAAGTAATGCAGACTTAATTACTCCAGAAGTAGATAACGAAATTATCCGTTCTGTAGAAGCTGGTTACCACTTTAAAACTAGAAACTTTAGAGCTAACTTTAACGCTTATGTTACAGATTGGTCTAACAGAACAATCTCTAATATTGATAGATCTGATAACGGAACTCCAGACGATGAGAATGACGATTTTGATATCTCAGTACTTCAGCGTGGAATCCGTCAGTACCATACAGGTGCAGAATTTGATGTAGACTGGAGAACAACTTCTTGGTTAACATTAAACGCATATATTTCTGGTGGTAGCTGGATATACAAAGGATCTTCTAGTGTGTCTACTTTTAATACAGATACACAAGAGCTTATCTCTGAAGAGGATGGTGTGAGCAGACAAGGTGTAAAAGTATCTACAGCTCCTCAATTTTCTACAGGTATGGGTATGCGTGCTAAAATAATTAGAGGACTAAGTGTTGATGGTACTTTTAACTACCGTGCACGTCACTATGAGTTTACAGATGCTGGTACTTCAGCAAGTGACTACGTTCCTGCAAAATTAAATCCTTACTCAATTACAGATTTAGGATTGTCTTATAAATTTAACATTGCTGGAAGTAATGATCTTACAGTAAGAGGAAACGTTTACAATGTATTTGATTACATAGGTATTCAAAACTCTGATGCTTTTGGGTACTACAGTGAAAACGGTAGAACTTTTAACGCAAGTATTCGTTACGATTTCTAATAAACGATTCGTTTAAATTAAAAATGCCCCAATCTTTTGGGGCATTTTTTTTATTAATAAATCTTATCTTTGGAACACTTCAAAAAACCATAAACGTATGTACACAACTATTCAATTTATTCATTCTTATTGGGCTTATTTAGTGCTTCTTATAGTAGTACTGGCAACAATAAACGCATTGGCAGGATTATTTACAAAAAAAGAATACGGAGCCAAAGACTTCAGAATCTCACTCTTTGCCCTTATTGTTACACATATCCAGCTTCTTATAGGATTGGTGCTTTATTTTGTTTCACCTTTAGGTTTGCAGAACATTACAACCAATGGAATGGGCGTTGTGATGAAAGATTCTGTCTCAAGACTCTACGCAGTAGAGCATCCAATGGTTATGATTTTAACAGTTGTTTTTATAACAATAGGATATTCAAAACACAAAAAGAAACTTCTTTCTAGTGGAAAATTTAAAACCTTAGCGATATTCTACACTATAGCTTTAGTGTTAATGTTAAGTAGAATACCGTGGAGCCAATGGTTCTAAAATAATGTATTTCAGAATTAAAAATCCTGCCCAAAATTTCTTTCGGCAGGATTTTTTTTAATTTTAATTAGCTTCCTTAATTAAATAGATATAAACAGGAAAATGGTCGCTATAACCACCGGTGTATCCGTTTACAAAGCTTCTAAAGGGATAACCTTTGTATTGCCCTTTTGGGGTTGCTAAATAGGTTTTGTTAAAGATACCTGCTTTATAAAAACGATAGCTACTGTACTCTTTCTTTGTAAATTCTGTAGACACTATTATTTGGTCAAATAAATTCCAACCATCTCTATAGGCTAAGGTGCCCATCCCTTTTTTAAACATATCTTCCATAGGATTGTAAAGTTCCTTTGTTTTTAAGTCCTCACGATTTCTTTTGGTCTTTAGTACGTCTTTAATGCTAGGGCTTGTAGGGTCGTCATTTAAATCGCCCATACTAATGATTTTTGCATAGGGGTTTTCACTAAAAAGCGAGTCCATTATATGTTTGTTTAGCGTTGCTGCTCGTATGCGTTTAGGTCTGCTTCTTGCTTCACCACCACTTCTAGAAGGCCAGTGATTTACAATACAATGTATTTTTTCGCCATCGAGCATACCGCTTACTACTAGTTGATCTCTGGTATATATACGTTTGCTCCTATCCTGATCGTCGTAAATTTTTAGCTCATAAGCTTTGTAATTGGAGGGTGTAAAAAGCTTTTTTTGATATAATAAGGCTACATCAATACCGCGGCGGTCTGGGCTGTCAAAATGCACAATTCCATAATCTTTTTTTACTAAAGCCTCTTGGTTTAGTAAATCTTCAACGACACGGCGGTTTTCTATTTCGCATATTCCTATTATTACAGGAGAAGTGCCGGTAACATCCTGGCCAATTTCAGAAATTACCTTAGCCATATTAGCTAGTTTAGCTTCGTATATTTCTTGAGTCCAATGATCTTTTCCCTCTGGGGTTCTATCATCATCAAAAGTTCGCGGGTCGTTTTCGTAATCAAAAAGATTTTCAAGGTTGTAAAAGGCTACAGTAATTATCTTATACTCTTTTACCGTTTGTGAAAATGAAAAAGCACAATAAAGAAAACATATATGAAAAATACATTTAGAAAGTTTCATTGTTATTAAGTATCAGATAAAGAAGCTGTTATATTTTTAATATTACAATAATTATGTTAAATTTATATATAATACTTCAAAAGACCCCAATTATATTAACAATTATATATGAAAGGGTTAATTTTTATAAGATATCTGATTGTTTTGAGTAGTTTGTCATCAATTGCTCAAGAGGCTCTTATTGGTAATGTTGTAGAATCTTATTCAAGCGAGCCAATTGAAAATGTTATTGTTTCTATAGAGAAGAGTATTTTCAGTACTACTACAAACAAAGATGGATTTTTTTCTTTTTCAGAAGTAAACCTTCCTCAAGGTTCTCAAGTGTTACAATTATTGAAAGAGGGTTATGCAACCCTTCGGATTCCTATAACTATACAAGGCAATGCGCCCCTTGTACTAGAATCTATTTTAATGGAAGTAGATTTATCTGAAATTGAAGCCCAAATAGGGGTAATTAGCCTTTCAGATAATCAATTAGACGTAGACGAAGGCACTTCGTATAACGTATCTGGTTTATTACAAGCTTCTCGCGATGTGTTTTTAAACGCCGCTTCTTACGATTTTAGCGCAACCTTTTTTAGACCTAGAGGTTATAATTCTGAAGATGGAAAAGTGCTTATTAACGGGCTAGAGATGAACAAACTCTACAATGGAAGACCACAATGGTCTAATTGGGGAGGGCTTAACGATGTGCAACGCAACCAGATGTTCTCAATGGGTCTCTCTGCAAATGAATTCACTTTTGGAAACCTTGCGGGAACTACAAATATTAGTATGCGCGCTTCTCAATACCGAAAAGGTGGACGACTGTCTTACGCTAGTAGCAATAGGAGCTATCGCGGTAGAGTGATGGGCTCTTATAGCAGTGGTCTACTTCCTAATGGATGGGCTTACTCCATATCTGTAGCTAGGCGTTTTGCAGACGAAGGTTTTAATGACGGAACATTATATGATGCCAATTCATTTTTTGTAGCTGTAGAACGTAAATTTAACGATTCGCAAAGCTTAAACCTTACCGCTTTTTACACCCCTAATAGAAGAGGTAAATCTTCGCCTAATACACAAGAAGTGTACGACCTTAAAGGAACAAGATATAATGCGTACTGGGGAGAACAAGACGGTGTAATTAGAAATTCTCGTATTAGAGAGGTAGCAGAGCCTGTAGTTATGCTAAACCATTATTGGGATATTTCTGAAGCTACCCAACTTAACACAAATGTAGGATATCAGTTTGGTAAAACAGGAAACAGCCGTTTGGGGTATGACAATGCACCCAATCCAGACCCTAGCTATTATCAAAAATTGCCTAGCTATTTTTTGGCAGCTACTAATGGACCTAATTATGAAGGCGCTTACCAAGCCTATGAAGCATTTGTTAACGATGGGCAGATAAACTGGTTCAATATGTATCAAACAAATGTGTTTTACGGAGGTACTTCACGATATTATTTATACGAAGACAGGAATGATGACACTCAGCTTTCTATAAATACCATTTTAACGTCTACGATAACAGAGCATTTTGCTTTAAATGCTTCATTTAACTACAGAAGTCTAAATTCTAGCAATTTTGCAAATATGCTAGACTTGCTTGGAGGCACTAGTTATCTAGATGTAGATACATTTAATTCTGGAGATGAAGCACAAAACGATTTAAACAACCCAAACCGCATTGTAGGCGTGGACGAAGCGTTTAAATACAATTATGAATTAGACGCTACAGACTACGGAGGTTTTGTACAGGGACAGTTTACATATTCGCGAATAGCGCTTTATATAGCGGGAAAAGTAGGGAAAACGGCTTATTTAAGAAATGGTTTATACCGAAACGGAAGCTTTGCAGAAAACTCTTTTGGGGAGAGTGAAAAACTAGATTTTACAAGTTATGGCATTAAAGCAGGAGCTACCTATAAAATATCTGGCAGACATATATTAGAAATTAATGGAGCCTATTTTACAGACCCACCAACACTTAGAAACTCATTTTCTAACTCACGACAAAATAATGCGACAGTTATAGGTTTAGCCGAAGAGAAAAGCATAAATATTGATGGCAGCTACAGCTACCGCTCACCAATACTGAAAGCACGTTTAAGTGGCTATTACACCTTAATGCAAGATGGGTCAGAAATAAACTTCTATTATGCAGATGGTATTTCGGTACCCGGAAGAAGTACGACAACCGCTTTTGTGCAAGAAGTGTTAACCCAAATAAACAAGAAAAATATTGGAGCCGAATTTGGTGTTGAAGCACAAGTAACACCAACTATTAAGTTGAAAGCTGCAGCAGCTTATGGTGAAAATACCTATGATAAAAACCCCAATTTATACCTAACCTCCGATGATTTTGCAGATATACCTGGAGGTGTAGTAGATTACGGAAAATCTTACTTAAAAGATTACAAAGTGGCGGGAGGGCCACAACAGGCATATCAATTAGGGTTTGAATATCGCGATCCAGATTTTTGGTGGGTTGGTGCAACCGCAAATTATTTTAGCAATGCCTATTTAGATATTTCGCCACTCACAAGAACAGAAAACTTTTATTTAGATACAGATGGACTTCCTTTTAATGATTACGAGCCTGAAATTGCTAGAGAATTATTAAAACAAGAAAAATTTGATCCCTATTTACTGGTGAATGTCATAGGAGGTAAATCGTGGAGGGTAAAAGATTATTATGTTGGCTTTTTTGCGAGCATCAATAATGTTTTAGACCAAGTATATAAAACAGGTGGTTTTGAACAAGGGAGAAGTGCAAATTATCAAACTCTTTCTGAAGATACTGCAAATACCACTCGCGTTTTCGGCCCTAAATACTGGTATGGTTACGGAACTACTTATTACGTAAACCTTTATGTTAGATTTTAAATTATAAAACCGTTTTAAATTTTATACCGATGAAAAATTTTAAATATATTACTCTTTTAGCTATCCTATATTTTATAGGAATGACGATTACTTCCTGTGTAAAGGATGACGATTATAATATACCCGAAGTAAATGCTGAGGAACCAAACGTAAATGTAAACATAAGTATTGCAGCTGTAAAAGCTATGTACAGAGGTTTTGAGCCTATAAAAGTTGAAGCTGGACCAAACTCTCAAACCGAACTTTATATTGAAGCATATGTTGTTTCTAGCGATGAGTCTGGAAATTATTACAAGCAACTTATAGTTCAAGACAAAGCAGAAAATCCTACTGCAGGGCTGTCTATCTCTACAAACGCAACAGACCTCTATACCAAATACGAACCTGGACGTAAAATATATTTTCGTGTGGATGGTCTTTATATAGGCGAATTTGCTGGTTTACCAACAATAGGAACACAAGACGACGCTGATGTAGGCCGTATTGAAATAGAAGATTTTAACCTGCGTATTTTACGTTCTTTAGATACGGTAGCATTAATTCCCACTGTTATAACTGTATCTCAAGCCACAACCCCCGAAATGCTAAATACGCTTGTTAAGTTTGAAAATGTTCAGTTTCCAGAGGGTCTTGCCGGTATAGAAGCCTACGCAAACCGAACCAATACCTTTGGTGTAAACAGACCTATAGAAAATTGTGACGGACAAACAGTCTTGCTGAGAACCAGTGGTTTTGCAGATTTTAAAAACCTAACTCTCCCAGAAGGAAATGGTTCTATAACGGCTATTTTGAGTGTCTTTAACAGTGACTACCAATTGTTTATTCGCGATACAGACGATGTGCAAATGGAAGGCGATCGTTGCGAATGACATCTTAAAAATCTGTTATCGTTTAAATAGATCTTCTTTGTACATTTAGAAAAAAATAGGATGAATTCTGAAAGACTGACTTTTACAAAGTATACCTCAGCAGATTTTGATGATTATTACAAGCTTGTAAGCAATGCAGAGGTAATGAAGATGATAACTGGCCGCCCTCATACAGAAGCCGAAACTCGTGAGCGTTTAATTAAAATGACAGCTGTAAACAATGAAACACCAAATATTGGACATTTTAAAGTTTCTCTCACAGCTAGCGATACTTTTGTTGGTCATGCTAAACTTGTAATGACTAAAAATGAAGAGGCAGAAATAGGCTATGTGCTTTTACCAGATCATTGGCGAAAAGGTTTTGGTGAAGAAATAGCTCAATTTTTAATTGATTTAGCAAAGAAGACAGACGCTATAAAAAATCTCATCGCTATCACAGACCCTGAAAATGCTGGCTCTAAGAGAATTTTAGAAAAACAAGGGTTCCTCTGGGATTACAATGGCGACTATTTAGGCTTGCCAGCAACTTATTATAAGATGGTTTTATAAAACAAAAACCCCTTAAGTAGGTATACTTAAGGGATTCTCTTAATTTTTTCGAAGCCTATAAACAGGTTCTTGTTAAAATTATTTTTTTACTATTATAAAGTCTGAACGTCTGTTTTGTTGGTGTTGAGCTTCTGAACAGTTGCTACCACAATCTTCTACAGGTCTACTTTCACCATAGCCTTGCCCGCTTATACGCTCTTTAGCAATTCCTTTTGAAATAACATATTGTGCTGTGCTTTTTGCGCGTCTATCAGAAAGAGCTAAATTATAGGCGTCATTACCACGATTGTCTGTATGGCTTTCAACTTCTATAACCATTGTTGGGTTTTCTTTCATTAAATCCACTAGTTTGTCTAGCTCAAAAGCCGCTTGTGGTTTAATGTTGTGCTTGTTAAAGTCGAAAAGAATAGGATTTAGTTTTACAACATTACCTTCTACAATTTCATTTATTGGTTTAAGTGCAATGCGAATGCTCTTTTTACCTTCTTTTGAAGCTGCTACTGTTTCAGCATTACTTTCATACCCTTTTTTAAACGCCTGAACTATATGGTCTTGATTACAAGCTGCTGTTATACTTGCAGTACCGTTATCGGCTGCTGTTAGCGTCTTTAATTTGTTTTCAAGATTATCGTATAAATCTAACTGTGCCCCTGGGATTGGTTCATCATTGCTAGCGTCTACTACAATAACGTCTATAACAACATCACAAATTTCTAATTTTTTAATCTTGTAGATATCATCACTTCCTTTACCGCCTTTTCTGTTTGAAGAAACATAGCCTTCTTTAGTGTTTGGGTCATAAGTATATGCAAAATCATCTTCACTACTATTTACGCCAAGACCAAGGTTTTTTGCTTCACCAAAACTGTTTCCAGAGGCTTCAGAAGCAAACACATCTAATCCACCCATTCCTAAATGTCCATCACTACAAAAATAAAGTGTCCCGTTAGAGTCCATAAAAGGAAAACCTTCTTTTCCTTCGGTATTAATGTTGCTGTCTAGGTTTACAGGAGTTCCAAATGTGCCATCTGCAGCTATAGAAACTTTGTAAATGTCTGCTTGTCCTTTTCCGCCAGGACGATCACTTGTAAAATAAAGAGTGTTGCCGTCTGGGCTTAATGCTGGGTGACTCGTAGAATATTCTTCAGTATTAAAAGGAACTGGTTTTACGTCTTTCCACTCGCCGTTAACATTCTCTGCGTAGTAAATGTTTAACTGGTTAATCCCTTCTTCGTTCTTTTTATACTTGCCGTTAAAGTAGTTATTTCTGTCAAAATACATACGCTTGCCATCTGCAGTAATAGCAACTGTACTTTCGTGATATTTTGTGTTTACATCACCTTTGAGTAGTGTTTCGTTTTTTTCTGTGCCTCCTACTATAGAAGCTTTATAAATATCTAAAAATGGTTGTTCGTTCCAGCCGTATTTTTTTCGGTTTGTGTTTCTTGCCGAAGAAAAATAGAAATCATTTTTTATCGCAATTCCTCCAAAGTCTGAGTATTCTGAATTAAGCGCATCAAGGTTTGTAGCTGTGTATTTCTGTTTGCTCTCATCCACAATTTGAGGAAGATAATCTGGATTCTTCATAAATGTAACTGCTCTAGAATCCTCAGGGTTCATAGAAGCAAATAGTTTCATAAAAGTGTTGTACTCTTCAAATTTTCCATTTGCTTTTAATGATTGAGCGTAGTTGTATACCGTTTCGGGGTTTACATCTTTAGCTTTAACCGCTCTTTTATAATAAGTCTCCGCTTTTTTGGTATCGTTTATAAAAAAGTAACTGTTTGCTAGTCGCTCATAGACATAAGTGTCGGCTTCACCTTTAGTTAGAAGTTTTTGATATGCTTCTGCAGCGTCTGTATATTGAAGTCTATCGTAATATTGATCGGCTTTTTTGGTTTTACTATTTTGCGCAGTAACCATAGAGGTGCTTACTGCTATGAGTAAAAGGATTGTATATATCTTGTTCATCTTAAATGAAATTAGTTTGGTTATTAGAAGTATCTTGGTGAACGTAAAACACGAGGCTTAAAGAATAGATCGAAGGTAAGTACCACTTCGTGAGACGAAGGACCTACTGCTTTTAAATCGGAAATTACGTGGTCATAAGCATAGCCAACACGGATGTTAGGGTTGATCTGAAACCCAACCAAGCCACTAAAAGAATCGTCTAATCTGTAGGATGCTCCAAGTTCAAATCTGTCGTAAAAAAGTGCGTTTAGGTTACCGTCATAAGAAACAGGTGCATCAAAGGCAGATTTCACCATAACAGAAGGCTTGAGTTTAAAATTTTCTGAAACTTGAAACACATAGCCTGCTGTTGCAAAATAATGATTGGTTTCGGAACCGTACTTAATGCCGTTTTCGTCTAAGTGAACAGACTTTAGCATATTGGGAACCGAAAGGCCAATGTAGAAATTATCTCCATAAAGAAAAGCACCAGCACCAATATTAGGGTATGTTTTATTGATGTCTTCAGAAAAGAAAGGATCGTTTGGATCTTGTAGTTCTAGAGAAGAAAGTCCTACATCGTGAAAAGTAGCACCCGCTTTTACCCCCAATGCAAGGTTTAAGGTAGCCCCTAGTTGAAGTGTGTATGAAAAATCTGCAAACACATTCGTTTCTTGTACAGGACCTAGTTCATCTTTAATAGCCGAAAGTCCAAGTCCTACTTTTTCACCTATAGGCGAATGCGCCGAGAAGGTAAAAGTTACAGGGTTGCCTTCTAAACCAGTCCATTGGTTTCTGTATAAAGCCGTGAGAGAAAGGCTTTCTTTAGAACCTGCATAGGCAGGGTTTAAGACATTCATATTGTACATGTATTGGGTGTACTGAGGGTCCTGTTGCGCTTGTGTTTCCTGAAAGAGCAAGCCTGTCATTAATACAATTAGGATATATATATGTTTTTTCATTTTTATCTATTTGGTAGTTAAAAAGTATTTAATAGGCTTAGTTAGCTTCTTGGTTAAGATAAATCCATCCTGTGGCTTGTGAACCATAGACAGAATCATTACCCGCAAGATCAATTACATAAAAATATGTTCCAGTAGGGAGGTCGTTACCGTCTTGGGTTTGTCCTCTCCATTGGTTGGTGTAATTGTTTTGTTCAAAAACCTGAGTTCCTAATCTGTTGAATATTTGGAGTTTGTTAATTCCAGTTCTATCATTTAGGAAGCTAAGGTCTAGTGTGTCGTTATAGCCATCGCCATTAGGAGTAAGCCCTTCAGAAATTACGCAATTTTCAACAGAGTAGAGTGTAATATCTGCTGAATCTGTTGCAGTACATTCACCAACTGAAATAACTACAGTGTAGGTTTGAACACCTACTGTTCCAGATTCAACCATAAAGTTTAAGCTACTATTAGTTTCACCGGTTAGTAAATCTCCATTTAAAAACCATTGGTAAGTGGCGTTATCTTCAGTTGTAATTGCCGTTAATGTTTGAGGTTCGTTTGGACAGGTTTGGAAATCATCGTCTACCGTAACTTCAATATCATTGCGAAGGTCTACAACAACAGAGTCTTCGCCTATACAGCTATCTACCGTTACTATAACAGTGTATTCTCCTTCTTGTGTGATAAATAGCGTTTCATTTATTTCGTCTGTCAAAACTATTCCATCTAAAAACCATTGATAAGTTGCCGTTTGTGGATCGCCATTTAGCTGCGCAGTTAGAACTGTGTCGGTTTCAAAACAACTTAAGAAATCTTCGCCTAAGTCTACAATTACAGGATCTGAAATTATAATGTCTATGCTATCAGTAGCAATACAAGGTCCATCTGTAACTGTTAACGTATAGGTTCCACTATCAGAAACGGTTATTGTAGGAGTAGTTTCGCCTGTGCTCCACAAATAGGTGATTGTAGAAGAAGCGCCTGTAATTACAGGTACAATTTCAAACGAAGAACCATTACAAAGAATTTTGTCTTCTCCTAAATCTACAATTGGTGGGTCGTTTACGATAACATCAACAGTAAAAGTTTGTTCACTACAAGGAGGATATGTTACTTTCACATTATATGTGCCAGCAGTTGATGGCGTATAAGTTGCATCTGTTGAAACTACGGTTCCGCTGTTATCAGTCCATTCATAACTTACTATAGTTAAATCTATATCTGGGTCTGATGGAGTAGCATCTAAAGGAGGAAAGTCGTCTCCTACACAAAGAGTAACTTCTGTTGGTAGGTTTCCTGTAAGATCTACAATCCCACTTATTACAAGTTGGAAAAATACCGTGCTAAAACAGCTAGGTTCATCAACCTTTTCTACCCTTACATAAATAGTTTCTGGGCTTGAAGTATTAGTATAAGCCGAAGGATCTACAATAGGATTGAAATTTGCTTCAGCGTCAAACTGCGAATTGTGAAATGAAACATTAAACAATGAAGGATCCTGACCATTAAGAATTGTTGCTATTTGATCTTCTAAGTTAAAGGTGTCTATTCCGTTTCCATTAGGATCGCAAGAACTTAGATCTGGTGGCGTTACAATCTCTGGTTGTTGATTTTCTTTACTTAGGGTTATATCGTCTATAGCTAAATCGTTTCCGCAACCTCCAATGGAGTTGTTAATAAGTACTAGCTGTACATCTGTATTTGCCCCAGTATTAAAGAAGATTGTATATTCCTGCCAGTTTGGAGCTGTTCCATTAGGAATGTCGCCTGTATTGGTTTCAGAAATAAGATTTCCTGAGGGATCTTCTATTCTAAAAATTACATTAGACGGTATACTACTCCCTCCACAAATATTAGTGGCTGTATTGTATACAGTTGTAATCCATGCATTAAAGGTGTAATCAACGTTTTGGTTTAGGGTAATGGTTCTTCTGTAAAATTCGCCAGAATCAAAAGAAGCATTTATATAAAGAGCTCTACCATCTACATCGCCTTGAGTATGATCTTCCATATCTGTAAACCAACCTGTGTTTAAGCCTGCAGAGGTGTTAGAAATAGTGTATTCTCCATCTTCCACTTGGGTAGTGCCGTTAAAAGTGTAATTGGTATAAGGAGTTGAAACGCGCCCTGTACCTGTGCCAAAATTTTCTTCAAAATCAATTCCTTCGCAAATAGGTTCTATAGTACAGTCACCGCCAAAGAGAAGTGTAATGTTTACATTGTCGCTTACAGGATCATCACAGTCGGAGCCATTTGCAATTACTTGATAGTTTCCTGTATCGGTAACTAGGAGTGTTTCGTCATTTTGTCCTGGAATTAATACTCCGTCTTTATACCATTCATAGCTATCTACAGGCCCAGAAATAGTTGTAGTAAGTTCAAATTCTGGCACATCACAAAGCACTTGATCGTCTTCGTTGATAGTTACGGTACAGTCTGAAACTATAGAACAGTCAAAAGCATCAGGATCTCCAAAAGTCAAATCGAATATATCTGGGGTATTTGTAAATCTATCAACCACAATAATAACTTCATCTCCTGGAACTAGGCTTAAAAATTGAACTTGCCCATCACCAAATGCTGTTTCGCAAAAGTCTGTAGATGTAAGGTTAAGGCCAGTGTCGTATTGACCAGTAACAGGAGCATCATAGCTAGCTCTATCTGCTATCCCAAGATTACTACAGTCTGCGTTTACCCAGACAGCAAAATCATAATCTATATTGCCAGTTGGTTCAATTTGAAATGTAAAATTTGTAGGTTCAATAATTAAGAGTCTAAACCAAAGTGTTCGAGTGCCTTGTAATTCTTGGCAGCCTGTGTTTATAGTAATTGGAGAAGGATCTATTGCGTTATTTTCCAAACCGTCCTGGCTGGAACATATAGGAATTAATATATCACAAACTTGCGCCTGTACAGCTAGGTTTGAAAATATAAAAAGACCAAATAAGAGTAATATTTTTTTCATTGAGAGGTTTTTTGGTTGGGATATTTTATCACACTTTGTTGAAAGTGTGTTTTTTAACTTCGGTTTGGTTTACGTAAATATGAATTTCATAGGTTCCTTTTTCCAAAACCGACAAATCCATTTTTAAGGCTTGCGAACCTTCATTTTTTGTTATTTCTTTTGAAAGAACAGTTTCATTGTTATTTGTAATAGTGTATTTAACCTCCTTGTAATCGGCAAAATCCATTATTAATACAGCGCTTGAAGTAACCTCAAGTGGTGAAAATGTAATTGCTGAATCATAATTTATTGCTGAAGTTTCTTGACTATATACTAAGGAACTAAAAAGAAATGCGAAGAGTAAAAGTGTTTTTTTCATGTATTATAGAATTGGTTAGGCTGTAAGGACAAGTTATTGGTTGTTAACGCGTCTTACAATGTGAATTGAAATGTCTAAAAGCTGTCTTAAATAAAAGAATGATCAACTTTGTAAATGGAGAAGTAGTTTTTTATTCATAAAGAGTTATTATTTGGTGGTTAGTAAGTTTATTCGCACATTAACTTTTGTTTAACATTTAAATATATAAAAATTTATGAGTTTTTATCAAAAATTTCTAATTAGATTTTAATTGAAAAAATTGCAAAAACTGGAAAATGGTCACTCACACCACCTAAATAATGTGGCCCAGCATAGGTTCTAAATGGATTTCCTTTAAACGCTCCTTTTTGCTCCTTAAGTTCTTGAGGATTGTAGATTGCTGCTTCTAAAAATTGAAAAGAATTATTGTGTTGCTGTAAAAAATTATTTGATACAATTATTTGATCAAAAAGATTCCACTTGTGTTGATAGTTTAAACTTCCTGCATATTTTGTATGCAAAAGTTCCATAGGATTATATAGCTCTGTTCCTGTAAGGGTTTTTATACTTTCGTTATTAGGGTTATCATTAAAATCGCCCATAACAATAATTTTATGTTGTGGATTTTCTGAAGCAATTTTTGAAATTAATTCACGATTTCTTAAAGCGGCTGCTAGCCGTTTGTGCTTAGTGATTTCTACCCCTTCTCTACGTGAAGGCCAGTGATTAATTAATAAATGAACTATTTCACCTTTAAGCTCCCCTTTAACATACAATATGTCGCGGGTGTAATCGCGAATTCCTTCTTGATTGGTTACATATAGAGTTATGGCTTCCTTATAAAGCACATTAAAATATTTTTTTCTGTAAAGCAAGGCAGTATCAATACCTCGTTCATCTGGCGAATTAAAATGTACAAAGTCGTAGTCTTTGTTTTTTAAAGAGTTTGAAGCGATCAAGTCTTTTAGCACCGTTTTGTTTTCTACTTCGGCAACTCCAATGAGAACTGGAGGATGCGTAGTTTCTTTATTTCCTATTTGCGAAATAATTTCACCCAGTCTATTCAGTTTTTTTGAATACCGTTTTTTACTCCAGTTCATTTCTGTTTCGGGTGTAAAATCGTTATCAAGTATGTTTGGGTCGTTTACGGTATCAAAAAGGTTTTCAAGATTGTAAAAAGCAACAGTGTAGCGGTTTTTCATTTTAAAACAAAGAAATGATGTTAATTGCTTGTAAAGTACAAAAAACTCTAGCTAACTCTTTTGTACATTTGTACTATATATTATTTTATGATTGAACAAACGGATATTTCCTACGAAAAGACAGTTTTAATAGGCTTGATTACAAAATTTCAGGATGAAGAGAAATCTAATGAATATCTTGATGAGCTCGAATTCTTGGCATATACTGCGGGAGGTGAAGTGTTGAAACGTTTCACACAAAAGATGGAGGTGCCAAACCCAAAGACTTTTATAGGTACTGGAAAGCTAGAAGATGTAAAAGCTTTTGTAGATGAACACGAGGTAGGTGTGGCTATTTTTGATGATGAACTTACGCCTGCTCAGCAAAAAAACATAGAGCGTATCTTGCAATGTAAGATAATAGATCGCACCAATTTAATTTTGGATATTTTCGCTCAAAGAGCACAAACAAGCTATGCGCGTACTCAAGTAGAACTAGCGCAATATCAATACTTATTACCGCGACTTGCCGGAATGTGGACTCACCTTGAACGTCAACGTGGAGGTATTGGAATGCGTGGTCCTGGTGAAACCGAGATTGAGACAGATAGACGTATAGTACGTGACCGTATCGCTTTGCTTAAAGAGAAATTAAAAAAGATTGATAGGCAGATGGAGGTACAGCGCGGTAATCGAGGTTCTCTTATACGTGTGGCTTTAGTGGGCTATACTAATGTAGGTAAATCTACCTTGATGAATGTAATTAGTAAAAGTGAGGTTTTTGCCGAAAATAAGCTTTTTGCTACCCTAGATACCACTGTTAGAAAAGTTGTGATTGGCAACCTTCCTTTTTTACTTACCGATACCGTAGGTTTTATTAGAAAGCTACCTACCCAACTAGTAGAGTCTTTTAAAAGTACTTTAGATGAAGTTCGCGAAGCAGATTTACTGCTTCACGTGGTAGATATAAGTCACGGCTCTTTTGAACATCATATAGATTCTGTAACTAAAATTTTAGAAGAAATAGGCAGTGCAGATAAGCCAACTGTTATGGTTTTTAATAAAATTGACGCCTATCGCCCTGAAGAAATTGAAGAAGACGATTTAATGACTGAAAAAACTACGGCTCACTATAGCTTAGACGAATGGAAACAAACCTGGATGGCTAAACTAAACGGGGATGCTATTTTTATTTCGGCATTAAACAAGGAGAACTTTAATGAGTTTAGAAAGTTGGTTTACGATAAAGTAAAGGAAATACACACGACTCGCTTTCCGTACAACAACTTTTTGTACCATGAATACACAGAAGAAGAATAGTATTTTATATTTTAAAAAATAAAAAAGCCGGTTTAACTATTGTTAAACCGGCTTTCTGTATTTATAAAGAATAGGTTTAGAACCCGTAAGTTAAACCAACTCCTAAAGCTTCACGTATTTGGAAACCTTCCGCTGCATTGTCATCATAAATAGCTTGGAAAGTTACATTTGTAGTGATGTATTTATTCACTTTCATAACAAGGTTTAGAGTGTAGTCTATATCTACATTCTGTGGGTCTTCTAGGTAATTAGAGTATAAACTCAAGATGTTCTCTACAGACACATTTGCCATAACATCAAACTTAGCATAGGCAGAAAGTGAAGCACCAAACTCAAAACGACTACTGTCATTGGCATCTACACCAAAATATTTGTCTTCGTTATAATTTGCTAATGCAATAGCATCGTTTTCATCTACAGCCGTAAAATCTTTATCAACTAAAATAAATTTTGCTGTAGCTGGTGAAATGTTTACAAAAAGATTGTCGTTTTCTTTCCAAAGTAAACCAGGTCCAAACTGAAAAGTAGCTGGTGAGAAAAAATGAGTGTGCTCGGTACGGTAGCCTTCGTCTTCATCTGTAAGGTCTTCGTTAAATTCGTAACCTTTTGCAAACTGAGTTTTAAAGTTGAAAAACAAAGAAGCATACCATTTAGTTTCTTTTATCTTTCTACCTAAAATTGAGTTGAACTCTAAACGGTCATTGGTTTTACGAGAAAACTTATCGTCTCTGTTTCTACTTAAACCGTAATCTCCTAAAATTCTGTTATCCCAACTAATTTTGTCTTTTTTGTAGTTAAAATCGTAGGTTAATGTAATATTACCGGCAAAGTTAGAAGTACCACCACCAGTCCATTCGTGGTTAAACGCTGCTTGGTTAAATAAAAAAGCGATATTTCCAGCACGTGTCCAGCCTTCTTGAATTGAGTCTTTTGTAGTTTCTTCTTGTGCCAATAAGGCCAAAGGTGCAGTTAATAATACTGCTAAAAATAAAAATTTTTTCATTTTATAATGAGGTTTTGTTTTGCGCAAAAATAGGTACTCTTTTCAAATTTTTACAAGAACCTTTGCATAAAAAATGTTTTTTTGTGAATTCTTACAAAGCCGATAAAGTTTTCTTACTTTTTTTTATAGAGTGGAACGGAAGAACAGGCTTCTCCATACATTATACTTTTTGCTACAGTTTGAAGCTTTTGTGCGAGAAGCACATAAGCGTTCTGCGGAATAGGTTTATTAGCGCACCCCTTAATGATTACGGGTTTATTGGCATAATCTGAAACATCCAAATTTTGAAGTATTTCAGCAAAAAGAATGCTTTCTAGATCTTCTAGACTTCCAACAGTAACTTTTAAAGCAAAAGGAGCTAAATGAAGCGATATAAGCATATATGCCCAACCGGGAACAATAGCTTCAGTACTGCAATAAAGCGCAACGTATTTATCTTGATAATCGCTCCAGTTATGTGTTTTTACTTTTTCTCTAAAATCACTTTCTCGAAGTACAATACCTTCTTGTAACCATTGAGAAATATCAAAAGAAAGTCGCTCTCCTTTAGGATAATGGTCTTCAAGGTTAAAAGTTTCAAGCTTGCTGTTGGCTACGCGATTTATAATTTCTTCAGACACCGTTTAATTTCTTTTAATTGTTGCCTTTTAAAGCATTCCTAGTTCTAACTTGGCTTCTTCACTCATTAGGTCTTGACTCCATGGTGGATCGAAGGTTATTTCTACTTCAGCATCCTTAATCATTTTCATAGACTTTACCTTGTCTTCTACCTCCATTGGCAAACTTTCTGCAACGGGACAATTAGGAGTGGTAAGGGTCATTAATATTTTTACTTCCCTATCTTCATTAATAAAAACGTCATAAATAAGTCCAAGTTCATAGATATCTACAGGTATCTCGGGGTCGTATATTGTTTTTAGAACTGTTACTATTTTTTCGCCCAGTTCGGCCATGTCTATTTCTGGTTCCATATGCTTAGTTTTTTAATTGGGTTTGGTATGCTAAGGCATACATTTTCATTTGTTTTATCATTGAAACTAAACCGTTTGCTCGTGTAGGCGATAAGTGTTCTTTGAGGCCTATTTCATCAATAAAATCTGTGTTTGCGTCAAGTATATCTTGTGGCTTCTGGTTCGAAAAAACGCGCACTAATACCGCTATTATCCCTTTGGTTATAATAGCATCACTGTCTGCAGTAAAAATAATTTTAGCGTCTTTTAATTCGGCATTAAGCCATACTTTACTCTGACACCCTTTTATTAGTTTGTCATCGTTCTTTATAGTTTCATCAATTAATGGAAGCGATTTTCCTAAGTCTATCATATACTCATAGCGTTGCATCCAATCTTCAAACATTGAAAACTCATCAATCAATTCTTCCTGTATTGCTTCAATCGTCATAGTTGTGTTTACTTATTTTAAATCCTTATTAGCGCTTAATAATAATGTGTTGTCTGTTTTTGAGTAGAACTTAAGCACATTGTTTTCTAACGTATATGTAGCTGTATTGTTTAAAGCATCAAGAAAATCTCTCTCGGTTTTCATAACGGCATTATCTATGCACATTTTTTCGCTTACAGCAAGTTGGCTAAAATCTATAGTGTTAAGATTTAGACTGTAGCTACCAAATGCCGAATTACAACCTGTAGTTCCACGAAAAGAATTGTCTAAAGCAGAAAGCGTAATTGTGGGCTTAGTCGTGTTTTCTAGTTTGTTTCCATTTAAGGAGGAAACAGTGTAACTACCCGTTAGTTCTACGCTTGCGGCTACATCTATTGCTTTTTTTGTTTCGTCGCAACTTGTACATAATACTGCTACAATTAAGATAGATAATGTGGCTAATGTTTTCATAGTTTATGTTTTAAAAGGTTGGTTAATTTAAGAAAGCATCATTTTTGCTTTTTTTACAGCTGCTACCAAAGCATCTACTTCTGCTAAGGTATTATAAAAAGCAAAAGATGCGCGTACGGTGCCTGGAATTTTGTAAAAATCCATTATGGGTTGTGCGCAGTGATGTCCTGTACGTACAGCTATTCCTAGTTTATCAACTATTGTACCTATATCATAAGGGTGCATGTTTTCTATATTAAAAGAAACCACCGAAGTTTTAGCTGGGCCAGTGCCGTATATCTTTAAACCTTCAATTTCTTGAAGCTTCTCTGTGGCGTAGTTTAACAATGTGGTTTCGTGCTTTTCAATAGCTTCAAAGCCAATATTGTTTAAATAATCTATAGCTGCACCAAAAGCAATACCACCACAGATATTTGGTGTGCCTGCTTCAAATTTGTGTGGTAGCGCAGCATAGGTGGTTTTTTCAAAAGTTACTTCGGCTATCATCTCACCACCCCCTTGATAAGGAGGGAGCTTGTCTCCCCACTCTTCTTTTATATAAAGTACTCCAACGCCCGTTGGGCCACACATTTTATGTGCTGAAGTAACGTAAAAATCTACATCTAGTTTTTGTACATCAGGTTTAATATGCGAACAAGATTGCGCGCCATCTACTAGGACTGCCGCTCCAATTTGGTGTGCTTTTTCAATAATTTTCTCAATAGGATTTATGGTTCCTAAAGCATTGGATATATGGTTTACAAAAACAAGTTTAGTTTTTTCTGTAAGCAATTTTTCATATTCCGAAAAAATTAAAACCCCTTCCTCATTCATAGGGATTACTTTTAAAACGGCAGCCGTTTTTTCACAAAGCATTTGCCAAGGCACAATATTACTGTGATGCTCTAGAGCCGAAACAATAATTTCATCTCCTTTTTGCAAAATTTCAGCAAAGCCATTTGCTACTAGGTTTATCCCATGTGTAGTTCCCGAAGTAAAAATAATCTCGTGAGCTTCCTTAGCGTTAAAATGTGTTTGTATTTTTTTGCGCGAAGCTTCATAAGCGTCTGTAGCTTCTTGCGAAAGTGTGTGTACTCCACGGTGTATGTTTGCGTTGTAATTGCTGTAATAATCTACTATGCAATCAATAACTTGCTGAGGCTTTTGCGATGTAGCCGCATTGTCCAAGTAAACTAACGGATACCCGTTTACCTTTCTTGAAAGGATGGGAAAATCGTCGCGTATTTTTTGGATGTTGAAGGGCATTCGTATTATTTTTTAAGCTTAATGTTTTCGGTTTTATCAATTTTTATAGGGTAAGAAGCTCCTAATTTTTCTACAGTTATATTTCCAAGATACTGAACTTCTATTTCATTAGACAACAGTGAAGCAAGACCACCATTTATGATGTCTTTTTTGTTGTCTAATAGTTGTATAGGGCTAAATGATGCAGTTAACGGAATGCTGAAATCTCCTTTTTTTGAAATTGAAACTCTTTTGTTTTGCAGTGTTTTTCCAATTGCGGTACCATTAACAAGCACCGTAATATCTATGTCTTTAACAATACAACCAATATCATTTGGGTTGTAAAAGACCGCATTTGCTTCAATTTCAATATTGCTTAAAGAAATATTTTTGGGATTAATATTGTCAATTTTTTTAAACTCAGGTTTTGAAGAAAAAGTACAACTGCTAGTGGTTATACACACTATCAATAAAAAAAATATTTTTTTCATTTCGAGCTTTTAACTAGTTATGGTTATAATTTGTTCTTTAAAAAAATTGACAATTCTTTATTAAAGCTCAAACCCTAAGTTAACCCCAATTTTATTTGCAATAAGTTTATTAATTCTAACTTTTAATTCAGGGATTTTCACACTTTCTAAAACGGTATTTGCAAAGGCGTACATCAAGAGTGCACGTGCTTCTTTTATACCAATACCACGGCTGCGTAAATAAAACAAGGCATCCTCGTCAAACTGCCCTATTGTACATCCGTGAGAACACTTTACATCGTCTGCAAAAATCTCTAGTTGTGGTTTCGCATTAATAGTAGCCTTATCATCAATTAAAATATTGTTGTTTTGCTGAAAAGCATCTATTTTTTGCGCGTCTTTATCTACAATAATTTTTCCGTTAAAAACCCCAGTTGAAGCGTCGGCAAAAAGACCTTTGTAGTCTTGATGGCTTTCACAATTTGGAGCAATGTGATGTACTAAAGTATTGTGGTCTACGTGTTGTTTGTTTTCAAGTATAGTAATTCCTTTTAAAGTAGAATCACAGTGTTCTCCGTTTTGATAAAAGTTGAGGTTATTGCGAACCAGTTTTCCGCCAAAGGCAAAAGTGTGAACACGACAAATAGTATCTCGTTGTTGCGAAATATAGGTGTTG
Source organism: Aequorivita sp. (assembly GCA_048264505.1). Taxonomy (GTDB): domain Bacteria; phylum Bacteroidota; class Bacteroidia; order Flavobacteriales; family Flavobacteriaceae; genus Aequorivita. The sequence goes on from JBLXDA010000004.1 coordinate 48,096, forward strand.
TCTATTAAGGAAGCAGTAGCTTCATCATTCTGAATTTTATAGTAATCTACATAAGCGCGTTTTTCAGCAAATATTTCGGTAACAGAATTGGTTAACACCTCATTCGTTGAAAGACTTTGGTGGCGTTCTATAATTTGAACGTGCGCATTCTCGCCCACTACAATTAAGTTTCTTGGTTGAAGGAACATCGCTGCTTCATTTCCAGTAGAAAAATTGATTATCTCAATGGGTTTTTCTACTTCCTTATGTGCAGGTATGTGTATGTAGGCACCTTCTTTTGTAAAAGCAGTGTTTAATGAAGTTAAACTGTCGCTTTTTGCTGCTTTATTAAAGTAGGTTTCTATAATAGGCTTGTACTTACTTTTGTTAAGTGCGGCAGACATTAGACAGACATCTAGACTGTCATGAGTAGTTTCTGAAAGAAAAGAGCTGTATACCCCATCTACAAAAACGAGTTTGTAAGTGTCTATTTCATGAAGAAAATACTTGCGTACATTCTTAAGCTCTATATTTCGCTCTTTGTTTGAATAGATACTGTAATCTGTTTTTAACAAAGTGTTAAGCGAAGTGTATTTCCAAGCTTCCTCCTTTTTTGTTGGGAATCCTTTTTCTTCAAAGATTTTTATTGCGCTGTTTCGAACATCGTGCAATGGCGAATCAAACTCTAGGTTGTCTTCTAGGGCAATATATGATGATAATAATTTGTCTTTAAAACTCATTTTTTTCAATTCAGAATTCAGAATTGAGAATTCAAGAATGTCTTGAATATAAACTCTGAACTTTAACTTTTTAAACTAACTCTTCTTTAATCCAATCGTAGCCTTTTTCTTCTAGCTCGTATGCGAGTTCTTTAGTGCCCGATTTTACAATTTTTCCGTTCATTAAAACGTGTACAAAATCTGGAACTATGTAATCTAAAAGACGTTGGTAGTGTGTAATTACAACTACAGCATTGTCTTTTGTTTTTAGTTTGTTTACCCCGTTTGCAACGATTTTTAAGGCGTCAATATCTAAACCAGAATCTGTTTCGTCTAGAATGGCAAGCTTAGGTTCTAGCATAGCCATTTGGAAAATTTCGTTTCGTTTTTTTTCACCACCAGAAAAACCTTCGTTTAAAGAGCGTGAAAGAAACTTGCGGTCTATTTCTAATAAATCTGCTTTTTCCTTTATCATTTTCAGCATTTCGGAAGCTGGCATATCTTCTAAACCTTTAGATTTACGCGTTTCGTTAATGGCTGTTTTTATGAAGTTTGTAACCGAAACACCAGGTATCTCTACAGGGTATTGAAACGAAAGAAAGATGCCTTTGTGCGCTCGCTCTTCAGGATCTAGGTCTGAAATGTCTTCGTTGTCAAATGTTATATACCCACGGCTAACTTCAAATTCTTCTTTACCCGCAACTACAGATGCCAAGGTACTTTTACCAGAACCGTTAGGGCCCATTATTGCGTGTACTTCGCCAGCTTTTACTTCTAGGTTTATTCCTTGAAGTATGTCTTTGCCTTCAAGACCGGCGTGTAAATCTTTTATTTTTAACATGTTACTTGTTCTTTGCTGTTTCTTCAAATTTTATATCTGCTTCTGAAGGTGTATCACTAACCCTCATAATTTCTTTAATGGTAATTACTTTTTCCCACTCACTTTCTGTATCCTCATTTTTTGATAGGGTACCTCTTACAATAACCTCTACCATATCAAAATCGTTCTTTTTTACTACAGCTACTTGTTGCGATAGCTTGGTAGCCATTTCATTGCGTTTTACACCATAAATAAAATCACTGCCCATCAATACTAAAGCGCCGTTAGAGTCTATATAATCTCCTCTAAAAGCTTGAAGGTTTTCTACATTTTCTGTAGTTGGATTTTCGGCTTCGGTATTTTTTTCTTCGGTATTCTTACAAGAAATTAGTACTGCCGAAAGCATGAACAACAAAACGATTTTTTTCATTTTATACTTTTTTAATTTCTGAAGATGCTATGCCCTTTTTACACCTTCGTTGGGTTACTACTTTTTCTGTGGGCATTTAATATTGTGCTTTAAAGGCTTCCTTATAAAATATTAACCTACTGAGCCTTCTAAACTTATTTCTAATAATTTTTGAGCTTCAACAGCAAATTCCATAGGAAGCTTATTAAGTACCTCTTTACTAAAACCATTAACAATTAATGCAATAGCTTTTTCGGTGTCTATACCACGTTGGTTGCAGTAAAAAATTTGATCCTCACCAATCTTACTCGTCGTAGCTTCGTGTTCTATTTGAGCTGTTTTGTTTTTGGCTTCAATATAAGGGAAGGTGTGTGCGCCACAGCTGTTTCCCATCAATAAAGAATCGCATTGCGAAAAGTTTCGCGCATTGTCTGCATTAGGCATAATCTTTACTAAACCGCGATAGCTATTTTGTGATTTTCCTGCCGAAATTCCTTTTGATATAATTGTACTCTTAGTGTTTTTACCAATATGAATCATTTTTGTACCCGTATCTGCTTGCTGATAGTTGTTTGTAACAGCAATAGAGTAAAACTCTCCTATGGAGTTATCGCCTTTTAAGATACAACTTGGGTATTTCCAAGTTACAGCACTTCCTGTTTCTACTTGAGTCCAAGATATTTTAGCATTTTTTTCGCAAATACCTCTTTTGGTTACAAAGTTGTAAACCCCACCTTTTCCCGTTTTATCTCCTGGGAACCAGTTTTGAACGGTTGAGTATTTTATTTCGGCATCGTCTAGAGCGATTAACTCTACAACAGCAGCGTGCAATTGATTTTCGTCTCTACTAGGAGCCGTACAACCTTCTAAATAACTTACATAACTACCTTGGTCTGCAATAACAAGAGTTCTTTCAAACTGACCAGTACCTGCTTGATTTATTCTGAAATAAGTAGAGAGTTCCATAGGGCAACGTACACCTTTTGGTATGTAGCAAAAAGAACCATCACTAAATACAGCGCTGTTTAATGCTGCGTAAAAATTATCGCGCTGTGGAACAACTGTGCCTAAATATTTTTTTACTAATTCTGGATGCTCTTTTATCGCTTCGGAAATAGAACAGAAAATGATTCCTTTTTCAGCCAAAGTTTTTTTGAATGTCGTTGCTACCGAAACAGAATCCATTACAATATCTACCGCAACACCAGCTAGTTTCTTTTGTTCGTCTAATGAAATACCCAGTCTTTTAAAAGTGTCTAAAAGCTCTGGATCTACTTCGTCTATACTGTTGTATTTTGGTTTTTTGTTTGGTGCAGAGTAGTATGAAATATTCTGAAAGTTAGGCTTTTCATATCTTACATTTGCCCATTCAGGTTCAACCATTTCTTGCCAGTATCTAAAAGCTTCTAGACGCCATTGGGTCATCCATTCTGGTTCTTCTTTCTTTTTAGAAATAGCGCGTACTATATCCTCGCTTAAGCCAACGGGAAAGGTATCAGACTCTATGTCTGTATAGAAACCGTATTCGTATTCTTTGGTCTCTAATTCTTTCTTTAAATCGTCTTCAGTATATTTCGTCATCAGTTTTGGGTATTCAGTATTCAATATTCAGTAATTCCCTTTTTAAGGGATGAGCGAGTGCTTTTTACAATGAAAAAGATTCGCCACAGCCGCAAGTTCTATTTGCGTTAGGATTGTTAAAAACAAATCCTTTTCCGTTAAGGCCTCCGCTGTATTCTAGGGTTGTGCCCACTAGGTATAAAAAGCTCTTTTTGTCTATAGCTATTTTAACTTGATCTTCTTCAAAAAGCTTGTCGTTTTCACCTAAACTATGGTCAAATTTCAATTCATAGCTTAAGCCAGAGCAACCGCCGCTTTTAACGCCTACACGCACAAAATCTTGCGCCATATTATAACCTTCTTCGGCCATTAATTGGGCAATCTTTACTTTAGCGCTTTCACTAATTTTTACCATACGTAGATTAATTCTAAATTAGATGACAAAGATACATCAATTAAGACTTTTAACCATACCGAAGTCTGTTTTTAAAACTATGATGCTATAGTTTTAAACAATAATTAACACAATTGGTTTTGTAGCTTGTTAAAGTGGTAAAAATAAGTTAATTAGGATTTTGAAAATCTGGATTGTTTATAAAGGAAGGGTCAGAAAGACTAAGAAGAAAAGCCTTTAAGTCTGCTTTATCTGAAGCTGTTAACTGTACACCACCTTGGGCTATTTTTTTCATTAAAGGGTCTATGGTTGGAGAGTATACCAGTCCTTCACTGTAGTGATCTATCACTTCCTCTAGTGTGGCAAAACGTCCGTCGTGCATATATGGGGCTGTGTAGGCAAGATTGCGAAGCGAGGGCGATTTAAACAAGCCAAACTCTCTTGGGTCTCCAGTTACGCCACCAAGCCCATTGTCTTGTATAATTGCATCTAAGCCGTTGTTGTGAAAGGTGTTGTCTGTCCATAATGGATTTTCTGGTAAACCGTGACAGTGGAAACAATCTCCACGCGATTCATCCAAAAAAATATTTAAACCATTAGCTTCTTGGGGTGTAAGCGTAGCAAGCCCCAGTTGCGCTTGATCAAATTTTGAATTGGCTGATACCAATGTTCTAATAAATTGTGCAATTGCTTTGGTAACAGCTGTAGAATCTATAATCTTACTGCCAAAAGCGGCTTCAAATAATTGCGGGTAATCTGCAGATTGTTGTAGTGTGCTTTCTACTGCGGGCCAAGTATTGGCCATTTCAATAGGGTTAGTAACCGGTCCAAGAATTTGCTCTTCTATACTGTTTGCACTTCCGTCCCAATTAAATTTTGAGTTGTAATTCCAGGCTAAGTTTTGAAGCGTCATAGAATTGCGAACCCCTTCTTGGCCAGAAACACCTAAGCTAAATTGTCTAGCATCTGAAAAAGCATTTTCTGGACTATGGCAGGAAGCACAAGACACAGTATTGTCTGCCGAAAGGCTTTTGTCAAAAAATAACTTTCTGCCTAATGCAATTCCCTCAACCGTTTGCGGGTTATCTGTAGGGATAACGGGCGGTAAGATTTGGTTCTCAAAAATTGCAGGTATAGTTAATGGTTGTGGAGTAGCACTATAGCTAGACTCATTGGCTTCGTTGTCTTCACAAGAAGCCAAGAGTGCTATAATTATTAATCCACTAAGTATACTAAACTTGCGCATTTGTAATTTTTATTGTGTAACCTCACCTAGGCTAAAAACACCATTTTTTCCGTTTTCATTCATTTTTACTTGTAGATCGTATCTAGGCATCATTACTGTAGATTCTTCATTAAGATTCCAAGTGTTTGGGTTTTCAAACCATTGAGCAACATTCATACTAGCTTCAATAGTTGTGTTGTCGCCAATAGTTATAGTACCTAAATCTACCACAAACGAAGTGTCTAACAATTCCTCTAAAGTTGTAGGTCCTGGAGGCAAAGTACTGTGTTTGTTGGCTCTTATTGTGTGGTATTGAAAAGTTTCAATATCACTAGCAGTATTTGTAAAAGTGCCCTCCATTCTCATATAGTGGTAACCTCCTCCTAATGGTTCTGGTACAACCCAAGTTCCATCTGCAGAGTTTAAATCTAAATAACCACCCTCTTTATCATTGTCTTCATCGTCAAAACCAAAGGTAAAAGAAACATTATACGCACCTTCAGGGATTTCAATATCTGGGCTAAATGTTGTGTTATCGCCAGTACGTGCATTAATTAGATTGTAATCACCTGCATCGTAAATTGTGCCATCTGCGGCTGTAAAAGTAATGTCTGAAATAAGGTAAATTAGTTTTGATAGCTTCACTTCTGTTCCAAATGCATTAGTGTAGGTTGTGGTTTCAAAATCTGAATTTGTAATTTCACTAGCATTCCAATTTTGAGAAAATTTAAAATTAACGGCTACATTTTGAGGTGTAACTGTACCAGAATCGTCGTCATTACTGCAGCTAATTGTTGCAAAAGTTAACACTAATAATAAAGCAATTTTTTTCATAGGTGTAATTGATATAGGGTATTTGTAAATAATTTTATTTAAGTATAATTAGTAAAGCGTCCTTTGAGCCTTTGTTTTCTGGAATATCTAGATCATTGCTTTCGCTATTGCCAACAACAAGTATTTTGTTGTCTGTAGTTTCTATAGCGTCTGCTCCATAATCTAAACTTGAGCCACCAATACTTTGTTGAAGTTTAAGGCTGCCATTTTCGTCAATGATAAATACCCAAACATCGTTTACTCCGTTGTTTTTAGTTAGGTCTCCATCATTACTTCGGCTATGGCCAGAAAGTATAAAATCGCCATTTGTGCGTTGTACAATACTTCGTGAGGTATCAAATTGAGTTCCTCCAAAAGATTTTTGCCATATTTTGTTACCGTTATCATCAAATTTAACAACCCAAGCATCGGCAATACCTTTAGGATTAGTAATATCTTGATCTATACTTCTTGAGTCTCCAATCATAATGTAATTACCGTCATTTGTTTTTATTGAAGCGTAGGAGTTGTCTATTTCTTCACCTCCAAAGGCTTTTGTCCATAACAAATCGCCATTAGCAGTAAGCCTTACCGCCCAATAATCATAACTACCTTTAGGGTCTATTTTGTCAAAATCATCACTTTCTGATGTACCGGTCATTAGGAAGCCACCGTCGTCTGTTTCTAAGGCATCGTAACTTCTGTCGTTGTTGGTTCCGCCAAAATAGCGTCTCCAAAGTGTGTTTCCATTGGCGTCTAGTTTAATTCCCCAATATTCACCTACGCCGTGTAATACGCCTTTTTGCATATCGTTACCGGCTCCACCACTTGCAGAAACATCAAAATATCCAGTAATAAAATAACCGCCATCTGAGGTTTGAAATGCTTTAGATGCTTGATCACTACCAGAAAAACCGAAATTTTTATCCCATAATAGAGTCCCTGAAGCATCTATTTTTACTACCCAATAATCTTGAAAGCCCTCGTTGCCAGAAACATCGCCATCATTACTTGTAGTGTAGCCACTTAAAAGGTAACCTCCGTCGTTTGTTTTGGTTATACGTGCAGCATTTTCATCATCGCTTCCGCCATAGGTTTTGCTCCAGATTAGATCTCCTGTTTTAGAAATTTTCATTAACCAGAAGTCGCTATCATTTCCGGCGCGATCTGTAATATCGCCGTCTGAGCTACGAGTGGTTCCAAACACTAAAAAGCTGCCGTCTGCGGCTTCTACAACAGATTCTGCCTCGTCTATACCGCTTCCGCCATAGGTCTTAACCAGTTCTATTTCTCCATTTAATTCTGGATCTGGGTCTGGATCTGGGTCTACTGTTTGTTCAACAACAGCATCGTCTTTTCCACAGGCAAGAAAAAGAAATGTGAAGAGGAAAAATATTGAAAATATCTTAAATTTTTGAGTTTTAAAAAATAACATAATAGGGGGTGCCTGGTTTATTTTAGTCTATTAATAATCGTTTTGTTGTAGTTTGGTTAATTTTCATCACATACATACCCGATTGTAGACTTGAAACATCAATGTCTTCTGAAAGACTATTTGTAAAATTCAAATTTACTATTCTTTGACCAAGAACGTTGAAGATTTCAAGTTGTGTAATTGGTTCGTTTTTTGAAGAAACCGTTACATTATTTTTAGCTGGATTAGGTGCAATAGCGAAGCTTGCAACAGCATTATCATCTACACTTAATAAAGCATCTCTTACAATAAATAAGCCTCTGTCTATATCACTAATTACAATATTACCACTAGCAAAATATGGGTACACACTCCAAGCGCCGTCAAAACGCGCGTTGTCATTATTGGGGTAAGTGTCAAAAAACTTAGTTTCTTCCATGTTTTTGTTGTCAATATCGCTAATGTCTAATATTCTTAAACCTGCGCGGTAACTAGCAAGATAAAATTCATTTCCTTTTACATAGCCGTTGTGGTCTATTGCTTCTGTGTCTGCTTCGTATTCAAAGTGAACAACAGGGTTGTCAAGGTCTAATAAGTCAAATACGATAGTCCTAGTGTTAAATCCAAAGCTAGATTCGTCTAGTTCGTCACCCATAATATAATATCTGTGATCTTCGGTTAACCAACCTTGGTGTGTATAATCTACACTTCCGTAAAAGCCAACAGAGATACCTACTGGGTTACTTTTATCTGTAACATCTACTATAGAGATTCTGTCTTCATTACTTCCAAAGAGTATTTCACGTCCTGTATATGCCGTGTCTGGCCCATCATAAATAACAACATGTGCGTCGTGGCAGTAGTTGTCGTCTAGAAACTGTCCTTCTTGTACAGGGTTTAATGGATCTTGGATATTTATAAAAATTGGCCCACCATTATTCACATCACAACCTACCGCGTAAGCATAGCCTGTTTCTTCATTTATTACAATATTATGACAGCTTCCAAAGCCTGTAAAATGGGTGTCTTCTGTAAATGTAGTAGGAGGTGAAGCAACAGAACGCAATCTTGTAAGGTCAAAAACTTGCATACCGTGATTTCCGTTTATATCACTTACAACAAAAGCGTGATCGTTGTATACTTTAATGTCTCTCCAAGTACTATTTCCGGTAGTAGTTGGTAATTTTCCAAGATATACAGGGTTTACAGGGTCTGAAATATCAATAAATGCAGTTCCATTACCTAAACCCATAATTGCGTATTCTTTTCCGTCTGTTGGGTCCGTCCAACCCCAGGAATCATTACCTCTGTCTGAATTAAAAGTGTTGAGGTCTATGTTAGACATAAGGTCTAATCCATCACAAGGGTAGCTCCCTGCTCTTCCACTTTCACATGGAGTTTGTGCAACCATAAAGATGCTGAATAGTAGGGATGCTAGAGGTAGTAGTTTTTTCATTAGATGAGTTATAAAAGTTAAAAGTGGTTAAAAGTAAACATATTAGTAGTTGTTTTACAAACGTATAATAGTAAATAATAGTATTTTTATTAATGTTTCTTTATTCTTCTGCAAAGAGCCATTTTATTAATAAGCCTTTTTTATTGCTAAACGAAGCTGTATTTTTGCAAAATATTAATAAGCCTGTATCATGTTTGAAAATAAAGACAACTCTAGTACCAGTATAGAAAATTTAGGAGAGTTTGGATTAATAAACCACCTGACTAAAAATTTCAAAATAAAGCAAAAGTCCACAGTAAAGGGGATAGGCGATGATGCAGCTGTAATTGCTTGCGCTGCCAAAAAGGAGATTGTAGTTTCTACAGATTTACTTTTAGAAGGGGTGCATTTTGATTTGAGTTATATGCCCTTAAAACATTTGGGTTATAAGGCTGTAATTGTCAACCTTTCTGATGTGTATGCTATGAATGCTGTGCCTACACAAATAACCGTTTCTTTAGCGGTGTCAAACAGGTTTCCTGTAGAGGCTTTAGAAGAGTTATATTCTGGAATTGAAGCTGCGGCAAAATTTTATAATGTAGATGTGGTTGGTGGCGATACTACTTCGTCTACAACCGGATTGTTAATGAGCATTACTGCCATAGGTACTGTAAACAAAGGAGAAGCCGTTTATAGAAGTGGCGCTAACGAAAATGATTTACTTATAGTTACAGGAGATCTTGGAGCAGCTTATATGGGGCTTCAAATTTTAGAACGCGAAAAGGAAGTTTTTAAGGTGAATCCTAATTCGCAGCCAGATTTAGAACCCTACTCATATCTTGTAGAGCGACAATTAAAACCCGAAGCGCGTAAAGACATTGCAACTTTGTTGAAAGAACTAGACGTAAAACCTACTTCTATGATTGATATAAGCGATGGCTTGTCTTCAGAAATACTACATATTTGTAAAAACTCTAAGGTAGGTTGTAATGTATATGAAGATAAAATTCCATTAGATCCGCAGGTTATTTCTACTTGCGAAGAATTTAATCTAGACAGCACCACCATAGCTTTGAGTGGCGGTGAAGATTACGAACTACTCTTTACTATAAAACAAGAAGATTTTCCCAAAGTAAAAGCCAACCCGCATTTGTCTATCATTGGCCATATGACGCACGAAAAAGAAGGAGTTCATTTAATAAGTCGTGCATCTACTAAAATTCCTTTAGTTGCTAGAGGGTGGAATGCTTTAAAAAACAAGGAATAGGCTTACTCAATTTGAAGCTTTAAATATTTCCTGAAACAAGGTCGTTATTGTTTTGGGTTTTTCTAAAACACTCATATGCCCACCTTCAATTGTTTTTACTGAAGTACCGCAGCATTCTGCCATACGTTTAGTTTCAAGATAATCTAAGATAGGGTCTTCTTTTGCGAGAATTAAATACTTTTCTTTATTGAGGTTTTTTAAAATAACTGTTCGGTCTTTTCTGTCGCGCATCCCTTTTATTGCAGCTTTAATACCTTCTAATGGAAAAGTATAAGCTTCGGTTTTTAAGGTATCTATTTCCTCAGGAAATTTTTCGCGAGAAGCTTCAGTAAATAAATTACCTATTGCCATGCTAATAAAAACGTTTTTGTTTTTTTCAATTACTGTAAGCGCGCGGTTTCGGTTTAATTTTCGCTCGGGAGAGTCTTCAACAGCTGTAGCGTTTAAAAGAATTAATTTTTCAATTTTTTCTGAATATAATTCGGCGTAAGCCAAAGCTACATAACCACCCATAGAATGACCAACAAACGAAGCCTTTGTTATTTGAAGCTTTTGAAGGATTTTGTCTACAAGCTCCGCCATTAACTCCATGCTATGTGTTTGGTCAATAATACCGCTTTTTCCGTGTCCAGGAAAATCTAGTATTAGTAAAGTATTGTTTTTAGCCAATTCCGGAATTATAGGCTTCCACATACTAGCGCTTTCTAAAAAGCCGTGTAAAAGCACAATAACGGGACCTTTTCCGAAGGTTTCGTAATGGATGGGAGTGGTTTTATACTGAAAAGTCATATTTAAAAAAGACCTGCAAGGTAAAAAACCAAGCAGGTCATAAAAAATTTGTTTGGTGTTTTTACGAATTCATAATGTCCTCTATCTCTTCTGCTTCAATAGGGATGTTTCGCATTAAATTAAAAGGCTCTCCTTTTTTCTGAATAACTACATCGTCTTCTAGACGAACGCCAAAACCTTCCTCTGGAATATAGATGCCTGGCTCTACAGTAAAGACCATATTGTCGGTCATTTTTTCCCAAAGAATACCATAATCATGGGTGTCTAAGCCCATATGATGACTGGTGCCGTGCATAAAGTACTTTTTGTAGGCAGGCCAATTTGGATCTTGGTTTTTTACATCTGCCTTATCAATAAGTTTTAATCCTAAAAGCTCTTTAGTCATAAGTTCACCTACTTCTTCGTGATATTCTTTCCAGAAATTTCCTGGAACTAACATTTTTGTTGCATCGTCTTTTACGCGTTTTACGGCGTCGTAAACTTCGCGTTGGCGCTTGGTAAATTTTCCGTTAACGGGTATAGTTCGCGTCATATCACTAGCGTAATTTGCGTACTCAGCACCTACATCAAGTAATATTAAATCGCCATTTTTACACTGTTGGTTATTTTCTATATAGTGAAGTACATTTGCGTTGTTACCACTAGCTACGATAGGAGTGTAGGCAAATCCGCGTGAGCGATTTCGCAAAAACTCGTGCATAAACTCGGCCTCAATTTCATATTCCCAAACACCAGGTGTTACAAAATTTAAAATTCTTCTGAAGCCTTTTTCAGTAATCGAACAAGCCTTTTGAATTAAATCGAGCTCTATTTGGTCTTTTACTGAACGCAGTCGCTGTAAAATTGGGTTACTTCTATCCCAACTATGAGCTGGAAATTTAGCTTTGGTAGCTTTAATAAAGCGATCTTCACGGGTTTCGGTCTCTACACTTTGGCGGTAATGCTCGTTAGTATTAAAATAAATACGCTCTGCTTGTGTCATTACTTCAAAAAAGATCTTGTCAAATTGTTCTAACCAATAAACATTCTTTATACCGCTTACCTCAAATGCTTTTTCTTTAGTGAGTTTTTCACCTTCCCAAACAGCAATATGAGCATTGGTTTCGCGTACAAAAAGCATTTCGCGATGCTCTTTGTTTGGCGCATCAGGGAAAAGCACAAGTATGCTTTCTTCTTGATCTACACCGCTGAGGTAAAAGATATCTCTCGCTTGTTGAAATGGCATAGTGCTATCTGCGCCAATTGGGTATACATCGTTACTATTAAATACCGCGATGCTCTTAGGCTTTAACTGAGCCATAAAGTTTTTGCGGTTTTTTATAAAGAGTTTGTTGGAAATTTGATCGTATTTCATTTTGGTTTTTTTATGAATAATGTTAGCTGCCAAACAGGTTGATTTACTAAAAAGAATAGCAAGACCTTTAATGTGGCATGGGATGTAATCCCGTCTACCCACAAAATTAATTATTAAAATGTTATCTAGAGGTAATGAAGGGTTAAAAGTATACTAATAGTTTGTATTTCATAGGTTTTGTTTTTAATGAATTTTGTGTGTTTTAAAAGTGTGTTCTATTTCTGAAATGATTGTTATATCGTCAATAGTTGAAGGAACTGAATATTCACTTTTGTCTGCAATACTTCTTAAAAGTTTGCGAAGAATCTTACCCGATCTTGTTTTTGGGAGCCGTTCTACCACAAACACTTCTTTAAAAGAAGCTACTGCACCAATTTTTTTCCGAACGTCTGCTATAATTTCCTTCTGTAGGTCTTCGAGTTGGATGGCTTCTCCTGTTTTTAAAACAACTAAGCCCATAGGTCGTTGTCCTTTTAAGTCGCAGTGTATTCCAAAAACGGCACATTCTGCAACTGAAGTATGTGAAGCGACAATCTCTTCCATTTCGGCTGTAGAGAGACGGTGTCCAGCAACATTTATAACATCGTCTACTCTTCCGGTAATGTATACATAGCCTTCCTCATCTTTGTAGCCTCCATCGCCTGAAAAGTAATAGCCTGGAAATTTTTTTAGATAACCGTTAACAAAACGTTCTTGATTATTCCAGAGGCTAGCAAGGGCTCCAGGTGGAAGCGGAAGTTTTACTGCAACAAGTCCTTCTTGGTTAGCTTCGGCTATTGCGCCATCTTCATTTAAAATTTCAATATTATAACCACATACTGGCTTACCTGCAGCGCCTGGTTTTACAGTATCTATGCCTAAACCAACCATATTTGCCAACATAGGCCAGCCAGATTCTGTTTGCCACCAATGGTCTATTACAGGAATGTTTAATTTTTCTTCAAGCCAATTGAGCGTAGCCAAATCACAACGTTCGCCTGCTAAAAATTGATACTTTAAGCAAGAGATATCGTAGGGCTTCATTAAAGATGCCGTAGGGTCTTCTTTTTTAATTGCTCTAATTGCTGTAGGCGCCGTAAACATTGATTTTACGTTATAGCTAGAAATAATCCGCCAAAATGTAGAGGCATCTGGTGTTCTTATAGGTTTTCCTTCAAAGAGTACCGTGGTGTTTCTGTTTAACAGAGGCCCGTAAACTATATAACTATGCCCAACAACCCAGCCAACATCACTTGCAGCCCAAAAGGTATCGCCTTCATCAGTTCCGTAAACATATTTCATAGAAAATTTTAAAGCCGTGGCATAGCCACCAGAATCTCTAATAATTCCCTTTGGGGTGCCCGTTGTTCCAGAGGTGTAGAGTATGTATAATGGGTGGGTAGACGGTACCATTACCGGTAAAGCAGCTTGAGAATTTTCTACTAGGGTTTTATAGTCAATATCATAAGGTTTATTGTCTATTTCAACCCCCAAGTTCCTGTCAAAAACAATTACATTTTTTGGTTTATGTGTTGCTTCTAAGATAGCTTGGTCTACATAAGGTTTATACGGGATAATTTTGGTTATTTCAACTCCGTTAGAAGCTGTAATAATTACTTCTGGCTTACAATCATCAATACGTATAGCAAGCTCGTGAGGAGCAAAACCTCCAAAAACTACAGAGTGAATAATTCCTAAGCGCGCACAGGCTAACATAGCAAAAGCTGCTTGTGGAATCATAGGCATATAGATAATAGCTGTATCGCCTTTTTTTAAACCTAATGATTTAAGCCCACCTGCTAATTTACTTACTTCTGTTTTTAATTGATTGTAAGTTATTCTTTCAACTGTATTTGTTACAGGTGAATCGTAAACAATTGCTGTTTGTTCGCCAAAACCATCTTCAATATGTTTGTCTATACACAGATAACTAATGTTGAGTTCTCCGTCTTCAAACCATTGCGGGTAATTGTCGTTGTTTTTTGAAAGTATCGTATTTGGGAATTTATTCCAGGCTAGATTTTTAGCTTGTTTTTGCCAAAATTGTTCTGGGTTTTCAATGCTTTCTTTAAAATAGTTTGTGTAGTTCATAGCTTAACTTTTTGAGGTTCCAAAAAGTCCAAACCAATTAGGATTTAAGACTTTTAATTTAATTAATACCCATAAAATTATAACGAAACAAGCGCCCATTACTAGTGAAAGTGATAGGCTAACAGGGTTTTCGTTTTCAAATTTGAAACGGATAAATAATGTGGTTATGGCATACAAACAGATAATGATATCTGAGGCCATAGGAGTAAGTTGAAATTTCATAATACTTAATTCTTAAATTAAACTTGTTTGCACACAGACCAAGTATTAACCTAAGAGTGTTTGTACTTCTAAAATCAATTTTTTTATTGAGAAGGGTTTTGTAATATAACTGTCGGCTCCAAGTATAAACCCTTTATCTATATCTGAAGCTTTATTTTTTGCAGTAATAAAAATTACTTTTGTGTCGTCTAAGGACGGATTCTTTTTTATGTGTTTTAATGTTTCATAACCATCAACATTGGGCATCATTATATCTAGCAAAACAACATCAGGAGTGTTTTTTTCTAAAATTTGTAATGCTTCGCTCCCGTCTCTAGCAATATACACTTCAAAATTATTTTTTTTGAAAGCGTATTCTAGAGTCATTACAATATTTGGTTCATCATCTACAATTAAAATCTTTCGCATATTTCAAGAGGCAATTTAATTAAAAGGAAGCGTAAAAACAAGGGTTGTTCCTGTTTTATTGCTCTTGGCGACTCTAATTTTTCCGTTGTGTTTTTCTACTATTTGTTTGCAGATAGCCAAGCCTAATCCGCTGCCAAGTGGTTTTTTTGTATTTTGGTTTTTTGATTGATAAAATTTATCAAAAATATACTCAATGTCCTCGTCGGGTATGCCTTTCCCGTTGTCATGAACGCTAACTTCCGCCCAGTTTTTCTTTGCTTCACAAGAAATTATTATTTCACCAATGTTTTCTGGTGTAAATTTTAAGGCATTGCCTAAAAGATTGGTTAGTACTTGTAAAATTCTGTCTTCATCATAGGTGAGAATAATATTTTCTAGGGGGTGACAGTTAATTGTAATCCCCTTTTTTTGTGCAATATGTTGAATGTTGTTAACAACCTTTATAATAGTAGCCTTTAAATCGTTTTTTGTTTTATTCATTTGCTCCCGCTCTGAAGAGAGTTTTTCAAAATCAAGGATGTTGTTTATTAGTCTTGCTAGTCTATCGCTGTCATTTAAGATGTTAGCGAGAAACTGAGACTTAATTTCTAAAGGCATTTCCTCATCTTCTAGCAGTAATTCTGTTGCTGCTCTAATACCAGTTAAAGGAGTTTTTAATTCATGAGCAACCGTATCTAAAAAGTCGTCTTTCTGTTTGTCTTTTACAAGGAGTTCCTCATTGGCGCTTTTAAGTTTTGTTGTTAGTAGGGTAAGCTCGTTAGACTTTTCGTGAAGTAATTTGTTTTTATTGATGTTATCTTTAGATTCTTCTAAAATCTTAAGCACTTCTTTTAAACTTATCTCTTGTTCTTTTACTACGCCAGCAATTAAAATTTTTGCTGAAGCACCACCTATACTCCCCGTAAGAAGCTTTTCAGAAAAATTAATCAACCTGGCATCTGCCATTTGTGTGTTTTTGGGTATTTTGTATTTATTAAAGAATAGATTTAGTGCTCTTTGTGTACGTTGCTCCCCTAGAAATTTTATAAGTACTTTTTTAATATCGGCTACATAAGCTTCTCCTTTCCAAACAAGAGCATTGTCTTGAAGGTAAGTGTAGTTTTTGCTATCTACAAACATTTCGGCATAATTACGTTCGCGATAATTCCCTCTCTGAATCAAAGAAATAGTGAGATAACAGAAAGTGTTTATAAGCATACTCCAGAAAAAAGCATGTGCTGGAGCAGAGAGAAAATCTATATTAAAAAGTGAGTATGGCTTTAAAATGTCTATCCCAAAAGGGCCGTAAAGAGTAAAATGGTTATCGCCAGTTAAAGCCTCTAAAGTAAAGGGAAGTATAAGGGTGTAAAATGTGGTTAAAAAACCTGCGATTATCCCTATAGCGGTTGCATTTGAAGAGCCGCGATTCCAATAAAGGCCTAAAAAAAAGGAAGGTGCTAATTGCGCAATAATAACAAATGATATTAAACCTATAGATATGAGCGGTATCTTGATTGAGAAAGAAATGTAAAAAAGATAGGCAACTATTATAATTGAAAAAATTGAAATACGGCGAATGGTTTTAATGTATTTTGAATTTTTTTCAGATTCTCCTTTACTGAATTTACTCAAAAACCCATAAGGGATAACTAGGTTGTTACTTACCATAGTTGAAAGTGCTAAAGTTGAAACAACAACCATAGAAATAACCGCCGAAAAACCACCTAAAAATACTAAGACGGCTAAAAAAGTATTGCCGCTTTCTAGCGGAAGCAGTAGCGTGTAATAATCTGCATTATGAGTATCTCCAAAAGTTAGCTTTCCTGCCCAAGCAATAAAAATGACAAATACATTGAAAAGAATTAAGTAGAGAGGAAATAGCCAAATAGCTTTCTTTAAGTACTTTTCCCTGCTATTTTCTACTACAGAAACTTGAAATTGTCTAGGGAGTAAAAAAATAGCAAAAAAGGACATTCCCATTGTTAAGAACCAATTAAAACCACCCTCCATATTTTTAATATAGGTGTGGTTTTGATAGTATTCAGTCATTGAAAATTTCTCGTAAATATCTGTGGTTCCATCAAAGAGGAAATAGGTAATAAACACACCGGCAATTAAGAAAAACACTAGTTTTAAAACAGATTCAATAGCGACAGAGGTAACGATACCCCTGTGTTTTTCGGAAGCATCTGTTTTTTGAGTGCCAAAAAAAGCGGCAAACACAGCTAGTAAAACAGCAATATAGAGTGTAGAGTCGTCATAAAACCCAGAGGCTATGTAACTAGAGTCGTTGCTTATAATCTGAAAAGTTTCCGAGACCGCCTTTAGCTGTAATGAGATGTATGGAACAGTGCCAATTACACAGACAATTGTAATTAACGCTCCCAAAAATCTGTTGTTTCCATACCGGAGGGATATAAAATCGGCAAGCGATGATATTTTGTGTTGCCTAGAGATGCGTATTATTTTACGCAGAACAACAATCCACAAAGGGAAGGCAATTAATGGACCCAAATAAATAGGCAAAAAATTAATTCCAGATTCGGCGGCTATTCCTATGCTTCCATAATAGGTCCAAGCCGAGCAATAAACTGCTAAAGATAAAGTGTATATGTACGGATTATTAGTCCATTTACTTGTTGCGTTTTTTTCTGCAAGAAAAGCAACGTAAAACAATACAGCTAGGTAGCCAATGATGATTGCAAAAAGAGCATAATTACTCATAATGTCTGTTTAAAACGATATATGAAATTACGATAGAAACAATCCAAACACTGAAACAATAAAAGTAAAAAACAGGAATGCCAAATAGGTGACCTTCAAAATTGAAGATTAATAAAATAGGAGTATTCAGTAGCACTAAAAGGGCTAATGAAAGAATTACAAGTTTCTGCTCGTGCCTTTTTTTCATCAGTTTGAAAGATAATAAAATTACAATACAGCGCCTTAAAAAAGGCGCTGTATTTATATAGTTAGCAATGAACTTTTACAATTAATGTTGTTGTGCTTCCCCTGCGCCACTTGGGATTCTTATATTTTCAACAATTTTTTGAACATTTTTTGGTGGTGCTGAGGTGAGTCTTGATATCACTATGGATACAACAAAATTTACAAGCATTGCAATAGATCCAAACCCTTCAGGGGATGTTCCAAACCACCAATCTTCTTGTGTGCCACCGCCAAACATATTGAGTTTAAATTTCATCATATAAAATAACATCAATACTATACCAATTACCATACCCGCTACGGCACCTTCTTTATTCATTCGCTTATCAAATATTCCTAAAATAATTGCGGGAAAAAATGAGGCTGCGGCTAATCCAAAAGCTAAGGCAACAACGGCGGCGACAAAACCGGGCGGATTAATGCCAAAATATCCTGCAATTAGAATAGCCCCCAAGATTGCTAAACGCGCAGCTAAAAGTTCAGATTTTTCCGAAATGTCTGGCTTTAATTGTTTTTTAATTAAATCATGAGATACAGAAGTAGAAATCACTAATAAGAGCCCTGCCGCAGTAGAAAGAGCTGCTGCTAATCCCCCTGCTGCAACCAATGCAATAACCCAATTTGGAAGTTTTGCTATCTCTGGATTTGCTAATACCATGATATCTCTATCTACATATAATTCGTTTGGTTGTTTGCTATTAGCATTAGAAATTAAACGCTCGCCCTGGGTCCCTCTCTCATCTGTAAATACGGGTTTACTTCCTTCTAAAGCATTTCCAGCAACGTATTGTATTTTGCCGTCACCGTTTTTATCACTCCAAGCAATTAGCCCTGTATCTTCCCAATTTTTAAACCAACTTGGAACATTAGCGTATTCAGATTCGCTCACAGTTTCAATTAAGTTTGTTCTTGCAAAAACGGAGATAGCTGGAGCTGTAGTGTAGAGTATTGCAATAAATAACAATGCTAAACCAGCAGATTTTCTTGCATCTTTTACCTTTGGAACAGTAAAGAAACGAACAATTACATGTGGTAACCCTGCCGTACCGGCCATTAAGGCTAATGTAATTGCAAATACATCCCAGGTGCTTTTAGTTCCCGAGGTGTACTCTTTAAAACCAAGTTGAGTGTGTAGGCTGTCTAATTTATCAAGTAAATATACCCCATCTTCACCAGCACTTCCCATACCCATTTGTGGAATAGGATTCCCCGTCATTTGAAATGAAATAAATATAGCAGGTACCATAAAAGCAAAGATTAAAATGCAGTACTGTGCTACTTGAGTATAGGTTATTCCTTTCATCCCTCCTAAAAAGGCAAATACCAATACAACGGCCATGCCTATAATTACACCTAGAGTGATGTCAACCTGAAGGAATTGTGAAAATACGATTCCCACGCCTCGCATTTGACCAGCAACGTAGGTAAATGAAACAATAAGTGCGCAAATTACAGCTACTGTTCTGGCGGTGTTTGAATAGTATCTGTCTCCTATAAAATCTGGAACTGTAAATTTTCCAAATTTCCTTAAATATGGCGCTAATAATAGTGCAAGAAGCACATAGCCACCCGTCCACCCCATAAGGTAAACCGACCCGTCATACCCGGCAAAAGAAATGATTCCTGCCATAGAAATAAATGAAGCTGCACTCATCCAATCTGCAGCAGTTGCCATACCATTTGCTAAAGGAGAAACCCCTCCTCCTGCAATGTAAAATTCTTTAGTGGAACCCGCTCGGGCCCAAATTGCTATTCCAAAATATAGGGAGAAAGTAATCCCTACTAAAATCCATGTCCATACTTGAACGCTCATAATATTTAGTTTTTTAGTTAAGGGTTACTCGTTGTAACCATATTTTTTATCTAGTTTATTCATTAGTCTTACGTATAAGAAAATGAGGATTACGAATACATAAATAGATCCTTGTTGTGCAAACCAGAACCCCAGTTTAAACCCTCCTAATCTTATTGAATTTAGTTCTTCACGGAATAATATCCCGCAACCATAAGAAACTACAAACCATACAATAAGTAGGAATAATAGGTATCTTAGATTTTCTTTCCAGTATGCTTTTGCTTTGTCTTTGTTTTTCATAAGTATATAAGATTATAGGTAAATCATTGCTTGAAGGGTTACTGTATTTTGGGTGTTCTCACCGAAGTTTTGATTTTGATATTCTAAAGTTAACTTTGAATTATGCCCACTAAAAAATGCGTTGGCGCCTAGCCCAAAAACATTTCTGGCATCATTAACAGCGTCATAAGTATTTGAAGCAAAAGAAACATATGGCTGAAATTTTGTTTTTATCTTATTGCCAGGTATTAAATATCCTACATGACTATAAACCATACTCCCTGTTCCATAAGCACTATAGAGGTAGTCTTTACCGTAATCGTTAGATTGAAAAGTTGCATAGGCGGTAATGGCACTTCCGTTCTCGCCTAGAGGCGCATCATAAAAAGCGTCGACTGCAAAAATGGCTACATCTTCGCCATTGAGAGCTCCGTTTTCAAGTGAAACAGATCCATTTGGGTGTAGAAAGAATCCAGCTCCAATATTAAATACCTTTTTAGTTCCAAGATAAGTACCTACTTTATAAGGCAGTAAGTTAGACTCCTGGTCAAAAAGGTTGTAATCAAAATACCCAGCATAAGCAAAACCTGCATCTTTGGAGCCTAAAAGTCTTTTTCCGCCATAAATGGCAGCGCTTTCTTCTTCTGGATCTCTAGTATCTAAGCTATTAGAAATAGCGTCGTTTATAGCAACTCGATATTGTAACTTTCCAAAGTTCCCCTTTCCATATACACCAATATGACGTGCAAATTGGTCTGTAAGGCCTATAGTGGCCCAAGACTGACGGTTGTTGTCTAGAGTTAATAAATTTAAAGTGCTTTGATTGTTTAGTCGAGAAATACCATTCCAGTAATGAAGACCAGCTCCAATGTCATGATTGCTCCCAATAGCGTATTGTGCCCAGGCACCGTGTAAAAATAATTGTGAGCCTTCTCCTTGCCCTGTTGGACTTAGTGAGTTAGAATTTAGGCTGTTGAGTCCAAAATGGGTTAGTATTAAAAAGTCTTTAGTGATTTGTGAAAAAGCTAATACTCTAGCTCTTCGTAAATTAAAACTAAGGTGGTTAACATCTTCGGGTACATCGTCTGTGTATATAGACTGAACTTGTGCCCAAGAGATAATACGAAGGTATTTCTTGCCATCTTCGTCAAACTTAATCTTAAAACCGCCTCCGTAATCTGGAGACCCCTGCGAGTAGGATTTTTGATAGGCAAAAAAGCTTAGGCCTATCAAAAAAAACGAAAGTTTTCTCATAATTTGGTTGATTAGTTTAGGTTAATAATTGGTACTGTGTGCGGTACTAATCTCCAAAAAAGTATGAGCGTATAAAAAGGTAATATATATATTTGGTAATAAGCTATAGTTATTTTCTAAAACGTTCCCATTTTATAAGCATAAACTTGTCGCCTAGTTCTGTAATTATAACCCCAGCACCTGCCAAATTTTGTGGTTTTTGAAAATAAGAAGAGAGCTCAGAAGCTGTTAGTATTTTATAAATAGGGTGATAGTCGCCATGATAGGGCCTTTTAATGTTGTATTTTTTTACCCAATTAATTATACTGACATGTGAAACGCCTAAAATACGTTCAATTTCGCGATAGGTTAGCCCTTCTAAATATAATTGTAATGCCTTGTTGACATAGTAAGCATCTATTTTTTTTCCAAGTTTGTTTACAGTGAAATAGTAATTGCATTTTTTGCACTTATAACGTTGCCGGTTGGTAACAATACCGCTCTTTACATAATCTTCAGAGCCACAATTAGGGCATAAATTTATTTTCATATATAATAATTTAGCATAAATATAGCAATTTAGCAATATTTATTTTTAATTAATTTGTCTTTTATCACTTTTAAGTGTCTTGCAAAGCCCACTACATTTAAGTATCTTCCCTTTTTTAAAACATTTTAAATGAACAAGATTTTACTATTGGCTTTAAGCCTCGCTACTACCGTAGTTTTTTCACAACAAATTGCTACAACTGCCGATGTACTAACTAAAGGAATTGCACAAAAAGAGCTGCTAGCACAAGATTCTGGAGTTAGAAATGTGCCTTTTAAAAGCATAGGACCAACTATTATGAGTGGACGTGTTGTAGATTTTGCAGTTAATCCTAACAACCCCATTGAGTTTTATGTGGGTTATGCAAGCGGTGGTTTGTGGTATACTAATAATAATGGCACATCTTTTACAGCGGTATTAGATAGTAGCCCTACTCAAAATGTAGGTTGTGTTGCAGTAGATTGGAATAAGGGAACAATCTGGGTTGGTACGGGCGAAATAAATGCATCTCGTTCTTCTTATGCGGGGATAGGACTACTTAAAAGCGAGGATAAGGGTAAAACATGGAAAAATATGGGGCTTACAGATAGCCATCATATAAGTAGTGTGCTTATAAACCCTTCTAATCCTAATGAAGTGATTGTAGGTGTGCTCGGACATTTGTACTCTGCTAACAAGGAGCGGGGTGTTTTTAAAACCACCGACGGAGGTAAAACATGGAATAATACACTGTTTGTAAATGATACTTCAGGAATCGTTGAAATATCTGCTAATCCTAATAATTTCAACACTATGTATGCTACGGCTTGGGAAAAAGATCGTAAAGCGTGGAATTTTGATGGTAGCGGCGAAGGTAGTGGTGTATATAAAAGCACTGATGCTGGTAGCAGCTGGATAAAAATATCTACTCAAGAAAGTGGCTTGCCAACGGGGCAAGGAATGGGTAGGATGGGTACTGCCGTTGTAGACGATAACACGGTTTATTTAATAGTAGACAATCAATTTCATAGAAAAGAAGCCCAGAAAAAAGAAAGTTCAGAGATGCTTTCCAAAGAAGATTTTAAGGATATGGATGTAGCAACTTTTATTGCTTTAGAAGATAAAAAGCTGAATCAGTTTTTAAAAATGAACGGGTTTCAAGAAAAGTACCGTGCTGAAAATGTAAAACAAATGGTTAGGGTGGGTACTGTAAAACCAGCCGATTTAGCTAAGTATTTAGAAAATGCCAACAGCGCACTTTTTAACACCCCTGTAATAGGCGCCCAAGTATATAAAAGTATAAACGGCGGGAAGACCTGGAATAAAACGAATGAGGGCTTTCTAGACGATCTGTATTATTCCTATGGGTATTACTTTGGAAAAATTCACGTTGACCCTAATAATGCTGAAAAAATATATGTGTACGGAGTACCTATTTTAAAATCTGAAGATGGTGGGAAAAGTTTTAAAAGCATAGATGCAGATAATCTGCACGTAGATCATCACGCACTGTGGATAAATCCTAAAATGCCTGGCCATTTAATTAATGGAAATGACGGAGGGGTTAATATAAGTTATGACGATGGTGCTACTTGGATAAAGAAAAACGCTCCTGCAGTTGGGCAATTTTATTCAGTTAATGTAGATAACAAAAAAGAATACAATGTATATGGAGGATTACAGGACAATGGAGTTTGGGTGGGTCCCTATAATTATGAAGCAAATCCTGGTTGGCTTCAAAATGGTAAATATCCTTATGAACCTTTAATGGGAGGTGATGGTATGCATGTTCAGATAGACGACCGAAACAACGATCTTGTTTATACAGGATTTCAGTTTGGAAATTATTTCAGAATTAATAGAAAAGAAGGAAAACCAGTTTATATTCAACCTAAACACGAATTAGGAGATAGCCCATACCGTTTTAACTGGCAAACACCTATTTTGCTCAGTAAACACAATCAAGATATACTGTATTTAGGAGGAAATAAATTAATGCGCAGTATGAATCAAGGCGAGGATTGGGAAGCTATCTCAGACGATTTAACACAAGGCGGAAAAGCTGGTAATGTTGCCTATGGAACCTTAACAAGTATTAGTGAATCGCCTTTTCAATTTGGGTTGCTGTACACGGGTAGTGATGATGGCTTGGTATATGTTTCAAAAAACGGAGGTGGAGATTGGATGAAGATCACTTCAACATTGCCAAAAGATTTATGGGTGAGTCGTGTTATTGCTTCTTCTCATAAAAAAGAAAGAGTGTATATTACTTTAAACGGCTATAGATGGGATAACTTTAAGCCATATGTATATATAAGTGATTCTTATGGAGAAAGCTGGAAAGACATTAGCAGTAATTTACCTGCTTCTGCTGTAAATGTAATAAAAGAAGATCCGGTGAATGAAGATTTACTGTATTTGGGTACAGATAATGGTGCTTATGTTTCTTTTAATCGGGGTGAAAGTTGGGAAGTGTTTTCAAAAGATATTCCCAATGTGGCTGTACACGATTTGGTCATTCAGCCTGAGGCCAAACACCTAGTTTTAGGCACTCATGGCAGGTCGCTTTATCTTGCCGATATTTCGTTGCTTCAAAAACTTAAAGGTAATTACAAAGAAGAAATTATTATAGCAGATATTGAACCGGTTGCTTATTCACCGCGTTGGGGAAAAAAGAGGAGTACTTGGAGTGAGTTTTATGAACCGGAAGTAAAAATTCAATTTTACAGTCCGAAAGCTGGAAAAACTACTATTGCAATTCAAACTGAAGATGCAAAAGAGGTACAACATTTTACTGTAGAAGCAATAAAAGGAGTTAATATTTTTGATTACAACCTTACTATTTCTGAAAAAGGATTGAATGTTTTTGGAAAAAAAGACATTAAACTATTAAAATCTGATAACAACAAACACTATCTACCTGTAGGAAAACATACAGTAGTTGTAAAAAGTGGTGTTTTTTTGAGTACAAAAGTGTTTTCAATTAAATAATTTAATATATTTGACTAAACATTAACTTAAAAATTTTTATTATGAAGAAAAGATTACTTTCACTTTCACTTATGTTAGCATTGGGAACAGGAGTTTCTACCTTTGCTCAAAATCATGAGGCAGCTCCAGTAGTACAAGGAACAAATCCAAATACTGAAGATACTAACGCGCTTTTTGACATACTTTTTAATTACGACATTGGTACCGCAATTGGTGCTCAAGGAAATGCAGGTGTGTGTTTTGTAGATGGAAACTTTTGGGTTTCTGCATGGGCTTCAGATTTAATTCACGTTTTAGATAACAACGGAAATTATACTGAAACCTTCGTTATACCAGGTGTTACAGGTGCGCGTTCTATGACTTATGATGGAACAAGTGTATATATTGGTACTGCAAGTACACAAATTTATCAAGTTGACCCAGTAAGTAGAACTATTGATAATACTATCAACATAGCTCCAACTACTGGTGCAACAGCAAGAATGGTTGCTTTTGACCCTACTTTAGATGGTGGAAACGGAGGATTTTGGACTGGGAATTTCAGTTCAGACATCGCTTCTTTTGATATGAATGGAACAGAGCTTTCAGTAATTCCTTTATCAACTCATAATACTGCTATTTATGGTGGTGCTGTTGATAACGTTTCACCAGGAGGTCCATTTTTATGGATTCATGACCAAACTGCTGCAGGTGGTGGAGATTTAGTTGTACAATTAGAATTACCTAGCGGAACTCCAACAGGTGTTGTTTACGATTATAATGCATTAGGGCAACCAGCTGGTAATACTGGTATTGCTGGTGGATTATTTATTTCTGACGAAGTTGTACCTGGTTCAGTTACTATAGTTGGTGTAAGTCAAGGTACTCCATTAGATCAGTTGTTCGGTCTTGAATTAGTAGGAGGAACTGCAGGTGTAAATGACAATGCAATTTCAAACTTTAGCCTTTATCCAAACCCAGCGAGTGGAAAAGTAAACATCAATACTAATATTGCTGGTGAAAAGCAAGTAGTTGTTTTTGATTTATTAGGTAAGCAAGTATTAAGCACTACTACTTCAGGAAATGAAATTAATATTTCTGCTCTTAAGTCTGGTGTTTATATGTTAAGCGTAACACAAAATAAAGTTACTGCTACTAAAAAATTAATAGTACAGTAATTACCTTATAATTGTTTTTTATTAAAAGAGACCATTCATGTTTTGTGAATGGTCTCTTTATATTATAATAAATCTAAATAAGGATGTATTAGCAGTATTTTTTTGGCAGTATCAAATCCTAGTGTATTTTTGTGTAACTATTCTTGAAATAAAACCAAATGTCAATATTAACATCATCAATTGCACGAAAAGTGGCGATGGCACTTTCCGGCTTATTTCTTGTCTTTTTTCTTGGGCAACATTTCGTTATCAACTTTACAGCGGTTATAGATCCTGAAACCTTTAATAGTATGTCTCATTTTATGGGGCATAATTTCTTAGTGCAGGCACTTCTTCAACCTATTTTAATTCTTGGAGTTATCTTTCACTTTGTGATGGGCTTAGTTTTAGAGATAAAAAATAACAAAGCGAGACAAATTAGTTACAAATCATACAAAGGCAACAAGAATTCCTCTTGGGCTTCGCGAAATATGATTATTAGTGGCGCAGTTATATTGGCCTTTTTAGGGCTACATTTTTACGATTTTTGGTTTCCGGAAATCGTACACAAATACATAGAGAGTAATCCGCTAGATGCAACTCGTTATTATCCAGAGTTGCTTCACAAATTTGAAAGCCCTGTGCGTACAGGTTTGTACTGCTTGGCTTTTGTGTTGTTAATGCTTCACCTTTGGCACGGGTTTTCTTCAGCTTTTCAAAGTATGGGCTGGAATAACAAATATTCAAAGGGGCTTAAAGGATTTACAAAGTTATACGCAATAGTAATTCCATTAGGATTTATTTTTATAGCTCTTTACCTTCATTTAAATCAATAATTACCACGAAACGCAACGCTATGTCAACATTAGATTCAAAAATCCCAAAAGGACCCTTAGCAGATAAGTGGACAAATCATAAAAACGAAATTAACCTAGTAAACCCTGCAAACAAGCGTAATATAGACGTTATTGTTGTGGGTACAGGTCTTGCAGGTGGTAGTGCCGCGGCAACCCTTGCAGAACTTGGTTATAACGTAAAAACATTTTGCTATCAAGATTCACCTCGTCGTGCACACTCAATTGCTGCGCAGGGTGGTATTAATGCCGCAAAGAATTATCAAGGTGATGGCGATTCTAACTACAGATTGTTTTATGACACTGTAAAAGGTGGCGATTACCGCTCAAGAGAAGAGAATGTATACCGTCTTGCTGAGGTTTCTGCCAATATCATAGATCAATGTGTAGCTCAAGGTGTTCCATTTGCCCGCGAATACGGTGGTTACTTAGACAACCGCTCCTTTGGAGGGGTATTGGTATCAAGAACATTTTACGCCAAAGGTCAAACAGGACAGCAGTTGCTTTTAGGAGCGTATTCTGCTATGAACCGCCAGATAAACCGTGGTAAAATAACGCCTTACAACCGTCACGAAATGTTAGATTTAGTGATAGTAGACGGTAAAGCGAGGGGAATAATTGCTCGTGATTTAGTTAGTGGCGAAATAGAAAGACATTCTGCTCACGCTGTAGTTATAGCCTCTGGTGGGTATGGAAATGTCTTCTTTCTTTCTACAAATGCCATGGGTAGTAATGTAACAGCTTCTTGGAAGATTCACAAAAGAGGAGCTTATTTTGCAAACCCTTGTTATACACAAATTCACCCTACTTGTATTCCTGTTTCTGGAGATCATCAAAGTAAGCTTACCTTGATGTCTGAGTCGTTGAGAAACGATGGTAGAATATGGGTTCCAAAGAAAAAAGAAGATGCTATTGCCATTCGAGAAGGAAAGAAAAAACCGAACGATCTGTCTGCCGAAGAGCGCGATTATTACTTAGAGCGAAGATATCCATCTTTTGGTAATCTTGTGCCACGTGACGTTGCTTCACGTGCAGCAAAAGAAAGATGTGATGCTGGTTTTGGAGTAAATAAAACAGGTCAGGCTGTGTTTTTAGATTTTGCTTCAGCAATTGAACGTTACGGAAAAGAGCAGGCTGCAATTCACGGTAATCACAACCCGAGTAAAGAAGAAGTTTTAAAATTAGGAAAAGAGGTTATCGAAAACAAATACGGGAACCTATTCCAGATGTATGAAAAAATTGTAGATGAAAACCCATACGAAACCCCAATGATGATTTACCCTGCGGTACATTATACTATGGGAGGTGTTTGGGTAGATTACAACCTACAATCTACTATTCCTGGCTGCTATGTTACAGGAGAAGCTAACTTTAGTGACCACGGTGCAAACCGTCTAGGTGCTTCGGCTTTAATGCAAGGCTTAGCAGATGGTTATTTTGTATTGCCATACACTATAGGCGATTATCTATCAAAAGATATTAAAACAGGAACGATACCAACAGATACTAAAGAATTTGACGATGCCGAAAATAAGGTACGCGAACTCTTAAATAAATTAATCACGAATAATGGGAAACATTCTGTAGATTATTTCCACAAAAAATTGGGACACATTATGTGGAACAAATGTGGAATGGCTCGTAATGCAGCAGATTTAAGTTCTGCTATGACCGAAATTAAAGAATTACGCGAAGAGTTTTGGAGAGATGTAAAAGTTCCTGGAGATTTAAACGAAATGAATGCAGAGCTTGAAAAGGCAACTCGTGTGGCAGATTTCCTAGAGTTAGGTGAACTGTTTGCAAAAGATGCATTGCATAGAAACGAATCTTGTGGTGGTCATTTCCGTGAAGAATACCAAACAGAAGAAGGGGAAGCTCTGCGTGATGATGAAAACTTTATGTATGTTGCCGCATGGGAATATACAGGAGATCCCGGAAACTCTGTACTTCATAAGGAAGAATTGAAGTACGAAAATATTGAAGTTAAATCGAGATCATACAAATAAATTGTGAAATGCCCATTGCTGTTTTCTAAATAAATGAAGATGAATATTTTGGGCGTTCCATCTTCCACTTTATCAAATATTTTATAAAGATGAAACTTACTTTAAAAATCTGGCGTCAAAAAAACGCAACAACAAAAGGAGAATTAAAAACATATCCTATTGACGGAGTAGAAGGTGACATGTCTTTCCTTGAAATGCTCGACGTTCTCAATGAAGATCTTGTAAACAAAGGTGATGAGCCTGTAGTTTTTGATCACGATTGCCGTGAAGGTATTTGTGGTGCTTGTTCTTTACAGATAAATGGAGAGCCACACGGGCCAGATAGATTGGTTACTACTTGCCAGTTGCATATGCGTATGTTTAACGATGGCGATACTATTGTAATTGAGCCTTTCCGCGCTAAAGCCTTTCCTGTAATAAAAGATTTAGTTGTAGACAGAGGTGCTTTTGATAGAATACAACAAGCAGGGGGGTATATTTCAGTAAATACTTCCGGAAATACTATAGACGCTAATTCAATACCTGTAAACAAAGACGATGCAGACAATTCGTTTAATGCAGCTACTTGTATAGGTTGTGGTGCGTGCGTTGCGGCTTGTAAAAACGCAAGTGCTATGTTGTTTACTTCTGCTAAAGTAAGTCAGTTTGCATTGCTTCCTCAAGGAAGAATAGAAGCTACAGAACGCGTATTAAATATGGTAGCCCAAATGGACAAAGAAGGATTTGGAAATTGTACAAATACTGGAGCTTGCGAAATAGAATGCCCGAAAGGAATTTCTTTAGAAAACATAGCTCGTATGAATCGCGAGTATTTAAGTGCGAGTCTAAAAGGATAATTTCTACAATATATATATTATTTAAACCCCATTTTATATGGGGTTTTTTTATGCCCTAAGAGAACACTTAAATAAAATGAATATTATTGGGTGCTTTAGGTACGATACGTTGTTAAATGTGCTCGTATTGCTTTACAAGGCGTAATGACATAAAAAAACCTTTACAAATTAATGTAAAGGTTTTTTTATAATGTAAACAATAGCGTGTTACTATGCTTCTGCGTTTGGAACGATAGAAACGTAGCTCTTGTTATCTTTCTTTTTGGTAAATTTTACAACACCGTCTACTCTAGCGTGTAAGGTGTGATCTTTACCACCGTATACGTTTTCACCTGGGTGATGCGTATTACCTCTTTGTCTTACAATGATATTTCCAGCAATAGCAGCCTGTCCTCCGAAAATCTTAACGCCTAGACGTTTTGATTCTGATTCGCGACCGTTCTTAGAACTACCAACTCCTTTTTTGTGAGCCATTTTGTTTCGGTTTTAAATATTATACTTTAGCGAGATTATTTTTCAACCCCACCGTCTAACTTGTCTTGTAAATCTTTAAGCTCATCCCACTTACCATCTGCAGCTAATTGAGCTTGTTTTGGCCAAGTTTCTGTAACTAAATGAGCTAAGTTTGAACTTGCTTCAGAAAGAATAGTAGCGATAGCTTCTGGTTTTGCTTTTGCAACTTTAGCAAAAGTATCCAATCCTGCAGCAACCATAGCTTCTGCAGCTTTTGGTCCAACGCCTTCAATCTTTTTAAGATCATCTGCTTTAGCGGCTTTTTTAGGAGCTGCTTTCTTAGCTGGAGCTTTTGTTTCAGCTTTTGCTTTTGGAGCAGCAGCTTTAGTTTCTTTTTTAGGAGCAGCTTTTTTTGCTTCTTCCTTTTTAGCAGGTGTAGCTCCTGAAGCTACAATGCTTTCAATTACAATTTCAGAAAGATATTGACGGTGTCCGTTTTTCTTACGGTAGCCTTTTCTTCTTTTCTTTTTGAAAACTATAACCTTGTCACCTTTTAGGTGCTTTACGACTTTTGCTCCTACTTGAGCGCCGTTTATAGCCGGGGCGCCAATGGTAATATTGTCTCCGTCACCAATAAGAAGTACATTGTCAAAAGACACTTTTTTTCCTTCTTCAACTGGTAAACGATTAACAAAAACCTTTTGGTCTTTCGCAACTTTTACTTGCTGCCCTGCTATCTCTACAATTGCGTACATAGCGAATCGTTTATAAATTAGTTAAACTTAAATTTCCCTATCGTTTGCAATAGCTTATGCTACTGAAGCAAACATGGTTTGCGTAGGGGGCTGCAAATATAATTTTTAAAAAGCAAACCGCAAAGTATTTTTGTTTAATCTTTTACAAGCCAATAGTTCAGGTGTTCAGCTACTTTGGTTAGGTAGATTAAAATAGGTAGCTTTTAATTAAAGCTTGTACCTATTTCCGTCTTGTGTATTCCAAGAGTTTTTAAGTAGCTGCATAAAGGTTAGCGTTAGTACTAGTGTTGTAGAAAACCCCATAATTAATATAGATAACAGTAGCATTAAGGTCCCTAAATCATACTCAAGACTCCAGATATCCATTATGTTTTTTGCAAATTCTGTGTCTATTTGGTACATATAGATTGCCATAAATACCGTGAAAAGCAAAGATGCAATACCTCCAGAAAGCAAGCCTACTTCAAAACCATTTTCGTATTTTAAACCACTTTTACTTACGCTTGAAGCGTATTTTTTCATAGCCATAAAAATACCAACCCCAAAAATTAACCCATTTACGGAGCTTAATACGGGAAACTGATGTAAGCCTACTATTTTTAAGAGTAAAAAATAAGCGATTAAAACTAGGCTTATCAAAATGCCAAAACGCGAATAAACTCTAAGCATAACTATTTGTTTTACAGTGTATAAGTTACGAAATCTTATTATATGATTTGTAAAGGCTTTGTTATTTTTTTTTCAATTCAGTTTTGTACTAGAATATTGCTATTTTGTTTTGTTATACCTTCATTTTTAAAAAGTAAAAATCGGTTCTATAATTTAGAAAAACCCCCATAATACTCTAAAATTCCTTAATTTTGTCAGTTAAATTTTT
Organism: Aequorivita sp.; assembly: GCA_048264505.1. Classification (GTDB taxonomy): domain Bacteria; phylum Bacteroidota; class Bacteroidia; order Flavobacteriales; family Flavobacteriaceae; genus Aequorivita. The sequence goes on from JBLXDA010000004.1 coordinate 79,646, forward strand.
GAATTATAAATCTGTAAATTAAAACAATGAAAAAAACATTCCTTACCGTTTTATTCGCCTTTGTAGTATTGGCGGGTGCTAAGGCTCAACAAGTTGATTTTGAAGAATACGACTTAGATAATGGTCTCCATGTTATTTTATATCAAGACAATACTGCACCAGTTGCTGTAACTTCTGTTATGTACCACGTAGGAGCTAAAAATGAATCGCCAGGACGTTCTGGTTTTGCCCACTTTTTCGAGCATTTATTATTTGAAGGAACTGAAAATATTGACCGTGGAAAATGGTTCGAAATTGTAACGTCAAACGGTGGTAGTAACAATGCAAACACAACAGACGATCGTACTTATTATTACGAAGTATTCCCGTCTAACAGTGTGGAACTTGGTCTTTGGATGGAAAGCGAACGTTTGCTTCACCCAATTATCAATCAAATTGGCGTAGATACTCAAAACGAAGTAGTAAAGGAAGAAAAGAGACTTAGAGTAGACAACCAGCCTTATGGTAATGTTCTAAAAGCTGTAAAGGAGAATATGTTTAAAAAACACCCATACCGCTGGACAACAATTGGTGAGATGGAAGATTTAGACGCAGCAACTCTTGAAGAGTTTCAAGCATTTAATAAAAAATTCTATGTTCCTAACAATGCTGTTCTTGTAGTTGCTGGAGATATAGATAAGCCAAAAGTTAAGAAAATGATTGAAGATTACTTCGGTCCTATTCCTAGAGGGGCAGATGTTGTACAACCAAATATTAAAGAAGATCCAATTACCGAGCAAATAAAATCTAAGTTTTACGATCCTAATATTCAACTTCCAATGTTGTTGCAAGCATACCGAACTCCTTCTATGAAAGAGCACGATGCTTATGTGCTGGATATGATTTCTACCTTATTAAGTGATGGTAAAAGCTCTCGCTTGTACAAAAAATTAGTTGATGAAAAGAAAATGGCGCTACAAGTTGCAGCTTTAAACTTTAGCCAGGAGGATTACGGTACTTATATTACACTTGCAATTCCGCTTAACAATACTCCTTTAGAAACTTTGGATGTAGAAATAAGAGAAGAAATCACAAAATTACAAACTGAACTAATCTCGGAACGCGAGTTTGAAAAGCTTCAAAATATCTATAAAAACAGATTTGTAACTGCAAACGCAACAGTTGCAGGTATTGCAAACTCCTTAGCAAATTATTACACGTTTTATGGAGACACTGGTCTTATAAACAAGGAATTGGATATCTATAAAAATATTAGCCGTGAAGAAATTCGCGAAGTAGCTAAGAAATATCTTAACAAAAACCAGAGTTTATATTTGGAATATTTACCAAAAACTGATCAATAAAAACTTAGAATCATTTTAAAATGAAAAAACATATATACCTATTTATAGCAAGTATTTTAATCTCTACACTTGCAGTAGCACAGATAGACCGCAGTAAACAACCTCAACCAGGTCCTGCACCAACAATAAACGTTAACCAACCAGGAACTTTTAATCTTGAGAACGGTTTAAAAGTAATTGTAGTTGAAGACCATACCCTTCCTGCAGTTCGTGTACAATTATTAATTGATAACCCAATTCACGCAGCTGGTGAAAAAGCCGGTGTAGAATCTTTGTTTTCTGCAATGTTGGGTAACGGAACCACTTCTATATCTAAAGATGATTTTAATGAGGAAGTTGATTACCTAGGAGCAAGTATTTATTTTGGCTCAGAATCTGCTTATGCAAATTCACTTTCAGAATATTTTCCTAGAATTATAGCGCTTATGGCAGACGCTATAAAAAATCCGTTATTCACTCAAGAGGAATTTGAAAAGGAAAAAAATAAATTGATTGACGGTCTTAAAGCTCAAGATAAAGATGTATCAACCGTTGCTAGTAATTTACAATCCGCATTGGTTTTCGGTAAAAACCATCCAAAAGGTGAATTTACTACTATTGATAAAGTTGAAAAACTTACCCTAAAAGATGTAAGAGAATTTTACGAAAATTACTTTACTCCAAAAAATGCTTATTTAGCAGTTGTGGGTGATGTTAAACAAAAACAAGTAGAAGCATTAGTACGTGAATACTTAAACGACTGGAAATCAAACCCAGTTCCTGCCGTAACCTATAGCACACCAAAAGATGTACAATATACTCAGGTAAATTTTATTGATATGCCAAATGCTGTACAGAGTGAGATTTCAGTACAAAACTTGGTTACTCTTAAAATGAGCGATCCAGATTATCCAGCGGTACTTATTGCCAATAGAATACTTGGTGGTGGTTTTAATAGCTTGTTAAATATGAACCTACGTGAAGCTCACGGTTGGACATACGGAGCGCGTTCTAGTACAGGAGCAGATAAGGATATAACCAGATTTACGGCGACTACTAGCGTGCGTAATGCAGTTACAGATAGCGCGGTTGTAGAAACCTTAAAAGAAATTCGATTTATTAGAGATACTGAAGTAACTCCACAACAATTAGCAAACGCAAAGGCTAAATATGTTGGCGATTTTGTATTGTCTTTAGAGCGTCCTTCTACAATTGCAGATCTTGCATTAGAAGTTTTTACACAAAACCTACCTAAAGATTATTACTCGAGTTACCTTAAGAAAATTAATGCTGTTACTATAGCAGATGTGCAGCGCGTTGCTAAAAAATACTACAAACCAGACAATCTTCGCATTGTTGTAGTTGGTAAGGGTTCTGAAGTTTTAGAAGGTCTTAAAAATTTAAAAAGCCCTAATGGAAAAGTAATCCCTGTTTTGTATTTTGATAAAGAAGGTAATCCTACAACAGAGCCAAATTATAAGATGGAAGTAGACGCAGGCGTAACTGCCGAAAGCATTATTGACAAATACCTAAACACAATAGGAGGTCGTAAGGCTCTTGAAGCTGTTAGTGCCGTAAAAATGGAAGCCACTGCCGAAATGCAAGGAATGCAATTAGGCTTAGAGATGAAGAAGACTACTAAAAATCAATCTTCAATTATTGTTTCTATGGGCGGTAACCCAATGCAAAAAGTGATTTTTGATGGCGAAAAAGGGTATATGTCTGGTCAAGGACAAAAAATGGATTATACTGAAGAGCAAAACAAAGCTGCAAAAATTCAAGCGGTTCCATTTTCAGAACTTACAGTTAAAGATGCTAAACTAGTACGAGTAGAAGATGTAGATGGCAAAAGTGCTTACGTAGTTTCTCTTAGTGAGAATGACGAAGCTTTTTACGATAAAGCAACAGGCTTGAAGATAAAAGAAGTTTCTACTACAGAAATGAATGGACAAAAAGTTGCCACAACTGTACTTTATGAAAACTACCAAGATGTAAACGGTATTAAATTTCCTTTTACAATAAAGCAGTCTGCTGGACCAATGGAATTAGAGTTTAGTGTGAGTAAAGTATCAATAAATGAAGGTGTATCTGATTCAGATTTTGAATAACAGAAAATAGATTAATTAAAAAAACCGCTTTGGAAGTACTTCTGAAGCGGTTTTTTTAATTAGTAATTAGTCTTTCTCCCAAACAATAGTCTCCATAATTTTCCGGATATCTTCTCTTAGATAAACCACTGCAGGATAAATAGAATCAAAATTAGGTTTTGCATCAAAATACAAAGCGCCGTTTAAAAAATGGTTAATGCTGTCTGTAACGTAAAATTCTGCTTGGGTAGCAGCGTTGCCATTAATCATATAAAACATACCATACACTTTGTGGTCTGGGTTTACAAAAGGTTGCTCAGGGATGCTATTTGCTTTTATAGTGTGGTCGTATGCTAGTTTTTGGGCGTCTTGCATCAAGGAATCTAGATTATTGTCCTTAACGTCTTGATAGGTTAAGTAAAGTGTAGCCTTCATATTAGGATAACTAATGTTAAGGCCGCAATTATTTTTGCTGAATATACTCGTGTGTTTATTTACTGAAAAAGAATACGGGCAGTCTGTATTTATAGTGCGGTATTCGGGTTTTGGATAGTCTAAACGGAGCATAGCCGAAGGTTTCACCAATACATCGTCTTCACAAGAAGCGAGTATAAATAGACTGGCAGCTAAAAGATATAGATAACTATTAATTTTCAATGGTAAGTTTTATTTGTTTTATACGTTTTCCTTCAAAGGCTTCAATAGTAAACGCATAATTGTGGAAAAATAGTACTTCGTTTTTCTTCGGAAAGCCTTTTGAGATTTCTAACAGAAATCCAGCGAGTGTTTCAGCTTCGCCCTTTTCATCTTCAAACAACTCTGGAGTTTCAGTTTTTATAACTCTATAAAAATCTTTTAAAGGCGTTTTACCTTCAAAAACAAAGGTGTAATCGTCTAATTTTGAAAATATTAAATCTTCGTCGTCAAACTCATCGCTTATTTCGCCTACAATTTCTTCAATAATATCTTCTAAAGAAATTAAACCGCTTGTTCCCCCATATTCATCAACTACGATGGCGAGGTGCATTTTCATTTCTTTAAATTCGTTGAGTAAATCGTCCAATTTTTTGTTTTCTGGAACAAAATAAGCTTCGCGTTTTAGGGCTTTCCAGTCTAAAATTTTCCTGTCTGTATACGGGATTAAATCCTTTACATAAAGAATGCCTGTTATATTGTCCATACTGTCTTTGTAAACAGGAATACGCGAATAACCGTGCTGGATAATTTCTGGTAGAATTTCCTTAAAAGACTGTTCTTCGTTTAGGGCAAAAATATCCATACGGTTTTTCATAACCTGTTTGGTGTCTGTGTTTCCAAAGGTTACTATGCCTTGAAGAATTTTTTGCTCTTCGTGAGTGGTGTCTTTATTAGAAAGTTCTAAGGCTTGCGATAGGTGGTCTATGCTAATATTAGATTTTTGCTTGCCGTATTTTTCGTGAAGAAAGATAGTAGCAGAACGCATAGGCGAACTAATAGGTGTGAGTAAAACATCTAGAACTTTAAGGGGTTGTGCCATAAATACAGCAAACGAAACGCGGTTGCGGTTTGCGTATATTTTAGGTAGAATTTCGCCAAATAATAAAATGAGGAAGGTTACTAAAACCACCTTTAATAAAAACACTACACTTAGTTGAAAATAATACAGATCTAAGGAGTAATCCCAGTTTTTAAACCAAACAGTGCTTAAAGATTCAAAAAGTAATACGATGGCAATGTTTATAAAATTATTTGCAACTAAAATGGTTGCTAATAGCTTTTTAGGTCTAATTAACAAACGTTGTGCAATGCCAAGTTTTTTTGAAATAGATTTCTCATTATTGGTTTCAAAATCTGAAGGAGTCAATGAAAAGAAAGCCACCTCGGCGCCAGAAATTAGGGCCGAGCAAGCCAAAAGCACAATTAAAAGTACAGTGCTTGATATTTGGCTAAAATCCAAAACAGTAAAAAAGAATAATAAACCAGGGGGTTCTGAGTCCAAATTATTTGTTTTAGTTAAACTTTAAAAAGGAAGATCGTCTTCTTCGGTAGTTTGTGCGTTGTCGTTTTGAGGTGTTGCCGTCGCTTGAGGTTTTTGTACACTAGCTGAAGTGTTGTTGCTTGCGGCAGTATTGCTTTCACCTTTAGGTGATAAAAATGTAAAGTCTGTGCAATGAACCTCGGTGCTATAACGGTCTAAGCCATTTTCATCTTGCCATTTGCGAGTTTTTAAACGGCCTTCTATATAGACCATATCTCCTTTTTTTAGGTATTTTTCGCAAATTTCTGCACCTTTATTACGAACAATTATATTGTGCCACTCTGTGTTGGTAACACGTTCGTTGGTAGTTCTATTTGTATAGGTTTCGTTTGTAGCAAGCGGGAAACGACCTATGCTGTTTCCTCCTTCAAAATAATGCATTTTTACATCATCGCCAGTATGCCCAATCAACATTACTTTGTTTAATGTTCCGCTCATAATAATTTCGTTTTCAATTTGTGCAAAGGTAGATTTTGCGATTTAAATATAATCAATTTTTAAATTTTAATATGAATTGATTTTTAGAAGTATAAAAAGCTAGAGAAAATCAATACGATTCAAAAAAATCTGAAACAAAGTTTTCTATTAAAACCGGCACGGCATATTGGCCTATTTCTGTAACAGGAACCGTGTTTCTTGTTGCTTGGTGTACTTCAACTATCCAAAACCGGGTGTGTAGGTGTTGGTGCGATAGTTTATGGATTATAGGTTTTTCATTGTAAAGACTTAAGTGTTCTATCTTTTCATTTTGAAATAAATCTTTAAACTGCTGTAATTTTTTTAATTCTGAAATATTGGTGTCTTTAGGGGTTTCTATTAACGGAAACTCATAGAGTTTTTGCCATATTCCTTTTTCTGTACGCTGTTGTAGTGTGGTTTTATTGTCTTCAGATAAAAAGACCATATAATTAAAGTGTCTAATTTTTATTGGTTTCGACTTTATTTTTACGGGTAGTTCTGCTACATTTTTTTTCTGAAAAGCAACACAGTTATCGCTAAAGATACACTTTGTGCAATCTGGATTTTGCGGCACACAGTAGCGAGCTCCAAACTCCATAATAGCTTGGTTGAAGGTGCCAGGCTGTTTAGCGTCTATTAACTGTTGTGCGAGTTTTTTAAATTCTTTTTGTCCAGGAGTTGTATTAATAGGTGTGCTTATTCCAAAAAATCGCGAAAGCACTCTGTATACATTGCCATCTACTACCGCTTCTGGCAGTTTAAACGAAATACTAGCGATAGCGCTTGCGGTATAGTCGCCTACACCTTTAAGCTTAAGTAAGTCGTTATAAGTAGTGGGAAAAACACCTTTATAATTATAGGAAATAATTTTTGCGGTTGCATGTAGGTTTCTTGCACGCGAATAATAGCCTAAGCCCTGCCAAAGTTTTAACACCTCGTCTTCAGAAGCATTTGCTAAATCTTCAATTTTTGGAAAAGCGGTAATAAAGGTCAAATAATAAGGTAAACCTTGCGCTACGCGGGTTTGTTGTAGCATAATTTCTGACAGCCAAATACGGTATGGATCTTTTGTATTTCGCCATGGTAAATCGCGTTTGTTTTGCAAATACCAAGCAATGAGCTTTTTAGAAAAAAATGAGGCGGTTTTCGGCATTATGTAAAATTAAACTATATCCCTTTAAATTTTAAAGGATTAAGGTTTGAATTATTGATTTTAAAATGTGTATATTTGCGGTCTCTAAAAAAAATCTAGTAAAAGAATAATTAATTAAAATTTATAAGTAATGACGAAAGCAGATATCGTAGCAAAGATTTCAGAAAAGTTAGGAATGGAAAAGAATGAAGTTCAAGCTACAGTTGAAACCTTTATGGATGAGGTAAAAAATTCATTAGAAGGTGGTGACAACGTATATTTAAGAGGTTTTGGAAGCTTTATTATTAAAACAAGAGCTGAAAAAACAGGTAGAAACATTTCGAAGAATACAACAATAAAGATTCCTGCCCACAATATTCCAGCTTTTAAACCTGCAAAAGTATTTGTTGAAGGTGTAAAGACTAACGTGGACGTAAAATAATACTAACCCCGTTTCGAACTTATTTCGGGACATAAAAAAGACTTTAGTATGCCAAGCGGTAAAAAAAGAAAAAGACATAAGGTAGCGACCCACAAGCGCAAGAAAAGACGTCGCGCTAACCGTCACAAGAAGAAAAAGTAGTTTCTAAACTACTTTTTCTGTTTTAAAAGTGTTTTGGAAAATGTTGTTTATTTGTGCATTTTCCAAATAAAACAAACGAAAAATCGTTCTTTGAAAATGAAATTGCATCAGCTTACTTTTGGTTTTGCTGCAGTTTCGCCGGATTTTTATATAAAATCTGTGAAAAATATTGTTTAATAAGTCCGTTTAGGCGGGCAACAAAATTAATGTAACGTGAACAACGAATTATTTATTAGGTCTGGTTCACAAGAAGTTGATTTTGCCTTATTAAAAGATGGAAAACTTATAGAGCTTCACAAAGAAGAAGAGGACAATAATTTTACGGTTGGCGACATATTTCTTGCCAAAATACGTAAAACGGTTCCCGGGCTAAATGCCGCTTTTGTGAATGTTGGTTATGAGAAAGATGGTTTTCTACACTATCACGATCTAGGCCCAAAAGTGCTTTCGCAATTAAAATTTGTAAAAGCAGTAAGTTCGGGTAAGTTAAAAGATTATTCCTTAACTAATTTTCCATTCGAAAAAGAGATTGATAAGCACGGTAACTTAAATGATGCCTTAAAAAGCAATCAATCTATTTTGGTTCAAATTGTAAAAGAACCCATATCCACTAAAGGACCACGTATAAGTTCAGAGCTATCTATAGCTGGAAGATATATAGTGTTGGTTCCGTTTTCTGACCGAGTTTCTATTTCACAAAAAATAGAAAGCAACGAAGAAAAAGACAGGTTAAAACGTTTAATAACAAGTATTAAACCTAAAGGATTTGGCGTTATTATACGCACCGTAGCCGAGGGCAAAAAAGTAGCAGAACTGGACAAAGATTTACAGAACCTTACCGAACGCTGGACAGCGATGTGTAAGAAGCTACAAGGGGCGCACCACCCTTCAAAAGTGCTGAGCGAGCTAAACCGGGGAGCATCCATTATCCGCGATATGTTTAACGATTCATTCTCTGCAATACATATAGATGATGAAACCCTTTACTTGCAAATAAAAGATTATGTGCAGCAAATAGCACCTAAAAAAGACAATATCGTTAAGTTCTATGACTCTAATGTTCCAATTTTTGAAAAATTTGGAATAGAACGACAGATTAAAACTTCCTTCGGAAAAACAGTTTCAGGTAGCAAAGGAGCTTACCTTGTAATTGAACACACTGAAGCAATGCACGTAATAGACGTGAACAGCGGTAACCGAAGCAATAAGCAAAAAACACAAGAAGGCACAGCCTTAGAAGTGAATTTAATTGCAGCTACCGAGGTAGCAAGACAACTCAGGTTACGCGATATGGGAGGAATTATTGTGGTAGATTTTATTGATTTGGCTAATGCCAATCACCGCAAAGAACTCTACAATCACCTTCGTGAAGAAATGAAGGACGATAGAGCAAAACATAAAATACTCCCACCAAGCAAATTTGGGTTAATACAAATAACCCGTCAACGAGTTAGGCCAGAGATGAATATTAAAACTCGCGAAGAAGACCCCAGTAATGGTGGTGATGGCGAGATTGAAGCACCTATAATCGTTATAAACAGAATTAATGAAGAGGTAAAACGCCTTTTCAAAAAAGACTATAAAAAGATAACTCTTAATACACATCCTTTTATAGCGGCCTTTTTAACAAAAGGGTTCCCAAGTGTAAGAACCAAATGGTTTTTAGAACATAAAAAATGGGTAAAAATTCAACCTCGTGATGCCTATACGTATCTCGAATATCATTTTCACGATAAAGATGGTGAATTGATTAAATAATCTTAAACCCCTTTTGAAGCTAAACTTCGGAAGGGGTTTTTTTGTGCGTTATTTTTTAATTGTTGTCGCTATTGATGCTGTTGTTGCTGTTGATACTGTTGATGCTGTTGTCGCTGTTGATACTGTTGTCGCTATTGATGCTGTGGATGCTGTTGTCGCTGTTGTCGCTATTGATGCTGTTGATACTGTTGTTGTATCTTTTCATTACGATACTATCCATAGTAACCATAGCATCCATAGCATCCACTTAGCATCCATAGCATCCACTTAGCATCCACTTAGTCTGTTACTTTTCTGCCTAATTAAAAAGCTTTATCTTCACTTAAAAATTAAGATTGGTTATTGAATACACAAAAAACATACACCGTAGCAGAAGCTATAAAGCGAATGGAACGTTATTGTGCATATCAGGAGCGCTGTCATAAGGAAGTGAGTAAAAAACTCTATGAGATGCGTATGATTCCCGATGCAGTAGATCAAATATTTAGTCACTTACTTCAACATAATTTTTTGAACGAAACTCGTTTTGCACAAGCTTTTGCTCGTGGGAAATTTAGAACAAAAAAATGGGGTAAACGCCGAATTGTCGCTGAGCTAAAGCAACGTGAAATTTCTAAATACAACCTTCAGATTGCCTTAAAAGAAATTCCAGATTCTGAGTATTACAAAACATTCGATGCCTTGGCAGAAAAACGTTTGCAACAATTAGATTCAGAAAAAAATCTACAAAAAAAGCGGAAAAAATTGGCAGATTATCTATTTTATAGGGGTTGGGAACCAGAATTGGTTTATAACAAACTAAATGATGTTACTTAAAAACTAGCTCAATATGTTTCAAAAATTTACTCTTTTAATAAGTGTTGTTATTCTTACTTTTTCCTGTAACAAGAATGAATCTCTTAATGCTCCTTTTGATGTGCTTGTGGCGCTTCCTACACCCCCTGTGAAGGTTAACAACACCAATGGTGAATGGTTGGTCTACGAAATGCATATAACAGCACCTTCTTTAAACAAGGTTTCTATTTTTAATGCGAATACATTACAGTTAACTTATAGTGATTTTAATACCCGCGAAAATTTGCATATTGCAAGTATCTGGTTGCCTTTGCCAGATCAAGCGTGGCAGGAAGATATAATGGTGCATCTGTTTGAATATATAGATAACGAAGGAAACACAAACTACCATACTTTTAATTTAAAAATTGAAAATGAATACCCAGACCCTATAAGCATCAACTTTCCAGTGCCTCAAGGAGTATGGCTTGCTGAAGGAGCTCCTGGTGCCACATCCTATCATACACGTGCACTTTTTCCATATCCAGATCTATTTTTTGATTCAACGCAACAAGGGTATTTAATAGGAAATAACCCCCAGCGATACGCAATAGATTATGCTTTGTTAGTAGATGGTCTTGCTTATAAAAATGATGGTTTAGAATTGGAAGACTGGTATTGTTATAATCTCCCAATATTGGCAGCACAAGGCGGAAGGGTAATTTTTACCGAAGACGGTATACCAGATAATCAAACTCCTTTTCAATTAGATTACCCAACAGACATTAACAATGCTACAGGTAATGTTGTTTATATAGAACACGACGACGGAACTATTGGTACTTATTGCCATATGATTCCCAATTCTATTTTAGTTGAAGAAGGCGATGTTGTTAGTGCAGGTCAAGAGATTGGTCGCTTAGGAAATTCAGGAAACTCCTTTGCGCCTCATTTGCATATGCACGTACTTACCAACCCTGAAGCCAAACAATTGACAAAATATTCTGACGGACTTTTTATGGAAAGCCTGCCTTATACCTTTTCAGAATTTGTAAAACTTGGAGCTCTTCCTCCTGGTTATTTAGACGAATCTCCAGTAATTCCTTTCGTTCCAACAACTGCTGAAGTGTTTAACAATGTTATCCCTTCAGAAAGCGATGTTATAGAGTTTTAAAGATAGAAGAGATGGGTTCTGCTAGATTAAACCTAGTGCTGTCTCCCTGTATTAGGTATTATCTCGTGCTAAAAGCTTATTTGAAACTTTGTAAGTCGCAGAATATGTAGCTCCAGCCTGGCGATGTTTAAATGATAAAAACGCTTTTTTATACCATTGTGGGTCTGTAGCCTTTTTTCTAAAAGCTTCATTTGTTGTAACATCGGTATTTTTGCCATTAAGCCAAGTTTCAATTCCATAAATTCCTATCCCGAAATATTCTACTCGCTGGAGAACAAGCTCAAAATCTGATTCAGAAAAATGTTGAACACTCTCTTTATCGGAACCATTGTTCAGGTTTTTTAAATCAGTAAACACATTTTTTTCTAAGAATTCAGATTGTTCCATATTGTAAGTTGGGTGAGCAGTGAGGGATTATATTAATGTATGCCCCTTAAAAATAAAAGGGGCTATTTTAAAAAGTATTGTCGCTATTTTCTAAGGGTTTCCGTTTGTTAAAACAACAAGTGAAACGAAATTCTATAATTTTTATAAAAAATCACTAATTCAATGTCTTGCCATTGTCTGTTGAGGCATCATCATCTTTATCTTCAACCTTTTTTCCCTTTAGATATTCTGGCAATTCCATACCTGCCATATTAAACATTTCTTGAAGTGGCGGTACAGAGCCATACATACCCGAAATAAAGTTTGAAGTAGCTGTTTTCCCGTCTTTTGAAGAGCCGTTTTCCCAAACAGTAACTTTGTCTATCTTAATATTTTTAATGGCTTCAGATTGAAGCTTAACCAATTCTGGAAGTTTGTCTGCTATTAATAAAAGCACTGCATCTTTAGAGCTATCGCCAGCGGCTTTTACAATTCTGTCAAAACCTTCGGCTTGTTTGGTAAGGATTTCAAAAATACCTTTTGCTTCAGCTTCGGCTTTAAACAAGATAGCATCCGCTTCACCTTTTGCACGACGTCTTATTTTTTCGGCTTCGGCTTCGGCATCAATTTCAACCTTCTTTTTATCGATTTCTGCAGGTACTATAATATCTGCAAGTTGAGTGCTTCGTTCTCTTTCAGCACGCGTAATTTCGGCTTCTTTTTCTGCTATATACGATTCTTCAAGCGCTTTTGCCGATTGTACTTTTTCGGCAGCAATTGCTACTCTTTCTGCTTCTGCTTCGCGTTGACGTCGTAAGGAATCTGAGTTGGCAACATTTATTTTTGCGATGTTTTCACCTTCTACCGCTTGCGCATTTGCTGCGGCTACTTGGGTACGTTCATCTTGTTTTGCATTTGCTTCCCCAATAGAACCATCTCTGTTTTTCTCAGCTACAGATTTACGAGCTGCATTAATTGCGTGAGCTGCTGCTTCTTTACCTAAGGCTTCAATATAACCAGATTCGTCTACTATATCTGTTATGTTTACGTTGATAAGCTTTAAACCTACTTTCTTAAGTTCAGATTCTACAGAGTTTGAAATATTGGTTAAAAATTTATCTCTATCGTTGTTAATTTCCTCAATATCCATAGAAGCCACAACCAAACGCAGCTGACCAAAAATAATTTCTTTAGCGAGTTCTTGAATTTGCTCTAAACCTTGACCTAATAAACGCTCTGCGGCATTTTGCATAATGCCAGGTTCTGTAGATATACCAATGGTAAAACGAGAAGGTACATTAACACGAATGTTTTGCTTACTTAAGGCGTTTACCAGGTTTACTTCAATAGAAATAGGGGTTAGGTCTAAGTATTCGTAATCCTGAATTACAGGCCATATAAATGAAGCACCCCCGTGAATACAACGAGCTGAGTTTCCTGTGCCTACTTTACCGTAAATTACTAAAATACGGTCTGAAGGACATCGTTTATACCTTCTTATAAAGGTGATAAGAATAATAAAAACAAATAAAATTGCGAATCCTATGGCTAACAATGGTGCGAAAGATTCTGCTTGAAGTTGTAAAAATGTCATGATTAGGCAGTGTGTTTATTTACAATTAAAATTCCGGTTCCCGTTACTTGGGTAACGGTTATTATATCTCCTTGGTGAAGGTCTGTTGTTTCGTCTGTAAGCGCTTCTAGTTCACGCATTCCTCCTTGTATATTGATATGAACTTTACCAATTTTTGAACGTTTGGCACCAATGGTTAGATAAACTTCGCCAATCTGGTTTAGTGCATTATCTAGCTTTAAAGAACCGCTGCTATTTAGTTTTCCTAAATAATAAAATAAGGAAGCCATAATAAACATCATTAATAAGCCGCAAACGGTAGAGATTACTATAGTTAAGCCTTTAGAAAGCCCTTCGCCTAGACAAGCAATACCAGTCCATCCAAAAAGAGTAAAGAATCCTATTAAGTTTTTAAAAGATAGAAACTGAAAATGTATGCCTGTATCGCCTTCAATATCTGAATCTACATCGCCTGTATCGTCAAATTCGCCGCCTATAAAGGTTAGAATGATAAGGATAACAAATATAACTGAAGCAATTAAAGCAATAGACCAATATACCTTTTCAAAGGTTTCTAGAGCTGCAAACCATTCGTTCATGGGTTAAGGTTGTTTAAAACCATTTACTATTTAAAAAAAAGTACTTAAAATAGTAAGTGGTATAATTTATCTTGGTAAGATAGGAACTTTATAAACAGAGTGCAAAATTCTGAATTAAATTTATTCCCTTTTCTGAAATTTTTAAAGAAAGATAAAGCTATTTCATAAGCTTTAAAACATCATCGTGTTTTATTGCTGCGAACAACGGCCTGTTCGTTTTTCCAATCTATCCATTTTTGCCCTTTTAGCTTTCGCATTGTTTGGTCAAAATATCGCATCACGGTTATGTTGTAAATGGCTTTTGCTAAGTTTTTAGGATTGCGTGGTATAGCGCGTAGACTCATAGAAAAACCAGCTGTTTTATACCGCATATAATGCCAATACCCCTCTGGCATATAGAGCAGATTACCGTGTTCTAAATGTGCGCTATAGCCCTTGGCTTTTTTTAAGGCAGGCCATTTTTGATAATCTGGATTGATAAAATCTATATCTTCTCTAGTTATTAGTGAATGAGGTATTTTGTATAGGAAATCGTTTTGAGATTGATCAAATAAAATTACCTCTTTCTCTCCTTGAAAATGAAAGTGAAAGATATTTGCCAGATCTATATCGTAATGCATAAAGGTGTAGGAGTCTTTTCCACCAAAAAATAACATTGGTAGCCCTTTCATTAATTTTAATCCAAAATCTGGATATTTAAAATCTTTTTGAAGTTCGGGTACTTCCTTTAAAATATTCCACAAGAAGATGCGGTATTTAGTAGGTTCTTTTTTAAGCAAGGCCACATATTCGCTCATTTTCATTTGGGCGTGTGGCTCGTTAAACTTGTCTTTGTGGCTTACTGGACGGTTGTCGTAGAGTGGCACCATTTTGTCTCCCGCCACTTCTGCCATATAATCTAAGTTCCATTTGGTAAATGCCGGCCAATCCTCAATAAACCGCTCTATAACAACAGGCTTTTGAGGTTTAAAATAGTTTTCTAGAAAATCTGCGGTGGTAATCGTTTTTACCCTGTCTATCTTCTTTAATTGCATAGCTTTTATCTACACACAAATTTACAAATCTAGTTGTATTGCAAGCTGTAATGTTAATATAACTTTAAGGAATTTCATTATCTACCCATTTAGTTTTGCGTGGGTTTGTAGCGTCTAAAAGATTTATTTTAAGTTTTTTAGATAATTCTCTCCCTGCGTAGATAGCATCTTCTGCTTTTTTATGTTTCCCTAAATTAAAATGCTTGTTTGTATTATACCAAAGGTTTACTAGATAAATAGAGTCGTTTTTATTAAAAACAGAAATATAATCTATGCTTTTAAAGCTTTGCCATTTCCCAACTTTAATAGGGCCAACTCTATAAATAATTTTATACTCATTGTTTTTAAAGTCGAATTGGTAATCTCTAACCACTGCAAAACTAAGCGCTGTGCCACTTAAAGTGGCTGTTATATACAGTATGTCTATATATGCGGTTATTCGTTTTTCATCTATATTAAACGAGAGAGTTTTATAGAAAATATATAAACTCACTAAGGCTCCTGTAAATAAGAGAATGGCTATTATTAGTTTCCATAACGGGCGTTTCCCTTCGCTTATATGAGCATCAATAACACGAAGTTCATCAGGGATTTCTTTTGGTTCGCTTTCGTCTTCGAAGTACTCAAATGCTTTTTTTGGAGTGTATAGATTGATTGCGAGATTTCCTGCAAGTTCTTTCCCTGTTTTTACGGCGTCTTGCTCTTTTTTAAAAATGTCTATTGTATAATGTCTGTTTTTATTATACCACATTTTAATTTCAAAAAATCCATCTAGATTTTCATAGATTGAAATATAGTTAAGTGATTCAAATTTTTGCCATTTTCCATAGCCAAAAGGACCAACCCGTTTAACTATTTTATATCTTTTTTTTAGAAAGTCAAAATGAAAATCTTTGACCATAGAAAAAACAATTCCTAGAACAATTAGTGGAAGCATTGACATTGAGGTTATAACAATAGCTGCTGTTGTAGATGTATCTCTAGAAGGAACGTATTTATAAAAAGCTTGATGTGCAATATAGATGGCAGCAGTAAAGCATATTGCTGAAAAAATTAATTTCCACCAGGGTTTGTTTCCTCTTGATATATATGTTTCTTGCTTGTTCAAGATACAATTATAAAAAATAATATGTAAGTCCGCTATTTTTAAAGGGGCTTTAGAAGCTATTTGTGAAGTTTTAGAATGTCAACCAGGTGATATATTGATGTTTGCTAAAGAATAAACACTCAATTATTATGTCCATATTTGCTATATATGGACATAAATTGTATCTTCGGAATACTAAAATCAAAAAATTATGAATGTTAGTCTAACAGAAAAACAGCGAAAATATATAGACGATAAGGTAAAGTCTGGTGATTATATGAATGCTAGCGAAGTAGTTCGAGAGGCGTTACGTGTCCATGAAGTTAATAATCAAAAGTTAGAATATCTTCGCAAAGAGATACAGAAAGGTATTGACAGTGGAATTAGCCGTAGGAATGTTCAGGATATTTTAAATGCTAAGAAAAAGGAACATGAGCTTTGATAAACAGCATTCATTGAGTTATGTTCTTACTGAAGCCGCAGACCTTGATATAGTAGAAATTTATGAGTATTCATTCACAGTATTTGGTTTCTCACAAGCCGAAGAATATTTAGAAGGTTTACACCATCTATTTATCCAATTAACGCAATATCCTAATGAGGGGCTTCAGCGAGAAGATTTAGGTGGAAATATTTATAGTATTCCTTTTGGTTCACATCTAGTATTTTATATAATTCTAGAAAATACAATTACTATTGTAAGGGTTTTGCATCAAAGCCAAAACGCTTTAGATTATTTTTAAGTAATTAATTAGAAATAAAAAAATCTCAAACTCCGTTGTGTTGGAATTTGAGATTTTATATTTTTTTGTCTTTTGGTTTTATTAATCTGCTAAAACCATTACACGGTTATTGTTGCACTCAACGGTACCGCCATTAATTTGAAGAACCCAAGCGTCATTTTCTTTAGAAAATTTGTTCTTATAGTCTTCAGCGATTGTTGGGTTTCCTTTAAATTTTACTTTTCCATCTTGTAAAACAGAAACAATAGCAGCGTGGTTGTTCAGTATTTGAAATTCGCCTTCCACACCTGGAACACTTACGCTTTCTACTTCTCCAGCAACTAAGGATGCTTCGGGGGTTACTATTTCTAAGTACATATTTTTTAGTATTGAGATGTGAGATGTGAGATGTGAGAAATGTTTGATATCTCACATCTTACATCTAATGTCTAATTAAGCTTCAGCAAGCATTTTCTCACCAGCGGCGATTGCTTCTTCGATGGTACCTTTAAGGTTGAATGCTGCTTCTGGAAGGTGATCTAATTCGCCATCCATAATCATATTAAAACCTTTGATAGTTTCTTTAATATCTACCAATACTCCTGGGATACCTGTAAACTGTTCTGCTACGTGGAAGGGCTGTGAAAGGAAACGCTGTACACGACGAGCGCGGCCTACTGCCATTTTATCTTCTTCAGAAAGTTCTTCCATACCAAGAATCGCGATGATATCTTGTAATTCTTTATAACGCTGTAATAGCTCTTTTACTCTTTGAGCACAACCGTAGTGTTCTTTACCAAGGATAGACTCGGTAAGAATACGTGAAGTAGAATCTAATGGGTCTACCGCAGGATAAATACCTAGCTCAGCAATTTTACGTGAAAGTACTGTTGTAGCATCTAAGTGAGCAAATGTTGTTGCCGGTGCTGGATCGGTAAGGTCATCCGCAGGAACGTAAACCGCTTGTACAGATGTAATAGATCCTCTTTTTGTAGAGGTAATACGCTCTTGCATAGCACCCATCTCTGTTGCTAAGGTTGGTTGGTAACCTACCGCAGAAGGCATACGTCCTAGAAGTGCAGACACTTCAGAACCTGCTTGGGTAAAACGGAAAATATTATCTACGAAGAAAAGAACGTCTTTTCCTTGTCCTTCGCCAGCTCCATCACGGAAATATTCAGCAATTGTCAATCCAGAAAGTGCCACACGTGCACGTGCTCCTGGTGGTTCGTTCATCTGTCCAAATACGAAAGTCGCTTTAGATTCTTTCATAGCAGTTTTGTCTACTTTTGAAAGATCCCATCCGCCATTTTCCATAGAGTGCATAAAGTCATCACCGTATTTTATAATACCAGACTCAAGCATTTCGCGAAGTAAGTCGTTACCCTCACGAGTACGTTCACCTACACCAGCGAATACTGAAAGACCACCGTGGCCTTTCGCAATATTGTTAATTAACTCTTGAATAAGTACTGTTTTACCAACACCTGCTCCACCAAAAAGACCAATTTTACCCCCTTTTGCATAAGGCTCAATAAGGTCTATTACCTTAATACCTGTAAAAAGAACTTCGGTAGAAGTAGAAAGATCTTCAAATTTTGGTGCTTCACGGTGAATAGGAAGACCTTTATCGCCAGCTTTTGGCAAGTTTCCAATACCGTCAATAGCATCGCCAATTACATTGAAAAGTCGACCGTAAACATCATCGCCAATTGGCATTTGGATTGGTGCTCCAGTAGCAACAGCCGCTACACCACGGCTAAGACCGTCTGTAGAATCCATTGATATGGTACGTACCATGTTTTCACCAATGTGAGATTGAACCTCAAGAACCAATAGGTTTCCGTGGTTGTTTACCTCTAATGAGTCGTATATTTTTGGAAGTTCCGCGCCGTCTTCAAACGCAACGTCAACTACCGGGCCAATAATCTGTGCAACTTTTCCTGTACTTTGTGACATGAGTAACTGTTTATTTTATAGTTATCTAAGGGCGAAAAAACCACCCCTGTTTTGAACGGTGCAAAGATAGTTTTTTCTGAATGAAATTTGCAACGTGAATGTTGAAAAATTTACAGTTTTTTGAAATTCAATACTTACAAGGTTTTTTATAGAGTAAAAAAAAGCTGTTTACTACTAAAATCAATGTTAATAGTACTTATAAGATGTGTAGTTAATCTATTTTATAAAAAGTGAAGCTGTGATTTTAGATAGTTTGTGGGTTTTTAAACTAAATAAACCAACTTAAAAAAAGATCTAATTTGTAAATTCATTACCTCCTAAAGCGATATATAGATTAATACGCTCTATAATAGAATTGAGTTCCAGGTTTATTAATCGAATCTCTGTTTGTAGTAATTCTCTTTGTTTTTGTAATAATACAAAGGTGTTGTTTGTACCTAAAGAAATTTGTTTTTCGGTAAGTTCTAAATTGCTTTTAAGTTCTTCTATGGCCTGTACGTCGTAAGTGTATTGGGTGTTGTAGGCATGAAGATTTCCTAAAGCTGTTTCAACCTCATTTAAAGCATTGAGTACTGTTTGTGAATATTCCTCTATGGTTATGCGTTGTTCTATGTTTGTTATTTCAATATTCTTTTTTAGCTTACCGCTATTAAATAAAGGAGTTAAAAGATTTCCACCTATATTTATTAATGGGTTAGAAAAAAGGTCGTTTATAACCGCTACATTACTATGTGCAATTCCAAATGAGGAGCTTAGCTTTAATGAAGGCAGTCTTGCAGCACGCGCTTCTTGTATTTCTAAAAAGGCTCGTTCTATTTGGTAATGTTTAGAAAGTATGTCTGGTCTGTTTTCTAATAAACTAAAGGGGAATGTTTCTGGTATTTGGTTGTGCAATTTTGGAAAACTCTCCTTAGTTTCTATTATACCAGCAGGATAGCGGCCTAGAAGTATTTCTAGCGCGCGACTGGATTGTACATTTGCGTTTTGAAGACTTGTAATTTGACTTTTTAACTGATTTATTTCAATATTGCTATTAGAAACATCTACGGCATTTGCGACACCTACTTTTTGTCTTAGTACGGTTAAGCGTTTTAGCTCTTCGGTTTTGGCTAGTAAGTCGTTAAATTTCTCCATTTGCAGTTTGCCTGCAATATTGAGAAAATAGCTTTTTGCAATCATACCAGCTATAGATTGCTTCACTTTTTCATTTTCATAATTAGCCGAGAAAAAATTGCGTTTATCTGCTTCAAACCTAGATTTGTTTTTCCCCCAGATGTCTAATTCCCAACTTGCTTGAAAAGTTAAACTTTCAAGGCTGTTTAAGGTATTTAAATTTGTGTAGCCTGTGCCTACTCCATACACCGATGGGTATAGATTTGAACCAGACATACCCATAGCTATTTCAATCTGTTTAAGTTTTTCAGAAGAAATGAAAATAGTAGAATTATACTGAAGCCCTTCTTTTATAATACTAGTTAAAGTAGGGTCTTGTAATTCCTTAAACCAATCTAAATTAAATTCATTATTAAGGCTGTCCTCTCTGCTGAAAATCCATTCGTCTGGAATCTCCATATTTTCAGACAATACGGAAGTGTCTTTAAGGTCCTGCATTTTTTCATTTGAAGGACTTTTGTACAAAAGACAAGAAGTAGGCAGTGTTAATAGGCCAAACGAGAGTAAAACTACAATAAACGTATTTTTCAGATTTAAGCGTTTCATTAATGCAGTTTTGGGATAATGTAATTTAATTTACTGTTTATACGTATCATCACTTTTCTTATTAAGTGAAGCGGTTTAAGATGTTGAGAGTACAAGGTTGCATTTCCACGAGCTCCTGTGGTTAACACGATGTCTGGGTCTTCAATAATAAATTTAGCAGCTAACTTACTTTCATAAGCAGGGTAAGGGCTTGAAGTATCTGGTAAGCCCGAAACGGCGCCCATCATACCGGTAGCATTATTAAAAATCCCTTGGCTAGTTGCATTTACAACATACTCTAGTTTTGCAGTGTATATTTCGCCTGGAGCAGATGTTAATGATATTTCTACTTCATCGCCAGGTTGTACAGCTTCTAATTCATTTTGCGCAAACAAGCCAACGATAGATTGTTCTTTTTTAATAAGTACAAAAGCAGATTTAAAAGCGCTTAAAATGGCGCCTTCATTAATCTGTACATTTGGCACAAATCCATCTGCAGGAGCAATTACTGCTGTCTGTTCTAGATTCCATTGTGCTTTTGCTATTTTAGATTTTAGTTCGGCTAGGGTTGCATTTTCGCCTTCGTAAGATGCGTTTAGATTAAGCTCAGATCCTTGCGCTTGCGATTGTGCAGCACGCAATCTATTTAAAAGATCTGAAGCATTAGCTTCGGCTTGTTCTAGATCAAAACGGTTTGCGGCACCAGCGTCTACAAGCTCTCTGTATTGATCTACCCTTTTCTTAGCAAGTTCATATTGTGAGTTTAAAGCATTAATACTGCTTTGTTCTGCGGCTAAACTTTTGTTTCCTGAGGCAATATTAGATTCTAAAATAGAATAACGAGCCATTAAAGAGTTAATCTCCTCACGGAAGGGCTTATCGTCTAAAGTAAAGAGAGTGTCTCCCTTTTTTACTTCATCATTTGTTTTTATATATACCTTTTTTACCCTACCTAAAATTTGCGGGTTAATGTCTACACTTCTGTTAATTACCCGTATGTCTGAAGTGATAGGGCAGAAGTAGTTAAGGCTTAGAATTATTGCAATAGTACCAAAAATAGGAAGAGAATAAACCACTACTTTTGTTTTGAAATTCCAAGGTAATAACTTGAGTTTTATAAATATCAACCAGCAAAGACCGGCATATACAGCTAAAATAATTTCTAACATGGTTACTCTGTTTCAGTTTGGGTTGTTTGAGGCTCTACGGCAGTTTGTAAAGGTTCATTAACTTCCTTTTCTGGAAGTTCTGCTTCATTGTCCTTCTTTTTTCCTGTATAATTATAACTCGCCCAGATTAAAGCGAAAGGCCAAAGTAAACCACCAACAAAAAGCGATAGTAAACACATAACCTTAATAGCTTCTAATTGCGGATGATTTTTTTTCTCTGCTACTTTTTCGGGGTAGATATGCGCCGTCCAAAAAAGATAAATTCCGCCTATGGGTAATAGGATTAATACAACCCAAGTCATAAAGTCTGCAATAGAGTTTTCAAGATCTCCACTGGCAAATGCAGGTTGCATTAATAGTAATAATGTTGGTAAAAGTATTTTTTTCATAAAAATGGTAAAAACAGGTGTGCAATATACTTAAAAAATATATTTTTAAGAGGAAAAGATTTTTTACTATTGTGTTAGTAAGATTCTAATTGTGTTTATATTATGCGGGTGATTGGCTTTATTTCTATGTTTAACTGTAAACTAATAGTTGAATATGTTAACATAAATTTTCACACAACCTACGAACTTCTTGGGTAAAGAGATTTATTATTTTATTTTGAAGTTCGTCGTTTTTAGAAATACTTCTGCCGTCAATTTCAACAATTGGTGTTAGCTCGCCCATAGTTCCTGTTGCAAAAACTCCATCTGCATTGTAAGCTTGAGATAGTGTTAAGTCTTCTTCAATAATTTCAATATTGTTTTTTTTGCACATTTCAATTACAGAGTTTCGGGTTATGCCTGGTAAACAAGCATGTGCATAAGGCGTATATACTTTACCATTTTTTACTAAAAATAGATTGCTTCCGTTTAATTCGGCTATAAAACCGCGATCGTCTAGCATTAATGCGGCATCTTTTCCTGCAACGTTTGCCTGTATTTTTGCGATTATATTATTGAGCAAATTGTTATGATGTATTTTACTGTCTAAAAATTGAGGTGAATTGCGCCGTTGGCTAGCGCTTATCACTTTAATTCCGTGGTCATTGTCGTACACTAAAGGTTTCCATTCTGCCAAAACAATTAAGCAAGAACCATTTTGGTTTAAACGCGGATCCATACCACTGGTTATTTTTTCGCCTCGCGTTAATGTTAAACGAATGTGAGTATCGTCTGTCATTCCGTTTGCATCTAGTGTTTGCTTAATTGCTTTTTTAATAAATTCTTTTGAAGGAATATCTGTAAATGCTAATGTTTTTGCAGACTCGTGAAGCCTGTTTAAATGTTTATCTAAACAAACTACTCCTTCAGGATACACGCGTAAACCTTCCCAAACGGCATCTCCCCCTTGTACAGAGCTGTCAAAAACCGAAACTTTTGCTTCGCTTCGCGGATATAATTTGTCTTTTATAAAAACTTGAATAGTGTCGTTTTTTGGGTTGGATTTTTGAAGCATAATTTTTTTGACTTATTAGTTATTAGAGTTGTTTGTAATTTAAAAACTACTGAAGTAATATATTGTTTCTTAATGTTTCGTAATACGGTAATGCCTCTTTAAGCAAGGGTTCCAAATGTTCTGGCAAGGGTTGATTGCTGCTTTTTTGAAGAGAAAATCCTTCAGAATTATGCACGTTTGCATACCAATGTTTTGCCCAAATACCATCTTCTGTTATTCCACCTTTTTTCCATTGAAGCATTTTTTCAGAATAAGAAATATTCAGAAGGAGGCATAGTTTTTTAAGATAGGTTTCGGGGTTTTTTAAAAGTTCATCGCTATCAATTACGATGGGAGTATTTTTGTTTTGTTTCAGAAATAAAAACAATTCAGCAGCTTTTTTTATGCCTATATCATTTAAAGAAGGGCTGTGAATGACTTTAGCAAAGGAAGCAATTAGTTTTTTAGGATGCCGGATTAGAATCACGTTTTCCCAATTTAAAATAAACTTTGGCGTTTTGGTTAAATAATGATGCGCCATCCCTTTTACAAAAACGTCATTCTTTTTTGAAAGTGTATTGATGGTATCAACAACTTTCTCTTCCTTCAATTCCATAGTTTGAAGGATTTCCTCTTGGGAAGGGTGCTTGTTTTCTAAAGAAGCGTTTTGCAGATAATACCCGTAAAAAGGCTCGTCTAAAACTGTTGTATCTTCACGCTGCGCGAAGGAATACATTATTGCCGTAGAAAGATTTCGAGGACCAGAGATAAGATTGATGACTTTCATAGTTATAAAAGTATCAATTTATTTGAAACCAAAATAAAATTCTATTCTACCGTAACAGATTTTGCTAGATTACGAGGCTGGTCTACATTTCTGCCTAGCATAACAGCTATATGATATGATAGTAGTTGCAGTGGAATTGTAGTTAATAAAGGAGTTAATGCTTCCGAAGTATTTGGTACTTCCATTACGTAATCTGCTAATTCTCTAACTACCGTATCTCCTTTAGTAACCACGGCAATTATTTTTCCTGCACGCGATTTTATCTCTTGAATGTTGCTCACTACCTTATCGTAATGGTCGCTATTTACAGCTATTACAACTACCGGCATATGTTCGTCTATAAGAGCAATAGGGCCGTGTTTCATTTCGGCAGCAGGATATCCTTCTGCGTGTATGTAAGAAATTTCCTTCAATTTTAAAGCACCTTCAAGAGCTACAGGGAAGTTGTATCCTCTTCCTAAGTACAAAAAGTTACGTGCATCTTTAAATACAGCTGAGATTTCTTCAATCTTATCATCTGTTTTTAAAGATTCTTCAACTTGATTAGGAATTTGTTCTAGTTCTACTAGGTAGCGCATAAAGTCTGTTTTACTAATAGAACCTTTTGCTTGCGCTAAGCGAAGGGCGATCATAGTTAAAACAGTAATTTGTGTTGTAAATGCCTTTGTAGAAGCAACGCCAATTTCTGGTCCTGCATGCGTATAAGTTCCGCTATGAGTTTCTCTAGAAATTGTAGAGCCTACCACATTACATATACCGTAAACAAATGCGCCTTTAGATTTTGCTAGTTTTATAGCTGCAAGTGTATCTGCAGTTTCTCCACTTTGCGAAATGGCGATTACAACATCTTTTTCTGAAATTATTGGGTTGCGGTAACGAAATTCGGAAGCGTATTCAACTTCTACTGGAATACGAGTTAATTCTTCAAGAATATATTCGGCAACCAATCCTGCGTGCCATGAAGTACCACAGGCAACTATAATAATACGGTTAGCGTTTGTAAATTTTTCTATATAATCTTCTAATCCGCCAAGCTTAACGATCCCTTTTTTGGGAAGTAAGCGACCGCGATAGGTGTCTTTTATTACAGAAGGCTGTTCGTAAATTTCCTTCAACATAAAATGGTCATAACCTCCTTTTTCAATTTGCTCAAGGTTTAGTTGAAGCTCTTGAATATAAGGAGCAACCAATTTGTCATTCTTTATTTTTCTAACTTTTACGTCGCGACCAAGACGGATAATTGCCAGTTCTTCGTCTTCTAGATAAATAGCATTGTTTGTAAACTCAATAAAGGGAGAGGCGTCACTAGCAATAAAAAATTCATCATCGCCTATACCTATGGCAAGCGGGCTTCCCAGCTTAGCAACAACAATTTCGTTTGGTTTTTTCTTGTCAAAAACAGCAATTGCATATGCGCCAACTACATTGTTTAAGGCTAATTGAACTGCTTTTCCAAGTTTTACCTTTTCGTTTATTTGTATTTCTTCTATTAGGTTTACTAATACTTCAGTATCTGTATCTGAAGTAAAAGTATAGCCTCGTTTTATTAATTCTTTTTTAAGCGAATCGTAATTTTCAATAATCCCGTTATGGATAATTACTAAATCGCCGCTGTTTGAATAATGTGGATGGCTGTTTACGTCATTAGGCACTCCGTGTGTAGCCCAACGTGTATGACCTATACCAAGGTTACCGGTTCTTGAGATTTCTTTTATCGCTTTTTCTTCAAGATTGGCAACTTTCCCTTTGGTTTTACAAAGTTGAATGTCCTTTCCGTCAAAAAGTGCGATTCCGGCACTGTCATAGCCTCTGTATTCTAATCGTTTTAATCCGTTTAGGATAATTGGGTATGCTTCCCTTTTGCCAATATAGCCAACAATTCCACACATAAGAAAATTTTAGTTAGGTTCAGTATAATAAATTTGAAGCTTTAACCTTTTTTCTTGATTAGGGGATGCGTTACCATGAAGTATTGTTCCTTCGGGCGATACTATAGCGCCAGATGGGATTTCTTCAATGGTTACAGGATCTAAAGGTGTTTCAAGCTCTTGGGTAGTAACCGTAAGTACGTTATGAGATACAATAACTCCCAAAGGTACATTGGTACTATCTTTATTTATCAAATTACTGATATGATTTGTTATTTTCAATTTGTAATACTCTCCGTTACCATCGCTGTCTTTTTGTAACTTACCATAATGGTTGGTGATTGCATCTACCGCATCTAAGCCGTTAGTTGGGTCTAGATTATAATCTGCTAAAATATTACTGTTTTTAAGATCGTAAATTATGATTCTTTCAGGTTCGGTATCGCCTCCTACCATTAAATCTTGGTTGACATAAAAGATAAGGTTAGCTTCATTAATTAACCATTTCTTATCGCGAAGGGTCTCTAATTCGTCTGCAATACCATTGTTGTCATTGTCTTTTCCGAAGAGCTCTATTACTGAAATAATACCATCGCCTCCGCGTATATAAAGATTTTCATCTCCAGTTACATCATTGTAATTTTCTACTGCCGATTGTATTTGAGTAGGTAGCTGGTTTTCATAGGTGTTTACACTTATACCCCCACTAAAATTCAATTTATAAACGTCGTTATCGCGAATATCTGGGTCGTCTTCATCGTCAAAGCTATAATAGATGGAAACATATGCTTGGGTAGCATCAAAGATAAATAAGCTTCCGTCATCTGTGGTTGAATTCACTTGAAAGTAAAGGCCTCTAAAGAAGTCTTTAAAGTTATTACTATTGCGCAATTCTGATGTTCCTTCCATATCAATGATATTGTGCTGGAAGAAAGTAGAGTCTAGTTTAACACGTAGGCCAGGAGCAATTTCTTCTTCTTCGTCCTCTCCTTCATAGAGCACATAACCATTTTTTGTCGGGATAAAGTCTTCTACTGTAGCTAGTTGTTCTCCTAAAAAGCCTTCAAAGGTTTCGCCTTGATTCGTGTAATAATTTTGAAATTTTTCAAAACCGCTTGTAGGGTCGTATTCTCTTAAAAAATAGTTGGATTGAAAAATAGACATATTTATTGGGCTTGAGCCATAAATAGAATCTAACTCATATGTTGTAACACTATCTACAGTTGTTGCAGTACTAAAATACGGAATGTAAACAAACACACTATCTACTGTAGCGTTCTCACCAAATTCTGGTTCACTAGAAGATAAAATAAGTTGTGACAAAAGGTTTACAGTAGATTTTCCATAAACAGGATCGTTGTATACCCCTAATTGGTAGGCTGGTAATCTGTTACTTTGTACTGGGCTTAGTTTTCTGCTATATGAGATGATGGTCTGTGATTCGTCTAAGATGCCATTTGGCACTTCTGCTCCTAGTATTTCGGAGCCTAAAGTGGTAATATCTTCTTTACATGAAGAAAACGCAATTAGCATGAAGAAAATAACTCCAGCTATGGGCAACAAATTTTTAATTTTCATCAGTTCTTTTTAAGTGTATTAGGATAAAATGTTACAAGAACAATTTTAATGCCGTTTTAAGGAATTTATTTTAAAACTTTCGAGCTGTAAAAATCTAAATATGCTTGCGAAAAATTCTCCATATTGTGATACTTTAACACAGGTTTATCATAAGTGTTAATAAATTCTTGTAGTTCATCAGGAATTTCTTCAGAACCTACAATTACTGCATCAGAGTTTTCTATGGCAATCTTCATCAAGTTTACGTAGTCTGGCTGCTCCAGTTTTGAAATTGCATCTTCCTCAATAGCGTCAAACCTTACTTTATCTATAGTGTTTTTAGCTAATGAGCCCTCAAAACCTTGATTGTAAACAGAGGTAACAATTTTACTGTTTTCAAATAACGGTTCATTGCCGTAATAATTGCGTAGGTATAAAGGCAGAAAAGATGCTAGCCAACCGTGTACGTGAATAATATCTGGCGCCCAATTTAATTTTTTTACAGTTTCAATAACGCCTTTTGCGAAGAAAATAGCACGTTCGTCATTGTCTTTGTAGAAGTTGCCTTCTTCGTCTGCATAGGTCGCTTTTCTTTTAAAATAATCTTCGTTATCAATAAAATAAACTTGAATGCGCTCTTTAGGAATGGATGCTACCTTAATAATTAAAGGCATATCTAGATCGTTAATAACAAGGTTCATTCCAGAGAGGCGAATTACTTCGTGTAGCTGGTGCCTACGTTCATTAATGTTACCATAACGGGGCATAAATATGCGTATCTGGCCGCCATTATTGTTAATCATCCGTGGAGCTTCAAACGACATTGAAGAAATCTCGGTCTCGGGAAGATAGGGTATTACTTCTGAAGACACATACAAGACTCTTTTATCTTTCATCTATTGGTTTTTTAGAAATTAATAGCAATTTATTTTAAAAGCCTAGAGGCATTTAAAAACACGCAAAATTACGAAAATTTATGTAGATTGTCTTTATTATATTAATTTTGCCCGCTTCTAAATCAATATTTATGGAAATACATTCCAAGAAAGAAACCTTAATGCAAGCTTTAGCAAGCGTTAAAAACAACCAAAATATTGGTTTTGTTCCTACAATGGGGGCTCTGCACGAAGGACATATTTCTTTGGTGTCTAAAGCTTTAAGTGAAAATAGCTTGGTGGTAGTAAGCATTTTTGTGAACCCAACACAATTTAATAATGCGGCAGATCTTGAAAAATATCCGCGTACTCCTGAAGATGATATTTCTCTTTTAAAAACACTAAAAGGAAATGTTATTGTGTATTTACCAGAGACTAATGACCTGTATGAAAAGGTTGTTTCGTCAAAAAAATACAATTTTGGAGGTCTAGAAAATGAAATGGAAGGCAAACACAGAGCAGGACATTTTGACGGTGTTGGAACAATTGTAAGTAAGTTGTTAAAGATTGTAAAGCCTACCAAAGCGTATTTTGGCGAAAAAGATTTTCAGCAATTGCAGATTGTAAAAAAATTGGTTGCCATAGAAAAACTTCCTGTAGAGATTATAGGATGTCCTATTCTTAGAGAAGACAATGGTTTGGCAATGAGTTCACGAAACAAACGACTAAGCGCAAAACAATTTGAAGCAGCTCCTTTAATTTACAATACTTTAAATGAAGTTAGCGCTAAGTTTAGCGCTACTTCTATAACAGCTTTAAACGCACTCGTTGCGGAACGGTTTTTGCAAAACCCTCATTTAAAATTGGAATATTTTGAAATTGCTAACGAGAAGACCCTTAAAACGGCAAAACGAAAAAATAAAAGTTCAAAATACAGAGCTTTTATTGCTGTGTTTGCTGGTCAAGTTAGGTTAATAGATAATATGCCTTTAAATTAATACCTTTGCACCATGCAAATACACGTAGTAAAATCTAAAATCCATAGAGTAAAAGTTACTGGCGCCGATTTAAATTATATTGGTAGCATCACTATAGACGAAGATTTAATGGATGCCGCCAACATTATTGAAGGCGAGAAAGTACAAATAGTTAACAATAACAATGGAGAACGCCTAGAGACCTACGCTATTCCAGGGCCTCGTAATAGTGGCGAAATAACACTTAACGGTGCCGCAGCAAGACGCGTTGCGCCTGGAGATGTGCTTATTTTAATAACCTATGCACTTATGGAATTAGAAGCCGCCAAGGCTTTTAAACCAGCTTTGGTTTTTCCAGACGAGGAAACTAACTTACTTCGCTAAATTGAGCCGCTCACTTTCAAAGTTTTTGCAGATTTCAATTCCTTTGGGCTTGGGTGTCTTTCTTATTTGGTATATCTACCAATCATTTACGCCACAGCAGCTTGATGAAACCAAGAGGTACTTTGCTAATACAAAGTATGGTTTTGTGTTACTCTCTGTTGTTTTTAGTGTTTTAAGCCATCTTTCTCGTTCCTATAGGTGGAATTTTATGCTAGAACCTCTAGGATACCAAACCAAACTGGCTAATAATTTTATGGCAGTTTCGGTTGCTTACTTAATGAATATCTTTATTCCGAAGAGTGGCGAAGTGTCTAGAGGCATTATTTTAGATAAATACGAAGGCGTTCCATTTCAAAAAGGATTTGGTACCATTATTTCTGAAAGAGTAGTAGATCTAGCTTTCCTTCTAATTTTTACTGCTTTAGCACTACTTATAAAATTTGATGTGCTATATGCTTATGTTGTAGATAGCATTCCTGCTTCTTTATTGTACGTTATTATTTTTGGCATAGTGCTTATAGCTGTAAGCATACCCTTGTATATTAAATTTTCAAAATCGAATATCAACAAGAAGCTTAAAGATTTTGTAATTGGTTTAAAAGAAGGTGTTTTTAGTATTTTAAAAATGCGTAAAAAAGGGGCTTTTCTTTTTCACACCTTTATAATTTGGGGTTTGTATTTGCTTTCTTTTTATACAGCCTTACACGCTTTGCCAGAAACTGCAAATATTCCCTTTGGCACTATAATTATAACTTTTGTAGTGGGTAGCTTTACCTTTGCCTTTACTAACAGTGGGTTTGGAACCTATCCGGCAGCAGTTGCAGGTATTTTAGCTGTTTTTGGTATAGCCACAACAGTAGGAGTTGCCTTTGGTTGGATAGTGTGGATTTCTAGTATATTCTCTATCGTTTTCTTTGGTGTACTTTCTTTGGTACTGCTTCCTATTTATAACAGAAAACGACTAAAACTATAAATTTTTCTATTTATTTTTTTCCTTCAGAAAACTACAAATTCAAAAATTGTTATCTTTCCGAAGACAAAAAACATATCTATGAAAAAACTTTTATTATTCGTTAGCTGCGCATTGCTTAGTATTAGCTCCTTTTCTCAAATTATTTACGAGGAATTTAATTCAAAAAAACTAGGAGAAACGCGAAAGTTGAAAATTCAACTCCCAAGAAATTATGATGCTAACGTAGAAAAGAAGTATCCAATTGTTTTAGTGTTAGATGCAGATTACCTTTTTGAACCAGTAGCAGGGAATGTAGATTATTTTAGTTATTGGGAAGATATGCCAGAGTCTATAGTAGTTGGCGTTATGCAAGGAAACTCTCGTTATGACGATTGCTCGTACGACGATGATAGCTTTATGCCGGGAGATAAAGGCGCTGATTTTTTTGAGTTTATCGGTCTTGAATTAATACCCTACATAGACACAAACTACCGAACCGCAAAATTTATAATTGGTGTAGGACACGATTTTACGGCAAACTTTTTAAACTATTATCTTTTTAAAGACCCACCATTATTAAATGGGTATATTAACTTGAGTCCAGATTTAGCACCTATGATGGACGAACGTCTTGCAGGACGTATTCCTTCAATTTCTGAAAAAGTGTTTTATTACTTGGCTACAGGTACCGACGATATTAAAAGCTTAATGGAAGTATCTGAAGATTTAAATACTCAGTTAAGTGGTTTACAAAGCGATTCATTTAGTTATTATTACGACAATTTTGAAGGGGCAACACATTACTCTTTAGCGGGGCGTGGAATACCAACTGCGCTTGAAAAAATATTTTCTGTGTACAGACCAATAAGCAAAAAAGAATACACAGATGTTTTACTGAAATTAGATACTCCTATAAGCGAGTATTTACTAGATAAATACAAGGTGATAGAAGATCTTTTTGGTATAACAAATAATATACGTGTAAACGATTTTATAGCGACAGCTACAGCAGCTGAAAAAAGAAACCAATGGGATTCCTTACGCGAAATTGCAACTTTGGCTAAAAGACAATACCCAGACACTGTATTAGGCGATTATTATTTAGGACGCTATTACGAAGAAACGGGTGAGCCAAAAAAAGCAATGAAAACCTTCCAAGGAGCGTATGACAAAGAAGAAGTAGACTTTATTACGGTAGATAAATTACTGGATAGAGCAGATAAGATAAAAGCAGACTTTGGGTATTAACACTATAGCTCTCTAATAATTTTTCGTTGTGAATACGCCCAGTTTGTCAAAGCATTAGGGTTGGTGTTCTCTATCTCTAGTTTCATGATAATATTACTCCGGTGTTTTTCAACGGTACGGATAGATATAAAAAGTTGTTCGGCAATTTCACTACTTGTTAATTGTTGAGCAACTAATTTTAGTATTGTTTTTTCTGAAGAAGTTAAGAGCTTAATCTTTTCTAATTCTTCTGTAATAATAGCTAAGGATGTGGGTGTAAAGGATTGACTAAAAAAAATCTCGTTGTTTAAAACACTTTCTATGCATTGTTCAACTTCTTCAAAAGAATCTTCCTTTAATAAATACCCGTTTATTTGAAGTGCTTTTGCCTGTTTTAAGTACTCTATCTCTTTGTGAAAAGAGAGTATTATAAACTTGGTGTCTACCTTTTTTTGTTTTGCCTTTTTTATTACTTCAAAACCAGTAAATAAGGGCATGTCAATATCTAAAAGCGCTACAGTGGGATTGTGCCTTAAAATAAGCTCTAATGCTTGCACACCATTTATAGCTTGACCAACAACATTGTAGTTACTGCTAATTAGTTCGTCGTTTAACCCTTTTAAAATCATAGGATGGTCGTCTGCAATTACGATAGAAGTATTTTTTTTATTAAACATCTTTTATTGGTATTAAAAGTGTAATTGTTGATCCTTTATTTATTTGACTTTTCATGTCAATTTTAGACTTAAGTATTTTAGCGCGTTCAAGCATAGTGTTCATACCTAAACTTGTTGTGGTCTTTACTTTTTCTGTTACTTCAAAGCCTTTTCCGTTATCGGAAATAACCATTTTAATTGAATTTTTTCTTTTCTTAATAGTTACTGTAGCGGCTTTTGCTTCGGCGTGTTTCACCAAATTGTTAAGCAATTCCTGAATAATTCTGTACAAGTGTAAAGATGTTTCTTTGTTTAGGTAAGAATCTATATCGTCAATATCATGTGTAAAAAAGATAGTAGTATTTGCGTCAATCTCATCTACCATATTTTGTATTGCGAGTGTTGGTCCTAAACGCTCTAATGTTGAAGGGTGGAGTCCTCTTGAGATGGCGCGTAATTCTTCGAGTGTATTAATAGCTAAATCCTCCATGTCTTTCTTGCCAGTACTTTTTGTTTTTTTAGTGAGAAGCATTAATTTTTGCCCTACGCTATCGTGAAGTTCACGTGCTAAACGTGTGCGTTCATCTTCTTGAGCTTTAATAAGATTATGTGTATAGGCTTCACTTCTTTTTTGCTTTTCTTTGTTTCGTAAATAATATAATGAAAAAATACTAATAGCTAAAAAAGATAGGAGTGAGACCCAAAAAAGCCAGGTTTTCCAAAAGGGTACTTTTATTATAAATGAAAATTGATAAGGTTGCGTTTGCCACACTCCATTTCCGTTATCTGCAATAAACTCAAATGTGTAATCTCCTGGCGGGAGATAAGAAAAAACTACAGTAGGCTCTTGTGTGGGTGAGGACCATTCGTTTCCTGTTCTTAACCCTTTCATTCTATACTTGTACTTAAGCTTTTCTGGATTTGTAAATGTTATGGCTTCCATAGTAAAGCTGAGGTAATTTTTTTGTGAAGGGAGCACTATACCATCCTCAGTTTTATACAGACTGTCCTCAAGCTTTTCTGAAAACAACAAAACCTTTGATAGATTGAGTTTTGGCGGTTGTTCGTTTGGTATAAAATCATGCTCGTTAAATGCGAGTAACCCACTTAAACTAGTTGCTAATAAGGTTTTATCTTTAGTGATTAATAAAGAATTAAAATCTATATCGTTTTCTAAAAAATGATCTACCATATCAAAATGTGTAGCCACTATACTGTCTTTTTTTAGCAATAAACCGAGGTCTACTTTTGTTATAACATCTTTCCCTGCCATCCATAAATCATTGCCGTCTATTTTTAACGCCCTTAAATGTTTGAGCGGTAAAAAGCGTTTCATGTCAAAGTCTTTCACAATAAAACTGTCTTTAACAAGGCTAATGTGATAAAGTTTTTTCTCACTACCAGCAAGCACTTCGGAAGGATTTATAGCATCTAGCGTTCTAAAATCATTATGGTTTTTAGGGTGAAGCCCCGCTATGGTGTCTAGCTTCGTATTATCCATTTTAAAAATCCCACTTATTTTACAAAGTATGTACTGTTTGCCTATAGGTTTAATAGCAACCGCCCTTGAAGAATTTATAAAATAGGTTGAATCTTTTGTTAAAATCTTAATTTTATTTGTGCCAAAAAGCATAGTTTTTCCTTGTTCTTGGTATAATAAATTATAATCTCCTTCATCTATAATGTTTGTAGATTCACCTGTTATAGCGCGTTCTATTACTGCTTCATCTGTAGTGTATAGCAGTTTGTTTTCCTGGGTTACCAATAGGTTTTTTATAGGAACTTTATTGGTTATTTGTTGTATTTCGTTCTCTTTGTTTATTGAAACAATTCCACTGTCTGTAGCTAGAAATAACGCATCATTCCAAGCTACAACTGCATTTACAGATTTTGAAGGTAATCCCTGAGAGGGGTCATAAATTTTAAAAGCAGTGTCTCTAAAACGAATTATCCCTTCGCCATAACTAGTCATCCAGTGGTTGCCTTCTGTGTCTTTAACAACTTTGTAGATGTATCTTGTGGGTAGGCCTTGTTCCTTGTTAATTACGTTTAAAGTGCCCGTTTGTTTATTAAAAATTCCAAAACCATTACCTTCAAAACACAAAAACAGCTCTTCTTCATTTTCTTCCAGTATATCATAGATACGATTTTTGTCAAAATCTTCTGGCTTAAATTCATATTTGGTTAGCTGTCCTTGGGCTATTTTATACAAGGCACCATAAGCGCCTACCCAAATGTTTTTTTTGTTATCTACCAGAACTGAATAACATATATCGTTTACGCTGTGATCATCTGTGTAAAGGTTTTCTATTTTTAAAGGGCTTAAAGTGAGTTTAAAAATTCCCTTCTTTGAAGATGCTATATAAATGGTGTTGTCGTCATACCAGGCTGCTTGTTGAAGCCCCTTAATTAAATTTTCTTTAGTAGCTTCAAGTAAATACTCAAGCTTTCCTTGTTTGTATGTAACAATCCCGTTTATAAAAAAGATATAAATAGTGCCATCGCGACCTTCTAAAATATAGGTCGCACTTCCTAATTGGTCAAAATCTACTCCCTTTGGGTTTGTGATTTTGTCATCTTCAATTATACTAATACCATTGTCTAGCGTACCCACCCATATTCGTCCTTTAGAATCTTCAAATAAACTAAAAGCAATATTTGATGCGAGCCCATCTTCAACTGTATAATTTTTAAAGCTACTGCCATTAAAGCAGCTAATACCGCCTGTGGTAGAAGTCCAGATACGGTTATTGTGGTCTTGAATGATTGCAAAAGTCTCGTTGCTAACGATACCTTCTTCAGTTTTATATGTTTTAAATTCGTAGCGTTGGGCACTCAAATAGCTTGAGAACAATATAAGTAGGTAGAAGAAGAATGTTTTTTTCATTCACAGTTGATTGGGGATGTAAATATATTTAATTTTAAAAAAAGGATCAGAATCATTTCCTAATAAGGACCTAAGAAAATTTAATATACATATTATAATTCGCGTTTTTTAATAATTAAAAAGGATGGTTTTAAATTTTAAACCACCCTTTTAAAAAATTCAAACTTAAAAATGTTTATTCTTTGATGATTTTCTTCATTATAACGGTACCTTCCATATGTATTTTACACAAATAAAGGCCTGTGTTAAATTTTGAAACATCTATTTTCTGTAAATTTTCGTTGTTAAATTTACTTTGGCTTACCTTTTTACCTTGAATATCGTAGATTTCAATTTGAGTAATTTTTTCCTTTTCCGAATATATATTTAGAATGTCTTTTGTAGGATTAGGAAAGACCAATATTTCATTAGCTGAGAAGCTTTCATTACCCAATATTTTTTCTGTAAACTGTAGGGTAAATCTTTTTGAATACGTTCCTTTTTCAGCTTTAAAAGTGTAATTTTCTTGGTTTAAATTTGTAATACTATTGGTGTAATTGTCTATTAAAAAGGCAGTGACGTTTTCTAAATTTGGTCCGTCAAAATTTGCAAGACTAAGGGTGTATTCCGAATTTTCATCTAGCATACTTGAAAACCCTATTAAAATTTTAATTGAAGGGTCAAACGATTCTCTAGACTGTATTCCAAATTCCTCATCACCAATTTCTAAATGTGAATAAAGTGAAATTACATTTGCAAGTCTTCTACTGTCATACCCGCGGTCTATTCCTGAAGTTGCATTTTCAGTAAACCCAATTAAGGTTGTGCTTTGAAGGTTGTTTGCAGTATTTGAAACTTTTAAAAGTACACGATCATTTTCAGTAGGTGAAGCCTTTCTTAATGTGTTGTTGTTATAAACCCGTCTCATATTATTTGTAAAAATAGCGGTACCTGCTTCGGTTGCCTTTATTCCGAAACCTTGCGCAGTAGCGATAAAGCCATTAGGAATAGTTTCGGTTCCAGTAGGGTCACTAGCAGCCGCTATACCCCCCATTAAATTATACATTGAGATGTCTTCCATGTTAAAATTCATATGGCCTGCACCGGGTAGTGATGTGCTTGGCAATGTAATATGCTCCCAGAAGTACACTTCATCTACCATTGGGTTTGTGTTGATAAAATCGTCTGCAGATATTGCAGAAGGATATGGGTTTGCTAACACATTTGGACTTGCATTTTTGTTGTCATCTGAAGTAGGCCCAGGAGTATTATATTTTACATTGAAAGTAATATCACCCGTATTTAAAGTGCCGTTGTTATACGTTAAATTATAAGTGCCACTATCTGTATTGTTAGCTTGTGGAAACACAAGATAGCCTTCACCAGCATTTAATGTTCCGTTGTAATCCACCCAATTGTCATAATTGTCGTCTGCAAAGTTTTCTGCATTTGGAAAATCAATAGCAACATCTGGATTTGGTATAAAGTTTTCGGTAAGGTGATTTCTAACTCTATAGGCGTTTCCAAATACGTCACTTCTGGTTTCTCCTGAAACGGGACTTCCTATTACCATAAATTCTTTGGCGTCCATATAGGGCGTTGTTAAGCGCACCCAAATATTCCCGTTGTTAATAGTAGTTGAAGCATCATCACGCTGCACTATACTTCCTTGGTGTTTTATTTCTAAAATTCCGTTTACGTTTATATCGAAGGACACCTCCACATAATCTTCAGAATCTACGTTTAGTTTAGCACCTGTGTCTATAGAAAGAGAACAAGCAGAAAAGCTACCATAAGTTGCTGTGTCGTAATGTGTTCTAATAATGGCGTTTTTGGTTTCATCCGGTTCGCCATTGTTCCAAACTCCTGCG
Organism: Aequorivita sp.; assembly: GCA_048264505.1. Lineage (GTDB taxonomy): Bacteria > Bacteroidota > Bacteroidia > Flavobacteriales > Flavobacteriaceae > Aequorivita. The sequence continues at coordinate 116,601 of JBLXDA010000004.1, forward strand.
TTAAATTCTGTAGAAGCAGTACATGGTTGTAAAGGGGTTTCTATAGCCATTATCTTAAAAGAAATATCGCTAGCATAATTGGCAGTCGTGGATAATCTTAAAACAAAAGAGGATCCAGAGCTAAGATTATAAAAATTTCCATCGTCAAAAAAACAGCTCAATTCGTTACCGTTGCACGAGTCATAAAGAGTCACGCCTGTGGTGTTGTTAATATTTGTAACTTCTATATTTCCATTGATTGGCATAGTAAAAGTATACCATAAATCGTGGTTGGTTAAACTCGCAGTATCGCAAGTAGAATCTACACTTTCTGAAGCAGAAACCAATGAAGCTTCATATTGTGCGGCAATTGTAGTTGGCACATTTATATTTAGTGCATTGGCGCATTCATCATTTGGAGCCGTTTCAAAGGCTTGGACTCTAAAGGATATCTCACCGGCATTAGAATTACGTTGCGATAGTCTTAAAATATAATTTTCACCCCCCGTAAGATTATAGGCGAAATCACTACCATAGAAACATCTAATTTCATTACCCTCACATGCATCATAAATAGCTACATAAACAAGGTTACTAATATTAGTAACTCGAAGATTTCCAGAAACAGGCATGCTAAACTCATACCAAAGGTCAAGATTTGTATTGCTTGCGGTTTCACAACTAGAGTCTACACTTTCTGTTGCATTAGCCAAATTTGCGGTGTATTCTAGATAGTTTGCCGTTTCCACAGTAATTGCTGTGCTGTTTACACATTCATCGTTTGGAGCCGTTTCAAAGGCTTGGACTCTAAAGGTTACCTCACCGGCAACAGAATTACGTTGCGATAGTCTTAAAATATAATTTTCACCCCCCGTAAGATTATAGGCGAAATTACTGCCATAGAAACATCTAATTTCATTACCCCCACAAGCATCATAAATAGCTACATAAACAAGGTTACTAATATTAGTAACTTGTAGATTTCCAGAAACTGGCATGCTAAACTCATACCAAATATCAAGATTTGTATTGCTAGCGGTTTCACAACTAGAGTCTACACTTTCTGTTGCATTAGCCAAATTTGCGGTGTATTCCAGATAGTTTGCTGTTTCAACGGTTATTGCAGTTCTGTCTACACATTCATCGTTTGGAACCGTTTCAAAGGCTTGGACTCTAAAGGATATCTCACCGGCATTAGAATTACGTTGCGATAGTCTTAAAATATAATTATCGCCCCCCGTAAGATTATAGGCAAAATTACTGCCATTGAAACATCTAATTTCATTACCTCCACAAGCATCATAAATAGTTACATAAACAAGGTTACTAATATTAGTAACTTGAAGATTTCCAAAAACTGGCATGGTAAATTCATACCAAAGGTCAAGATTTGTATTGCTAGCGGTTTCACAACTAGAGTCAACACTTTCTGTTGCATTAGCCAAATTTGCGGTGTATTCCAGATAGTTTTCCGTTTCCACTGTTATTGCTGTGCTATTGGCACATTCATCGTTTGGAGCTGTTTCAAAGGCTTGGATTCTAAAAGTTACCTCACCGGCATAAGGAGTTCGTTCCGATAGTCTTAAAATATAATTTTCACCTCCCGTAAGATTATAGGTAAAATTACTACCATAGAAACATCTAATTTCATTACCCCCACAAGCATCATAAATAGCTACATAAATAAGGTTACTAATATTAGTAATTCGAAGATTTCCAGAAACTGGCATGGTAAACTCATACCAAAGGTCAAGGTTTGCATTGCTAGCGGTTTCACAACTAGAGTCTAAGCTTTCTGTTGCATTAGCCAAATTTGCGGTGTATTCCAGATAGTTTTCCGTTTCCACAGTAATTGCTGTGCTATTGGCACATTCATCGTTTGGAGCCGTTTCAAAGGCTTGGACTCTAAAGTTTACCTCACCGGCATAATTATTTCGTTG
>JBLXDA010000004.1:118619-202536 GCA_048264505.1 Aequorivita sp.
TCAAGATTTGTATTGCTTGCGGTTTCACAACTAGAGTCTACGCTTTCTGTTGCATTAGCCAAATTTGCGGTGTATTCCAGATAGTTTGCCGTTTCTACAGTAATTGCTGTGCTGTTGGCACATTCATCGTTTGGAGCCGTTTCAAAGGCTTGGACTCTAAAGTTTACCTCACCGGCATAATTATTTCGTTGTGATAGTCTTAAAATATAATTATCGCCCCCCGTAAGATTATAGATAAAATTATTATTATAGAAACAACTAATTTCATTACCCCCACAAGCATCATAAATAGTTACGTAAACAAGGTTACTAATATTAGAAACTCGAAGATTTCCAGAAACTGGCATGGTAAACTCATACCAAAGGTCAAGATTTGTATTGCTTGCGGTTTCACAACTAGAGTCTACGCTTTCTGTTGCATTAGCCAAATTTGCGGTGTATTCTAAATAGTTTGCTGTTTCTACGTTAATTGAGATTCTGTCTGTACATTCATCGTTTGCGGCTTGCGAATAACCGATTAATGAAAACGTTGAAAAAATGAGTACTAGTAGGTGTTTTTTCATAATTAAAGATTTAGCATAAAAATATTGAAAGCACCCTATTTTCAATGTTTTTTTGAGCGAATGAGTTGTTTTTTTTAGTGAATAAAAAAATGTAATTCAATATTTTGAAAGTTTTTCGAAACCATAGCGCACAGAAAATAATGTATCTTTGCCCTTCTGAATTATGGCTAAAACAAAAACAACATTTTTCTGCCAAAACTGTGGCGCCCAATACTCAAAATGGCAAGGGCAATGCAATGCCTGTAAAGAGTGGAATACTATTGCCGAAGAAGTTATTCAGAAAGCCGAAAAAGTAAGTTGGAAGTCTTCTGAAAACACTTCAAAGAGAGTAGCCAAGCCCCAGCGTATTTCTGAAATATCTAACCAAGCCGAAACACGTTTAGACACTAAAAACAACGAATTAAATAGAGTGCTAGGTGGAGGTTTAGTGCCGGGCTCCTTGACGCTTTTAGGTGGCGAACCCGGAATTGGAAAAAGCACCTTGATGCTTCAAATAGCATTACAACTTCCCTATAAAACACTTTATGTTTCAGGCGAAGAAAGTGCCCAACAAATTAAAATGCGCGCTGAACGCATTCAGCCAATTTCTGAAAATTGCTTCATCTTAACCGAAACAAAAACGCAAAATATTTTCAGAAATATTGAGGAAATCACCCCAGATATAGTGGTGATAGATTCAATACAAACCCTACACACAGACCATATAGAAAGCACGGCGGGTAGTATTTCGCAAATACGTGAAACCACTGCCGAGCTTATAAAATTTGCAAAAGAAACAGCAACTCCTGTTATACTTATTGGGCATATTACAAAGGATGGAAATATAGCTGGGCCTAAAATATTGGAACATATGGTAGATACTGTGCTTCAGTTTGAAGGCGATAGAAACCATATCTACAGAATATTGCGTGCTAATAAAAACCGCTTTGGAAGCACAAACGAACTGGGTATTTACGAAATGCAAGGCAGCGGTCTTCGCGAAGTTTCAAATCCTTCAGAAATTTTAATTTCTAAAAATGAAGAAGACCTTAGTGGGACTGCAATTTCTGCAACTTTAGAAGGTATGCGTCCGTTAATGATAGAAATTCAGGCCTTGGTGAGTAGCGCGGTTTACGGCACGCCTCAACGTAGCGCGACGGGTTATAACGCAAAACGATTAAATATGATTCTTGCCGTTTTAGAAAAACGCGCAGGTTTTAAACTTGGAGCAAAAGATGTTTTTTTAAATGTTACTGGCGGAATTAGTGTAGACGACCCTGCAATAGACCTGGCTGTGGTTGCTGCTGTGCTTTCATCAAATATAGACATAGCAATAGACAAGCGACTTTGCTTTGCAGCAGAAGTAGGCCTTGCGGGTGAAGTACGTCCCGTTACCCGTGTGGAACAACGTATCTTAGAAGCCGAAAAACTAGGCTTTACTTCTATCGTTATTTCAAAATATTGCAAAATCCCGAAAAATGATTTTCACATTAATATAATTAAAGTGGCTAAAGTGCACGATGTAGTGCACCATCTTTTTGGATAAACCTAAACTGAATTAAACTACTGTAAAAATCCTTTTCTTTAGCTTGCTAAACTCAAAAACTAGGGCGCAGGATTTGGAATTTGATTGTGAACAGCATTAATTTCTTTTAATACTTCTTTTGAAAGTGTAAGAGTAACACTGTCTATATTTTCTGAAAGCTGCTCAATAGAAGTAGCTCCAATTATAGGAGCGCTCACAAATTTTTTCTGAAGCAAAAATGCTAAAGACATTTGCGTGAAATTCAAATTGTGTTTTTGGGCAATCTCGGCATATTTTTCTGTAGCTTCAAAAGCTTGTTTACTGCTGTAACGGCTGTATTGTTTAAACAGGTTTATTCGCGAATCTGCAGTTGCTTTTCCGTTTAAGTATTTTCCTGTAAGCATACCAAAGCCTAAAGGTGAATACGGTAAATACCCAATGTTTTCGCGATGAAGAATTTCAGATAGCCCTATTTCGTCTTTTCTGTTTAATAAGCTATAGGGGTTTTGTACACTAACTATTTTTAGTTTTCCTTTTCGAGCTTCTTCCATAGCGCGCATCACTCCATAAGGTGTTTCGTTTGATAGCCCTATATGGCGTATTTTACCAGCTTTTACAAATGCTTCCAAAGTGTTTAAAACTTCAGCAAAATTATCCTCCCAGCTTTCAGCTTCATTATGAGTGTAGTCGCGTTGCCCAAAGTAGTTTGTACTGCGCTCTGGCCAGTGCAACTGGTACAAATCTATATAGTCTGTTTGCAAACGTTTTAAGCTTTTATGAATAGCGTCTTCCAAAGAATTTTTACTAAAATCTAAGGGGTTACGAATATGATCCATATTCCGACTAGGACCGGCAATTTTGGTGGCTAAGATTAGCGTTTCTCTGTTTTTCTGTTTCGCTAGCCAATTGCCAATATAGGTTTCTGTCCTTCCTTGGGTTTTAGGGTTTGCAGGCACAGGATACATCTCGGCACAATCTATAAAATTAATGCCTTTTGTCGTTGCAAAATCTAACTGTTTATGAGCCTCTAACTCTGTGTTTTGTTGGCCCCAAGTCATAGTGCCGAGGCAAAGTTTACTGATTTTTAAATCTGTATTTGGAAGGGTACAATATTTCATTCAGTGTTTTTGAAAAAATCTATTAAGTTTTGGTTTTTTAAGAAAGCTTTTTTAGTCTTAGAATTCTAACTCTACCATATGTGGACAATGGTCACTGTGCATAGCTTCTGGTAAGATTACAGCACGTTTTAAATTGTCGCGTAATGGTTCTGAAACTAAATTATAATCTATACGCCATCCTTTGTTATTGTTTCTCGCATTTGCGCGATAACTCCACCAAGTGTAATTGTGTGGCTCTTTGTTAAAATGCCTAAAACTATCAATAAAACCACTCTTCATAAAGCCGTCTAACCATTCTCTTTCTTCAGGTAAAAAACCAGAGACATTTTTATTTCTTACAGGGTCGTGGATGTCTATAGCCTCGTGACAAATATTGTAATCGCCACAAATAACTAGGTTTGGAATTTCCTTTTTTAGATTGTCTATATATTTCTGAAAATCTGCCATATAGGTAAATTTGTGCTCCAAACGGGCACTATTTGTCCCACTAGGCAAATACAAACTCATTACAGAAACATTGTCAAAATCTAGGCGTATATTTCTTCCTTCAAAATCCATATGTTCAATTCCGGTGCCGTAAGCTACGTGATTGGGTTTTATTTTTGAAAAAATAGCCACTCCACTATATCCTTTTTTTTCTGCACTATACCAGTAATGATATGGGTAACCTGCTTTTTCAATTTCTTCAACTTCTACCTGCTCCATATGAGCTTTTGTTTCCTGAATGCAGATTACATCTGGGTTAGCAGCCTGAAGCCACTCAATAAACCCCTTGCGCATCGCAGCGCGTATCCCATTTACGTTATATGATATTATTTTCATAGGTCTTGCCCTAAAAGGCGAATATGTTCTTGTTGATTTTCTTTAAATTTCCTGACTGCAAGTTAAAAATCTTAAACACCATTAACAACCTATACATTATAAGTTTGAGAATTAAAGTTAGTTTTGATGAATTTCCCCACTGTGCAGGAATGAAATTGTATTTTTACCTTAAATATTTATCAAAAGTTTGTCCATAAAATTCCGACAAAATAAAAACCCAAGTGTTTAGTTTTATTATTGATGAAGTTATATCTGTCTGTTTTACTTTTTTTTAGTTTAGCCATTGGCTATGCACAGGATATTTCTTCAAATTATAAAGAAAAAAAAGTTGCTGTTAGAGATACTGTGGTAATAGACAGTGCGGGTATTAACCCCAAGCGTTTTGCAATTATAGATAGCGAAGGAAACGCTCCAAATCCTTTTAGTTATCGTATAGATTTTAAAAAAGGAATTATTGTTTTTTCTGAAGAAGTACAACAGCAACACGACTCACTGAAAATACAATACTTACAATATCCAGATTTTTTAACCCGCGAATACTTCACCTTAGACCCTAAAATAATTGTTGAAAACACTGGGAAAATTGACAAGCTCTATTCTCTAGACGAAAGCACTAATAAAAATGTATTTACCCCTTTTGATGGGCTAAACACTTCTGGAAGTATATCTAGAGGAATTACTATAGGAAACAATCAAAACGCTGTTGTTAATAGCGAATTAGACCTTCAGATTACGGGTAGGCTAAGCGATAAGGTGTCTATTCGCGCATCTATACAGGATGCAAACATCCCTACGCAGGAAGGTGGGTATTCGCAGAGTTTAGATGAATTTGATCAAATATTTATTGAGCTTTTTGGCGATAATTGGAACATACGCGCTGGCGATGTAGACCTTCAAAACAGTAATAGTTACTTTGGGAGATTTACTAAAAAAGTACAAGGAATTTCGCTTGGAGGTACATTTAATAACGAAGACGGGTCAAAAATTTCTGCTTATGCTTCTGGTGCTTTAGTGCGAGGAGTTTTTTCAAAAAGTGAGTTTTTAGGGCAAGAAGGTAACCAAGGCCCCTATAAACTGGTTGGGCCTAATGGCGAACTTTATATTTTGGTGGTTTCGGGTAGTGAGCGCGTATACGTTAATGGACTATTGCTTACGCGAGGCGAAAACGAAGATTATGTTATAGATTATAATGCTGGAGAGATAAAATTTAACCCTACCTACCCAATAAATAGCAATATGCGTATCTCTGTAGAATATCAATATACAGATAGAAGCTATACACGTTTTATAGGGTATGGTGGCGGAAACTACACTAGTGAAAACCTAGATATAGGTGTGTATGTATACTCTGAAAACGATGCCAAAAACCAGCCGTTACAGCAAAGTCTTACCGAAGAACAAGTAGCTGTATTAGTTGCCGCTGGAGATGATAGAGATTTAATGAATGCTCCCTCCGCAGTGCCAGATAGCTATGCTGAAAATAAAATTCTGTATAAAAAGGAAATTATAAACGGCGTAGAAGCTTTTGTGTTTTCCAGCAATCCCGAAGACGAACTCTATAGCGTTCGCTTTTCGCTGGTTGGCGACAATAGTGGAGATTATATTATTAGCGATACCAATGCCATAAGCCGAATATTTGAATACGTAGCTCCAATTGATGGAATACCGCAAGGAAACTACGACCCCGTAATTAGGTTGAATGCTCCAGTAAAATTACAGGTTGGTGGCGTAAATGGTAGCTTTCATCCTTCAGAAAAAACAAAAATAGATTTTGAAATTGCTGGCAGTAAAAATGATCTTAACCTTTTTAGTGATTTAGATGACGGTAACAACGATGGTTTTGCAGCTAGATTAGCCTTTAACCAACGATTGTTTACTACTGCAGACTCTTTAAAAGTAGATGCTTTTGGGGCTTTAGATTTTGTTCAGAAAGATTTTAGAACAATAGAAAGACTTTATAATATTGAGTTTAATCGCGATTGGAACTTAGCAGACCCCTTGGGGAATCAGAGCTTTGTAGTTTCAGGTTTTGAAGCGTATCACCCTAGAATAGGAGGCGGGCGCTATGAGTTTCAAAATTTAAATTATTCCGAAAATTTTAATGGTACTCGACAGCTTGCTACTTCAGAAATAAAAATTAAAAAGCTAAAGTTAATAACCAACGGAAGTTTTCTAGACAGTAAAGCCGATTCTATTACTTCAAAGTTTTTCAGATTAAACAATACTTCAACCTATTCATTTAATAAGTCTTGGGTGGGGGGTAAAATTGCTTTAGAAGACAATCAGATAAAAGATGTAGAGCGCGATAGTATTTCGCCTTTAAGTCAAAAATTTAATGCTTACGAAGTGTTTTCGGGTATAGGAGATAGCACTAAGGTGTTTGTAGAAGCGGGTTACCAGTATCGTGTTAATGATAGTGTGCGTAATAATTTATTGCAAAAAGTGAATACCTCAAACACCTTTTATTTAAAATCTAGACTTATAAATACCGAAAATACACAGTTAGCTGCTTTTGCCAATTACAGAACATTAAAGTTTGAACCTGAGTCTGAGTCTGGTTTTAGCACAAACGACAGCCTTCAAGAAGGTCTAGATAATCGTGAAACTGAACGTTCTTTAAGTTCAAGAATTATTTACAATCAAACGCTTTTTAAAGGTGGAGTACGCTTAAATACTGCTTTAGAATCTAACAATGGGGTAATTCCACAGCAAGAGTTTACCTATGTAAAAACCGATGCAGGACAGGGAGTTTACACTTGGATAGACTACAACAATAATGGCATACAAGAGTTAGAAGAATTTGAAGTTGCCCAATTTCAAGACCAAGCAGAGTACATACGTGTCTTGCTTCCCAATCAAGTGTTTTTAAAAATACGTCAGAATAAGTTTAGTCAAATATTAACCCTAAACCCTCAAAATTGGTCTAATAGTGAAGGCTTTAAAAAAGTTCTGTCACATTTTTACAATCAAACTTCATATGTGTTAGATAGAAAAGTGAGGCGCACAAACGACGGTTTTAATATAAATCCTTTTGAAGACGGTGGTGATGATCAATTAGGGCTTACCTTAAATTTTAGAAACGCCTTGTTCTTTAATCGCGGAAAGCAACATTTTACAAGTAGTTATACTTTTATTTCTACATCTGCAGATAATTTACTGGCTGTGGGTTTACAGCGCAATACGTTAAATAGTCATCAGCTTAATTTTAACCATAAGATTAGGGAGAGTTGGTTGCTAAATTTAAAAGGCGCAATGGGCGATAACGAAAGTCTATCAGAGAATTTTGCGTCTAGAAATTACCGTTTAGATACTTATGAGCTAAACCCTAAAATTTCTTATTTGTTGAATGGGCAAACGCGTTTTGATCTATTTTATGAATTTGCAAATCAAGATAATAAGCTTGGCGATCTAGAGAAATTAAAACAACAGACGCTCGGGTTTTCTTTTGCTTATACAAATGCCGAAAAGATCTCAATAAATGGAGAAATAAACTATATAGACAACAATTTTGAAGGTAGCCCGTTTTCTCCTGTAGCTTACCAAATGCTAGAAGGTTTACAACCTGGCACTAATTTTACGTGGCGTATGCTTTTTCAGAAACGGATCACTAAATATTTAGACGCAAACCTTTCGTATTTTGGCAGAAAGAGCGAAGATACAAAAACGGTACACACAGGAAGCATACAGTTACGAGCGTATTTTTAATTTTTGTACCTTCATAAATAAATTTTAAATAGAAAAAAGATGTTTTTAAAAACAGGATTAGTAGTTTTTGCTTTTGCAATACTTTCTTGCGGAACCAATGTAAAGCAAGCAGCAACAACTGCTACAGAAGAAACAACACCTATGGAAGAAGTTGTAGATACACAAAAAATGTTGGCTGAAGGTTATTTATTGGGCACTATAATGTATTCCGATAAAGACGGCGATTGCCCATATACTATACAAATGCCAGGCAATAAGATGGAGTTTTACTATTTAGACCCAATTAATTTGGAAGAAAAATACAAAAAAGACGGTCAGAAAGTGTGGGTAAAATTTAACGGTCTAAGAAGAATGAACCGTTGTGATAAAGCTACTCCGGCAGAAATTGTAGATATAAAAAAAGGAGAATAAATTAATATCCTCCTCTTTTCGAAAAATAGAATTAACCACTTAAAAAAACTATTCAGAAAGCCATTTTTTATATGAAATGCTTTCCTTTATTTTATCTGAAATTTCTTCAATCTTAATACGCTCTTGTTCCATAGTGTCTCTATGACGAATGGTTACTGTATTGTCTTCAATAGTTTGATGATCTACGGTAATACAGTATGGAGTTCCGGCAGCATCTTGACGGCGGTAGCGTCTACCAACGGCATCTTTTTCGTCGTAAGCTACATTGTAGTCCCACTGAAGGTCGTCGATAATTTTTTGAGCTATTTCTGGTAAACCGTCTCTTTTAATTAACGGTAAAACAGCTGCTTTTACTGGTGCTAAGATTGCAGGTATTTTTAAAACAGTACGCACACTGCCGTCCTCTAAGGTTTCGTCTTGTAAAGAGTTGCTTAAAACGGCAAGGAACATTCTGTCAAGCCCAATGGAAGTTTCCACTACATAAGGCACATAATTTTCATTTATTTCTGGATCAAAGAACTGTAATTTCTTACCAGAGAATTTTTCGTGAGCTTTTAAGTCAAAATCGGTTCTAGAGTGTATACCTTCTAGTTCCTTAAAGCCAAATGGGAAATTAAATTCTATATCGGCTGCGGCATTTGCGTAATGCGCTAATTTTTCGTGATCGTGGAAGCGGTAATTTTCTTCTCCCATACCTAAAGAAAGATGCCATTTAAGGCGCGTTTCTTTCCAGTATTCGTACCATTTTAGTTCTTCGCCTGGACGCACAAAAAATTGCATTTCCATTTGCTCAAACTCGCGCATTCTAAAAATAAACTGTCTTGCAACAATTTCATTTCTAAATGCTTTTCCTGTTTGTGCGATTCCAAAAGGAATTTTCATCCTTCCGGTTTTTTGAACGTTCAAAAAGTTTACAAATATACCTTGTGCAGTTTCTGGACGAAGGTAAAGATCCATAGCACTTTCTGCAGAAGCACCTAACTTAGTGCCAAACATCAAGTTAAACTGACGTACTTCTGTCCAGTTTTTAGAACCTGTATCTGGGTCTGCTATTCCTAGTTCTTCAATTAAAGCTTTTACATCTGCTAAGTCTTCATTTTCTAGCGAACGAGCCATACGCTCTAAAACCGTACGTTGTTCTTCTAGATATTTAACTACACGCGGGTTGGTAGTTACATATTGCTCTTCGTCAAAACTATCTCCAAAACGCTTTTTTGCTTTTGCAATTTCTTTTTGTGCTTTCTGGTATAGTTTTTCGGCATAATCTTCAATAAGAACATCGGCGCGATAACGCTTTTTAGAATCTTTATTGTCTATAAGCGGGTCGTTAAAAGCATCAACGTGACCAGAAGCTTTCCAGGTAGTAGGGTGCATTAAAATAGCAGAGTCTAAGCCCACTATATTTTGATGCATATGCACCATACTTCGCCACCAATATTCGCGAATATTTTTCTTTAACTCAACACCGTTTTGTGCGTAATCGTAGACTGCGCTTAGGCCGTCGTAGATTTCACTTGAAGGAAATATATAACCGTACTCCTTTGCGTGTGAGACTACTTTTTTAAATTGATCGTCGTTGTTTGCCATACCGCAAAAATAGAAAAAAACCCGAGCACCTTAAACCTCAGAGAGCTAATTTTAATAATAATTATTAATTAATTTTTAACGGTAAAAAGAAACCACACTAATCATACAGACTAGTGTGGTTTTTAAGTGTTTTGATTTTTAATAATTTAGCGCCACTTCGGCAGAAAAACTATTTTAATTCCATAGATGTAGTCGCAATCTGATTTGGTCCATCAAATAGATTTATAGTGTATCGGCCTTCAACCAAGTCTGTTTCTAGAGAATTAACTAGTATACATACGTCTAGTTCGTCATTTTCATAAAAAACATTTGTAGACGCACTGTAGTTAATATTCTTGTCTTCAAATTGCTTAACAGCATCATCACCCATCATTTTGTTTCTAGGGTTTATAACTTGTACATAGATTGTTCTATCTCCTTTTTGAGCGATTGCGTTTGGTGTAAGTGTAAAACAAGCTCGTATCTTATCTGCACGGCTAGCGCGTTTAGTGTCTACAACTTTTCCACTATTCCTAATAATTACAGCTTCTCCACGTAAGTCTGTAGCTTTAACAACAGAACCTTTTTTAATGGTTTCATTCATAGCGATGTTTTCTTGGCTTACAGAGTCTACAACCATACGTGTGTTTTCTAGTACCGTTGAGGTGCTGTCGCGTTCCATAGCCAATAGTTTGTTGGCAGCAATAAGGCTGTCTGCACGCTTAAAGAGCATAGCGCGTTCTTGTTTTAGCCTGCCTACTTCAGCTTTATATCGTGCTATTAACGATAAATTTGCTTTAGAATCTTTAACAGAATCTAATAAAACCGTAATACGCTCACGAGCTGCTAATAAATCTTTATCTTTAAGTTCGTTGTCTTTTATTACTTCGTCATAGTTTGCAATTAAGCCTTCTAACTCTTGCTCAATGTCTGCTTTTTGCATCTCAAGATTTGATACCGTATTTTTACTATCGTTGAATAGGGTTACAGTATAAACGGCTAATGCAATTAATAATACTGAAAGGACACCTATCAGTATTTTGAATTTACCACTGTTGTTTTCGTTTTCAGTACTCATAATTAATAAGTTAAGTTTAGGATGTAAATGTAGGGAGGTATTTCTTTGGCAAACGTTTATAAAATGGTAAAAATTCTTAAATTATGTTAAATCTTCTCTTTCCAAAGGTTTGCGTAGGCTGTAAGCAGCCCTTGCTAAAAGATGAAGAGGTGATATGTGTAGAATGCATACACTCTCTTCCCATTGCCGCATTGCATAAAACAGAAAACAATTTGTTGAGGGATAAATTCTACGGAAGATTTTTAGTTGAGAACGCCACGGCACTAATTTATTTTCAAAAAAGAGGCTTAACACAAGAATTGTTACACAATTTAAAATACCGTAAAAAAGAAGAGGTGAGTTATTTTTTCGGAAAATGGTTGGGTGCAGAATTAGCAGAACTCCCTAGCTACACAAAAGTTGAAATGGTTATTCCTGTAACACTTCACAAACAAAAATTAAAAAAACGCGGTTATAATCAGGTGGAAGCTTTTGGGAAAGAGATTGCGAAAGCCCTTAATATTCCCTATTGCGATGATGTTTTGGTGAAAATATCAAAATCGAGCTCCCAAGTTTTTAAAACGCGAATTTTGCGTTTTGAAGCCGAAGAAGAATTTTCTATTCAAAATTTAGATACTATAACAAACAAACACATATTGTTGGTAGACGATATAGTAACCACTGGCGCTACACTCGAAAAATGCGCACTTCAGTTGCTAAAAGGGCAAAATGTGCGTATTAGTATCGCTACAATTGCGATAGCCTAAAAGTTATTTGCTGTTTGTTGGTAGTTATTGTTTAATTTTGAAAACCGAATAGATTGCTGTTCAATTAATATTTACAAACAACAAGTATCCTTTCATCTTGAAACACCGCCTTCTTTATATACCCATTGCATTTTTATTTATGCTCGCTTTTGTAGACTGTGCAAAAAAAGGAACACCCTCTGGTGGACCACGAGATACTATTCCACCAATAATTGTGAGGAGTAATCCCGAAAATTACACTACCAATTTTGAAGGTAACGAAATTGAAATTCGGTTTGATGAATACATTAAGCTGAAAGACATAAACAAAGAGTTAATTATTTCGCCGCCTATGAAGTATACGCCTGTAATAACTCCATTGAGCACTTCAAAAATACTTAAGATTAAAATTATAGATACTTTAAAGCCAAATACTACTTATTCATTCAATTTTGGAAACAGTATTGTAGATAATAATGAAGAAAATACATTTAAATATTTTAAGTATATCTTTTCTACAGGAAGCTATATAGATAGTTTAAAAGTTTCGGGTAGCGTTAAAGATGCTAAACTTATAGCGCCAGAAATACCTACTACAGTAATGCTCTATGAGGTAAATGAAAACTTTAATGATTCAATTGTTTATTCTGAAAAGCCAACTTATATCACCGTTACCAAGGATAGTACGGGAACTTTTGAGTTGAGTAATTTAAAAGATGGTAAATATTTGCTTTTAGCGTTAAAAGAAAAGAACAGTGATTATATTTTTCAGCCAGAAAACGATAAAATAGGTTTTGAAAAAGAATTTATTACACTGCCTACAGATACTACTTATTCAATTACATTATTTAAAGAAACCCCAGATTACAAGCTTGCTCGTCCTACCCAAGTTGGTCAAAACCATATTATTTTTGGTTATAAAGGAGAGGTAGATAATTTGGCTATTGAATTGCTTTCCGAAACACCAGAAGGCTATACAGCTACTGTGTATAAGGAAGAAGAAAAAGACAGCCTTCACTATTATTTTAAACCAGCTATAGAAGCAGATTCCTTGCTTTTTAAAGTTGCCAATAAGTCAATTATAGACACGGCAAATGTGCGTATGCGCGAACTTTATAAAGATTCTTTAAATCTTTCTGCATTAAAAAAAGGAACACTTACCTTAAAGGACACCTTTAAACTGCGAGCCAATACTCCGCTGGTTTCAATTGATGCCGAAAAATTTATAGTTACGGCAAAAGATTCAAGTGTAGTAGAAACTAAAGTGCAGTTAAATAAAAAGTACAATTGGGCCGAAGTGTTTTTCACTAAAGTAGAAGACGAAAGCTATAAAATACAAATGCTTCCCGGTGCGCTGACAGACTTTTTTGAAAAAACAAACGATACGCTTCAGTTTAGTGTTAATACAAAACCCACTTCAGAATACGGGACCCTAAACTTGAGTATGGTAAACGTAGAGCAATATCCTATAATTGTACAGATGTTGGACAGCAAGTATAATGTGCTTGCCGAAGAATATCTTACGGAGTCTAAAAACGTCTTTTTTGAAGACCTAAGCCCAGCTAAATACTTTTTAAGGATTATTTACGACACCAATAAAAACAAGAAATGGGATACTGGAAGTTTCCTAAACAGAATGGCGTCAGAGCGAATTATTTATTATCCTACCCAAATAGAAGTACGCGCCAATTGGAGTTTAAATGAAACCTTTACGTTAAAATAAAAGAGTCGCGATCTTCTAAAAACTGAAGCTGCTTTCTGTTTTTTTCAAGATGCTTTTTGTCTAAAATTACGGTTTCGGTAAATTCGTTTAAAGCGGCAGTGCTTATTTTAGTTCCTAGTGCATCGTAAACTGCAGAATGACCTGTGTACTCGTGTTTATTTCCGTCTAAACCAACGCGATTTACTCCTACACAATAGGTCATATTTTCTATTGCGCGAGCAGGTAGCAAGGTATTCCAAGCTTGGATGCGTACTTTTGGCCAGTTTGCTACGTAAAGCAAGATATCATAGGCTTCGGTATTCCTAGCCCAAACAGGAAAACGCAAATCGTAACAGATTAATGGGCAGATACGCCATCCGTTGTAATCTATAATTAAACGCTTTTCTCCGGCTGTGTATACTTCGTTTTCTTTAGCTAACGTAAAGCAGTGCTTTTTGTCGTATTTTTTATAATCTCCGTTGGGATACACAAAAAATAAACGGTTGTAAAATTTGTTGTTTTCTGTAATAATAACACTTCCTGTAAGTGCGCAATTTTTGTTTTTTGCTTCAGCAATCATCCACTGCAAAGTTTCACCTTCATTAGCTTCGGCTAGGTTTTTAGCATTCATACTAAAGCCAGTGGTAAACATTTCGGGGAGTACAATTAAATCTGTATCCTCTTCAATTTGCTTAATTTTTTCAGAAAAAAGCAGTCTGTTTGCTGTTGGGTTTTCCCAATGCAATTTGCTTTGAATGAGTGTTATTTTAAGTGTTTCTTTCAAAAGACCTTTTTGTTCTAGGTTTGGTTTAGTTCAGCAGAAAAATGATTAATTAGCTTCTAATAATTTAATCATTTCTAGGTTGCCTTGCATTTTTGCGTGGTCTGCTGCAGTAAGGCCTTTGTCGTCTTTTAAGGATGTATCGGCGTTTTTTTCTAACAGCATTTTCGCAATTTCAATTTGTCCAAAAGTAGCTGAAAAGATTAAAGCCGTAGCTCCGTTAAAATTACTGATGTTTGGGTTTGCGCCTTCCGCTAATAATAAAGAGGCTAGTTCTTTAAACCCCTTAAAACAAACACCCATAAGTGCTGTGTTTCCCGATGCATCTTGTAGATTTAAATCGTGAGGGTGTTGTAAAATAGCTTCGGCAATAGCGTAATAACCATAATAAGTTGCTAACAATAAAGGTGTTGATCCACGAGCATCTTTAGTGGAAACTAATTCAGGGTTCTTTTTCAAAAGCGTTTCAACTTCTGTTAAATTTTCCTGCCGTATTGCATTGAAAAGTTGTTCTTGCATTGTTTAAATTTATAAAAAGAAATTGAGATTAAGTGAATAAACCTACAAGGTTGCCTACGGCGAAACCTTGCAGGTTTTTGTTGCCTTCGGCGAAACCCAAGTTAAACCAACGAGGTTGCGTTTTGCGAGACACAGATTAAACCTACAAGGTTGCCTTCGGCGAAACCTTGCAGGTTTATAGCAGGTTTATTGGGTTATTTTAAATCGAAACGATCTAAGTTCATTACCTTATTCCAAGCGGCTACAAAATCGGTTACAAATTTTTCTTTTGAATCTTCACAGGCATACACTTCGGCGATTGCTCTAAGTTCAGAGTTTGATCCAAAAATAAGATCTGCTCTAGTGCCAGTCCATTTAAAAGTATCTGTAGCGCGATGGCGTCCTTCAAACACTTGGTCGTTATCGTCAACGGCTTTCCAGGTAGTTCCTAAATCTAAAAGATTTACAAAAAACGCGTTGGTTAATGTTCCGGGTTTGTCTGTAAATACACCGTGGCTTGAGCCGTTGTAGTTAGTGTTTAAAACACGCATACCACCTATTAAAACCGTCATTTCTGGAACAGTTAAGCTTAGAAGTTGCGATTTATCTACCAAAAGCTCTTCAAAAGACGCGTGTTGGTTTGGTTTTAAATAGTTTCTAAAACCATCTGCTACAGGTTCAAGATGCGCAAAAGAGTCTACATCTGTCTGTTCTTGTGAAGCATCACCTCTTCCTGGAGTAAATGGCACTTCTATGTTATGACCTGCATCAGCGGCTGCTTTTTCTATAGCAGCACATCCACCAAGAACAATTAAATCGGCTACTGAAATCGCTTTGTTCCCGTTTTGATTTTTGTTGAAGTCTGTTTTAATTTCTTCAAGTTTAACTAACACTTTTGAAAGCTGTGCAGGGTTGTTTACTTCCCAGTTTTTTTGTGGTTCAAGACGAATACGCGCTCCATTAGCACCCCCGCGCATATCCGACCCGCGATAGGTTGAAGCCGAAGCCCAAGCCGTAGTAACTAATTCTGAAACTGTTAAGTTTGTGGCTAAAATTGTCTTTTTCAACGAAGCGATATCTTGGGCATTAACTAAAGAATGATTTACTTCTGGAATAGGGTCTTGCCATAATAATTCTTCCTTCGGAATTTCAGGCCCTAAATAACGAGCTACAGGCCCCATATCGCGATGCGTTAATTTATACCAAGCTCTTGCGAAAGCATCTTCAAATTCCTCTGGGTTTTCACGAAAGTGTTTAGATATCTTTAAATAAGCTGGATCTGTTTTTAAGGCGATATCTGCTGTAGACATCATTAGATCTTGTGTTTTTGAAGCATCATGCGCCATAGGAGCTTTGTATGCGTTTGAAGCTGCTGTTGGTTTCCATTGATGCGCTCCTGCTGGGCTCTTAGTGAGCTCCCAGTCATAGTCTAGCAACACTCTAAAGTAATCGTGATCCCATCTGTTTGGCACTGGTGTCCATGCACCTTCTAGTCCACTGGTTATAGTATCGTCGCCAAAGCCAGATTTATACGAGCTTAACCAACCTTTGCTTTGAGCTTCAATAGAAGCTCCTGCAGGTTCTGCACCAACATATTTTTCGGGATCTGCCGCTCCGTGTGCTTTTCCAAATGTATGTCCGCCAGCAATTAAAGCTACAGTTTCGTAATCGTCCATCGCCATACGGCCGAAGGTTTCGCGAATATCGTGCGCAGAACCTACGGGGTCTGGTTGCCCATTAGGACCTTCAGGATTAACGTAAATTAAACCCATATGTGCTGCTGCTAATGGTTTTTCTAGTTGTCCTTCTTCATATCTGTTTTCATTGCCCATCCATTGTGATTCTGATCCCCAATACACATCTTGTTCTGGTTCCCAAACATCTTCGCGACCGCCAGCAAAACCAAAAGTTTTAAAGCCCATAGACTCTAAAGCGCAGTTACCTGCAAGTATCATTAAATCTCCCCAAGAGATTTTTTTACCGTATTTCTGTTTTATAGGCCAAAGCAATAAACGGGCTTTGTCTAAGTTTCCATTATCGGGCCAACTATTTAAAGGAGCAAAACGCTGGTTGGCTGTGTTTCCGCCACCGCGCCCGTCTGTAACCCTGTAGGTTCCTGCACTATGCCACGCCATACGTATAAACAAACCACCGTAATGACCGTAATCTGCAGGCCACCACTCTTGTGAATCTGTCATTAAAGAAACCAAATCCTTTTTTAAAGCAGCGTAATCTAATTTTTCAAATTCTTTTTTATAATTATAAGTCCCCCCCATTGGGTCCGACTTAGCGCTTTGTTGACGCAATACATTTAAGCGTAAGCTGTTTGGCCACCAATCGCCATTTGTGGTTCCTCCTCCGGCAACTTGATGTTGTACATTTCCGAAATACGGGCATTGTGAAGCACTATCTTTCTTGTTTTCCATAATTGTAATTTTTGTGTGTGTAAGCACTACGAATATACTGAATTAAAAAGCCCAAGCATTATAAATCAATCGGTTGTTTAAATATTGTAATCAACAAAATTTATGGTGATTAAATTTTGCATAAATTTCAACAATTACACACTGATTTTAATTGCTTATTTTTTTAGAAAAGAGGGCGCAAAAAAACCCTTACAATCCCGAGGGGAGTAAGGGTTTCAATTTTAAAAATTGTAGATCTACAATCTACAATCGTAAATCATTAATATCTGTAGTACTCAGGCTTAAATGGGCCTTCAACAGTTACACCAATATATTCTGCTTGGTCCTGACGAAGTTCGGTAAGTTCTACTCCAATTTTTTCAAGGTGAAGTTTTGCTACTTTTTCATCTAAGTGTTTAGGCAACATATACACTTCGTTTTTATAGTTTTCACCATTTTTCCAAAGCTCAATTTGTGCTAGGGTCTGGTTTGTAAAACTATTACTCATCACAAAACTTGGGTGGCCAGTTGCACAACCAAGGTTTACTAGACGTCCTTCTGCAAGAAGGATGATGTCTTTACCGTTGATAGTGTATTTGTCTACTTGTGGCTTAATTTCTACATGAGTATTTCCGTAGTTTGATTTTAACCAAGCAACAGCAATTTCGTTGTCAAAATGCCCAATGTTACATACAATAGTCTTGTCTTTCATCGCTTCAAAATGCTCGCCGCGAACTATATCTTTGTTTCCAGTTGTAGTAATTACAATATCTGCATTGCCTACAACAGTTTCTAGTTTTTTCACTTCAAAACCATCCATTGCAGCTTGTAGCGCACAAATTGGGTCTATTTCTGTAACGGTAACAATACTACCTGCCCCTTTAAAAGAAGCAGCAGTTCCTTTACCTACATCGCCATAACCACAAACGACTACGCGTTTTCCGGCAAGCATAATATCTGTTGCACGACGAATAGCATCTACAGCACTTTCGCGACACCCGTATTTATTGTCGAATTTACTTTTAGTTACACTATCGTTAATGTTGATAGCAGGCATAGGTAAAGTACCTTTTTTTACACGCTCGTATAGACGGTGTACACCTGTAGTTGTTTCTTCAGAAATACCTTTTACACCTGGAGCAAGCTCTGGGTATTTATCTAAAACCATATTTGTTAAATCACCTCCATCATCAAGGATCATATTTAAAGGCTTGCGGTCTTCACCAAAGAAAAGCGTTTGTTCTATACACCAGTCAAACTCCTCGTCATTCATGCCTTTCCAAGCATAAACAGGAATCCCAGCCTCTGCAATTGCTGCAGCAGCGTGATCTTGGGTAGAGAAAATATTACAAGAACTCCAAGTAACATCTGCACCTAATGCCTTTAAGGTTTCAATAAGTACAGCGGTTTGTATGGTCATATGAAGACAGCCTGCAATACGCGCACCTTTTAAAGGTTGCTCATTTGCGTACTCTTCGCGTAGCGACATAAGTCCCGGCATTTCAGCTTCAGCTAGCTCAATCTCTTTTCTTCCCCAGCTTGCTAAGGAAATATCTTTCACTTTAAACGCCGTGTAAGGCACAGTTTTCGTTGACATAAATTCTTATTTTATTCCCACGACGGTGGGAAAGTCGTTGTTAATGATTAATTTTGAGTATTATTTTAGACCGCAAAAATACATAATATCCTTTTAAAATAAATGCCACTTTACAAAACTATAACAGTTAACCCTTCAACTAAAGTCTTCATTTGGAAGATTGAAGAGTCTTTTGAGCAACTTGCTGAAGGAATAAACCTTACCCAACACTGTGCAAATCGAGTTCAGAATATGAAAAGCGATTTACATCGCCGGGGTTTTATGAGTATTAGGCATTTAATGGCGTTGGAAGGTTATACAGATTTTGATTTGTACTACGACCAAAACGGAAAACCCCATTTAAAAGACGATAAACACATATCTATTACGCATTCTTTTCAGTTTACAGCTATAATAGTTAGCGATACTGAAGTGGGTATAGACATAGAAATGCAGCGTAACAAAATACTGCGTATTGCTCATAAATTTACTCCTATAGAAGAGTATAGAACCATAGCGAATGAGGATGCATTAATGCGTAAGCTTACTATAGTTTGGTGCGCTAAAGAATCACTCTACAAGAGTTTTGCTGAAAAAGGCGTGAGTTTTATAGACAATATTTATGTGGAAGACTTTAGTCTAGGCGAAACAAAAACCACTGCTGCCGTTACTTACCAAAATAAACGCCAAAGCTATGCAGTAGATTTTCTAGAATTTGAAGACTTTACTTGTGCTTATGCACTTATTTCTGAAAATAGCTAAATGAAAAATATCTTCTACAAAGCATTTCTGAAATCGGTTACAGAGAGTAAGGATTTACTTGCAGTATTGATAGACCCCGATAAGTTCGTGGCTTCGGAAGCAAGCTTATTCTTGAAAAATATTCCTAAAGAAACAACACATCTTTTTGTAGGTGGAAGCACTGTTGCCAATGGCGAAACCCAAGCAACAGTAAAAGCCTTAAAAGCGCTAACAACGCTTCCTGTTTTTCTTTTTCCGGGAGATTATTCGCAAATAACTACAGATGCAGATGTACTTTTGTTTTTATCGCTGCTTTCAGGTAGAAATGCAGAGTATTTGGTTGGTCAACAAGTAAAATCTATTTCAAAATTAAAAGACACTTCTTTAGAAATAATACCTACAGCCTATATTTTAATTGATGGAGGCACAGTATCGGCAGTTTCACGAGTAACAAATACCAAAGCCCTTCCGCAACAAGACGTAGAGGCTATTGTTCATACTGCTTTAGCAGGAGAGTATATGGGGGCGAAGTTTGTATACCTAGAGGCTGGTAGTGGCGCGAAATATCCTGTTAAACCCGAAATTATTTCCGAAGTAAAAAAAGCTATTTCCATTCCGTTAATTGTTGGTGGTGGTATACGAAGCGAAACCCAAATAAGAGCGGCCTATAAAGCGGGAGCAAATATGATTGTAATGGGAACGGCATTTGAAAATGCCCCTAATCCCAAAGAAGGAATGCTAAAACCTGAATAAAACGGAAAAGAAGAACCCATTTATAAAAATATAATTATTGAAGTATGAAAATATCAGTAGAACTCACATTAACCCCTTTACAGGACAATTATGAACCTGCAATAATAGACTTTATAAAAAGTTTGCGAAACTCTGGACTTACCGTTTTAGAAAATCCTTTAAGCACGCAGGTTTATGGAGATTATGACGCTGTAATGTCGCTACTTCAAAAAGAGATGAAAACGGCTTTAGAAGCCGTAGATAGAGGTTTGTTGTATATTAAAATTGTAAAATCTGACAGAAGCGACTATGAGCCACATTTTTGATTGGTTTTTTGAGCAGTATACTGCTATACCTACCTATTTAATAGTTCTTGAATTGATTGGGGTTTTCTTTGGTTTTCTCAGTGTTTGGTTTAGCAAGCAGGAAAACATATTGGTATATCCCACAGGTATAATTAGCACGTTAATTTTTGTTTATATCCTTGCCGTATATGGGCTTTTGGGCGATATGATGATAAATGCTTATTACTTTACAATGAGTATTTACGGTTGGTATATTTGGACCCGAAAAGTAGATGCTACGCACTATACACCTGTTACAAAAACCACTAAATCTGAAAATATACAGTCTGTTTTTATTTTTATTGGAACATTAATTTTTGTGTTCGCCATTTATGAGTTTTTCGATAAGTGGAATAATTGGACTGCTTATGTAGACGCTTTTACAACCGCTATTTTCTTTGTTGGAATGTGGCTAATGGCAAAAAAGAAAGTCGAAAACTGGATATATTGGATTATAGGCGATATAATTTCGGTGCCGCTTTATCTATATAAAGGACTCGTATTTACTTCATTTCAATACTTTTTATTTACTATTATTGCCATCTATGGCTACCGCGCCTGGAAAAGAAGTTTAAACACTCAAGAAACTAGCCTAATAAATTGATAAAAGTAGTTTTATACGGTCCCGAATCTACAGGTAAAACTACCTTAGCAAAACTGTTGGCAGAAAAGTACAACACACTTTGGGTGCCCGAATATATGCGGGAATACCTTCAAGAAAAGTGGGACACTAAAAAAGAATTAGTTGTAAAAGACGATTTAGTGCCTATCGCAAAAGGACAGTTAAAACTTGAAAATAAAACAGTTCAAAAGGCTGATAATCTGTTGATTTACGATACTAATTTACTTGAGTTAAAGGTGTATTCTCAATATTATTACAACGGCTATTGTCCGTTAGAAATAAAAGAAGAAGCAACCAAAAACAATTATAGCATCTACCTTTTAACCTATATAGACACCCCTTGGGAAGCAGACGACTTAAGGGATAGGCCAAATAATCGCGAAGTGATGTTTTCTATTTTTGAAGCTGAGCTTATAAAACAAGGCTTTCCTTACCAAGTTTTAAAGGGAAACATAAACGAACGGTTTGCAAAAGCGGTTAAAATTATTGATGTATTGCTGAAGAAGAAATAAAATGTTTACTGAAATAAACCTACAACAAATAAAAAATCACGGCTTAACTGAAGCACAGGTTCAAAACCAACTCAATATCTTTAAAAAGGGAATTCCTTTTGTAAATATTGTGGAAGCTGCTTCAGAAAACAACGGGATAACTGTGTTTTCTGAAGAAGAACAAAAAGAACTTGTCAGCCTATTTGACGCTCAAAAAGACAGCTTAGATTTGTTAAAGTTTGTTCCTGCTTCTGGTGCTGCCACGCGTATGTTTAAGTTTTTGCATCAGTTTTTAGAAAATTTTAATCCAGATACAGTTAACTTAGAAAGCTATCTTGAAAAAGAGGAAAACAAAAACCTAAAAACATTTTTCAACGCTAAAGATTCGTTTGCTTTTTCGGCTTTAATCCGTGAGAGGCTGTTAGAGAAATATCCAGATTACAATACACTTACTAAAGCGAAGCAGTATAGCTATTTTGTTCAGGAAATGCTAAACGAAACGGGATTAAACTATAGTAATACCCCAAAGGGATTGGTGCCTTTTCACAAATATGGAGATGATTATGTAACTGCTTTTGGTGAACAACTTTACGAAGCTGCATTTTATGCCACAACAAAGGGTATCGCAAATTTACACTTTACGGTTTCTGAAAACCACGAAGCTAAGTTTAAAAATCGCTTTAATGAGATAAAACATTTAGTAGAAGCGAAAACGGGTGTGCGTTTTAATATTTCGTATTCATTTCAGAAAAAAGAGACAGATACTATAGCGGCAACGCTTCAAAATGAAGTCTTTTTTGACGATAACGGCAATTTGCTTTTTCGTCCTTCGGGTCACGGAGCCTTGCTAGAAAACCTGAATGCTTTAGATGCTGCAGTTATTTTTATAAAAAATATAGACAATGTAGTCTCTGAAAAATATGTGGAGACTGTTGCTTTTCAGAAAAAAGTACTCGCGGGTAAATTGCTTTCACTTCAGAAAAAAATATTCAGTTTTGTTGAAAAACTGCAGCAACAAAACCCTTCAGAAGTACTTTTAAAGGAAGCCTCTCAGTTTATTACTTCAGAATTAAAAATAGAGAGCAACACGCTTTCAAAAGAAGTGCTATTAGATATTTTAGATCGTCCTATTAGAGTATGTGGTGTAGTTGAAAACACTGGTGCTCCCGGTGGTGGGCCATTTTTAATTAAAGACAAAAACGGAAAACTTTCGTATCAAATTGTAGAAATGTCTCAAGTAGACACTGCTAATCCGCAACAAAATGCGCTGGTAGCTAAAGCCACACATTTTAACCCTGTAGATTTGGTTTGTGGCTTGCGAAATTATAAAGGTGAAAAATATGATTTGTTAGCTTTTTCTGATCCAGATACAGGTTTTATTTCTACTAAATCCTATTGCGGAAAACCTATAAAAGCGCTTGAGATACCGGGGCTTTGGAACGGTGCAATGGCAAACTGGAACACTGTTTTTGTCGAGGTGCCACTTATTACTTTTAACCCCGTTAAAACAGTGAACGACCTTTTAAGCAACGTACATCAACCCAAATGAATACAGATCTCTTAGTTTCTGAATTTACTTTTAAGGCCATTCGCAGTAGTGGTCCGGGTGGGCAACACGTAAATAAAACGGCTTCAAAAGTAGAAGTGTCTTTTAATATAAATGCTTCGGCGGCACTTACAGAACAAGAAAAAGACAGACTTCGGTCTAAATTAGCATCAAGATTATCTTCAGAAGGAGTTATAGTGCTTCAATGTGGTGAGACGCGGAGCCAACATCGCAATAAAACCATCGTAATAGAAAGATTAGTTGCGCTTCTTTTACAAAATTTGAAAGTGGCAAAGGCGCGAAAAAAAACAAAACCATCTAAAGGTGCGATAGAGAGACGCTTAAAGTCTAAAAAAGAGCAAGCCTTAAAAAAATCTAACCGGAAACCTCCAAATTTTGAATAGTGTTTACACAACAGTTGTGTAATTTTTACACAGTTGTCCACTATTTTACACACTTTTTGTTTCTTTTTAAAAATACAAAAAAAGCATAATACGCTGTGAAGCAATGATTTGATGAATTGTTCTTTCTATGGCATTACTTTTTCTATATACAATGCAACAAACAAACTTAGAAACGAATAAATATTTTAAAATCAAAACAAAAGAATTATGAAAAAGTTATTTTTAAGTACAGCAATCGTATTAGGAGGTTTAGCAACTGTAACTGCACAATCTGACAAGGAAGCAATCGCAATGAATAACCAAGAGCAAACTGCTGTTGAAACGCAAGTAGAAAGCACTTTGGATGTTGTACCAACCCAAGACTATATTGAAGTAAAAACTTCTGAATTACCACAATCTGTTAAAGATGCAGTAGCAAAAGATTTTAACGGAGCAACCATCTCTAAGGCTTATGTGAATGCCAAGAGTGAATACAAAATCGAACTTACAACTGCAGACAAAAAAACTGCAACTGCATACGCAAATGCAAAAGGTGAGTGGATTAAAAATGAAATAAAGAAGCAATAAGCTACAGGTATTCTAGATTCAATACTTCATAAAAAAGTGTCCAAAATTTGGACACTTTTTTTTATGATAATTTTAAGTACACCCACTCATAATACTCGTTATTTTTACGTTTATAGAAAACGGAATGACGCAACAAATACACATAGTTGAAGATGATGTGGCATATGGTAAGATGCTTACCTCTTTTTTAGAACGAAAAGGCTTTCAGGTTAGTTGTTCCCTTACGGGGGAGCATGCCAGAAAAAGTATTGATGAAAACAAATTCAATTTTTTAATTACCGATTTGAAATTACCCGACGATTCGGGTTTAGATTTGTTGGAATACGCCTATAAAACTTCCCCGAAAACCAAAGTGATTTTAATGACAGGCTATGCTGAAGTGCATACAGCCGTTAAAGCTATAAAAAAAGGCGCTTTAGATTATATTTCGAAGCCTTTTCGTCCTGAAGAGCTGCTTATGATTATTAAAGAAAGCGCTCAAGACACAACTGTTTTACAGGATAATCTTATAAACACAAAGTCTTTAAACCCTAAGCGGGAACAACAGGATGTGCCAGAAGCTAACTGCTCTGAAAAACCAAATTTTGTAGTTGGCATCAGTGATGCTTCTAGAAAATTTAATGATTACATAAAGCTTGTTGGGCCTACAGATATGTGTGTTTTAATTCAAGGAGAAAGTGGAACAGGCAAAGAGGTTGCTGCAAAAGCAATTCATAAATACAGCCAAAGAAGGAATGGGAGTTTTGTAGCAGTAGATTGTGGTGCAATTCCTAAAGAAATAGCTGCTAGTGAATTTTTTGGGCATGTAAAAGGTAGTTTTACGGGGGCGGTAAACGATAAAAAAGGACATTTTGAAGCAGCCGATGGAGGTACTCTTTTTCTAGATGAAGTTGGAAACCTTTCTTACGAAAATCAGATTCAATTATTACGTGCTTTGCAGGAACGCAGAATAAAACCTGTAGGGAGCAATACCGAAATAAACATAGATGTACGTATACTTTCGGCTACAAACGAAGATTTGTTACAGGCTGTTGCTGAAGGGAAATTTAGAGAAGACCTTTACCATCGTTTAAATGAGTTTTCTATACATATTCCATCACTTCAAGAGCGTAAAGAAGATTTTTTCCTGTTTATAGAGTATTTTCTAGCAGAAGCAAATAAGGCTTTAGGGAAAGATGTGTTGGGGTTTTCAAAAGAAGTTGAAGACGCTTTTAGAAATTATGCTTGGCCTGGTAATTTACGAGAGCTAAAAAATGTGATAAAGCGCTCTGTTTTATTGACTAACTCAAAATTGGTCTCGCTAGAAGTGATTCCTAAGGAAGTTCTTTTTTTTAAAAATGAAGAAAAAAAACAAAGCTTAGATTTTTCAAAAGAAAGCAATGAAAAACAACTTGTTTTGAATGCTTTAAAACAAGCTGATTTTAATAAAACAAAGGCGGCAAAACTGTTGAATATTACCAGAAAAACACTCTATAACAAGCTTAAAAGCTATCAGATAGAGTCATAACGGTGTCTGTCTTTAAGTGCTTTTTGTAAATCTCTGATGTTTAAAGTTAACTTTTCATAATCTAATTTCAGGTTTTGGGTGTCAACCTCTTGTGTAGAATAATTTTCCATTTTTTCTAAAATTAGAATAACCTCTTCAGATCGTAATTGTCTAAACATCGTTAGCATTCTATGTGAAATCTCTTTTATTTTATCAATGTCTTTTTCGGTAATGCAGACTCTCAATTGCTTTAAATCTGTATTTGTTTGGGTGTTAAAAACAGTTAGCACCTCTTCAAGGGCTTTGGGGGTATTTAAGAAGGACTTTAAGATTGAAAGATCAAATTTTTCAGTTTTTATAGGGCTTTTTTGATCGTTTGTATTCCTGTTTAAATCTTCGGGTGTATTTATTTTGTCTGAAAACAGTTTTTTTAAAACCTTTAGAAGCTCTTGTTTTGAAAAGGGTTTTGAAAGCATGTCGGCAAATCCTTTTTCTAGATAAAATGCTTTGTTATGCTCCTTACTACCTGTCATGGCAATAATAGCCTGGTTGGTATAAGCATCTATTTTGCCTTGTTTACAATATTCCAAAACTGTGAAACCATCAGTATTTGGCATCTGTATATCGGTTAAGAGAAAATCAAAATCGCCAACTATAGCTGAAGCTGCAAAATCTTCAAAACTGCCATAGGTTTGTGAAGAAATATTCATCTGTTCACATATTTCTACTAAAAGTGCGCGCATTGCCTCGTCATCGTCTATTATAATACCTTTTAATGCAGTTAGAGCTTGTGGTTTTGCTAGAGTAGCTTGCGATAAAACACCCGTCGCTTTTTTCATGGGCAATAGCAACACAAAAGTGCTTCCTTGCCCAAGAACACTTTCAACTTGTAATGTTCCCCCTAAAAGCTTAGTGAGTTTTTTTGAAATGGCTAAACCCAACCCACTGCCGCCAAATTTATTTGCTGTATGGGTTTCTGCCTGCGTAAACTCGTTGAAAATAAGCTGCTGTTTTTCTGTTGAAATTCCAATGCCAGTATCAATTACTGAAATTTTTATTTTTGAAGTTGTCGTAGATTTTTCAATTTCTTCAACCTTTATTTCTATGGTTCCTTTTTCTGTGAATTTAAAAGCATTTCCAACCAAATTATTTATAATTTGACGAATTCGAAGAGGATCATTTTCAAAATATTGCCCTTTTAGGTTATCTGAAATTGTAACTTTTAAAGTTATTGGTTTCTCAAGGTGTAACTGTTGTGCGGCATTTCCAGTTTCAGTAATAATATTTTCGAGAGAAAAGATTACATTTTCTATGGGAAGTTTCCCTGCTTCAAGTTTTGAATAATCCAAAAGATCATCAACCAAGTGTAAAATAAACTGTGAGCTGGATGTTATTTGTGCCAAATAATACTGCTGTTTTGCACTTAGAGTGGAGTTTTCAAACAGTTCGGCATAGCCTTTAATTGTATTTAAAGGAGTTTTTAAATCGTGACTAACAGTTGAGATGAGCTGTTCCCGGCTTTTTAGTAAAGACTCCGCATAGTTTTTAGCCTCTTCTAGATTTTTTTTGAAGCGTTCTGCTTTAAAAAAGTCTGATAGTATAAAGTAAGAAAAAAGTAAAACGACGATACCTCCCAAAACCCCTGCAAACTTTAATATCTCACTTGTTCGTGAAATTGAAGCTGCCCGTTGTTGTTTTTCGAGAGTGTTGTTTTTTGTGATTTCACGGTCAAAACTGGCTATTATTTCACGCAATCGTTCCGAAATATTAAGGTCGTTCCTAATCAATTCATTCTCCTTTTGCGCAAGTGATTTGCTAATTCTAGAAGTTGCCTTTTTTGCTTCTGCAACAATATAACGAGAAGCAGTAAGCATAGAATCTACTGTTTTCGATTTTACCGTTGAGGTATCGCGAAGTGAGTTGCTATTGAGGTATTCTGCATAGGACTCCCAGACTTTTCGATCGCTTTCGCTAAGTTTTGAAGGGTTTTTGACCATAGATTCAACCGAATTTAAACCTATAGAAGCTTCCAATTTTCGCACTTCTCGCATAATATCGTCTAGAGAAGAGTCTTTTTTATTAGTCAAGCGAAGGATGCGTAGTTGTTCAATGTTTCGGTTTTTTTCTTCCAAAAGCGTTTTTACGCTGTCTAATTGTTTTAATTGATATGCGTTGGAAGTAAGTAATTTTATTTCTTCAATCTTGCTAAATAGGGAGTCGGTTTTTGAAGTGTATTTATCGTAATCGATATCACTTTCTGTTAAAAGTGCTAGTCTTGAAAAACCATCAGTTTCGTATACAAGATTGATAAGCATTCCAGTTTCAATAAATTTTTTCTCACCTTGCTTTTCATTCGCTTCAACATTGTATTTTTTAAATTCAGAATATAAAAACATACCCACAAGAAGGGATAGGGCTACCAAAGTGAGGTAGCTGAAAATTATTTTTAAAGTGAATTTATTTTTTGAAACAGCCATTATTCAAATGTAAAGACTATTAAAATGGAGTAGTATTAAGGATATGATAAAAGTTGAAAGTGAAAAATTAAATAGTGTGTATTAAATCGTCAAGAAATTTGAAAAAGAATGTATCTTTGCAGAACATCTCAAAGGGGTGCTAGTTGAATTAAGATTGTTGATTGCAGAAGTTTTTCTGAAATCCTTATTTCTTCTGGCTGAGATTATACCCAAAGAACCTGGGCAGGTAATGCTGCCAAGGGATTTAAAATAGGAACCCCCTGTAATAATGCGCGCTGCATTGTTGTCAGGGTTTTTTTATGTAACCATTTAATTAACTAAGAATAACGCCCCTTTTATTCGTAAAAACCAAAAGTATTACGAATGAAAAAGTTATTGATTTCCGCAGTTTTCAGCTCACTCTTTTTTACAGTATCTGCACAAAAAGAGCAACAAGAAACACTAAAGGACACCACAAATGTTGAATCGCTAGACGAAGTCTTGGTGCAAGCCGTACGCGTGTCTGCAGATTCGCCAATTACACACTCAAATCTAGACAAAGAAACGCTAGAAAAACGAAACCTTGGGCAGGACATACCCTATATGCTCAACTATTTACCATCTGTAGTTACCACAAGTGATGCTGGTGCGGGTGTAGGATACACTTATTTTCGGGTGCGCGGTAGTGATGCTTCGCGTGTAAATGTAACCCTAAACGGTATACCGTATAACGATGCCGAAAGTCAAGGGACTTTCTGGGTGAATTTACCAGATTTTACATCTTCGGTTCAAAGCTTGCAATTGCAGCGTGGGGTGGGAACTTCCTCAAATGGTTCAGGTGCTTTTGGGGCGAGTTTAAATATACTTAGCGATGCGGTTTCTAACCAAGCCTATGGCGAAATTGCAAATTCATTTGGAAGTTATAACACTCGCAAGCACAATGTGAAGTTTAGTAGCGGCTTACTCTCAGATCATTTTGAAATTGCAGGGCGTCTTTCTTCTATAAAGTCTGATGGCTATATAGACAGAGCGAGTTCCGACTTAACATCCTATTTTTTACAGGCAGCTTATAAAGATGAAAACACCCTGATTAAGGCTTTGGTCTTTGGAGGTCGTGAAGAAACCTATCAATCTTGGAATGGACTGGAAGACCCAGAAAAACTTGAGAATGACAGAACCTATAACACTGTGGGTATGTACACAGATGAAGCTGGAAACACACAGTTTTACGACAACGAAGTAGATAATTATGCCCAGGATCATTACCAATTATTATGGAACCAGCGTTTTAATAATAATTGGAGTACAAACATTGCCGTTAACTACACTAAAGGAGAAGGTTATTTTGAACAATACAAAGAAGATCAGGATTTTGAAAGCTACGGATTTGAAGCTATTGAAATAGGAAACGATACCGTGAACACTACAGATTTAATTCGTCGCCGTTGGTTAGACAATGATTTTTACGCCGCAAACGCTAATGTGAACTACAAAAACAATAAAATAGATTTTACAGCGGGCGCATTTTACAGTTACTATACAGGCGATCATTTTGGTGAAGTAATCTGGGCGCGCTACGCTAGTAATTCTGAAATAAGAGACCGTTATTATGAAGGAAATGGAGAGAAAACTGAATTCACCGTTTTTTCGAAAGCAACCTATAGAATAGATGACCAATGGAGTGTTTTTGGAGATTTGCAAGGGCGATTTTTAAATTACAACACTTCGGGAATTACTTCAGATTTGGTGGCTTTAAACGTAGATGAAGACTATTCGTTTTTTAATCCTAAAGCGGGGCTTACTTATAAGTTAAATGCTGCAAATCAGTTTTATTTCTCTTATGGAAAAGCACATCGCGAACCATCGAGAAATGATTACGAGCAAGGAATTATCACACCCGAAAAGCTTGATGATTTTGAACTTGGCTGGCGTTTTGCTTCAGAAAAAACAAAGGTAAACACCAATGTTTTTTATATGAATTACAAAGACCAATTAGTACTTTCTGGCGAGTTAAATGACGTAGGTGCAGCCTTGAGAACAAGCAGTGGTGAAAGTTTTAGATTTGGTGTAGAGATAGATGCCGAAATTAAATTGCTTAACAATTTAAGAACCCTACCAAACCTTGCTTTAAGCACTAATAAAAACGTAGACTTTGTGAGCTCTATAGATGGCGAATTAGTAAACTTAGGCAATACAAATATTTCTTTTTCACCTTCGGTAGTAGCCGCAAATATGCTTGAATACGCTCCTGTTAAAAACATACAATTGGGGTTGCTTTCAAAATTTGTGGGTGAGCAATATATGGGCAATATAGATAGTGACGCTTCAAAATTAGATAGCTACTTTGTTAACGATTTAAACATAGTTTACACTATAGATACGCTTCCGTGGGTAAAAGAAGTGGTTTTTTCGGCATTGATAAATAACATTTTCAATGTAGAATACATATCTAATGGATATTTTTATACTTACGACGACGATTTTAGCAACCCTGGAACAGTAACTACTATTGAAGGGGCAGGCTACTATCCGCAAGCTACAATCAACTTTCTTGTAGGTGCAACTATAAAGTTTTAAGGATAAGTATTTATAGCGACCATTATTTATAATAAAACTTAGGCTAGTGTTTTAACTAGCCTAAGTTTTAATTACTAATAATTATATTATTTCCACTGCGTACAGCATTGTAACTTTGCATAGGGTATTTGGTATCTGGATCTGTAGTATGGGTTCCAAAATTAACAATATTGTATTCGTTATCATCTGTCGAGCAAGGACAGCTAGCAATAGGGCCGTCTATTTCCATACGCGAGCAGCTACTAGGCGCGTGGTTTGGGTCTGTAAGATCGAAAGCAAAATATTGAGTTTCGCTTACACAGAATACAACGATACCTTTTATTCCTTGAGAGGTAACAACAGAGCTTCCAGGAAACTTTAAAGCGTTGTATTCGGGTAAATTAAGGTTTAGATTTAAATTTACTGCTGGATCTATTAAATAAGGATTGCGATCTTTATTGTCATCATTCTTTGAACAAGAAAGAATTGTAATAACAATTAATAGTAAGAAAGGTATTTTTTTCATAGTTTTTTATTTTTGAGAAAGTGAAACACCACAATGGTTACGCTTTATTTAAAGTGTTATTTTAATGTGGTCTATCTATCAAAAAAAAATATTTAAGGGCGAAATTACAACAAAATACACAACAACTAAATTTTTAGTATATTTGTTTAACATAATCCCGTCATCGCATGGGATTTTTTTTTATTTATTTAAGTGAGTCCCGCCACTAGTCGGGATTTTGTTATATTAATGAATTATGTATGTATTACATACACAAACGATGAAGTTATGAGTAAAGTATCTTATTACACTGCCGAAGGTTTAAAAAAACTAAGAGAGGAAGTAGATTATTTGCGCGATGTAGAACGCCCAAAAGCGTCTAATGCTATTGCAGAAGCTCGCGATAAAGGAGATTTAAGTGAAAATGCCGAGTATGACGCTGCTAAGGAAGCACAAGGTATGCTTGAAATGCGTATCTCAAAACTTGAGGAAGTACTTGCAAATGCTCGTTTAATTGATGAATCTCAGCTAGATTTAAGCAAAGTGCTAGTGCATTCTACCGTTAAAATTAAAAACCAAAATAACGGGATGGAAATGACATATAAATTGGTTGCGCAAAGCGAAGCCGATCTTAAAACAGGAAAAATCTCTGTAGACTCTCCTATTGGAAAAGGATTGTTGGGAAAACAAAAAGGCGAAGTAGCAGAAATACAAGTACCTAACGGGGTGCTTAAATTTGAAGTATTGGAAATTTCAAGAGATTAATTATGGCATCAGTTTTCACAAAAATAATAGAAGGTGACATCCCTTGTTATAAAGTTGCAGAGGACGATAACTTTATAGCCTTTTTAGATATAAATCCAAATGCAAAAGGGCATACGCTATGTGTTCCAAAAATGGAGGTAGACAAGATTTTTGATATGGGTGAACACCTCTATCTTCAGTTAATGCAGTTTTCGCGTAAAGTTGCTCGCGGACTAGAAAAAACAGTGCCTTGCAAACGTGTGGGTATGGCTGTAGTAGGGCTTGAAGTGCCTCACGTGCACGTACACCTTATTCCTTTAAATGAAATGGACGATATGCGCTTTTCAAAAAAAGTAAAAATGACCTCTGAAGAGTTTGAAGCATTAGCAGAAAAACTTAGAGAACAATTTTAGTATTACACTGCTACTAAAGCATAAGTTAGTACGGCAATTAATACAATAGCTACCAAAATTAATATATAAAATAGCGGTTTTACCTTTAAATAATGTTTATTGGTTTCCGCTATTTTTTTGTTGTAATCAAAAACACGTTCTATGTCTTCTGTCCAGTTTACAGGGTATATGGTGTTATTGCAAGTATGACATTTTAAGGTCTCACCTATTTTTGTAGAAGGCTTTTTAAAGAAAGCCGTTTCTTTTTCGTCTTGTGTAAATGTAAATTCTAAGCCATCTGTTCCAAAACAGGTAGGGCAATTATTTTTTAAACGCGCTTGGTGTAATGTATGTGTTTTATGCCCCATTGTTAAATTTCAGTTTTTAAGGAAATTTCCATAGTAGTGCCTTCGCCAGGAATGCTTTTAAGCACTTTTATTTTTCCGTTATGATATTCTTCAACAATGCGTTTTGCAAGTGAAAGCCCTAGTCCCCAACCGCGTTTTTTTGTGGTGTGTCCTGGTGTAAATATTCTTTTGAATTCGCTTTTAGTAAGTCCTTTTCCTGTATCTGAAATATGAACTTGTGCACATTTTGAATTTTCTTCAATCGCAATTGTTATCGTTCCTTTGCCTTTCATAGCATCTATGCCATTTTTTACTAAGTTCTCTAAAGTCCAGCTAAAAAGCTGAGGGTTTAATTGTACATAGACAGGGTTTTCAGGAATATTAAGCTGAAAGTTTATAAGTTTTGAAGAGCGTTTTTGCAAATAATAAAAAGTAGATTTTGTCTCTGCCACTAAATCGCATCGCTCTAGTTTTGGTACAGAACCTATTTTTGAAAAACGATCTGTTATGGTTTCTAATCTAGAAATATCCTTTTCCATTTCTTCTATGTACTCTGCGTTTACATTTTCACCTTTTAAAATTTCTGCCCAACCTACTAAAGACGAAAGTGGGGTGCCTATTTGATGTGCGGTTTCTTTTGCCATTCCTGCCCAAAGCCTATTCTGTTCGGCAGATTTTGAAGTTTTATAGAAGAGATATACGGCCAATATAAATAGAAAAATTATTAAAATTAATGCGGCAGGATAATACTTCAGCTTATTTATAATGGGGGAGTTTCCGTAGTAAATTGTAGACATCAACTCGTCATCGTTGCGTATTTCTAAGGGAGTGTATTCAGATTTAAATTTTTCAATTTTCTTTTTTAAAGCATCAACATTATTCAGAACCTCCGTATCGATATTTCTACCTTCATAATTGTCCTCTTTTAGGCTGTGAAGAATCATAGGAGTTGTGCTATTGCTGCGAATTATAGTAAGCGCTGTTTCGCTAATAGAATTACCTTCACCTATTAAACTTTGCGCTAGTTCCTCTTGTGCAGCAGCCCAAATTTCCATTTTGGTGCGTTCGTTTTCCTTTAATTGATTAAAGAAAATATAGGTATTCCACAAAATAAGGCTGATTACAATAAGAGAAGCCAAAATAAAACCCCAACGGGAGAGTGTTTTGTTGCTAAGCATAGAGAATTTATTTATCCAGTTTGCCCGAAATAGGCAAGTTTAAATATAAAGCAAATATGTTAATATTATTGTACAATCAAGTTTTTACAAGCTATAATCTTTGGGTACATTTGCAGTTAATGATTTCTATAGAACCACACGAATTATCTACCGGAAAGTTACACGGCTACCTCTTAGGGGCTGTGTCGCCAAGGCCTATATGCTTTGCAAGTACCGTAGACAGCGAAGGTAATGTAAACCTTTCGCCTTTTAGTTTTTTTAATGTATTTAGTGCAAAGCCGCCTATTTTAGTGTTTTCACCAGCACGACGTGGCCGTGATAATACCACAAAACACACTTACGAAAATGTTTTAGAAGTAGCAGAAGTGGTTATTAACATAGTGAGTTTTGAAATGGTGCAGCAAATGTCACTCTCTTCAACAGAATATGCCAAAGGCGTAAACGAATTTGTAAAAGCTGGATTTACAGAGCTCGCATCACAACTCGTAAAACCACCTCGTGTAGCAGAGGCTCCCGTGCAATTAGAATGTAAAGTAAACGAAGTTATCGCACTAGGCACAGAAGGTGGAGCAGGAAACTTGGTTATTTGCGAAGTTGTAAAAATGCATATCAAAGAAGAAATTCTGGACGAAAATGGCGCAATAGACCCTTTTAAAATTGATGCTGTTTCAAGACTTGGTGGCAATTGGTATAGCCGTGCAAAAAACGGACTTTTTGAAGTGCCTAAACCCTTAACAACTTTAGGAATGGGTGTAGATAAGTTGCCAGATAATGTGCGCTACAGCAAAGTATTGACGGGTAATGACTTAGGAATGTTAGCGAATGTAGAAAATTTCCCTAATTCAGAAGAAAGTAATACCTTTATAAATACTTCGGAAGAACTAAAAAGTTTAATAATTTCGAACAATACTGAAGCAATTCACAAGAAATCTCAAGAATTTCTTTCCGAAGGAAAAATTAACGAAGCTTGGATGCTTTTATGCGCCAAAATTTAGGTTGAAGCCTGAATATAAAATAATAAAAACCGAAAATAAAGATTAAATTATAAAGAAGAGTACGATGGAACTACAAGGAAAAATTAAAGTGATAGATGAAACCAAGACCTATGGAAGTAATGGGTTTAGGAAACGTGAGTTGGTAATTACTACCGAAGAGCAATATCCACAAACTATAATGATTGAATTTGTACAGGATAAAACAGATTTATTAAACAGTTATAACGTTGGTCAAGATGTAAAAGTAAGTATCAATGTACGTGGTCGTGAGTGGGTAAACCCACAAGGAGAGACTAAGTATTTTAACAGCATTCAAGGATGGCGTATTGAGAACTTATCGCAAGCAGCTCCTAGTGGCGAGATGCCACCTATGCCTCCTGCAGAAGCTTTTGAGCCTGCAAATGATTTAAATGAAGAAGAACACGACGATCTTCCTTTTTAATTACACACACTACAGTGTAAAACTTTATAAAACCTCGAAGAAGCATAAGCTCTTCGAGGTTTTTTTATTTAAAATTTTTGCAACTTTGAAGTATGCATTACCTAACTAAAAAGCTTTGGTTTCCAAATCCTGCAGAAGCTACTGTTGATGGACTTTTAGCAATTGGTGGAGATCTTAGCCCTCCTCGGTTGTTGCTTGCCTATAATGCTGGAATATTCCCTTGGTATGAAGATGACCAACCTATACTATGGTGGAGTCCAAACCCGCGAATGGTTTTGTATCCTGAAAAATT
The DNA here is from genome assembly GCA_048264505.1 of Aequorivita sp. Lineage (GTDB taxonomy): Bacteria > Bacteroidota > Bacteroidia > Flavobacteriales > Flavobacteriaceae > Aequorivita. Next base: position 153,914 of record JBLXDA010000004.1, read on the forward strand.
TAAGGTGTCTAAGAGCCTTAGAAAGACCATAAAAAACGAAAAATTTAAAATTACTTTCAATAAAAATTTTGCCGAGGTTATTAAAAAATGTGCAAGCGTTCCGCGTAGAGGGCAAGCGGGAACTTGGATTACACAAGATATGCAAGAAGCATACACCGTTTTACATAAACTTGGTCATGCCGTTTCTGTTGAGGTTTGGGAAAATGATCAATTAGTTGGCGGATTATACGGTATAGACCTTCCAAAGCAAAAAGTGTTTTGCGGAGAGAGTATGTTTAGTTTAGTTAGTGATGCTTCAAAAGTTGCTTTTTACCAGCTAGCGGTGTATGCAAAAACCAATAATTATAAACTTATTGATTGCCAAGTATACAACGAGCATCTGGCGCGTTTGGGCGCAGAAGAAATAGAAAGAGATGCGTTTTTAAAACAACTTAATTAGCAGCAGTAACATCTACTTATAAAATACTATCTTCGTATATCCTAATTCGCTAAACGTATGAAAAACAGTTACACAAAATACCTTATGGTGTTGTTGATGTCATTAAATTCGTTAATTGTCTTTTCTCAGGAAAAACCAAATCTTCCTCACTATCTCACCGAAACAGAGAAAGGATTAGTTTCAGAATTTCAGTTTAAAAGTCCACAATTTTCTGCACCTCCTTCGGGACCTGTTCGCGCAGCGGCAGAGTGGGAAGAGGTAGAATATCTACTGGTTACTTGGCAGCCTAATTACCCAAATATACTACGACAAATAGTGCAGGCAGGCCTTCAGGAATGTAAGGTTATGATAACCACACAAAACCAAACTTCGGTAGCAAACTACCTAACTTCAAACGGTGTAGATCTTACCAATGTAACTTTTATAGATGAAGACTGGGACAGTATCTGGATTCGCGATTATGCCGGAAACACGATATACTCAGACGATGTGGGCGAACTTGCTCTAACAGATTGGATTTATAACCGACCACGACCCAATGACGATGTAATGCCCACAGCACACGCTGCAGCGGCTGGGGTTCCACTTTACGTTACCAATACAGGAAGTAACGATCTTGTAAATACAGGCGGTAACTATATGAGTGATGGCTTGGGAAATGCCTTCGCTTCAAAATTAATTTTAGACGAAAATGCTTCAGGTAACCCCTATGGTGTAAGCGTTAAAACAGAAGCACAGATAGACGGTATTATGCAAGAGTATATGGGTATTAACCGTTTTGTAAAAATGAATACTCTGCCATACGACCAGATTCATCATATAGATATGCATATGAAATTACTAGACGAAGAAACAATTCTAGTAAGTAAATATCCGCCAGGTGTGGCTGATGGTCCGCAGATAGAAGCTAATATTCAGTATGTTTTAGACAATTTTCAATCTCCTTTTGGAACACCATACAATATAGAATGGATAGATGCACCACCAAGTACAACAGGTAGCTACCCTAATACTGGCGGGCCATACAATACTTATAGCAATGCGGTATTTGTAAACAAAACAATTATTGTTCCTACTTACAGGCCAGAAGTAGATGCCGCAGCATTGGCAAAGTATGAAGAATTGCTACCAGGGTACACTGTAGTTGGTGTAGACGTAGATAATCCAGGTGAAAATTTAATAAACTCCTTAGGGGCTATTCACTGTATAACGCATACCATAGGTGTTGCGGAACCTCTTTGGATTGTACACCAGCCAAAAGAGGAGGCTAATATAGGCAGTACGGTACCCTTAGAAGCAATGATTAAGCATATATCTGGTGTTTCTGAAGCCAAAGTATTTTGGCGCCAAGAAGGTGCTTCAACTTATAACGAATTAACTATGGCACCCTCTAACGGCGATAATTGGGCTGTAGATTTAAGCATCCCAAATACAGCGGTTAACATAGAGTATTATATTTGGGCTAAGGCTATTTCTGGAAAAGAATTAACTCGCCCTATAGTTGCGCCAGAAGGCTATTGGACGATTGAAGTGGAAACTCTTTCGGCTGAAGAATGGGCGCAGAACCATATATCTGAAGCATACCCAAACCCTACTACAGACAAGGTTTCATTTAAGCTGGATGCTATTGAAGGTGCTGTAAACGTAAAAATTCACAATCTTTTAGGGCAGCAGTTATATGAAACCATGCTAACTAACGCAAATGGAATTGTAACACTAGACCTTAACGATAACTGGCAAGGTACACTTTTAGTGACTTTTGAAGGTGACTTCGGAAAAGTTTACAAAAAGATTATTAAACTGTAAAGTCGAAAAAATTTCAAGCTTTAACACTGAAAACATCCTAAATGACAGATATTGCAATCCTTCCATTGGCATTAACCGTAATGTTGGGTCCTCAAATTTTAGTGGCTATATTGTTAATCACAAGAAAAGACCCTGTTAAAAGTTCGTTAGTTTATATAGTGGCCGTTATGTTAACGCTATTACTAACAACATCTATCTATTATTTATTAGCAAACATCATTAATTTTCAAAGCACTTCAGAAGGAGGTAGGCCAATTTTAAAATACATTCTAATTGCCTTGTGTGTATACTTACTAGTTAAGTCTATACTAAACCGTCATAAGCTAACAGAGCCGCCTAAATGGATGAAAGAAATTCACGAAGCTTCTTTGAGTAAGATATTTATTCTTGGTTTTACCTTGATAGCCTTTATGCCTACAGACATAGTGGTGGCATTCACCGTTGGGAGCCTGCTTAACAATGACGCAGGTACTTTGCTAGACGCTTTGCCATTTTTTGGAGCTGTACTTTTAATAGCATTTATACCCTTGATTTTATATTTTTCCTTAGGGTCTAAGGGACCAGAAAAATTAGAAAAAGCAAATGTCTGGCTCAATACGCATGGTTATGTAATTAACGTTGCTGTTTTGACCTTTTTTATATTTATGATGCTGTAAAAATTAAAGCTCTTGGTAGCGGAAACAGCTTTCTATATGGTCGTTTACCATACCTGTGGCTTGCATATGAGCGTAGATAACTGTGCTGCCCACAAATTTAAAACCGCGTTTTTTTAAGTCTTTGCTCAAAGCATCGCTTATAGCTGATGTTGCTGGCGCTTCGGTATGATTTTTCCAACTGTTTTTTATGGGTTTGTGGTTTACAAATGCCCAGATATAATCGCTAAAACTTCCAAATTCTTTTTGAATCTCCATAAAAGCCTGTGCGTTTGTAACCGCAGAATGCACCTTTAATTTATTGCGAATAATTCCTTTATTCTGAAGTAAAGCATCAATCTTTGCTTGGTCGTATTTGGCTATTTTCTTGTAGTTGAAATCGTCAAAAGCTTCTCTGAAGTTTTCGCGTTTTTTAAGAATTGTAATCCAGCTTAATCCCGCCTGAAAAGTCTCTAAAAGAAGAAACTCATAAAGTGTTTTGTCGTCTTTTACAGGTACGCCCCATTCCTCATCGTGGTATTTTACATAAAGTGGGTCGGTGCCAGGCCAGCCACAACGCGTTTTTTCTAAAGACATATTATTTTATTTAGTTAATGAAAACTCTATATTAATTGTTGTTACAACACCTTTTTACTCTTGTCCAGGAAAATTAAATGTAATGGTTCCCAATTGTTTTGCTTTTGAAGCATCTGTGGTAAAACGCGCCTTTTCAGAATATTCTAAGGCAGCATCAATTAAACAGGCGTTTGTAGTAGTAGAAGCAGTTTTATTATAAGTGTTTTTAACTACCTTTCCAAGGGTGTTTACCTCTATGTTTATAACCACTTTCCCAAAACCATAACAGGTATAAACAGGATTGGGGAGGTCTATATCTTTTCGGTTTACTAACTGATAGCTTATGGTTGTATTTCGGTTTCCACCTTTTACTACGGCTACCTTTTCGTTATCGCTTTGGCTGTTTGAGAACTTTTCGGTTTTTTTTGCTTCAGGTTTTTTTTGCTTTGAAATACCTATGTCGTTATTTGCTTGTGAACTTTCTATGGCTTCATTCATTTCTTGAAGTTTGCCTTCGGTTGTTTCAGTAATTTCGTGATTTTCGTTTTCTACTGAAGCGATAAATTTTTCGGCTTCGTTAAAGGCTCTATTTGTTTCCACCTTTACTTTTTCGGGTGTAAGAGCGGCAATTTTTAAATCTTCTTCCAAGAGCTCTTCAGGAGGAGCCATAACCACATCGTAGGTTTCTTCATTGAGGTCATGCTGCTGTTTTGAAATCTTTATGCTGAATAAAAACAGTACTAAGCAGCCCGTAAGAAGCGAAGTTATAAGAAAAGCTCTGTATGAATAATTGAAATTCATGATTGCAAGTACCGAAATTTTCAGCAAAATTCAATAAAACAACAAGATAAATAGCTGGTATTAGGGATAATTTAACTTGTAAGTGAGGCTTCAAATTGTTCAATACTCACTGCATTTTCTACAGAAAACGCGCCAATTCTTGTTCGGCGTAAAGTAGAAAGATGTGCGCCATTGTTAAGGGCTTTTCCAAAATCGTTTGCCAAAGAGCGGATGTAAGTTCCTTTGCTACACACTACTCTAAAAGACACTAGAGGAAGTTCAATCTTTGTGATTTCAAATTCTGATATAGTAATGTTTCTATAGGCAATTTCAACTTCTTCGCCACTTCTAGCGTATTCGTATAGCCGTTTGCCGTCTTTTTTTAAAGCCGAAAAAACGGGCGGTTGCTGTTTTATTTCACCTAAAAACTGCTTGGTAGCCGTTTGAATGTCTTCAGAAGTAATTTTTGAAATATCGAAAGTTTGGTCAATCTCTGTTTCTAAATCATAACTGGGGGTGGTCGCACCAAGGGTAAAGGTTCCTGTGTATTCTTTTTCTTGGGCCTGAAAACTGTCTATACGCTTAGTAAACTTACCGCTACAAATTATTAAAAGTCCTGAAGCTAAAGGGTCTAATGTACCAGCATGCCCTACCTTTATTTTTTTTAGGTTAAAAGTTTTTCTAATTAACCAGCGCACTTTATTAACCGCCTGAAAAGATGTCCATTCTAGGGGTTTGTCTATTAAAATAACTTGACCTTCTTTGTAATCTTCAACTGTCATTATAAGTATAAACTAGAAATTATAGCAATTACACCTATTACTAAACAATAGATAGAAAAATAACTGAGTTTACTTTTTTTAACCAAGCTTATCATCCAGGTACAAGCAATAAGTCCACATACAAAGGCGGCTATAAATCCTGCCCCCATTACTCCAAGGTGTGCGTTGTTCATTGCAATTTCACCACTTAAAAGGTCTTTTGCTATTTTTCCAAAAATTAATGGAACAACCATTAAAAAAGAAAATCGCGCTGCTTTTGTTTTGTCATTTCCTAACAATACACTCGTAGAGATTGTTGCTCCACTACGCGAAATACCGGGTAACATAGCTATTGCCTGAGCAACTCCTATAATGATAGAATCTTTTATTGTTACTGGCTTACCAGTGTTTTTTGAACGGTCTGCTAGCCATAATAGAACAGCAGTTATAATAAGCATCGCGCCTACAAATGCAATACTACCTCCAAAAAACGACTCTAGTTGTTCCTCAAAAAGCAAACCTATGAGTACCGCAGGTAGCATAGAAAGAATAATCTTTAATGCAAATTGAGTTTCTTCATTCCATTGGAATTTAAAAATTCCGCTAAAAATTTCGACTATATCTTTTCGGAACACCACAATGGTGCTTAAAGCGGTGGCAAAGTGAAGGATAACTGTAAAAAGTAAACTTTCCTCTGGCACTGAAGTATCTCCTAGCAGGGCTTTTCCTATTTCTAGGTGACCACTAGAAGAAACGGGTAAAAACTCAGTAAATCCTTGAATTACACCAAGTAGTATAGCATCTAAATAATCCACTAATTTTCTTCTTTACTATCTGGTTTCAACAATATGGCGTACACTTCTATAGCAAAGCCTAAAAGCACCATTGCGGGTGCAAGACGTATGCGTCGCCAGTTGTAAATTTCGGGATTAAAAACGTTAGGGTCGTCACTTCCGCCGCCAGTCATAAGTATAAAGCCTAATGCAATAAACGCAATGCCAATAAGCATAAATTTGTAGTTTTTCTTTTCAAAAACAAATTCGGGTTTAAAGGTTTCTTTTCGTTTTTTTTCTCCCATAACTTAAGTAGTTTAAAAGTTTGTTTATTAGAAGTTTAATTCTTCTCGGCTGAGTTTTTTGTTTCTAATAATACAAATCGTCTGTGCGTAAATTTAAAAAACGCTGAGTAGCAATATAAGTGCTAACCCAGGTTATTAAAACACCCATTAAAAATATAAATGCAAATAACCCGCCTAGCATTAGTGGGTCTCCCAATAACTGCAATTGCGGAAAACTTTGGTTGAGGTAATACAACACTGCGGCCATACCAGCCATAGCTACAAGTGCTCCAATAATCCCCAATCGCACACTTTTCCATACAAAAGGCCTGCGAATAAATTTTTTGGTAGCCCCTACCATTTGCATAGTTTTTATAGTAAATCGCTTAGCGTAAATACTTAGTCGTATACTACTGTTAATAAGTAATACAGCAATAAAGGTGAAAATACCACTAATTACTAAGACCCAAAAACTTATACGCTTTACGTTTTCTGTAAGCTGGGCAATTAAGGGCTTGTCGTAAATAACGTCGTCTACAAAGCCTTTACTCTTTAGCTCACTGGTTATCTCTTCCATTTTTTGAGGTGTCACATAGGCCGCTAAAATGTATACGTCTATGCTATTCTGAAGTGGATTTTCGCCCAGATATTCTATAAAATTCTCACCTAAAGTTTCAGAATGATCTTTGGCAGCTTCTTCTTTTGAAACAAAAGTGGCGCTTTTAGTGTATTCTGCTAATGCTAAACTTTGCTTTAATTGTGTTATTTCAACTTCCTTAGCGCTATCTTTTAAAAAGACGGTGATCGCTATCTGTTCCTTAAAATAATCGGCTACTTTTTTCGAGTTTAGTACTAGTAACCCCAATAAGCCCAATAGGAAAAGCACTAACGAAATACTTATCACTACAGAGAAATAGGAAGAAATCAACCTGCGTTTTTGATATTTTTCAAAAGAAGAACTCATAGATGTGCTTAATTTTGCCGTAAAAATACAAGTAATTTTGCATCTTGTGTTAAACAACGCCGAAAGTTTCTATTTTGTTATAATAAGATTAAATTTGAAACGCCCTAAATAATGTTATTATCATAAAGAATCTTCTAAAAGCTCTAAAAATTTCACGCCCTGGACTTTGGTTTCCAACTGTTTGGATATACTTAGTCCCTTTTAATCTTTCTTCAAACTTTTGGGAAAAACCACTTTTTTGGGTCGGTCTATTTTTTGTCACCTTTCCATTAAACTTTTTGGTGTATGGATTAAATGATTTTACAGATGGTAAAGCAGATTCTATTAACCCCCGTAAAGGAAACTACCTGTTTGGGGCTCGTTTAAGTAAAAATGAACTCGCTAATGTACCTTGGCATATTTTTTTTGTAATGGTACCTTTTTTGGCATTTTTCTCTTACGTAGGTGGTGTAGAGCTTTTTGTTCTCTTGTTGTTTATGATTATTGTTAATATAGTCTATAACTACAAACCCTTTCGACTAAAAGAACGCCCACCATTCGAGATCTTTATACAAGTTGGCTATGTGTTTACGGCACTTTTTAGCATTCATTTAAATCATTTAGAAATTCTCCCTTGGCAAACCTTCCTTTACCTTACGCTTTTTGCATTTCAAGCACATATAGCTGGAGAAATAATGGATATTGAGCCAGATAAACTAGTTGGTAAAAAAACAACTGCTGTCTTAATAGGAAGAAGAAACACAAAATTTTTAATGCTTTTTTTACTCCTTGTAGAAGCGTATATTCTATTATTTTGGTTTGATGATTGGGTGCTTTCAAGTTTTTTAGCAGTATTTGCCTGCTGGTTAGTGTTAGATGTTTTTATTTTCTTTAAAGACAAGCCATACACGCTAAAACAAATGAAACTCTTTGGAATTGCAATTAATATTTCGGCAATTCTCTCTATGTTTTGGGTGCTCTACTCCGGAAATCTTTTACACCCAAATTTTTAAAGTATAAGGTTTTACTTCTTCTAATAAACCTTAAATTTGCCACTGTTTGCCCAAAAGGGCCTAATTTTGAAAACAAAGCAAAGAAGATGAGTAAATATCATTTTAACGATATAGAAGATAAGTGGCAGAAAATCTGGCGCGAGAAGAAAACATTTAATGCCGAAGCAAACAGTAATAAACCAAAATATTACGTTTTAGATATGTTTCCCTACCCTTCTGGTGCAGGTTTACACGTTGGGCATCCCTTGGGTTATATAGCAAGCGATATTTATGCGCGTTATAAACGCCATCAAGGCTTTAATGTATTGCATCCACAAGGCTACGATTCTTTTGGACTTCCGGCAGAGCAGTATGCAATACAAACTGGGCAACACCCAGCAAAAACCACCGAGGAAAATATTAGTCGGTACCGCGAGCAATTAGATAAAATAGGTTTTTCTTTTGATTGGAGCCGAGAAGTACGCACTAGCAATCCTGAATATTACAAATGGACACAATGGATTTTCCTACAGCTTTTTGAAAGTTGGTACGATAAAGATTCAGATAAAGCACGTGCTATAGAGGAGCTTTACGCAATTTTTTCTTCAGAAGGAAATGCAACTGTAAATGCTGTTGCAGACGATGAGGTTCCAAGTTTTACCGCTTCAGAATGGCTTGCTTTTTCAGAAGTAAAAAAACAAGAAATCCTCTTGCAATACAGATTGACTTATCTTGCAGAAACCGAAGTAAACTGGTGTCCGCAATTAGGTACTGTTTTAGCAAATGACGAGATAGTAAACGGTGTTTCAGAGCGCGGTGGCTATGCTGTAGTTCGCAAAAAAATGAAACAATGGAGTATGCGTATTACCGCCTATGCCCAACGATTGCTTGACGGACTTGACGCTATAGACTGGCCACAACCTTTAAAAGACTCTCAAACCAACTGGATTGGGAGAAGTAAAGGTGCCAGTGTGAGGTTTAAGGTCCTCCTCCCAGCCCCCTCCAAAGCAGGGGGAGCAGAAAGTGCTGGATATTTAACAGGAAACCCAAAAATAATAGGCACCTTACTATCACGTGCTAAAGAAATGCGTAAAAATCCAACAAAAGCAGAATCTCTTTTGTGGAATGAATTACGAACAAAAAAGTTAGGATACAAATTTCGTCAGCAACATCCAATAGATAATTATATAGTGGATTTTGTTTGTCTTTCTAAACGATTAATAATTGAAGTGGATGGAGAGATTCATCAATATCAATTGGAAAAGGATGGAGAAAGAGAATTGTTGTTAAAAGAGAAAAAAGGATTTAAGGTTTTACGTTTTACGAATGAGGAAGTCATAAATAATATTGAAAATGTCGTTTCTAAAATTGAAGCGACATTAAAAGTCCTCCCCAGTGGGGAGGATTTAGGTGGGGACTTGTCTATAGAAGAATCAGATCAAGCTTCATTCAACGCTTCAGGGGATAGTGAGTATATTTCAGTATTCACTACAAGACCAGATACTATCTTTGGAGTGAGCTTTATGGTTTTAGCTCCAGAACACGAGCTGGTTTCAAAAATCACTACTTCGGAACAAAAAGAAGCCGTAGAAAATTATATAGAAGCTACCGCAAAACGCAGCGAACGTGAGCGAATGGCTGATGTTAAAACCATTACAGGTGTTTTTACAGGTGCTTATGCTGTGCATCCTTTTTCTGGTGAAGAAATTCCCGTATGGATAGGCGATTATGTGTTGGCGGGTTATGGTACAGGTGCTGTAATGAGTGTGCCTTGTGGCGATCAACGCGATTACGATTTTGCCAAACACTTTAATTTACCTATTCCGAATATTTTTAAGGACGCAGATATTTCTGAAGAAGCCTATTCAGATAAAGACAATACGGTTATCACGAATAGCGATTTTTTAAACGATTTAAGCTATGCCGAAGCTACCGAGAAAATAATTTCGGCTTTAGAAGAAAAAGGTGTTGGCGAAGGAAAGATAAACTACCGTTTACGCGATGCTGTTTTTAGCCGCCAGCGATATTGGGGCGAACCTTTTCCTATATATTACAAAGAAGGTATGCCACAAGCTATTCCAACAAGCTGCTTGCCACTACATCTTCCCGAAGTAGAAAAATACTTGCCTACAGAAGAAGGAGAGCCTCCTTTAGGTAGAGCCGATGATTGGGCCTGGGATGAAAAACAATTGAAAGTTGTTAGTTGCAAGTTGATTGACAATAAAACCGTTTTTCCGCTAGAGTTGAATACAATGCCAGGCTGGGCAGGAAGTAGCTGGTACTTCTTTAGATATATGGAAGCAGCTAAACGCGATGCGGTTTTTGCTTCAGAAGAAGCCTTAAACTATTGGCAAAATGTAGATTTATACATAGGCGGAAGCGAGCATGCAACAGGTCATTTGTTGTACAGCCGTTTTTGGGTGAAGTTTATGCACGACCGCGGCTTGGTACCGGTAGAAGAGCCTTTTAAAAAGCTGATAAACCAAGGAATGATTTTGGGGGAGAGTGCGAAAATTAAAACCTTGCTTGTGGGGCTTCGTTATAATGAAAAAAATGAGACAAAAATTCATCCTATAAAAGTAAGGTTGAATTTTTATTCGAAAAATTTACTGCCTGAAACCACAGAATGGTTTAAAGATGAAAATATAGAGAAAAATATTATAGACCAAATACTTAATGATATACCTGAAAAATTCACTAATGTTTTTGGAGAGAATAATCCAATTGCTAATAGTTTAAAAGGTGTAACAAAATCTGAAATTATTAATCTTTTAAAAGGAAAATTGTATTTTAAATATTTTTCTATTCATGTTGATGTTAATATGATTGATGGTGTCGATACACTAAACATTGATAAGTTTTTAGAATGGCGAAAGGCAAACAAATTGGCACTTTTTCATTATGAAGATGACAATAAATTTATTGTGTCTCGCGAGGTAGAAAAAATGTCTAAGAGCAAATACAATGTGGTAAACCCAGATGATATTTGTGAGCAGTATGGTGCTGATACCTTGCGTATGTACGAAATGTTCCTCGGGCCGCTAGAACAGGCAAAACCGTGGAATACCGCAGGGATAACAGGAGTACACGGATTCTTAAAAAAACTGTGGAAATTATACCATTCCGGTCCAAACGATAGTTTTTACGTGAGCGATGCTCCTTCTTCGGGGGCTGAGGGACTTAAAACATTACATAAAACCATTAAAAAAGTACAAGAGGATATAGAGAATTTCAGTTTTAACACTTCGGTTTCTTCTTTTATGATTGCTGTAAACGAACTTATAGCTCAAAAGTGTAATGCTCGTGAAGTTTTAGAGCCTTTAGCTATTCTTATATCACCATATGCGCCTCATATAGCCGAAGAGCTTTGGCAGAAATTAGGTCATAATGAAAGCATTGCTACAGCGCCATTTCCAGTATTTAATCAAAAGTTTTTGGTAGAGAGCAGTAAGGAATACCCTGTGTCTTTTAATGGAAAAATGCGTTTTACAATGGAATTACCATTAGATTTAAGCAAAGACGAAATAGAGGCTGCCGTAATGGCACACGAGAAAACAGCCCAATATTTAGAGGGTCGCACGCCTAAAAAGGTGATAATTGTGCCTGGAAAAATTGTAAATATTGTAGGTTAAAAATTTGCACACTATTTGCTATATTGTAATTTAAAATATTCTGTGTCTTGTTGCTAAAAAAAAACAAGAACAGGGAATAAAAGGAACAGTAATAAAAAAAAATTAAAACTATGTTTGGATATTATATAATTGCAGGATTAATATTTTTAGTGAGTTGGTACGTAAGTAACAAGCTAAAAACGAAGTTTAAAGAGTACAGTAAGATTCATCTACAAAATGGGATGAGCGGAAAAGAAATAGCAGAAAAAATGCTTGCCGACAACGGTATTACCGATGTTAAAGTTATTTCTGTTGCTGGACAATTAACAGATCATTACAATCCTGCAGACAAAACAGTAAACTTAAGTGAGTCTGTTTATATGCAGCGCAATGCAGCCGCTGCCGCAGTTGCAGCCCACGAATGTGGTCATGCCGTACAACACGCAACAGCCTATAGCTGGTTAAAAATGCGTTCGGCTATCGTGCCAATTGTTGGGGTTGCAAGTAAGATGTCTAATTTTGTAATCATGGCTGGATTAATTATGACAGCTATGAATTTTATGGGTGCTTTAGGGAATCTAGTATTTCTTATTGGTATTTTACTTTTTGCGGCTACCACAGCATTTACATTTATCACCCTTCCAGTAGAGTTTGACGCTAGTAAGCGTGCTCTAGTGTGGTTAGAAAGCAAAAACATGGTAACACCACAGGAACATGCAGGTGCGAAAGACGCACTAAAATGGGCAGCCAGAACATACGTAGTTGCCGCTCTTGGATCGTTAGCTACCTTACTTTACTTTATTTCAATATTCTTAGGAAGAAGATAATAGGATTGACGATTTTTTAAATTAAAAAGCCCGTGAATTTTCACGGGCTTTCTTATTTTTAACAAGCATCACTATATTAATGTAAATTATCTGGATTATACCCTAAGTATTTTACTTCTTTCTCGTGAAATAAAATCCCGTTCTCTTCTAGCTCTTTTAAGATTGGTTCATAAACCTCTTTTGCAATAGGAAGTTGTACACCGGGAGTAGTAATCTCTCCATTTAAAATTTTAAGAGCAGCTATAGCAACAGGTAACCCCACAGTTTTGGCCATAGCGGTATGGGTTTGGTCTTCGCCTATAAGCGTCATATGACTGTCTATTTGGTATTGTTTTCCGTTTAATTCGTAGCCAAATTTATGATACATTACTATCATGTCTTTGTCTTCGGGGGCAAGTGTCCATTTGTTTTCAAGTATTTTTTGAAGCCCCATTGCAGGGGTTGCGTCTTCTATATCTAAGGTCTTTTCCTTATTAAAAAGATCTAATTCTTCTAGCTTGTCCCACATTAAATCGTCTTGATCAATCTTTAACGCATGGCGAAATTTTAATTCTACAGTATCTGAAGGAGAGTAGGGTAGAAAAAGGTTTACATACTCGCGATAGGTCATGTTTTCAGAATCGGGGATAGTGTAACTATCGTCTGTCATACCTAATTGCACAAACATATTCCAAGCGCGACTAAAACCAACACGCCTAATGGTGCCTCGGTATAAGGTAAGTATATTGTCTAAACCGTAAACAGATTGATATTTTAGAGAGTTTCTGTTTGCGTATACTTCAAACTTACCGTAATCGTCTATGCTAATAAACTCTGTTCTGCGAAATAATCTGTGATACGGAATGTATTTAAACTTTCCTTCCTGAATAAATTCTGCTGCACCGCCTTGTCCTGCTAAAACAACGTTTCTTGGGTTCCAAGTAAATTTATAATTCCATAAATTATTATCACTTTCTGGAGCTATCAAACCCCCACAAAAAGATTCAAAAAGCAACATTTTCCCGCCTTTTGCACGTATATCGTCTATTACTTGCATTGCACTCATATGGTCTACACCAGGGTCTAAGCCTATTTCGTTCATAAAGACTAAACCTTTAGATTCGGCTTTGTGATTTAAGGCTTGCATTTCGTTGCTTACATAAGAGGCTGTTACCATATGTTTGCCAAATTCTATACAATCTCTGGCAACCTCTATATGGTAACGCGCAGGAAGCATAGAGATAACGATGTCGCTATTTTCAACAGCTTCTTTACGTTGGGCGTCGTTAAAAACGTCTAGCATAATTCCACGCGCATTTGGGTGGTTTGCGGTAAATTTTTGCGCAGACTGTATGGATAAATCCCCAATAGTAATAAAAAGGTCTTCCGTTTCACTTTTATCAAGTAAATATCTAATTAAACTAGTTGCAGATCTTCCTGCGCCAATAATTAATATGTTTCTCATTGGGGTGTTTTTTGTTAACTTTGAGGTGAATAATTCAATAAAACGAAATTACTAATTCCAATTTTTAAAAATGAGGGTTTTCGACAAAAATATGGTGATCACAGCTTCTTTTCTTATGGCTGTTACAATTGCATTAGGTGCTTTTGGAGCACATGGTTTAAAGAGTGTGGTGGGGCTCGCTGCGCTAGATACTTTTGAAACAGGTGTTCGGTACCAAATGTACCATGGGCTAGCGCTTTTTGCTTTAGGATTAACACCTTTTATTTCAGAAAAAATTAAAAAAACGATTTTTTGGTGTTTTATTGCCGGCATTTTCCTTTTTTCAGGCTCAATTTACCTCCTAGCATTAAACGAAGTGCTTCCTTTTGAGGCTTCAAAAATAGGATTTGTTACTCCTATAGGGGGGTTATTGTTCATTATAGGCTGGTTTTGGCTTGCATATTCACTACTTTCTATAAAGAAACAATAATAATTTTCATATTTTCTTCAAACTCTCCAAGAATTGTTATTTTTGTGCTCTACAAAAATTTTAAAAGGTATGGTCGATAAAAACCAGTCTACGAAAACGATTTCTGTTGAAAAATACGGAATCAAAAATGCGAAAGTAAAGTATCAACTTTCTTCTGAAGAACTTCACAACGAAACATTGCAAAAAGGACAAGGAACAGAAGCCGCTAGCGGTGCCTTGGCAGTAAACACTGGAGAATTTACCGGAAGGTCTCCTAAAGATAGGTTTATTGTAAAAGATGATGTTACGCGAGACAAAGTGTGGTGGGGGAATGTAAACATTCCATTTCCACCAGATATGTTTGATAAGCTCTACGATAAAGTTGTTGATTATCTTTCAGAAAAAGATGTCTATGTGCGCGACAGTTATGCCTGCGCAGATGAAAACTACAAATTAAACATTCGTGTGATTACTGAAACACCGTGGTCAAATATGTTTGCTCACAATATGTTTCTGCGTCCTACTGAGGAGGAATTAGCTTCTTTTAGCCCAGAATGGCTTATAGTTAATGCGCCAGATTTTATGGCAGATCCAGAAGTTGACGGTACACGCCAGCACAATTTTGCAATCCTAAACTTCACAAAGAAAATCGTCCTTATTGGCGGTACGGGGTATACCGGTGAAATTAAAAAAGGTATCTTCTCTGCGCTTAATTTTATTATGCCAGTGTTTAAGAATACCATGCCAATGCACTGTTCTGCAAACGTTGGCGATAATGGCGAAACCGCTATTTTCTTTGGTCTTTCTGGAACAGGAAAAACTACACTTTCTGCAGATCCAGAACGCAAGTTAATAGGTGATGACGAACACGGATGGACCGCAGATAATACGATCTTTAATTTTGAAGGTGGTTGTTATGCTAAGGTTATAAACCTTTCTCAGGAAAATGAACCAGACATTTATAACGCTATTAAGCCAGGTGCAATTCTTGAAAATGTAATCATGGACGATAAGGGAGAAGTAGATTTTGAAGATACTTCTATCACTCAAAATACACGAGTGAGTTATCCTATCTATCACATTAATAATATACAAGTACCATCAAGTGGGCATAACCCTAAAAACATCTTCTTTTTAACAGCAGATGCTTTTGGTACCTTGCCTCCTATCTCTAAGTTAACTCCAGGCCAAGCGGCATATCATTTTATAAGTGGTTATACAGCAAAGGTTGCGGGTACAGAAGAAGGTATTAACGAGCCAACACCTAGCTTTTCTGCTTGTTTTGGAGCGCCTTTTATGCCACTACACCCTACTGCTTATGCCGAAATGTTAAGCAAAAAGATGAAAGACTCTGGCGTTAATGTATGGTTAATTAATACAGGATGGACAGGTGGTCCTTACGGCGTGGGAAGTAGAATGAAATTGAAGTTTACCCGCGCTATGATTTCTGCTGCATTAGAAGGTAAACTTACCGATGTTGAGTTTGAACAGCATCCAATCTTTAAGTTAATGATGCCTAAAACGTGCCCTAATGTGCCTTCAGATATATTAAACCCAAGAGAAACTTGGAAAAACAAAAAGGCTTATGACATTCAGGCTAAAGAATTAGCAAATTCTTTTAAAGAGAATTTCGCTAAGTTTGAAGCATACGCAAACGATGAGATTCTATCTGGAGCTCCAGTTACAGAATAACATAGGTTTATTACATACTAAAAAAGGCTTACCAAACGGTAAGCCTTTTTTTATATATAACAATTAAAGTTGTTTACTTTTTGTTGTTTACCTCTTTAATGTACTTCTCTAAAGCCATTGTCATAGAAGGTGTCTCTGGAGTTGGTGCTTGTATGTCTACACGCAATCCTTGATCTGTAGCAGCTTTTACGGTAGTATTTCCAAAAACAGCTATTCGAGTGTCGTTTTGTTTGAAATCTGGAAAGTTTTCAAATAAAGATTCTATCCCGCTAGGGCTAAAAAATACCAGAATGTCATACAATACATTGCGAAGATCTGAAAGATCGCTAATTACAGTCTTGTAAAAAGTAGCTTCTTTCCATTCTACTTTTAACTCATTAAGGATTACAGGTACTTCAGGCTTCAGTTTATCTGAAGTAGGAAGTAAGAATTTTTCGTTTTTGTATTTCTTAATAAGCGGTGCAAGTTCTGAAAAGGTTCTCTTACCAACGTATATTTTTCGCTTTCTATAAACTACATATTTCTGTAAGTAATAAGCAACAGCTTCACTTAAACAAAAGTATTTCATAGTATCTGGAACCTTAAAACGAAGTTCTTCAGCAATTCTAAAATAATGGTCTACAGAATTTCGGCTAGTAAGAATAATAGCCGTATACTTTGAGAGGTCAACCTTTTGAGTTCGAACATCTTTGCCTGAAACGCCCTCAACATGAATGAAAGGGCGGAAATCTATTTTTACCTTTTGTCTGTCAATTAAATCGAAGTAAGGTGAGTTCTCAATTTTAGGCTCTGGTTGGGAAACAAGAATTGTTTTCACTTTCATAGATAGTCCTGATTTTTTTAAATATTACACCTTAAGCAAAGCTCTTGTAAAGTATAATATAAGGTGAAATTTCAAGTGCGCAAAGATACAAAATAAAATAGAAGAAATTGCTAAATATCAAATTTCCATTTTTCTTATAGCTGTAAAGCAGTGCAATAGCGTTTAAGGTCAATAAACATCCACCAAAAATATACATAGTAGTAGTGGAAGGGGGAGAGATATACAGAAAGAATAAATTACCTAGAAAAAACAAAATGCCTAAAAAGTTGCGATAACTTAGTTTCTGATACAAGTAATCGTTTACGATGGCATCTATAGAAAAAATATTTGCGACTATTTTTTCCAAACAAAATTTTATTAATACAAACACACTGTAAGCTGTACATATTTGAATAATAAGCCATGGGTTGTTTGCAACTATACTAGGGTTAAACACTTGGAACCCCAAATACACAAAAATGGAAACAGAAACTATTTGCACTACAAATAGCAACATATTAAACGGGTGGTTTATTTCATCATTTTTACCGTGTACAAAAAAGTATTGATTGGTTATTGGCAAAAGCGAAAATTCGTGAAATCTCTTGGGATAATAGTATTTTGCCAAAGCAAAAACAGCGAAACATCCTAGTAATAAATAGGTTGCCCAATCTGTTGTTTCAATAAGTCTTTGGTTAAATTCCACTTTAATTTTTTTGTAAAGGTACAGCAAAATAAATTTTCTTTTTGAGCTAGGTTTTAGATTTTACTTCACATTTATTTATTCAAAAAAAGGTACATTTGCGTTAAAATAGCAGTATGACTAAGGCGGTAGTGGTGGTACCAACCTACAATGAAATTGAAAACATAGAGCGGTTACTGCGCACTGTTTTTTCATTACAACGCGAGTTCCATGTTTTAGTTGTAGACGATAACTCTCCAGATGGAACAGCAGCCGTTGTAGAAGATTTGATAAAAACCTACCAAGGAAAACTTTTTTTACTAAATAGAGCCAAAAAAAATGGCTTGGGAACAGCTTATATTGCGGGCTTTAAGTGGGCGCTAGAAAACGATTACGAATTTATTTTTGAGATGGATGCCGATTTTTCGCACAATCCAAACGATCTAATAAGGTTATATAACGCTTGTAATAAAGGAAGCGATGTAGCCATAGGTTCACGTTATATAACAGGTGTAAATGTTGTGAACTGGCCTATGAGTCGTGTGTTAATGTCGTGGCTGGCTTCAAAATATGTGCGCTTTGTAATGGGAATAACTATTTATGATACCACAGCCGGATTTATTTGTTACCGAAGAAACGTTCTTGAGAAAATAAACCTAGACAACATTCGTTTTGTAGGCTATGCTTTTCAGATTGAAATGAAATTTAAAGCCTTTCTCAGTAAGTTTAAAATTGAAGAAGTGCCGGTAATCTTTACAGACCGAACCAAAGGCGAATCTAAAATGAGCTCCGGAATTATTTCCGAAGCTATTTTTGGAGTAATAGCAATGAAGTTTAAAAGTGTGTTTAACAAGAAAAAATTTAATGAAACTTCATTTCATTAATAATAAATTAAAGTAAGTTGTACTTAACGTACTTCAAAATAAAGGGGATTGATAAATGAAAGCTGTATTAATTAAGAATGCAAATATTGTAAACGAAGGAAAAATTGTAAAAGGCGACGTCTTAGTACAAGACGGACGCATTGCAGAGATTTCTGAAACTATAAGTGCAAAATCATCAGATACCAAAGTAATTGATGCCGATGGATCTTATTTAATGCCTGGTATGATAGATGACCAAGTGCATTTTAGAGAACCTGGATTAACGCATAAAGCAACAATAGAAACCGAATCTAAAGCCGCTGTTGCGGGAGGGATTACTACTTTTATAGAAATGCCAAATACGGTTCCTCAGGCTACAACCATAGATTTGCTTGAAGAAAAGTTTGACATCGCAGCTAAGACCTCTTGGGCAAACTATTCGTTTATGTTTGGCGGTACAAACAATAATATAGACGAAATCCTTAAAGTAGACCCTCAAAAAGTTGCAGGATTAAAGCTGTTTTTAGGCTCTTCTACGGGAAATATGCTTGTAGACGACCCAAAAGTACTGGAAGATATATTTAGCAAAACCAAGTTGCTTATCTCTGCACACTGTGAAGATGAAACTACTATTAAAGAGAATTTAGCAAACTGCGAAGCAGAATACGGCGAAGATATACCTATAGCGCTTCATCCAAAAATTCGCAGTGAAGAGGCTTGTTATATTTCTTCGTCTAAAGCAATAGCGTTGGCTAAAAAAACGGGAGCTAGGCTACATGTTTTCCATGTTTCAACAGAAAAAGAAACGCATCTTTTCAGTAATAAAAAGCCACTTTCCGAAAAGAAAATAACGGCAGAGGTTTGTGTTCATCATTTGTGGTTTTCGGAAGAAGATTACAAAACGAAAGGCACAAAAATTAAATGGAATCCAGCTGTAAAAACAGCAAAGGACCGAGATGGATTGCTAAAAGCTTTGCTCGATGACCGTATAGATGTTATAGCTACAGACCATGCGCCTCATACTTTAGAAGAGAAAAACAACAAATACCACAAGGCTCCTTCTGGTGGTCCTTTAGTGCAACACGCGCTTGTAGCACTTTTAGAAATGTACCATAAGGGAAAAATTTCTTTGGAAAAAATCGTAGAGAAATTTGCCCATAACCCTGCTATATTATTTCAAATTAAAGAGAGAGGTTTTATTAGGGAAGGGTATAAAGCAGATTTGGTATTGGTAGATCTCAACTCTCCTTGGACGGTTAAAAAAGAGAATGTACTTTATAAATGTGGGTGGTCGCCTTTTGAAGGTGCTAGCTTTAAATCGAGAATTACTCATACATTGGTAAATGGAGTTGTGGTTTATGAAAACTCAAAATTTCCAAACAAAAGCAACCCTGAAAGACTTACCTTTAACAGATAATGAAACACGGCCTACTATTTTTACTAATTATTTTAAGTTTTTTAGGGTGTCAAGATGTTGAAAAACCCGAAAAACCAGAGAATCTTATACCTAAAGATAAAATGACAAATATCCTTACAGAAGCCTATTTGTCTAATGCCGCAAGAAGTGTAAGCAATCAAACAATTATAGATAAAGGAATAAAAATGGATACCTTAATTTATAAAAATTTTGGTGTAGATAGTATACTGTTTGCAAAGAGCAATGCCTATTATGCAGCAGATGTAAATAGCTATAGAGAAATTATTGAGACCGTTGAGAAAAGATTGATAGCTATGCAAAATGAAATGGACAGTATTCGCAATCAGGAAAAAAATAAAGACACTACTGAGGTAGTAGAAAAAGCGAAAGCAAAACTGCTTGCAGAACCTGAAGTAGATTAACCTAATATACTTTTTATTGACTTTCCCGAGCTACTTTTTTAAACATCTCTTCACTAGATGTAAATTTAAAGTTAAGTGTTTCCTTAATTTTTGAAGCGTCGTAACTAGATTTAGTAAACATAGAACGTACCGTTGCTTTTACAAATCTTCTTTTAGTATTAAAAACTTTGTGTAACAACCAATCTATACTGCAGAGAGCGAACATAAAGTGTTTATTTAGCTTTTTTGTAGGTGGTTTTTTATTAAAAACTAAAGCTAATTCGCTAAGTAATTGTTTGTAGCTGCAATTTTCACTTACTAAAATATACTGTTGGTTTTTAATTTTGGAATCTGTCAACTCTATCATAGCTTTTACTACGTCTTCTACAGCAACTATACCCATAGAGCCTGTAGGGTAAAAAGGAATGCCACTAGCGCCCAACTTGATTAGAACGCTGCTACTGCCACCTTTAGGAGAAGTACCTAAAATCACTCCTGGGTTTACAATTATTGCATCTAGGCCTTCTTGTGTACCGCGCCACACTTCCATTTCGGCACCGTACTTTGTTATGGCATAAACGCTGTTTTTTTCATCGGGGTTCCAGCTCGTTTCCTCGGTTATTAATTGACCGTTTAAAGTGCCTCCAAGCGTTGCAACAGAACTTACATAACATAATTTTTCTACTTTATTAAAAAGGCAGAGGTTAACTATGTTTGCTGTGCTTTCTACATTAGCTTTTTTTAAAACCTTGTATTTTGATGGGTTAAAATTTACAAAAGCGGCACAATGGTATACCTTGGTAACATCTTTAAAGGCTGAAGTTAGGGCGGGGATATCGGTAGTGTTAGCCACAACCCATTCTATTTTGTCAAAAAGTGAATCTACCTTAGTAGTGTATAGTGCAAATACTTTTTTTACAGACTGAATGTCACTTTTTTCTCTGTGAATAGCGCGCACAGTTTCGTTTTTCTCTAAGAGAAAATACAATAAATGAGAACCTACTAAACCGGTACCGCCAGTTACTAAAACCATAGAGCGAAAATACAGAAATGAAATTGAAAAAGAAATGCAAAAAACAGCTAGTGAAATTAACTTATTTTTTAGAAAAACTGAAGCCGAAATATGCCTGCTGAACCTTGAATCTTTAACCGAGAACCCTATCTTTGCACAAAAAGTATAAAAATGAAGCTGAAAAATTTCGTTGAAGAACTACAATGGCGCGGCATGATACACGATGTAATGCCCGAAACAGAAGAACATCTTATGGAAACCATGCGTTCTGCTTATGTGGGTTTTGACCCTACGGCAGATTCATTGCATATAGGTAACTTGGTTCCCATTATGCTTTTGTCGTTCTATCAACGCTGTGGTCATAAACCTGTTGCTTTGGTGGGTGGTGCTACAGGAATGATTGGAGACCCGTCTGGAAAAAGCGCAGAACGCAATTTGCTAGATGAGGAGGCATTGCGTCACAATCAAGAATGTGTTAAGAACCAGTTGTCTCAGTTCCTAGACTTTACTTCTGGAGCCGAAAACCAAGCTGTATTGGTAAACAATTACGACTGGATGAAGGAATTCTCGTTTCTAGATTTTATTAGAAATGTAGGGAAGCATATTACTGTAAATTATATGATGGCTAAAGACTCTGTAAAAACCCGTTTAAGCGGTGAGAGTTCAGACGGTTTGTCTTTTACAGAATTTACCTACCAATTAATACAAGGCTACGATTTTCTTCACCTTTACAGAAGCTTAGACTGTACACTACAGATGGGTGGAAGCGACCAATGGGGAAACATTACAACAGGAACCGAGCTCGTTAGAAGAATAGCTGGCGGAAAAGGCTACGCCTTAACCTGTCCTTTGATTACAAAAAGTGACGGTAGTAAATTTGGAAAAAGTGAAGGCGGAAATGTATGGCTAGACGCTAACAGAACTTCACCTTACAAGTTTTACCAATACTGGTTAAATACAAGTGATGACGATGCAGAGAAATACATAAAAATTTTCACCTTTCTCGATAAAGAAACCATAGACAAGCTAGTTGCTGAACACAAAGAAGCACCACATATGCGTTTACTTCAAAAGCGATTAGCAGAAGAAGTAACTACAACTGTTCACAGTGCCGAAGAATATGAAAATGCGGTAAAAGCTTCTGAAATTTTATTTGGTAAATCTACTTCCGAAGATTTAAAAAATCTAAATGAAAAAACCTTCCTCGATATTTTTGAAGGTGTACCTCAAGCCGAAATTTCTAAAGAAGAGATTTTAAATGGTGTTGAAATAATTAGTGCATTGGCAGAAAAAACCGGATTCTTAAAATCTAATGGTGAAGCGCGTCGCGCATTAAAAGAAAATTCAATTTCGGTGAATAAAGAAAAAGTTTCAGACGATTTTAAAATATCTGAAAGTGCCTTAATAAATGAAAAATTCATCTTGCTACAAAGAGGTAAGAAGAACTACTTTGTTTTAAAGGTAGTTTAATACAAATAGACTTAAAAAAAAGAAATCCCTGACAGAAGTTGTACAGGGATTTCTCAATTAACTAACCAACCAAATTATGAAAAGTTATCAATTTTTCACGTTACTTTGGTCGGTGGTTTTACAATTATCTTACACTGAAAATCAGCGAATTATGTTAAAGTTTTCCCTATAAAACCATGAGGTTGCAACCTCTTATATCACTGCTGTCAAACCGACCTAAAACTTCAAAAGTGCCATTGGTGTAGGTTTTTCCTAAATCTTGCGTTGCAATAAAGGCACAGGAGTACAGATTTGCTAAATCTATAACGTTTATTCCTCCTGTTTTTTCATTTGTGTAACTAAGAGCATCCTCTGGGTCTCGTGTTAAAACTTTCATCCAAGGAGGGCATTTAAAAATTCCATTTCCACTTGAGTAGGCTTGCGAAAGGAGTTCGGTCATACCGTATTCACTGTGAATATGAGCAACACCAAAGCCTTTTTTTAAAATTTCGTGTAGCTCTTCTTTTATCATTTCTTTTCTACGACCTTTCATACCTCCTGTCTCCATGACAATAGTGTTTTTTAATTTAAATCGATGCAGTTCTATTAGGTCTAGTAAGGCGTATGAAACACCAATTAAAATGGTGTTTTTTCCTGAGGCATCCAAAGCTTCCAGTTTTTTTAGTAAGGCTTGCATTTCATAGAGATAAAAACCACTATCAGTGCTATTGCTCCCATCTATAAGTTTTTGTGCCATATAGATTAAGGAAGATCCTTCGCGTTCTAAATAGGAGGGAAGAAGCGCTAAAAAGGTGTAGTCTTTTGGATTGCCGTATTGGATGTTAAATGCTTTGAGAAAACTTTCTTCGTAGAGTTTTAAATCGGGGACATAATGCTTGCTATTAATACTTCCGGTAGTACCGCTACTAGTAAAAATGGTTTCTTCTGTTAAGTGATTCGCAATAATCTTATGGCTTTTAAAAAACTGTATAGGAAGAAAAGGGATGTCTTTTATAGATTTTACTTGAGTAGTATTTACATTCAGCAGCTCGCAGAAATCGCGGTATACTTTAATGTTTTCATATTGATATTGGAACACTTTAATTGCAAGACGTTCAAAATCTTCTGAAGTATTAATATTGAAAATTTCTTTTTCAAGCATAATTTGTGACGGTCCAATTTTTTTCAAAAATAAGGAAATAATAAAGCTCCTGTTTATTAGGAGCTTTAAAATATATTGCGAGAATATAACTACTTTACAATCAATTTTTTGATAATAGAAGCATTCCCCTGTTCTATTTTCACAATATAAATACCGCTATATAGTTTTTCAATGTTTAATCTACTTGTGGTAAGCGAAGTGGTGACTATTTGTTTTCCTAAAACGTCAAAGATTGTAATGTTTATTGCGCCACTTAGTTTAGAAGTAATAATTACATACCCATTGTTTGATGGGTTGGGGAACATAGTAAATTGAGTTTCTTTTTGGTCTGTAACAGCTGCAGTACCCAAAAACTCAATATTGTCAAACCAAAACTCTTCTGTACTTGCGTTTGTTCTACCTTCTATTACCAATTGTACGACGCTATTGGGAAGGTCTTCCAATATACTTTGCCATGCTAGCTGGTATTCTCCAGAGCCAGAATCAAAAGGCACAAAATCGTCTAAATCGTTTCCTGTTGAGTTAAAAAGGTCTATTTCGGCACTGTTTGTTATGTCATTAATGTAAATACGCAGTCTGTCTGAGCCAGATTCATTAACGGTTCCGTCTCCTTCGTAATTTCCATTAAGAGGGTTGCTGTTTATAGACAACAAAAAATCTAGCGAAATTGCTGGGCTGTTTACAGACGTTAAGTCTACTTGATCAAACTCAAGGATAAAGTTACCATCAAGATCATTCATTTGGTATCCATTAACCCCATCTGTAAATAATACAGCGGTAGAAGGTTTGTTGTCTGTAACGCCTACTTGATCACCATCTGTAAGCCCTACGTCTGGAGTGTCGTAAGGTGCATAGGAAGCAGAGAAGCCTAGTTCTCCGCCAGTAGACGTAAAGTTTACCAGAGGTTCGTTGGTATTGTTTATTAATGCGTGGGCTGTGTTGGGGTCTCCAGTATCGGTATAATTACCTGAAAATACTGCGGGCTCTTCAAAACTTGTTGTTGCAATTTGAGAAAATGAAGGGGAACTCATTAAAATAACTGCTAAAAATGTAATTCTTTTCATAAGAGTATTTTTTAGAGTTGTACCTTAAAGATAACTGTTTTTTTATTGTAAAACAACTGTATATCTCTGAAATTCAATCGATAACAAATAAAATACTTTTAAAGTTATTTGTAAGCCTCAATGTTAATTTTACGTTATCTATAGGTTATCAAACGGTATGCTAAAGATTTCCTGCTATTATTTAATGGTATCTTTGAACCGTTAATAATTCTTAACTTTAGCGTAATTAAAATTTAAAGAAATGAGAAAAAAGGATATTACAATTTTGTTGGTTGATGATGAACCGGATATTCTTGAGATAGTTAGGTATAATCTTACATCGGAAGGTTATGTTGTAGAGACTGCAGAAAATGGCCTTGAGGCTATAGAACAGGCAAAGAGTGTAAAGCCTCAGCTTATTATAATGGATGTGATGATGCCAAAAATGGACGGTATTGAAGCTTGTGAAAAAATAAGAAGCATACCCGAACTTTCTGAAACAGTAATAACTTTTTTAACAGCTAGAGGTGAAGATTATTCGCAAATGGCTGGTTTTGATGCGGGTGCAGACGATTATATTACTAAGCCTATTAAACCAAAGGTGCTTGTTAGCAAAGTAAAGGCATTGTTACGTAGGTTTAAAGATGAGGTAGAAGACGAAAATATAAAACTAGGTAACCTTGTAATAAACCGCGAAGAGTATAAAATTATGCTAGGAAAACAAGAGATGGTTTTACCTAGAAAAGAATTTGAATTGTTGGCTCTTTTAGCTTCTAAACCTGGAAAAGTCTTTAAGCGCGAAGATATTCTAGACACCATTTGGGGTAACGAAGTTATTGTTGGTGGTCGCACCATTGATGTACATATTAGAAAGCTACGTGAAAAAATAGGAGACGAAAAATTTAAAACAGTAAAGGGAGTTGGCTATAAGTTTGTAGTTTAGCGGAAATGAATTTTTCCAAAAAATATAATTTTGCTGCTTCTACGGCATTGTTTATTGCCCTGTTCTCTACTTTGGCAATGGCGGTGTTTTTGTACTTAGCTTTTGAGATACACTTACTGTGGCTGTTTCTCTTCTTTATTGTAACCTTTATACTTTCGTTTTTTATACTTCAATATCGCGTAGAAAAATTTATTTACTCTAGAATAAAAAAGATATATGAAGACGTTCGGCTTTTAGACGAAAAAAACTTCTCCAAGCCTTCAATCACAACAGATATGGAGGTGCTTACTCGCGAGGTAGAACGCTTTGCTCAAGACAAAAAACTTGAAATTGAAACTTTAAACATTCGCGAAAACTACCGAAAGGAATTTATGGGTAATATTTCGCACGAGCTTAAAACGCCTTTATTTACTGTACAAGGGTATATTTTAACCCTTTTGGATGGCGCTATGAAGGATAAAAAAGTACGCAAAAAATACCTTCAGCGCGCAAACAAGGGAGTAGAAAGGTTAATCTATATAATTAAAGATCTAGATATGATCACCAAGCTAGAAATAGGAGGGCTTGTGCTTAGCAAAGAAAACTTCAATATTATGGAGTTGGTGCAAAACGTCTTTGATTTACTTGAAATGAAAGCCGCTAAGAAAAATATATCCCTGGTTTTTGATAAGGAATATACCGAAGAGATTCTTGTTAATGCAGATAAAGAGCGTATTGAGCAAGTACTTACAAACTTAGTGGTAAACTCGCTTAAATATGGAAAACAAGACGGAACTACCGAAGTAAGTATAGAAAATATAGCAAAAAACAAGGTTTTGGTTCGAGTTACCGATAACGGAGAAGGTATTTCAAAAGAAAATTTGACACGTATTTTTGAACGTTTTTTTAGAGTAGATAAAAGTGGCTCTCGAAGAGAAGGCGGTAGTGGTTTGGGGCTGTCTATTGTAAAACACATAGTAGAAGCCCATAACGAAAAAATATATTTGGAAAGTCAACTAGGTATTGGTTCCGAGTTTTCATTCACCCTGGAAAAGGGAAAATAATTCTGAATAGTCTACAGCCTCTTGTGTAAATGCTTTAAGCCCTTTGTATAAGGGTACTTCACTAAGTTTGCTTAGTTCAAATTTCTCTTGTTTACAAGAAGGTACAACCCCTAAGTTTTTTAATCGTTTTGCTAAGTATTCTTGCTCATATTGCCCAGGAGTAGGCACAAAAAATGCTTTTTTTTCTAGCATAGCAAGATCCATTACAGTAGTATAACCGGGGCGAGAAATAACAAATTCGGTTTCATTAATTGCAGTTTCTAGGGCTTTACTTTGCATAAAATTTACTGTCTTAATACTGCCGTATTCTTCCCACTTTTGTTGTGCTTCAACAACACCTCTCACCATTAAAATAGATTTATCACTTTCTTTAAAGGCAGCTTTTAGTTTGTCTTCAAACATAGTGCGTTGAGGTTCTGGCCCCGATAGCAATAATAAGATATCTGTTTTTTTGGGAAGCTCCACTTTTTTCATTCTGCTTAAAACACCTATGTGTTTTATAGTAAAAGCCTCTGTTTCTATATGCCCTAGTTTTCCACTTAAATTTAGCAGTGTGTCTGCCACATCTGGAACCCAGCAAGCATCAAATTTTTTAATTATTTCTTGATGCATTTTACTGCTTAAAACGCTAGTGCTACCAGTTAATACATTTAACTGATGGGTAATAAATACCGATGGTACTTTCTTGTTTCTTACCCCAAACCTATTGTCGCTAATAATGCCGTGAATCTCTTTGTTTTTAACCAATTGTTTAACCAGTTTTTTTTCGGCTTCCATAGTCTTTTTAATTTGTGGAAGCTTTAAGAGGATACTCCACTTAAAGTGACTGCCTTTTTTGGGGTAAGTAATATTGTAAGAGGGTAGTTCTATAGTCTTTAATTCTGGGAATTCTTTTTGTAATAATAACAGAGCTGCTCCGTCTGAAGCTACTAACACATTGTAATTGTGTTTTAGAAGCTCTTGTATAATTGGAATGCACCGGGTTGCATGTCCTAAACCCCAATATAGAGGGGAAACTAAGATAGTTTTCTTGTTTGACATAAAAACAAAGGTAGCGATAATGCTAGAGAAGTATATTTCCTTAATTTTACCAAAAAATTAAAATTGTGGGAAGCAAAAACAAGCTAAAACGCTTTAAAGAAAATGAAACTTTTGCCAATGTAGTACAGCCTTCAAGAGAAGAAGTGCTAACAGATGCCTTAAAACTTAAGGGGAATTGGCGAAAAGATTTTTTCAAAAATGACAACCCAGTGGTCTTAGAGTTAGGTTGTGGTAAAGGAGAATACTCTGTTAATCTAGCAAAAGCCTATCCTGAAGTTAATTTTCTTGGTATAGATATTAAAGGAGCCCGCTTTTGGAGAGGTGCAAAAACTGCTTTGGAAGAAAACCTAACTAATGTTGGTTTTTTGCGAACACAGATAGAGCTTGTAGATAATATTTTTGATGAAAATGAAGTAGATGAAATTTGGATTACCTTCCCAGATCCACAAATAAAGTACAAGCGTACAAAGCACAGAATGACCAACGAAGATTTTCTTCAGAAATATAAAAAAATATTAAAGCCTGAGGGTGTTGTTCATTTAAAAACAGACAGCGAGTTTATGCATGGCTATACCCTTGGGCTATTACACGGTTTAAAGCTGGATATAGAATATGCACATCACGATGTATATGGGAGTGATGGAGCACCTGCCTCCGTTACTTCTATACAAACCTTTTACGAACAGCAATACCTGGAAGTAGGAAAGAAAATAACCTATATTCGGTTTAGGTTTCGTTAAGGAGAAATTCAGTATATTCACAGAAATAAAAGCCTAAATGGCAATAGTTTACAACTTACTTGTTGGTTTTTTTGGTTCTTTAATCGGGGTATTACCTCCTGGTTTAATAAATATGTATGCCGCAAAAATAAGTATGAAAGAAGGTAGAAAACGCGGGTTTCTATTTTCTGCGGGGGTTTGTATAACCGTGATGTTACAAACGTATCTCGCTTTAATCTTTGCAGGTTATATAGGGAAGCATCCTGAAATAGTGAGTATGCTTCAAAAAGTAGCTTTAGGTATTTTTATAAGCCTTACAATTTACTTTTTTTTTATAGCCAAGGACACTCGAAGAGAATTTAAAGATCACGGCCAAAATTCAAAAAGGAATCGCTTTTTTCTAGGTATTTTTATTGCTTTACTCAACTTACTACCACTGCCGTATTGGATGTATTTAAGTATAACTTTTTCGGCATTTAATGCGTTTTCTTTTAGTTATCCAGAATTATGGGTAGCCGTAATAGGTTCTGGCCTAGGTACCTTTGTTAGTCTAGCGTTCTACGTTCAGTTTTTTAGACCCAAAGAACATTCGCGAAAACTGAAACTCAATATGAATTATGTTATTGGCATAGTTACCGCAATAATTTCAGTAATTACCTTTATTAAAATTATAAAAGAAATTTAAAAATGTCCAACGAAGGGTTTTTTGAAAAAGTTTATCAAATTGCACTTCTCATACCTTATGGGAGAGTGACTTCCTATGGGGCAATAGCAAAGTATTTAGGTGCTCCAGGAAGTGCAAGAATGGTTGGTTGGGCGATGAATGGGAGCAAAAAGAAGGAAGTGCCCGCCCATAGAGTTGTCAATAGAAATGGCTTGCTTACAGGGAAACACCATTTTGAAGGCACAAAGCTAATGCAACAACTTTTAGAAAGTGAAGGTATAGTAGTGATAGACAATAAAATTCAGAATTTTGAAAAACACTTTTGGGACCCGATGAAGGAGCTTTGAGATGATTCAAGGTTTATAATTTAAGATTCAAATTTCTTCGATTTCAATATTTCCTAATTTTATAAATCCCGAAGTCTCGGGATACAAATAATAACAAAAAAACATCCTACACATTTACTGTAAACTGCCGCTGAACACTACATACTTTTTTAGTATATTTGCACTTTAGAATCAATCTAAATATTATACATAAAAAATGAGTATTTCAAAACAAGATATTCTTAAAGCACTAGAAACCATCACGGTTTCAGGTGAAGGGAAAAATATGGTGGAGAGTGGTGCTGTTCAAAATGTCGTGACATTTGCAGATGAAATTATTGTAGATTTAAAACTTTCTACGCCTGCGCTTCACATCAAGAAGCGTGCTGAAGCAGATGTTATTAAAACCATACACGAAAAAGTAAATGCAAGTGCTAAGGTTCAGGTTAATATTAAAGTTGAAGCTCCTGCTAAACCGCAAAACCCCAATTTAATTAAAGGAAAACCAATTGCTGGTGTTCAAAATATAATAGCTGTAGCCTCTGGTAAAGGCGGTGTAGGGAAATCTACTGTTACGGCAAATTTAGCCGTTACGCTTTCAAAAATGGGCTTTAAAGTAGGTGTTTTAGATGCAGATATCTACGGGCCGTCAATACCTATTATGTTTGATGTGGCAATGGAAAAGCCATTATCTGTAAACATAGCGGGAAAAAGTAAAATGAAACCCATAGAAAATTACGGAGTAAAGATACTGTCTATCGGGTTTTTTACACAGCCAGACCAAGCAGTAATATGGCGTGGACCTATGGCTGCAAAAGCTTTAAATCAGTTAATTTTTGATGCAGCATGGGGAGACTTAGATTTTATGCTAATAGACCTTCCTCCGGGAACAGGTGATATACATTTAAGTATAATGCAGTCCCTACCTATTACAGGGGCGGTTGTAGTGAGTACACCACAAAATGTGGCTTTGGCAGACGCTCGCAAAGGAGTTGCTATGTTTCAGCAAGAAAATATAGACGTTCCAGTATTGGGAATAGTTGAAAATATGGCCTATTTTACACCTGCAGAGCTTCCTGACAATAAATATTATATCTTTGGAAAAGAAGGTGCTAAACATTTAGCCGAAGATTTAAAAATACCATTTTTAGGTGAAGTACCATTAGTGCAAAGTATACGTGAAGCAGGTGATGTAGGAAGACCTGCAGCTTTACAAACTGCGACTCCTATTGAAGAAGCTTTTGAGCAAATTACAAGAAATGTAGTTGAAGAAACTGTGCGTAGAAACGAAGATCTTCCGCCTACAGAAGCAATAAAAATTACAACAATGGCAGGTTGTAGCGCCGTAAAAAAATAATATGACAACGCAGGAATTAACTTCAAAAGTAGAGGAAGCATTAAACGAAATTCGTCCTTTTTTACAAAATGACGGGGGCGATATCTCTCTTATTTCTATAGAAGATGATAAGATAGTAAACGTGCAGTTACAAGGTGCTTGTGTGGGCTGTTCTGTAAACCAAATGACCCTAAAGAGTGGCGTTGAAATGACCATTAAGAAATTTGCGCCTCAAATTGAAAAAGTAATAAATGTTTCCGAATAATGACGTTCGTCATTTTTATTAATCAATTTCAGAATTATTTTTGAACATTATTAAGAAATAGTCTTTCATGATAGAAACAGATATTCTCATTATCGGCGCAGGTCCTACGGGACTTTTCACTGTTTTTGAAGCAGGATTACTAAAGTTAAAATGTCATCTTATCGATGCGCTTCCACAAGCGGGAGGACAGTGTACTGAAATTTACCCTAAAAAGCCCATTTACGATATTCCAGGTTTTCCAGAAGTACTCGCTGGCGATTTAGTGAGTAATTTAATGAAACAAATTGAGCCGTTTCAACCAGGGTTTACCTTGGGTGAGCGCGCAGATACTATAGATAAACTAGATGATGGTACTTTTGTTGTAACTACAGATAAAGGCACAAAGCATCACGCACCCATAGTTGCAATTGCAGGTGGATTAGGAAGTTTTGAGCCGCGTAAGCCACCTATTAAAAACCTTTCAGATTTTGAAGACAAAGGCGTAGAATATATTATTCGCGACCCAGAGATGTACCGCGATAAGAATGTGGTTATTTCTGGTGGCGGCGATTCTGCATTAGACTGGAGTATTTTTTTAACCGATGTAGCTAAAAGTGTAACACTTGTACATCGCAGAAATGAGTTTCGTGGCGCTTTAGATAGCGTAGAGAAAGTACAGGAGCTTAAAAACCTCGGAAAAATTGAGCTAATTACTCCTGCCGAAGTGGTTGGTCTGGTTGGTTCAAATGAGTTAAACGAAGTTGTAATAAAACAAGGCGAAGACCTTTTTAATAGAGAATGCGATCATTTCATTCCGCTTTTCGGCTTGGCGCCAAAACTAGGGCCTATTGCAGATTGGGGACTTGAAATAGAAAAAAATGCGATAAAAGTTGATAACACTTTAGATTATCAAACCAATATACCGGGTATTTATGCCATTGGAGATGTAAATACCTACCCAGGAAAACTGAAGTTAATTCTTTGCGGTTTTCACGAAGCTACTCTTATGTGTCAAAGTGCATACCAGCGTATATTTCCAGACAAACGTTATGTTATGAAATACACTACCGTAGGGGGTGTAGAAGGATTTGACGGCACTAAAAAAGAAGCTCCAAAAGCTGTAATTAAGGCAATTACTTAATAAATGACAGACGTAAAGATATCTATTATAGATAGACAAGGGGTAAAGCACGAGGTTGAAGCTCCTACAGATATGAATATGAATTTAATGGAGATAATTCGCTCTTATGAATTAGCTCCCGAAGGTACTATTGGTATTTGTGGTGGGATGGCTATGTGCGCTTCATGCCAATGTTATGTGTTGAGTGATCACCAACTACCAGAAATGAGTTATGATGAAGACCTAATGCTTTCTGAAGCTTTTAATGTGAAAGATAATAGCAGGTTAGGCTGTCAGATTTTTATAAAAGACGAATTGGATGGCCTAGAAATAGAGCTAGCCCCCGAAGTATAACACTTGTTTTATTCTGTTTTATAGTCTATTATTTTTTGAGGACCTTCTAGAAGTACTTTTACGACCTTTAGGGTTCCGTCTTCTGTAGTAGAAATTTGCCATTTTATTAATGAAATTTCCCCCTTTTCAATTTCTAAGCCTGTAATGCTTCTTGGGTGTACACAACTGCCGTCATTAAAAAACGCTATATCACCTGGTTCCGGAAAGCGTGGCCTATGGGTATGGCCAATAATGGTAAATTTGTTGTCGTTGTCTACAATCCAGCGTTTGGTGCGTTTTTCAACTTTTATAAGCTCTCTATAGTTTTTAGCAGGGCTGGTAGGGTCGCCGATGCCAAATATTTGTAATTGACGCCATAAGGCTCGAACCATAAACCTATTAAATTTCCAACCTACATAATTCCACCAATCTGCTTGATGACCGTGCATCATAAAAATTTCTTGCTTTGTTGCTTCGTGCTCTAGTATAAGACCTTCAGTAAATGTAATACCCGGAAACAAAGGCACATCTTTACCCGTAACTTTGTCAAAATAAGTATAGAGGTTTTTTTCGACAAATTTTTGATTTTTATACACCATGTCGTGATTTCCTATCAACCTATAAAGCCTTTTTTCTGAATAGAACAGCTTCATGAGTTCATATACATTTTGGTGGGCTTCAAAAACATCTTTAAAATA
The DNA here is from genome assembly GCA_048264505.1 of Aequorivita sp. GTDB lineage: Bacteria > Bacteroidota > Bacteroidia > Flavobacteriales > Flavobacteriaceae > Aequorivita. Next base: position 187,220 of record JBLXDA010000004.1, read on the forward strand.
AAGATTCTCCCATAGTTCATCACCATCGCCTATTTCGCAATAAGTATATCCGTTTTTGTAATAATCTTGAAGCGCGTGAAAATAGATGTTTCTGTTGTTTGCAAAATCGTCTGCAAAGCTATTATCCCCGCGATGGCAATCGCTAAAAATTATAAATTTTGAAGAGTCGTTAAAAGTAATGCGACGCGCAGTGTTGTATGCGCGAGACATTCTAGTTTTTGAAGACATAGGCAATTGTTTTTTTAAAGATACAATTAGAACTTCTTTTTTTTTCAAAAACTTTTGTAGAATATTATAAAAACAAAAAAAGCTCAGCGTTAACTGAGCTTTATTGAGTTAATAAAACTTATGAGGAAATTTTAATAACTGAGGGGATAAGTGGTAAAAAGTTTAACTATTTTTTTTAGAATAAGTAGAGGTTAATGATCTTTCAAGTTTTTTATTCTCACGAATACTTTTAATGTAAACGACGATTAATAAAGCTAATACTATAATTCCAAAAATTAGTATAGGATAAAATATTGTCATACTAGTAATTTGTTAATTTATAAAGATTAAAGCTCTCTATATCTTTTCTTATTACTATTATGACACCTCCTTTATTAAAAAGTCACTATATTTTTTAAAATTATTCTAAAATTTCTATTTTCTGGTTGACAATCATCTTAATAGGGTATACAATTTTTTTGTCTTCTGTTTGAAGTATTAGTGTAATGTTGTCTATATGAACCACAACACCTTCTTGTTTTTTAATGCGAATGCGTTGTCCAATTTCAAAATTCTTCCTTGAGTAAAAGCCAAAAATTAATCGTTTTACAATGTCTCTAGACCCTAGGCCTATTGCAATGGTAAATGCGGCTAAGGCTGCCCCAAGGATTATGGTTAGGTTGTTTGTTATGATATCTGTATTAACTCCTAACTGGTTTAAGGCAATTATAAAAGTTATTACTAATACGATGTAAAATACAACAGCGCTTATGCTTTTAGAGCCGTTTATATCGAAGGCTGAAAGCATGTTTTTAATAGCATTTCTAAAATATGTACCTAAAAATATCCCGACAAATATTATGATAACAGCAGAGAAGAAAGTAGGTAAGAAGTTAATGACCTCACCAACGCCTGAAGAAACTTTCTCCATTCCAAAAATATCTGCACCTATTATAATAAGCACTAAAATGCTAATCCATTTAATAAAGAAAAGTATGATTACACCTACTTTTACTTCAAAGTTGAAGCTTTTAATGAATTCGTTCTCGTTAATTTTTTCGTTTAACAGCGCTATTTTTGAAAACTTCAATAGTTTTTTAAAAACGAGTAATATTATTTTTAGTATTAGCCAAGCTGCAATTAAATAGGCAATTACCCCTAGAACTTTTGGGGCACTTTCAAATATAATCTGTTTTAAATCTTCTAGTAATGTTACGTCTATATCCATAGTGAGGTTTGGTTTTGTTTATTTCTTTTTTGGTTTGGTGGTGTTGTATAGGTCATCTAAAGTAGATGGATATTTAATTAATGCAAGGTCTGCTATATCCAATACAAGTTTTATGGCCGCAACGTCGCTAAGCACTTTCTCCTTGAGTGTGCTCGGTAGTTTCTTGTCTGCGATTATTGTTTTAAACGGGTTCTCCATAATCTTTAGATTTTGTTGTAAGCCAATTTAAGTTTTTCCTTTGCTCTTTTTAAGCGCATTTTTACAGCGCTTTCGCCTAAATCTAGGGCGTTTTGAATATCTAATATAGAAAAATCATCTTGATATTTCATAAGTAGTATCATTCGTTCGTCTGGGTCTATTTTTTCTAATGAATTCATTAGTTTATCGGCCTTCATTAGGTAGATATCCTCATCGGATACTTCTTCTTCAATCGCGTAATTTTCGTGTGCCAAAGGGGTGAATTTCTCTTTTGCCTTTTTTTGGTCTCGAGTAACGTAATTCAAGCAAAAATTATAGGTAAAAGAATACAGCCAGGTTGAAAATTTTGATTGTCCTTTAAAGGTACGAAGCTTTAAGAAAAGCTTGATAAAAATATCGTGAGTGAGGTCCTGGGCTTCTTCTGTCGATTTTGAAAAACTCAAGCATTTTCCATAGATAGTTTCTGCGTATCTGTCATATAATATGGCAAATAGGTGGGTGTCATTTCTGGCAACTATCTTAGAAACGAGTTCCAAGTCATCTAAATCTGTGTCTTTTACTACACTCTGCATTTCCTCATAGGGTGTTTTATCCATGTGTTTAGACACAGGAAATTATGTAGGTCACATATTTTTTTAAAAATTTCAGGGAGAAGTGTACTAAAAGTACTAAAAAAAACGGTCAACTAAAATTGTTGACCGTTGAAAGTAGTTTTGCTTTTAACTAAAAGCATTTAGACCTGTTATATCTAGGCCGGTAATTAGTAAGTGAATATCGTGTGTACCTTCATAAGTAATCACACTTTCTAGATTCATAGAGTGTCTCATTATGCTGTATTCGCCAGTAATACCCATTCCGCCTAGCATTTGTCTGGCTTCTCTAGCAATATTTATAGCCATATCTACATTATTTCTCTTGGCCATAGATATTTGCGCGCTTGTTGCCGTGCCTGCGTTTCGCATAACCCCTACACGCCAAGCGAGTAATTGTGCTTTGGTGATTTCTGTAATCATCTCTGCCAGTTTTTTCTGCTGTAGTTGGTACTGCCCTATAGGTTTTCCAAACTGTACTCTTTCTTTAGCATAACGCAATGCAGTGTCATAACAATCCATTGCTGCGCCTATTGCACCCCAAGCAATTCCAAAACGAGCAGAATCTAAACAACCTAATGGAGCGCCTAAACCAGATTTATTAGGGAGTAGGTTTTCTTTTGGCACTTTTACGTTGTCAAAAATAAGTTCGCCTGTAGCCGAAGCACGAAGCGACCATTTATTGTGGGTTTCTGGGGTTGTAAAGCCTTCCATGCCGCGTTCAACAATTAAACCGTGGATTCTTCCTTCTTCATTTTTTGCCCATACAACGGCTACTTGTGCGAAAGGGGCATTACTAATCCACATTTTAGCGCCATTTAATAAATAATGATCGCCTTTATCTTTAAAGTTGGTGGTCATTCCGCCAGGGTTACTTCCGTGGTCTGGCTCTGTAAGCCCGAAACATCCCATCCATTCGCCAGAAGCTAGTTTAGGCAAGTATTTTTTGCGTTGTTCTTCGGTTCCGTATTTCCAGATAGGATACATTACTAATGACGATTGTACAGAAGCCGTACTGCGAACGCCACTATCACCGCGCTCTATTTCTTGCATTATTAAACCGTATGATATTTGGTCTAGCCCAGCACCTCCGTATTCAACAGGAATATAAGGGCCAAAAGCACCAATCTCGGCAAGGCCTTTTACAATTTGTGTTGGAAATTCTGCCTTTTGGGCATAGTCTTCTATTATGGGAGATACATCGCGCTTTACCCACTCGCGGGCTGCTTGACGTACTAATTTATGTTCTTCTGAAAGTAATTCGTCAAGATTGTAATAATCAGGAGCTTCAAATAAATCTGGTTTCATGGTTCTTAAAATTAAAGGAATACAAATGTAGAAATCACAAGTGTAATGACCTACATTTTCAAGTAAAAATCCTGCACTAGCTTTTTATAGGCTTCGGTATAATTGTGGCGAGAGGTTTCTATAATAAGGCTCTCTGTTTGCGTTGAAGTTTTTTCAAAAGAAAATTCGATCATACTGCGTTTTGCTTCTGAAGTATCATTGCCGTGAACCCTGCAAATTCTGTTTGGAAACAGATTTACTTCCGAAGCCATTTTTATAAAACTTTCTTCTTCTTTGCTTGGAATGATAACTGCAAAAACACCCTCTTCCAATAGTAAAAGCGAAGCGCTTTTAAGTAGTTCTTCAAACGGAAGTGCGTCGCTAAAACGTGCAAGGTCTCTTGATTGACTTGTTGTTTTGTAATCCTCGGAATAAAAAGGGGGATTAGAAACAATAAGATCGTATTTGTCTTCAATTTCTTCAACAAACTCATCTAATGCAGCGTGATAACAAAAGAGTCTGTCGCCCCAAGGAGAGTTTTCAAAATTGTCTACACATTGCTCATAGGCGTTTTCGTCAATCTCTATAGCGTCTACCATTTCGGCATTGGAGCGCTGCGCAAGTTGAAGGGAGATAATTCCCGTGCCTGCACCTATGTCTAGTACAGAAAAAGGATTGTTTTTTACACTTACCCAAGCCCCGAGTAAAACACCATCTGTGCCAATTTTCATCGCACAACGATCTTGCGCTACAGTGAATTGTTTAAATTTAAAGGGTTTGTTCATTTTAACTATAAAGTTGGTGGTAAAAGTGTATTGAAAATATAGATTTCCCTAATCCCTAAGCTCCAATCCCTCTATAAATACATTTCTATCAAACCTGCGGGAACATCTAGCAGTATCGATTTGTTTTCGCGATCCACTTTTTTAATAAAATGGTCTATCATTGGGATTAGCACCTGTTTTCCGTTGCTGTTTATTTCAAACAAAGCTTGAGAGGTAGTGTCGTTAACACCAGTAATTTCGCCAATAGTGCCAAAGCTTGTGTCTAGGGCTGTAAAGCCAATAATTTCGTGGAAGTAAAATTTATTTCCGCTAAGTTTTGGAAGCAGATCTAGGGGAAGGTAAAGATGGGCGCCAATAAGGGCATTAGCATCTTCTTCGGTTTTTACATCTTCAAACTGTACTCGTAGCAATTCGCTTTTGTGAAGAGAGCTTGATTCAATAAAAAATGGAATCAAGTTTTTGCGTTGTTCCACAAAAACCGATTCCATTTCAATAAAAAGTTCGGGTTCGTCTGTATCTAATTTTACAAGTAATTCGCCCTTAAAGCTATATTTTCTAACGATTTTGCCTAAGTAGAAGCAATTCTCCTTTTGCATCGTTTTTAAATTTATGCTTCTTTTTCGTCTTCCTTAGCTTCTTCTGCAGGAGCTTCGGTAGTTTCTTCTGTTGCAGCAACTTCTTCAGTAGCTGGAGCTTCTTCGGTAGCAGTTTCAGCAGCAGCTTCTACAACTTCTTCGGTAGCTTCCTCTTCTGCAGGTGCAGCAGCGGCAGCAGCTTCAGCAGCACGCTTATCGCTTACAGCTTTTTCAGCACTTAGTGCTTCAGCTTTTGCTTTTTGTTCTGCTTCAGTAAGTTTTGCTTTTTTGTGATCTATAGAACCTTTTTTAGATTCTAACCACTCGTTAAATTTTGCTTCAGCTTGCTCTTCAGTTAAAGCGCCTTTACGAACACCACCAGCTAAGTGATTTTTCATTAAAACACCTTTGTACGAAAGAATAGCGCGCGCAGTATCTGTAGGTTGTGCTCCGTTTTGAAGCCACTTTACAGCGCTGTCTACGTCTATATCAATCTGTGCAGGGTTGGTTGTTGGATTGTAATATCCTAATTTCTCTAGGAATTTACCATCTCTTTTACTACGGCTGTCTGCCGCGATAATCCAGAAATAAGGCTTACCTTTCTTTCCGTGTCTTTGTAGTCTGATTTTTACAGGCATATTAAATTAATTTTTGGGGTTCTCGACCCCGGTTATAATTAAGGACGGCAAAGATAGTATATTTTCTTTTTGAAATTCAATCAATTAAAGTTTTTATTTTACATTTGTCCAAACCCCTAAATATCGTGCTCCCATGAAAAAGCTCTTTTTATTTCTTTTACTTACAATTACACTTATTTCTTGCGAAGATAATCAGGTTAATGAAGTTGCACTACAAGCAAATGTGGATAATAGATTTTACGCTTCCTCAGACGCTAGAGCGGCAATAAATGAAGATGGTACACTTACCATTCAAGGGTTTACAAGTGAGGAATCTATGACTATTAAATTATCTGGTTTGTCTGAAGGTAATTATACAATTAGTGAGGAAACATCAAACTATGCTATTTATGAAGACATTGGGGGAAATATTTACACAACAATTCCTAATGGTGAAGGCCAAGTAACAATTTCTGAAGTAAATGAAACCAACAATACGCTTTCGGGGACTTTTAAATTTAATGCTTTTCTTACGGGTGTAGATACTATTTATGTGTCTAAAGGCACTCTTTTTAATGTGCCTTACGCGGGGGGTGATATAATAGATCCATCAAATGCGGGGCTTTTTAAAGCTACAGTAGACGGTAATCCTTTTATTCCAGCCGTAGTAACAGCGCGAAATACAGGAAATACTATTATAACATCGGGTAGTACTGCAAATGCTACTATAGTTATTTCGGTTACTGCAGATGTAGAGCCGGGCGAATACACTTTGCCTAGAGGCGGTTTTACAGCAAAATATCAAGGACTTACAGGTCCAGAAGATTCTGTAGATGGACTTTTAACTATAGAAGAACACAATATTACTGAAGGGACTATTAAAGGTACATTCTCTTTTATTACAAACAGAACCGATGTTACAGAGGGTCAGTTTGATTTAACCTATTAAGCAAGCCTTCATTCATCTAAACTTTTATTAAAACAATCGCTGTCCTTGTGCTTCGAAACCTTTAGTGATAGGTTTTAAACATTTTAAGGCTTTTTGTTGTTCATAAGCTAGTTTTTTGAATTAATTTCTGGTTAAAATCGGCTTTTGATTGCGCCCTATATGGGCTCCCTAAATTGTGAACAACTACTATTAAATTTACTTCTTAAAAGCACTGAGTTTTTTTACATTTACTTTTTTTAAAACCTACGCTACAGACTTCTAAGTCTGTTTTCTATGGCGTGTGGTTTATTTCGTAAAATGAACAACTAACACTCTCTATGTATTTAATATTTGATACAGAAACAACCGGACTCCCAAAACGTTATAATGCTCCTGTAAGCGATAGCGATAACTGGCCACGCTGTATTCAGATTGCGTGGCAGCTGCACGATGCAATGGGAAACTTAATAGAGCATCAGGATTTTTTAATTCAACCTGAAGGCTTTAATATTCCTTTTGATGCCGAAAAAATACACGGAATCTCTACCGAATTGGCTGCTGCAGAAGGAATTCCGTTGGCAGAAGCGCTAGAGAAATTTCAACAAGCGCTTTTAAAAACAAAATACGTAGTAGGACAGAATGTAGGTTTTGACGTAAATATTATGGGTGCCGAATTTTTCCGTCTCGGTATAGAAGACCCCTTGCCAAGCTTACCAGTTTTAGATACTTGTACCGAAACAACCGCCCAGCTTTGTGAAATTCCGGGGGGGCGTGGTGGAAAATTTAAACTGCCTACCTTAACAGAGCTTCACGAATTTCTTTTTAATGAAGCTTTCGCAGAAGCACATAATGCCACGGCAGACGTAGAGGCAACTACGCGTTGTTTTATGGAGCTAGTGCGCAGACAAGTTTTTACAAAAGAAGAACTGGATGTGCAACCAGATTATTTTGAGAATTTCTCGAAAGAAAATCCTGATACCATACAATTAATAGGGCTTAAGCATATTAATTTAAAAAAGGCTTCAGCTAAAATTAGAGAAAGTTTACAAGCGGCTTCAGAAACCCAAGAAATTTCTTCCGAAGAGCTTAAAGAAAACATTGCTACGCTAGAGGATGTTCCTTTTGTACACCTTCACAACCATTCGCAATATTCAATTTTGCAATCTACCTCAAGCACTTCAGATTTGGTGAATGCGGCGGCAGAAAACAATATGCCTGCCATCTCGCTTACAGATTCGGGAAATATGATGGGTGCTTTTCACTTTGTACAGGCTGTTTCTAACTACAATAAATCGCTTGCTGAAGAAGATAAAGACAAAGAAATAAAAGCTATAGTAGGCTGTGAGTTTTTTGTTTGTGAAGACCATCTCAATAAAAGCCATAAAGACAATGGGTACCAAATAGTGATGCTTGCCAAAAACAAGAAAGGCTATCACAATCTGGCAAAAATGGCTTCTATAGCCTATACAGATGGTTTTTATTACGTACCTCGAATAGATAAAAATATAGTTGAAAAATACAAGGAAGACATCATTGTTTTAACGGGTAGTCTTTATGGTGAAGTGCCTGGAAAAATACTCAACATAGGCGAAAGTCAAGCAGAAGAAGCCCTTTTATGGTGGAAACAGCAGTTTGGAGAGGATCTCTATGTAGAAGTTATGCGTCACAATCAGGAAGACGAGCAGCGTGTAAACGAGGTTTTAATCGCTATGGCGCAGCGCAACAATGTAAAAATTGTAGCTTGTAACAACACTTATTATATTAAGAAAGAAGACGCTAATGCACACGATATCTTGCTCTGTGTGAAAGACGGCGAAAAGCAGGCAACACCTATAGGTAGAGGTCGTGGATACCGTTATGGATTGCCTAACCAAGAGTATTATTTTAAGGGGCAAGACGAGATGAAACTGCTCTTTAAAGATCTGCCAGAGGCAATTATAAATATAGAAGAAGTAGTTTCAAAAATAGAACCTTATTCGCTGCATCGCGATGTATTGCTTCCTAAATACGGTATTCCAGAGAGTTTTGAAGATGCCGAAGATGCCGATGGAGGGAAACGAGGTGAAAACGCTTTTTTACGACATCTTACCTATGAAGGCGCCAAACGCCGGTACCCCGTTTTATCTGAAGATACAGAAGAAGCAAAAGCAGAAGCAGAGTCTATAACCCAACGACTAGATTTTGAGCTTGAAGTAATTGCAAAAACAGGCTATCCGGGATACTTCCTTATTGTACAAGACTTTATTGCTGAAGCCCGAAAGATGGATGTGTCTGTAGGACCAGGGCGTGGTTCGGCAGCGGGAAGTGCGGTTGCCTACTGTCTGGGAATCACAAATATTTGCCCTATTAAGTACGATTTGCTTTTTGAGCGTTTCTTAAATCCGGATCGTGTGAGTATGCCCGATATCGATATAGATTTTGACGACGAAGGCCGTTCTAGGGTAATGGATTATGTAATAAAAAAATACGGTAGTAATCAAGTTGCGCAGATTATTACCTATGGTACTATGGCTGCAAAATCGTCTATTCGCGATACGGCTAGGGTGTTAGATTTGCCTTTAAACGAGGCAGACAGAATATCTAAGCTGATTCCGAATATGACCAAGCTAAACAAAATATTTGGTTTAAGCGATGCGGAATTGCGAAATAAGTTTCGCAGTGACGAACTGCCAAAGGTAAACGAGCTTTTAAACCTTTCGGAAGGCAGCGATCTAGAAGCTCAAACCATCAATCAGGCTAAAATACTTGAAGGCTCGGTACGAAACACGGGGATTCACGCTTGTGGTGTAATTATTACCCCTAGCGATATTACAGATTTTGTCCCGGTGGCAACCGCAAAAGATTCAGACTTATACGTAACTCAGTTTGACAACTCGGTGGTAGAAAGTGCGGGGTTGTTAAAGATGGATTTCTTGGGTCTTAAAACATTAACGCTTATAAAGGACACCGTAAAACTTGTAAAACACAAACACAATATAGACCTCAATCCAGATGAGTTTCCTTTAGACGACGAAAAAACATACGAGCTTTTCCAAAAAGGAGAAACGGTAGGGATTTTTCAGTATGAATCTGCCGGTATGCAGAAATATATGAAGGAGTTAAAACCTACAGTTTTTGCAGATTTAATTGCGATGAACGCGCTTTACCGTCCAGGGCCTATGGAGTATATTCCTAGTTTTGTTCGTAGAAAGCACGGCGAAGAAGAAATAGAGTATGACCTTCCAGCTATGGAAGAATACCTAAAAGAAACCTACGGTATTACCGTTTACCAAGAGCAAGTGATGTTGCTCTCGCAAAAATTAGCTGGGTTTACTAAAGGTGAAGCCGATGTTCTTAGAAAGGCGATGGGTAAAAAGCAAATAGCGGTGCTCGATAAAATGAAGCCGCAGTTTGTAAGTCAAGCTTCAGAAAAAGGTCACGACCCAGAAAAGCTTGAAAAAATTTGGAAAGACTGGGAAGCTTTTGCGAGTTATGCCTTTAATAAATCGCACTCTACTTGTTATGCGTGGATTGCTTACCAAACAGCATATTTAAAAGCGCATTATCCAGCAGAATATATGGCGGCTGTGCTTTCAAACAATATGAACGACATTAAGCAGGTTACCTTTTTTATGGACGAGTGTAAGCGTATGGGGCTAACTGTATTGGGGCCAGATGTAAACGAATCCTTCCATAAATTTACCGTAAATGAGCAGGGAGCCGTTAGGTTTGGTATGGGTGCTGTTAAAGGAGTAGGTGGTAGTGCTGTGGCAACTATAGTAGAAAATAGAAAAGACGGAAAATATAAGTCTGTTTTTGATTTAGCCAAGCGCATTGATTTGCGTTCGGCAAACAAAAAAGCATTTGAAAACCTAGCTTTAGCAGGTGGTTTTGATAGTTTTGACACCCATAGAGCGCAATATCTGCACGACGATGGCGATGGCGTAATGTTTTTAGAAAAAGTGTTGCGCTATGCTGCAAAATATCAAGAAACCCAAAACTCATCGCAAGTAAGCCTCTTTGGTGAGGCTAGCGAAGTGCAAATACCAGAACCCGAAGTGCCACCTTGCGAAGAGTGGGGGACTATGAAAAAGCTAAAACAAGAACGCGAGGTTGTAGGGGTATATATTTCTGGCCACCCACTAGACGATTTTAAGATTGAAATGCAAAGCTTTACCAATTGCAAGGTTTCAGATTTTAATCGCTTAGAGTTTTTTTTAAATAAAGAAATGAGCTTTGGGGGTGTGGTGAGCGATGTGCAACACAGGGAGTCTAAAGCCGGAAAAGGATGGGCTATATTTACGGTAGAAGATTATGACGACAGTTATGAGTTTAAAATCTTTGGCGAAGAGTATCTAAAGTGGCGTCATTTTTTAGTGCCTAACTCGTTTATATATGGGCGTGTTTTTGTGAAAGAAGGATGGACAAACCGCGAAACAGGTAAAAAAGGAGATCCTAGGCTTCAGTATAACAGTTTTCAGTTGCTTCACGATGTAATGGATACTCACGGAAAGAAGCTTACGCTTACCATACCGTTAAACGATTTAAAAGAAGAAAAAATTAATGCCCTTACCGATATAGTAAAAACACATAAAGGCGAAAAGCAATTATTTTTTGTGGTGTACGAAAGCGAGGAGAAAATACATATTACTATGCCTAGCAGAAAACATAAGATAAACATATCTAAGGAGCTGCTAGATGAGCTCGAAAAAGAGCAGTTGCATTATAAATTAAACTAATTTTTTTGAAAAAGACTAATACAATACTGCAGTTGTTATTGGCATTGCTTATAATAATGTTAATACTGATTTTTAAGAAAAATATAGTTTTTGTTTTTGAAACCCTTTCAGAATATTTTTACCCTAAAAAAAACGATGGTAAAGCTGAGTTTTTAAAAGTGATTTTAAGCATCCTTGGAGCTTTAGGGATAATGTGGGGTATAGTTATTTCATTACGAAGAGCTAAAGCAATAGAAAGAGGGGTTGAATTACAACATAAGGCTATTATTAATCAAACTGAAGAATTGCATTTAGGAAGAAAAGCTCAAATAGATGAGAGGTTTAAAAATGCGATAGAACATTTAGGTAGCGAAAAGGAACCAATAATCTTAGGTGGAATTGCTGAACTGTATCAAATTGCTAAAGAAAACCAAAAAGATTATAGTGAAATTGTTTTTAATATTTTGTGTAGTTACATTAGAACAAAAGCAAACATTTATAATGTGTCGGGAAAGGATATTAATAAAACTCCAATACAAACTATCATTAATTATCTTTTTAAAAATTATGAAATTGAAGAATATCCATTTATAGATTATCAGGCGAATTTGAGTTCAACAAATTTACTTACATTAAATCTTGATAATGCCAATTTTGTAGAGGCTAACTTGTCTTTTTGTGATTTACCTAATATCCAGAACTCAAAATTTAAACGAGCTAACCTTGGCAACTCAATATTTCGAATTGCTAAGTTGAAAAATATTGATTTTTCAGAAGCAAAGTTGTCAAATGCTATTTTTCATTTTTCTGAATTAAAGAATGTGAATTTTGATAATATTAGTTACTTAAGCAATGCAAATTTTTGTAAATGTAAAATGGAAAATATAAGTATGAATAATACTAAAGGGTTTTCTACTAAATTTATTGCATCTGAAATAGACAATATCACTTTTTTAAATTCAACTTTAATTGAAGTAAGTTTTGCATTGTCAAACATAAAAAACATTGATTTTAGTAGTTTGGAGTTATTTTCAAAATGTGATTTTAGAGGTAGTTGTTTTACTAATGTTAAGTTTAAGAATTATATAATGGAATGTCGTTTTCAAGGAGCAATCAATTTTGATAATTATAGTGTGAGAACTATGAATGAAAAAGATGTAGATAAAATAATAGGGCGAAAAACAGATGTTTTATTTGTTGATACAGACGCGAATTTCCATAAATGTGATTTATCTGAATTTTCTGTCAAAGATAAAGCTGAGCTAATGGATAAAATTGAAGAAATAGAAAAAATGGAGCTCCCAAACCAAATAAATAATAACAGTAGAGAATAACAGTAGGTAATAACAATAGATAATAATAATACCTACATATCCTAAACATATATTAACTAGTTAAAAAATAGTATAAATTTCATTACTTTTGAAAATCATTAAAAACAAGATTATGGCATTAGAAATAACAGACGCAACATTTGAAGAAACAGTTCTAAAAAGTGACAAGCCAGTATTGGTAGACTTTTGGGCAGCTTGGTGCGGACCTTGCCGAATGGTAGGACCCATCATAGAAGAAATTAGCAAAGAATACGACGGCAAAGCTGTAGTAGGAAAAGTAGATGTAGATGCAAACCAAGAGTTTGCTGCAAAATATGGAGTGCGTAACATTCCTACTGTTTTGGTATTCCAAAACGGCGAGGTAGTAGGACGTCAAGTAGGCGTTGCTCCAAAAAATGTATACGCCGAAGCGATAGATACGCTTTTATAAAATATCTGAATTAGAAAAATTAAAACAAAAAGGCTTGGCATTTTGCTAAGCCTTTTTCTATATTAGTGAAATTGTAAAAAAACCACTTGTCTAAATTTGTAAAAAGACGGTTTTTAAAATTATATTTAACATTAAATATTTATCCGCCTTAGGCAGCACGATTATGAAAAAAACACTGAAAGTACAAGATGCAATAGACAGTAAATTACTTGAAGAACGCAAAGTTTTTCTTTGGGGAATGGTAGACGATAAAAGTGCTCGTCACGTAGTAGATAGATTGATGTATCTAGACGCATTGAGCCACGACGAAATAAAATTTTATATAAACAGTCCAGGAGGATACGTTACTTCAGGTTTTTCTATGTACGATACCATAAAGCAAATAAAAAGCCCAGTTGCGACCATCTGTACAGGTTTGGCAGCCTCTATGGGGAGTATTTTGCTTTCGGCAGGCGAAAAAGGCAAGCGTTTTATACAACCACACGCTCGAGTGATGATACACCAGCCTAGTGGAGGCGCTCGTGGGGTTGCAAGCGATATTGAAATTACAGCCCAAGAAATACTTAAAACCAAAGAGATTAGCGCTAAGATATTAGCAGATAATTGCGGGCAAGATTTTGAAAAAGTAATGAAAGATTTTAATCGCGATCACTGGATGAATGCCGAAGAATCTGTTGCTTACGGAATAGTAGATAGTATTTATAAATAATTTATTATGAGGAAAATTGTATGCCTAATTGCCGCCGCTGCTTTACTGATGGTAGGTTGCAAGAACGAAGAAAAGAAGGCAGTAGCTTCAGAAGAAATTGAGGAGACTGTAACTACAAGTCCACAAGAGGTAGATATGCATACTTCTGAAACTGCGCTAGATTGGGTTGGAGTGTACGAAGGTACCTTGCCTTGTGCAGATTGCGATGGTATTAAAACCGTTGTAACTCTTAAAGAAGACAAAACCTACATTGTTTCGCAAACCTATTTAGGCAAGCCAGAAGGCAGTAATGAATTCAGCTTAAGTGGAAATTTTGTTTGGGACCCAACAGGAACTAAAGTGCTTTTAAAAGCAGAAAATGAAACCCTTCAGTATAAAGTAGGGGAAAATCAATTGTGGAAATTAGACAGAACAGGTGAAGTTATTACAGGCGATCTGGAGGCGATGTATATCTTGAAAAAAACAAATTAATCACCCTTCGCCAAGCTCAGGATGACATTATGAATATAGAAAAAGAAATTAATCAGATAACGGGGTTTAAGAACCTAGAGCTACTTGCAAAGCAAGTGGTAGAAGGATTTATTTCGGGTCTTCATAAGAGTCCATTTCACGGTTTTTCGGCAGAATTTGCAGAGCATAAAATTTACAATAACGGCGAGAGTACAAAGCATATAGACTGGAAGCTTTTTGCAAAAACAGATAAGCTGTACACAAAGCGCTATGAAGAAGAAACCAACCTTCGGTGTCATTTAATTGTAGACAATAGCAGCTCTATGCACTATCCGTCTTTAAAGGAGTTTAGTATAAATTCATTAAACAAGATAGGTTTTTCTGTATTGGCTTCGGCGGCAATTATGAATTTGATGAAACGGCAGCGCGATGCCGTAGGACTTAGTATTTACAGTGATGCCTATGAGTTTTACACTTCAGAGAAAGGAAGTGAGCGCCACCATCAAATGATATTGCAAAAATTAAATGAAGCACTGCAGTCTTCAAAAGAGAAATCGCAAACTAAAACCTATGAGCATTTGCATCTTATTGCTGAAAAGCTAAAGAGACGCTCGCTAGTGTTTCTGTTTACCGATATGCTTCAGAGCGATGCCGAAGCAGAAAAGTTATTTGAAGCTCTTCAGCATTTAAAATACAACAAACACGAAGTGATACTTTTTCACACTTTCGATAAAGAACTGGAGGTAAATTTCAACTTTAATAACCGTCCTAAGCGTTTTATAGACGTAGAAACGGGCGATTATGTCAATCTTTACGCAGAAAATATTAAGGAGCAATACGAAGAAGCGGTGCAAAATTACTTTAGCGAATTGCAATTGCGTTGCGCACAATACAGGATTAAGTACGTGCAGGCAGATATAAACGAAAGTTTCAATAAAATTTTAACGACCTATCTTGTGGAGAGACAGAAGTTTGGATAATTTTTTTATTTTTTTAAAAAAATAGTTTGTGGATATGAAATGGAGTAGTATATTTGCCACCGCTTAATACGGCAAGGGAGTAATCTCAAAATGTATGGTAACAATTTTTCACTACGCTCAACTGTTGTTGAGGTTTCTTGAAAAAGAGATTGAAAATTTGGTCTGGTAGTTCAGTTGGTTAGAATACCTGCCTGTCACGCAGGGGGTCGCGAGTTCGAGTCTCGTCCAGACCGCAACTAAAATGTTGTGTTGAGTCACTTAAAGGTGGCTTGTGGTTTAGAAATAGACCGATGAGAAGCTTA